>UQLH01000001.1:0-195154 GCA_900541805.1 uncultured Collinsella sp.
CGCAGACGCTCAAGCAGGAATACCTCGATACATACGAGGGAGGTGAATGACATGAAACTATTTGAACAGCTGAAGTCCAATGCGTCGCGCATGGCTGTCTACGCCATCCTCGTGGCAACCGCTTTATGCGGAATCGCGGCACCCGTCTATGCGCTCAACGGAGAGAAAGGCGATGTCGAACCCGCGTACATGGCTTCGACGGTTAAGGACCGGTACAAAGCCTTCTCTGGAGACACGTTTTACGTAGCAGAGTACGACACGACCTACCGTCAGCTTCGCTACAACAAGAGATACGAATATCTAGGCCCAGAAGTAATCAGCTATACATCGGGTTGGTACCGCTCCAGCTATGGACACATAACCCAGTTCAAGTGTAACTACCGTGTGTACAACTAAAGCAACCCGGCCGGGACGAGGGGCGACGCAAAAGCGTCGCCCCCGTTTTTAACCATGTCAACTGAACCTAGTTCAGTTTGGTTGATTTCCGATCTCAGCCGAACACATTGAGCGGAAAGGCCGTTCCCGCAGTCAGTCGAACGTCCCCGGGGCCCTTCTCAGGCCCCGGGGACGGCATTTTCCCAGTTGAAGGAACGGTGGAGATGTGTTTCGATGGGTCAGATTCGTGTCGTTCCGAAAAGACCGTGAACCTTTTGTGGGACACGCGGCGCCGTGGTACCATAGCCAAGTTTGTTGTCTTGGTCGGAAACCAAGACGCCTTATGCGCTGATCGGTAACCAGCGCCTGACCAATAAGGAGTCCTACCATGAAGCAGGGTATCCATCCCCAGTATGTCGAGTGCACGGTGACGTGCTCCTGCGGCAACACCTTCAAGACGCACGCTACCGTGTCCGAGATGAAGGTTGAGCTTTGCAACGAGTGCCACCCGTTCTACACCGGCCAGCAGAAGTTCGTCGACACCGGTGGACGCGTCCAGCGCTTCGCCGACAAGTTCGGTGGCGCCGCTGCCGCCCAGCTCAAGAAGGCCGAGGAGGCCAAGGCTGCCAAGGCTGCCAAGGCTGCTGAGGCCGAGGCCGCTCGCAAGGCCGCCGCTGAGGCTAAGGCTGCCGAGAAGGCCAAGCGTGCTGCTAAGTTTGCCGAGGAGGCTGCCAAGCAGGCCGCCGAGGCTCCCGCAGAGGCTCCCGTCGAGGAGGCCGCTGCCGAGGCCGAGACCACCGAGGCTGCTGAGTAAATAGCTCGCCGAGCAAACACTCGCATTCATGGCTAAAGGGCCGCGTATCCATCTGGGTGCGCGGCCCTTTTCTTTTTGATTAGTGCAAACTAACCTGTCCCCATGGCATCAAATAGCGGAGAGGCGGCGTTTGCCCAGATAAACCCTCCAAAATTAACCTGTCCCATTGTGGCAGGTTGGTCGTAGTTATTACGTGGCGGTCGAGCTCGACCGTATAGGCCGCGCCTTGTTTGGCTAAAGTACAATCATCTGTGTTTAACTCGCCCGCAGCTGCACGGCGTGGGCGATGGCCAAAAAGGAAAACCACATGGGATTCATGTCAAAGCTGCTGTCCTTTGGATCCGATAAGGACCTTAAGCGCTACTACAAGATCGTCGACCAGATCAACGGTCTTGAGCCCCAGTTTGAGAAGATGACCGAGGAGGAACTCCGCGCCCAGACCGATAAGTTTCGCGAGCGTTACGCCAACGGCGAGTCGCTCGACGACATGCTTCCCGAGGCCTTTGCCACCGTGCGCGAGGCTTCCAAGCGCATCACGGGCATGCGCCACTTTGACGTACAGCTCATCGGCGCCATGGCGCTTCATGAGGGTCATATTGCCGAGATGAAGACCGGCGAGGGTAAGACGCTCGTCTCCACCTTGTCCGGCTACCTCAACGCTATCGCCGGCAAGGGCGTGCATGTCGTTACCGTCAACGATTACCTGGCAAAGCGCGACTCCGAGTGGATGGGCCGCATCTACAAGTACCTGGGCATGACCGTCGGTCTGCTCCAGAACAACATGCCGCTCGAGCTCAAGCGTCCGGCCTACCAGGCAGACGTCACCTATGGCACCAACTCCGAGTTCGGTTTCGACTACCTGCGCGACAACATGGTCACCCGTCCCGAGCAGCGCGTGCAGCGCGGTCACAACTACGCCATCGTCGACGAGGTCGACTCCATCCTGATCGATGAGGCCAGGACGCCGCTCATTATCTCGGGCGCCGGCACTAAGTCCGCCAGCACCTACAAGGACTTCGCGCGCGCCGTGCGCGGCCTGGAGCGCGGTGAGGACGTGTCGCACGACATGCTCACCGCCACCGAGGACGTTGAACCCACGGGCGACTACGTCATGGACGAGGCCAAGCACACCATCGCCGCCACCGAGCGCGGTCTTAAGAAGATCGAGCGCCGCCTGGGTATCGATGACATCTATGCCGATCTCTCCGGCCAGCTGGTCAACCACCTGCAGCAGGCGCTGAAGGCCCAGTACATGTTCCACCGTGATAAGCAGTACGTGGTCACCAACGGCGAGGTCAAGATCGTCGACGAGTTCACCGGCCGCATTATGGAAGGCCGCCGTTACTCCGAGGGCCTGCACCAGGCCATTGAGGCCAAAGAGGGCGTGCTCGTACGCGAGGAGAACCAGACACTCGCCACCATCACCCTGCAGAACTACTTCCGTCTGTATGACAAGCTCTCCGGCATGACCGGCACGGCACTTACCGAGGATGCCGAGTTCCGCGAGATCTACAAGCTGCCCGTCGAAGTCATCCCTTCCAACAAGCCCGTGCAGCGCGTGGATCACGAGGACCTGGTGTACCGCACCATTCAGGCCAAGTACAACGCCGTCGCCGACGATGTCGAGCGACGTCACGCCAAGGGCCAGCCGGTCCTGGTGGGCACCGTCTCCATCGAGAGTTCCGAGAAGCTGTCCGCCGCCCTTACCAAGCGCGGCATCGCACACGAGGTCCTCAACGCCAAGCACCATGAACGCGAGGCCCACATCGTTGCCCAGGCCGGACGCTACGGCGCCGTGACCATCGCTACTAACATGGCCGGTCGTGGTACCGACATCCTGCTGGGCGGCAACCCCGACGAGCTGGTGCGCGAGCGCCTGGAGTACGAGGGTCTGACCATGGAGGATGTGACGCCCGAGCAGCTCGAGCAGTTTAACGCCGAGGCCAAGGAGACTTGCAAGGCCGAGCGCGAGCGCGTGCTTGCCGCCGGCGGCCTGACCGTCATCGGCACCGAGCGCCACGAGTCCCGCCGTATCGACAACCAGCTGCGCGGCCGCTCCGGCCGTCAGGGCGATCCGGGCGAGACCCAGTTCTACCTGTCGCTCGAGGACGACCTCATGCGCCTGTTCGGCGGCGACAAGATGGACCGCGTCTCCAAGATGATGGTCACGGCCGACATGGGCGACGACATGCCCATCCAGCACAAGATCATCTCCAAGGCCGTCGAGAGCGCCCAGCACAAGGTCGAGAGCATCAACTTCTCCATGCGTAAGAGCGTCCTTGAGTACGACGACGTCATGAACAAGCAGCGCCAGGTCATCTACGCCGAGCGCAATAAGATTCTGGACGGCAAGGACCTGACCGACCACATCACCGAGGTCATGCACGACACCGTGTACCGCTGCGTGCAGGAGTTCTGCACCAAGGACAGTCACGATGGCGAGCGTGACCTGGAGGGCCTGCGCAAGTGGGTTGTGGAGCTCACCGGCCACATCGATACGCCGAAGTTCCCCGACGAGGATTATGAGGCCCTGGCCGCCGATGTCCTGGCTTACGTAGAGAAGTGCTACAACATGAAGGCCGAGCGCTTGGGTGAGGACCTGATGCGCGAGCTCAACACCCAGGTCATGCTGCGCGTCATCGATACCCGCTGGATGAACTACCTGCAGGAGATGGACTACCTCAAGACCGGCATCGGCCTGCGCGGCTTTGGCCAGCGCGACCCGCTGGTTGAGTACAAGACCGAGGCCTACGGCGCGTTCCAGATACTCGTCGATACCATGTACGAGGATTACCTGCGCACGGTTCTGCGTATCGAGATCAAGGCTGCCCCGCGTGCCGTGGAGCACAAGGAGGACCCCGCACTCGAGGGCGCGCGCTTCTCCGGTCCTGCCGAGGTCGATGGTGACAACGGCGACTCGGTGCTGCGCAAGCAGGCGCAGGTGCAGGCCCGCACGGCTGTCCAGGGTGGTCCGGCTGCCGTCAACAACGGTGGCAAGGTGACCACCTATCGCAAGTCCGAGAGCGACGATCCGTACGTCAACGTGGGCCGCAACGACCCGTGCCCCTGCGGTAGCGGCAAGAAGTTTAAGTACTGCCACGGCAGGAATCGTTAATGGCTGAGGCTTTAGAGGTAACGCCCGCCGAGCTGGACGCGTTTGCGGACCGGCTCGGCGAGGTCGAGTCGTATCTCCATTTGGACGAAAAGCGCACGCGCGTGACCGAGCTCGAGGCTAAAAGCGTGGCCCCCGGCTTTTGGGATGACGCCGACGCCGCCCGTGCCACCATGGAGGAGATCGCGCGCACCAAGGAAGATATCGCTGCCGTGGATACCGCGCGCGGCGAGCTTTCCGATGCCCGCGCCGCGCTGGAGCTTGCCGAGGAGATGGGGGATGACCCCGACGCCGCCGCATTGCGCGAGGAGGCTGCCGCTACGGCAGAACGCCTGGCCCGCGCTATCGACGAGCTTGAGCTTTCGAGCTGGTTTACCGGTGAGTTCGATCACGGCGATGCCATTGTGACCATCAAGCCCGGACAGGGTGGTCTGGAGGCTCAGGACTGGACCTTCATGCTCTTTAAGATGTACATGAAGTACTGCCAGCGTCGCGGCTGGAAGGTCACCATCAACGACTGTCCCGCGGCCGAGGTCATCGGCATTGACCGTGCGACCTTTACCGTCGAGGGCAAGGACGCATTTGGCATGCTGCGCGCCGAGGCCGGCGTTCACCGCTTGGTTCGCATTAGCCCCACCGACGACAAGAAGCGCCGCCAGACCACGTTTGCCGGCGTCGAGGTCATCCCCGTGCTACCCGATGATATCGACATCGAAATCAGTCCCGATGACATCCGCGTGGACGTGTACCACGCGAGCGGCCCGGGCGGTCAGGGCGTTAACACCACCGACTCCGCCGTGCGCGTGACGCATTTCCCCAGCGGCATTGTGGTCACCTGCCAAAACGAGCGCAGCCAGATCCAGAACAAGGCCGCGTGCATGCAGATCCTCAAGGCTCGTCTGTACGAGATTGAGCTCGAGAAGCGCGCCGAGGCGCTCGATGAGATTCGCGGACCCAAGACCACGATCGGTTTTGGCAACCAGATTCGCAGCTACGTGCTCTACCCGTACCAGATGGTCAAAGACCTACGCACGGGCGTTGAGACCAGCAACGTCGAGGCAGTTCTTGACGATGGCGACCTGGACCCGTTTGTTATTGGCTACCATCGCTGGGCTACCGGCAACGCCGATGCAGAAGGCTCGGAGGTCTAAAACATCGGGTGGCTTCAAGCCGATGCCAAGCCCAACGGTTGGACGGGTTTGTATCCAGAATAAACCCTGCGCAGGGGTGGTTTTTGTCCGGCGAATCGGTAGAATCGAATACAAGAAGAAGTTCGAAGCGCATCCGTTTGGGTGCGCTTTTTTGAGGGGGGCAGCATGGCATATCGTCTGGACATCAAGCGCATTCTTTCGATGAACTTCTTTCACGACCTGCCCCAGATTATGTTGGGGTGCGCTCTGGCCGCTATTGCGACCGACCTGTTTTTGATTCCCAACGGCCTTGCCGCCGGTGGCGTTACGGGCCTTGCCACCATTATCCAGGCGGTCGGCGCGGCGCGAGGCGTGTCGCTTCCCGTCGGTATCCAGACCATCGTGATGAATGCCTTGCTGCTGCTGGTCGTTATGCGCGAGGGCGGCATGTTCTACGTGGTGCAGACCGCGACGGGCTTTGTGCTGCTGGGCTTCTTTACCGATCTGTTCGCCCCGTTTGTAGCACCTCTGGCGGATGCGGACCTGATGCTTCCTGCCATGTGGGGCGGCATTATTACGGGCATCGGTTACGGCATGGTGCTGCGCGCCGGCGCCAACACCGGCGGCTCGGACACGATTGGCCAAATCATCTCGCGTAATACCTCACTGCCCGTGGGCTCGACCGTCATGGCGATCGATGTTGCCGTATGCGCGTTATCGGCTCCGGTCTTTTCAATCGAAAACGCACTGTATGCAGGCCTTTCGATGGTCATTAGCGGCTACGTGATCGATGCCGTGGTCGATGGTGGCAACAAACGCCGTATGGTACTCATCATCTCGGACAAGTTTCCTGATATCGCTGCCGATATCATGTATGGTCTGGGTCGTGGTTGTACCAAGTTTAAGGCGACTGGCATGTATTCGGGTGCCGAGAAGCCGGTGATTATGGTCATCGTGAGCCGTCGAGAGCTCAATACCCTCAAGACGATCGTGCGCGAGCGCGATCCTCACGCCATTGTGACGGTCGCTGACGTTACGGAAGCCTTCGGCGAGGGATTCAAGGACATTAGCGCGTAGGGCGACCGCGTTCCATCCAAAAGACGTTCACATTGATAAACCGTTTCATCAGCGGTTCTGCCTGCTAAATTGTTCAAATAATGATAAAAACTCTGGTAAAGCCATCAGTTTCCAGCATAATGAATGACGTACGTGCATTGCGGCTGTGTTGGGATTACCTTCGGTGCCGTGCGCATTTTGTCTAATGAGGATGAAAGGAAGGCACAATGAGCGACGAAGAGCTCAAAAAGGTTGCCAACGAGGTAAGGAAGGGCATCGTCACCGGCGTGCACGCTGCCAAGTCCGGCCATCCGGGCGGTTCGCTCGGCGCTGCCGACATCATGACCTATTTGTACTTTGAGGAAATGAACGTCGACCCGGCCGATCCCCGCAAGGCCGATCGCGACCGCTTTGTGCTCTCCAAGGGCCATTGCGCTCCGGGCCTGTACGCCGTGCTCGCCGAGCGCGGGTTCTTCCCCAAGGAGGACCTCGAGACACTGCGCCATATTGGCAGCCACCTGCAGGGTCACCCCAACATGAACGACACCCCGGGCGTCGACATGTCCACCGGCTCGCTCGGCCAGGGTATCTCCGCCGCCGTGGGTATGGCCGTTGCCGCCAAGCACTGGGGCGATACTTACCGCACGTACGCCCTGCTGGGCGATGGCGAGAGCGAGGAGGGCCAGGTCTGGGAGGCCGCCATGTTTGCCGGCAACCAGCAGCTCGATAACCTCTGCGTGATCGTCGACCACAACGGCCTGCAGATCGACGGCCCCGTCGAGGAGGTCAACGACCCCATGCCGCTCGCCGACAAGTTCCGCGCCTTTAAGTTCCATGTGGTGGAGCTCGCCGACGGCAACGATTTCGATCAGATCCGCGCCGCCTTTGCCGAGGCCCGCGCCACCAAGGGTCAGCCGACCGCCATTATCGCCGAGACCATGAAGGGCAAGGGCGTCTCCTTTATGGAGAACCAGGTGGGCTGGCACGGTAAGGCCCCCAACGATGAACAGTTTGAGCAGGCCATGGCAGAGCTCACGGCCGCCGGAGAGGAGCTCTAGGATGGCAGACGTCAAGAAAATCGCCACGCGTGTAAGCTACGGCGAGGCCCTCGTCGAGCTCGCCAACGAGCACGATGACTTTGTGGTCCTCGACGCCGACCTGGCAGCCGCCACGCAGACCGGCAAGTTTAAGGCCGCCTGCCCCGATCGCTTCTTCGATGTGGGCATCGCCGAGAGCAACCTGATGGGCGTCGCCGCCGGTATCGCAACCACCGGCCGCGTTGCCTTCGCGAGCACCTTTGCCATGTTCGCAGCCGGCCGCGCCTTTGAGCAGGTCCGTAACTCCATCGGCTACCCGCACCTTAACGTTAAGATCGGTGCCACGCACGCCGGTATCTCGGTGGGCGAGGATGGCGCCACGCACCAGTGCTGCGAGGATATCGCCCTTATGCGCGTCATCCCCGGCATGACTGTTATCGTTCCTGCCGACGATGTGGAGGCCCGCGCCGTGACGCGCGCCGCCTACGAGTGCGACGGTCCGGTGTACATGCGCTTTGCCCGTCTGGCCTCGCCGGTTATCAACGACCCCGAGACCTACAAGTTCGAGTTGGGTAAGGGCATTGTCATGCGCGAGGGCGCCGATGTGACCATCATCGCCTGCGGCCTGATGGTCGGCGAGGCTCTCGAGGCCGCCGAGCAGCTCGCTGCCGAGGGTATCGACGCCGAGGTCATCAACATGCACACCATCAAGCCCATCGATGCCGACCTGATCGTCAAGAGCGCTATCAAGACCGGCCACGTCGTGACCGTCGAGGAGCACTCTGTGATCGGTGGCCTGGGCAGCGCCGTTGCCGACGTCCTATGCGAGCAGTGCCCGACGCCGCTCAAGAAGATCGGCGTCAACGACACCTTCGGTGAGTCTGGTCCGGGCGCTGAGCTCTTGCACAAGTATGGCCTGGACGCCGCCAACATCGTGGCGACCACCAAGGAGTTCTTGGCATAAGGCAAGGCGGATCTCAAGGACTGCTTCGCCAGAACTATGGAAACCCGGCAGGGGCGCTCTCTTGGAGAGCGCCCCTGTTTCAGTTGCGGTGAAATAAGGACTGATTAGACCTTTTAACTGGTAAAACAGTCCCTATTTCACCGCAACTTATGAAGACGCCCCTCAAGCACGGTCCCATCAGGGAAAAGGGCATATATCGGCAAAGTGCAATTCAGACCCTTCCAACTTTGTATATGCAGCACTTCAAGATAACCGCAGCGACCCCTTAGTTACCGCAGGCCGGGTACAGGGCTACTCTCCAAATCTTTCCGCAGGACGGAGGAGCCCTGTGCCCGGCCGACGGGATCCCTAAGCACGCCATGCTTCTTATGTGCAGCAAAGCTAATGCTGCTAAAATACAAAGCGCTCATGTAGTTTAAACGCACGACGATAAGGAGCACCAGTGGGTAACCACTTCCGTACCTCCGGTGCGGGCGATGATGCCCCCAAGACGCAGGCAGGCGTCCAGGGCAGTCGTTTCGCCACTCCGGATTCAGAGGGCCAGCCTGTTGCTCAGGCCCCCGCTCAGCCGGCAGATCAGGCACAGCCGGCATCCGATCCCTTTGCCTACAATCCAACCAGCGATGTCGCGCTTTCCGGCACGGCGGGTTTTGAGCCCGTTCAGGCCGTGACCGCTCGCGTGGAGCAGCCTCAGGCTGGTGCCGCCACGCCGCAGCCTACCATGGCCGGCATTCCCGACCCCTTGGCCCCTGCGACGCCGGCTCCTCAGCCTGCGCAGTCCGGTCTCTTTGCCGCTATTCCCGACCCCACTCAGCCTGCTGCCCCGGTGGTCGAGAGCGATCAGGCCGCCGAGGTCGCAAGCCTCGATAACGCGCTCAACAACCCCGATTTTACGTCGGTGTTTGCGCCCATCGATCCGCAGGCCAGCCGCAAGAAGATGGCCAAGCAGGCCGGTGTCGAGCCCGTTATCCTTATGGAGCATGTCACCAAGATCTATCCGGCACAGCCCAACAAGCCTGCACTCGACGACATCAACATCGAGATCTATCCGGGCGAGTTCGTCTTCCTGGTCGGTCACTCCGGTTCGGGTAAGACCACGCTGCTGTCGACGCTCAACCGCGACGTCAAGCCGACGAGCGGCCGCATCCTGGTTGCCGGTCAGGACCTCATGAAGATCAAGAACCGCAAGGTTCCGTTCCTGCGCCGCCAGATTGGCGCCGTGTTCCAGGACTTTAAGCTTCTGCCGCAAAAGACCGCCTACGAAAACGTGGCGTTTGCCCTGCAGTGCATCGGCAAGCCCAAGGGCGTCATTCGCAGCCAGGTGCCCGAGGTGCTGCGCCTGGTCGGTCTGGCCGATCAGATGGACTCGCTGCCCGACCAGCTTTCCGGTGGCGAGCAGCAGCGCGTTGCCGTCGCCCGTGCTATGGTCAACCGTCCGCCGCTGCTGATCTGCGACGAGCCCACGGGCAACCTCGACCCGGCGATCTCGCTGGGCATCATGAAGCTGCTTGAGCGTATTAACCGCACCGGCACCACCGTGATCGTCGCCACGCACGACCGCGAGATGGTCGATAGCATGCACCGTCGCGTGATCGCCCTCGAGGGCGGCCACGTCATCCGCGACCAGGAGAGGGGAGGTTACGGCAACTATGGCACCAACTAACGTGGGCTACTCCTTCAAAGAGGCAATCAGCCACTTCTTCCGTAACTGGACTACCTCGCTCGGCGCCGTCATCACGATCTTCCTTTCGCTGTTTATCATCGGCCTGTTCATCATGGGCTCTGCGATGCTGAACTCCGTGATCGGCACCGTCGAGGATCAGGTTGTCATCAACGCGTTCATTAGTGATGACGCCGATCAGGCCGATGTTCAGGCTTTTGAGGCCGAGCTTAAGACGTGGAATAACGTCAAGTCCGTGACCTATAAGGACAAGGACGACGCGCTGGCCGAGTATACGAGCAAGATGTCGGGCAACGCCGACGCCACCATGAGCGCGCTCGATGGCCAGAACCCGCTGCCGGCTTCCTTCGCTATTGAGATGGACGATCCGTCCAAGGTCGAGAGCACGGCAAAGAAGCTCAAGAAGGATGCCGATTTCCAGAAGATCGCGGATGACGGCGACGTCAACGCGAGCGTGCTGTACGGCCAGGAGGAAGTGAGCCGCCTGTTCCAGGTGACCAACTACATCCGCATCGCCGCCGTGGTGCTCGTTGGTCTTCTGACCTTTATCGCATTCATCTTCATCAACAACACGATTCGCCTGTCCATCACGGCGCGTCGTCGTGAGATTGCGATTATGCGTCTGGTCGGCGCCAGCAACGGCTTCATTCGTGGCCCGTTTATCACCGAGGGCGTGCTGCAGGCCATTTTGGGCTCGCTGCTTTCCATCGGCGTTCTGGAGCTGCTGCGCAATTTGATGATTCCGCGTCTGCAGGAGAGCATCGGCTGGATGTCGTTTGCCCTGCCGATGCAGTACTACCTGGTGACCTATGCTGCGCTGATTCTGGTCGGCGTGATTATCGGTCTCTTTGGTTCTGCCATCGCCATGCGCCGCTACCTGCGCGTGTAAGCATGCCTGGAATTCACCCCTTCCAACGGGTCGTCTCTTATGGGGCGGCCCGTTTTTTGATCCCTAGGGGACGAAGGAAACGAATCATCGTAGCGCTGGTCTATCTATGTGATCCGTTTTCCTTCATCCCCTAGGGATCATTTGGGTAGACTCTTGGGATGTAAACGGCAATCGATAGTTAGGAGGCGCCATGGGGCGCAATAACAAGCATAAGCGTGGAGCTCGCAATCGGCGCGGGCCGGTGCGCAGCGAACGCCGTCCGAGCCTGACCGGGCGCGTGCAGCTCCATGAGCATAGCGCCTACGTTGTAACCGAAAACGGCGACTACAAGGTCATGGGCCGCGGTAAGCGCGAGATCATGGACGGCGATACCGTTGCCGTGAGCATTAAGAACAGCCCGCACGGTGAGCGGCGCGCCGTGATCGAAAGCGTGGTTGAGCGTGCAGCCATAAGCGTGGTGGGCACGTACCAGACCGCCGGTCCGCTCGGTGTGATCGAGCCGCTCGATTCGCGTCTGAAGGCCGACTTCTTCATTCTGCCCGAGGATACCTCGGCGGATCGTCTGGGCGTCCACCCGGGTGATGCTGTTGTCGCGCGCATTTTGACCTACCCGACGCGCCTGGAATCGGGTACCGTGACGATCGAACGCCGCATTGGCGGAGATGACGCGCCCGATTTGGGTGTTCAATATGTGATGGCGCGTTACGGCTATACCGATAGCTATCCCGAGGCCGCGCTGGCCGAGGCCGAGGGGCTTTCGCTCGATGTGTCCGCGGCGCTTAAGGACCCGCTCCGCCGCGATCTGCGCGACCGCTTTGTCATCACGATCGACCCAGTCGACGCGCGCGACTTTGACGATGCCGTTTCGTTGGAGCGCACGCCCGAGGGTGGCTACAAGCTGGGTGTGCATATCGCCGACGTTTCACACTATGTGGCTTGGGACGGACATATCGATCTTGAGGCTCGCCATCGTACGACATCGGTGTATCTGGCCGATCGCGTGCTTCCCATGCTGCCCGAACGCCTGTCCAATGACCTGTGCTCGCTTCGCCCTGATGAGGACCGTCTTGCGTTTACCGTCGATATTGAGCTCGATGCGCAGGGTCGCGTGCGGCATTACGATCCGTATCCCAGCGTGATTCGCTCGCGTGTGCGTATGGACTATGACGGCGCCGAGGCGCTGCTGGTGCGTGCCGGCGCGGTTGAGTATTCGGTGCTGGAGGGTGCAGCCGAGGATGTTGCGGCTGCCGAGACCTCGCGCGAGGAAGCGCTTGAGCGCGGTCTTGCGTGCGAGGAGGCCGCCCGCGGCTACAACATCGACCTCGGCGATTTCCTTGTCGCCGCTAACGAACTCGCCGAACTTCGCCGTCGTATTCGTCGCGCCCGCGGCTCAGTCGATTTTGACACAGCCGAGATTCGCGCTCTATTGGATGAGGACGGAGTGCCCGTGCAGATTGTGGCGCGTGAGCGTTCGTGTGCCACGTCGCTTATCGAGGAAGCCATGCTGCTCGCCAACGAGTGCGTTGCAGAGTGGCTGGCAGACCGTGATATCGAGGCCTGCTATCGTGTGCATGAGGATCCGAGCCCCGATAGCCTGCACGGTGCTGCCGTTGCGCTGGCGCAGCTAGGCATCATCGACGATCGCCGTGCTGCCGGTATTGCCCTGGGGAGCCCCGATGAGCTGCAGGCTGCAGTTGATGCTGCCGCCGGTACGGCCAACGCACCGCTCGTCAACACGCTGCTTCTGCGCAGCATGCAGCGCGCGCTGTACAAGCCGCGCAACGAGGGCCACTTTGCGCTCGCCGCGCCGTGCTACTGTCACTTTACGAGTCCCATCCGTCGCTACCCCGATCTGGTGGTGCACCGCGTGCTCAAACTGCAGTTGGCCTATGAGCAGCTCGGCGGCAAGGACGCCTTGGTCCGTACGCCGCGGCTGATCGGCAAGGGGCGCGAGTCGCTGCCGCGCATTCTGCCGCAGATCTGCCGCGCATGTAGCGATGCCGAGCGCGCGGCAGATGCCGCCAGCCATGCGACGCAAAAGATCAAGATTGCCCAGTACTATGAGGACCGTCTGGGTGAGCGCTATGCCGGAACCGTCTCGTGGGTTAGCAGCATGGGCCTCTTTGTGCGCTTGGACCTAACACAGGTCGAGGGCCTGGTTTCAATTAAGAGCCTGGGCAACGAGTGGTTCGAGTTCGACGAGGACGCGCTTACGCTGACGGGCGCCGACACGGGGACTCGCTATGAACTGGGCCAGCGCGTGATTATCGAGGTCTCGCGCGTCAATACCACGCGTGGACACTTGGACTTTAAGCTTATCCATTAGCTAAATCCCGACTCGTGGCGAGAGAGCGGAGGGCGGTCTTTCGGGGCCGCCCTCCGCATTTGAATAGTGGCTACCTTGCCGTCTGCTCGGCCGCCCGCTTACCTGCTATTTGAGAGGTAAAACCTACCAAAATAAACCTGTCCCTTTTGTCAGGTTTACAAGAAAGCGGGGATGAGATGGCGACGGTGTACGGTTATGCGCGGGTGAGTTCGCGCGATCAGAATCTTAATCGGCAGCTGGATGCGCTGGGCGCCTATGGCGTGGGCTCGGCGAATATTTATGCCGACCATGCGAGCGGCAAGGACTTCGATCGACCGCGTTATCGCGAGCTGCTGCACGTCCTGGGAGACGGGGACGTGCTGGTGGTGCTTTCTATCGACCGACTTGGCCGTAATTACTCCGAGATTCTTGAGGAATGGCGACGCATTACCAAGGAGCTCGGGGTTGCCATTGTGGTGTTGGACATGCCATTGCTTGACACGCGCGCTAGGGCCAGCGGCGCGCCGGATGTGACCAACGTCCTGATTGCCGATATTGTGCTGCAACTGCTGAGCTACGTGGCGCAGGTAGAGCGCGAGAATATCCATCGGCGCCAAGCGGAGGGAATTGCAGCGGCGCGGGCGCGAGGGGTCCGTTTCGGTCGACCTCGCAAGCTGTGCCCTCCTCAGTTTGAGCTGGTGCGCGATAGCTATGAGGCGGGCGATATTACCCGCAGCCAGGCGGCAAAGTGCCTGGGCGTGTGCGTGGGGACGTTCGATCGCTGGATGCGCGAGGCGGGGTAGGGGTTTGCGTCGCTTTGTCGTTTCCTGTTGCGATTCAAATTTTGATACGGTGACGATGTCATTTGAGGCTACACTCGCTGATATTCAAAAAAGGAGGTTGGCCCTTGGCACGCGTAAAACAAATAATCGGATGGACCGCGGTCGTTCTGTTCGCTGCAACGCTGGCGGGCATCTGGGTGCTGACGGAGCAAAACGCGGTGCAGACGTCGTTGCTGAGCGAGTCCACCGCGCGTGTGGTGGAGGGTCAGGCTACGGGCGTTCAGGCTGCCGATGCCACGGGTGAAGCCCAGACGGAGAACGGAATGACCGGGGGCGCCGATTCGGCTGCCTCGAATGTCCGGTCTGGCCGACTTGCTTCCATTCGCATGTGGGTGGGCACAAACGTCCGTCGCGTTGCCCATACCGTAGAGTTTTTCTTCGTCGGATTGTTCGCCTCGGTGGTCGTGGTCTGCTTTTCCAGGCGTCCGTGGAGCGTATGCTCCCGTTGCGTGCCCGTATTGCTCTTTTGCGCCGCCTGCTCCGTTGGCGATCAGGTACATAAGATCTTTGTTCCCGGCAGGCATTTCGACGTTATCGATTTAGGATTCGATGCTGCGGGCTATGTCACCGCCATGCTGTTGGTATTGCTGGCAGCGGCGTTGGTACGCCATGCGACTCGGCCGATCGGCGCCCATGCGAGGCGCTAGCCGGTAGCAAACCCGTTTCTGATAATGCGACCTCGTTGAATTATTTTGTGTCGCGCGTATTTCCGAGCGGTCGGATTTGAGGGGCGAGCGGTAGAACGCTCGCCCTTTGTGCGCCACGATGCGGCACAATGTACCGCAAAAGCTGTTTGTATCCGGTACGAATCGTTCGTTGGTCTTTAATTCTTCTCAACGGAGGTGTTTGAGATGGCAAACGGATTGCTTTTGCGGCTTCGCGAGCGTGAGCTCAGCGCGAGCCCGGCGGAACGCAATGTCATCGCATATGTAAGCGCTCATCCGCACGAGGTGGTCGGGCTGTCCGTCCGCGGTCTTGCCGATGTCACGTTCTCCTCGCCCTCGAGCATTTTGCGCTTTTGCAAGCGTTTGGGTTTTGCGGGCTACAAGGAGTTCCAGCGCGAACTGATTGCCGAGCTGGCGCTCTTAGGTGACAAGAAAGACATAGCTCTCGAGGACATCTCCATGGATGACAGCGTCGAACGTATCGTGGGGAAGGTGATGAAAAGCAACGTGCGCACGATTGAGGCGACGGCGCGAACGCTCGATTACACCGTCTTGGAGCGATGCGCGGCCCGTCTTAAGCGGGCACGCGCGGTCAATCTGTTCGGTATTGGTGCCTCTCGTTTGGTCGCGCACGACCTGGCGCAAAAGCTCATGCGTGTCGACAAAGAGTGCCATCTGTACGACGACTGGCATGATCAGCTCTTATGTGCCAAGAACATGCATGAGGGCGATATGGCAATCGCCTTTAGCTACTCGGGCTTGACGCAAGAGGTGCTGGACTGCACCGCCGAGGCTCAACGTCACAACTGTCCCGTCGTGGCCGTTACCAAAGTAGATGGATCATCCAAGCTTGCCACCATGGCCGATGCCGTGCTCGGCGTCGCTGCGAGTGAACCCTTGGTCCGCAGCGGTGCCATGGCTTCGCGTATGGCCCAGCTTATGGTTGTCGATGCCCTGTACGCTGCTTACGTTGCCAGCGACTACGAACGGGCGACGCATGTCATTAAGCAAAACTACATCGAGAAACAGGAAAGATGAGGTGAATGAAATGCTCGATTTAACAAAATTCACGACCGAACAGCGTAATCAAAGGTCAATGGACCTCGATACGATGACATCGCTGCAAATCGTCACGACGATGAACGATGAGGATCTTCGTGCCGTCCAGTCGGTCACGAAAGTGCTGCCCCAGGTTGCCACAGCAATCGACTGGGCTGCTGAGACACTCGAGCGCGGCGGGCGCGTCTTTTACATGGGCGCAGGCACCAGCGGTCGTCTGGGCGTACTCGACGCTTCGGAGTGTCCGCCCACGTTTGGCGTGTCATCCGATCTGATTGTCGGGCTCATTGCCGGAGGCGAGACGGCGTTTATCAAGGCTGTCGAAGGTGCCGAAGACAGCGAGGAGCTTGGCGCGAGCGACCTGCGAGAGCGTGGACTCTCGGACAAGGATCTTGTCGTTGGCCTGGCGGCAAGCGGTCGTACTCCTTATGTGGTGGGCGGCCTTGTGTACGCCAAGGCAACTGGGTGCAAGACCATTGCAATTGCCTGCAACCAAGGGTCGAAGATCGGGGAGAGCGCAGATCTTGCCATTGAGCCTGTGCCCGGTCCCGAGGTGCTGACCGGCTCAACGAGGCTCAAGGCGGGAACGGTTCAAAAGCTCATTCTCAACATGATTTCGACCGGTGCCATGGTCAAGATCGGCAAGGTATACCAAAACCTGATGGTCGATGTGCAGCAGACGAACGAGAAGTTGGTGGTGCGCGGCCAGAACATCGTGATGGAGGCGACCGGCTGCACGCGCGAGCGCGCTGTTCAGGCGCTTGCAGATGCCGGCGGCCATGTAAAAACCGCTATTGTCTCGGTACTGCTGGACTGCGATGCCGAGCAGGCTGCGGTGGCTCTTGAGCGGGCACGAGGCCATGTCCGTGCTGCGGTGAGTGGCCATGAGAAGAGCAATGCCGACGCCCAATAGGTGCGCGGCGTGAGCTGATATGACATCCAGACGAGATACCCAATACAAGGAGGAGTTATGACGAACAAAGAGCTGGCCCAAAAGCTGTTGGACCTTTTGGGCGGTAAAGACAACGTGCTCGCAAACGCGGCGTGCATGACGCGCCTGCGCGTGACCGTCAAAGACACGGGCAACGTCGACACGGAGGGTATTAAGGCACTCGACGGCGTGATGGGCCTGGTCGAGGACGACACGATGCAGATCGTGCTGGGTCCGGGCAAGGTGAATAAGGTGCTCGAGGAGTTCTCCAAGCTCACCGGCCTTGCGAAAGGCGTTGCTGACGAGAGCGTGGTTGACGCTGCGGCCACAAACAAGGCCGCGCAGAAGGCCAAGTACGAGTCCAAGCCGGTTCAGGCCTTCCTCAAGAAGATTTCCAATGTCTTCGTCGCCCTGCTTCCCGGCATCATTGCGGCTGGCCTCATCAACGGTATCTGCAACGTCATTAACGTCTCGACGGCAGGCGCGCTTGCAGGCGAGTGGTGGTACCAGGGCATTCGTTCCATGGGCTGGGCCCTGTTTGCCTATCTGCCCATCTTGGTGGGCTATAACGCGGCACGTGAGTTTGGTGGCTCCGCTGCGCTGGGCGGCATCGCCGGCATGATGTGTATCGCCAACAGTGCCATGCCCCTGCTTGCGCCTGGCGCGGCTGATCCTGCCACTGCCATTCTGCTGCCGCTCACCAATGCGCAGTACAACCCCGCAGCGGGCGGCATGATCGCGGCTCTCATCGCTGGCGCATTTTTTGCCTGGATGGAGCGTCAGATTCGCAAGGTTATGCCCAACGCACTCGACACGTTCTTGTCTCCGCTGCTGGTGCTCATCATCGGCGCCTTTGCTCTGATGCTCGTCATCCAGCCGGTTGGCGCATGGCTGACGACTGCCATCTTTAGCGTTTTGACCTTTATCTTCGAGAAGCTGGGCGTCCTGGGCGGCTATATCCTGTCAGCAGGCTTCTTGCCGCTGGTGTCCGTCGGCCTGCATCAGGCGCTCACGCCGATCCACGCTATGCTCAACGATCCCGACGGAGCTACCAAGGGCATCAATTATCTGCTTCCCATCCTTATGATGGCTGGCGGCGGCCAGGTCGGTGCCGGTTTGGCGCTGTACTTTAAGACCAAGAACGCCAAGCTCAAGAAGTACGTCGCAGAGTCCATTCCCGTTGGAATCCTGGGTGTGGGCGAGCCTCTGATGTATGCTGTTACGCTGCCGCTCGTTCGTCCGTTTGTGACGGCCTGCCTGGGTGCCGGATTTGGCGGCGCGCTCGCGGCGCTGCTTCACATCGGCACGGTTTCTCAGGGCGTTTCCGGTCTGTTTGGCCTGCTGATCGTCGTTCCTGGCCAGCAGCTCGGCTACGTTGCCGCTATGCTGCTTGCCTATGCCGCCGGCTTTGTCCTGACGTGGTTCTTTGGCGTCGACGAGCAGAAGATCAACGAGTTCTTTGGCGAGTAGTTTGATATCGCGAGCCGTGTTGCTCGGGGTTCGCGGCGCGCGGCAGATTTCTTGATGTTATGGTTGTGCCGGCGGGGCTAGCTGCTCCGCCGGCCTTTTTTAAAGGAGCGTTGAAGCGTGAAAACGGGTATTTCGATTTATCTTTCCAGCCCTTTGCAGGATATTGAGCGGACGATTGAGCGTGGTGCCGCGGCGGGTGCGCGCTACGCGTTCACCTCGCTGCATATTCCCGAGGATGGGGGAGCGGCGTATGCCGATAAGGTCCGTCATGTGCTGTCGCTGCTTTCCGCCCGTGGCATTGCGCTCATTGCCGATGTGGGGCCTCGCACGTGCGATTTGCTTGGGCTTGAGCGCATCGAGGACCTGCGCGATCTGGGGTTGGAATACCTTCGTTTGGACTATGGCTTTAGCGCCCAACGGGTCGCGGAGCTGTCCGGTGTATTTCGCATTGTGGTCAATGCATCGACGGTGAGTTCTGATGAAATCGCATCGTGGCGTGAGGCCGGTGCCGATGTGACTCGTTTTGCCGCCTGCCACAATTTTTACCCCAAGCCTTATACCGGTTTAGCTCTTGAAGATGTTGCTCGGACGAATCTTCGTCTTGCGGCGCTTGGATTCGAAATCATGGCTTTTGTGCCGGGTGATGCTAACGTTCGCGGGCCGGTATTCGAGGGACTGCCGACGGTCGAGGCGCAGCGCGGTCGCGCGTCAAAGGTTGCCCTCAATATGCTTGAGCTTGCACATGGCGCCGATTGCGACATTGTGTTGGTCGGCGACCCCGATCTTTCCGATGCGGGCTGGGCGCAGTTTGCTCAAGTTTCCGCCGGATACGTGGATTTGCAATGCGAGCTTGAGCCCGGTTATGCCTATGTGCGCGGGCAGATTCATCACGACCGGCCCGACTCGAGTGTCCTCATCTTTAGGTCTCAGGAGTCACGTACGAAGCTTAAGCCGGATTCCGTGCCGACGGATGCCGGAGCCGGCCTGCCGCGAAAGGCGGGGTCGATCGCTGTGAGCAATAGCGGATATGGGCGCTACGAAGGCGAGCTTGAGATTGCGCGGGTCGATCTTCCCGGTGACGAGCGCATGAACGTTGCGGGCCATATCACGCCCGAGGCAATGGAGCTGCTGCCGTACATCAAACGCGGATTCGGGGTACGGTTCGTTTAGCGTGTGACCCGTGGGCTACAATTGGCCCATCATACGAAGGCGCCTCGTGTGGCGTGTGCCTGCGTTGGCCGATCTATATTCGGAGGATTCCCATGACTGTACTGTTTGTTGAATATCCCAAGTGCTCGACCTGTAAGAAGGCCAAGGCATGGCTGGACGAACATGGGGTAGAGTATATCGATCGCGATATCGTTTTGGACAATCCCACGGCTGATGAGCTTGCGACCTGGATTGCTCGTTCGGGGCTGCCGGTGCGGCGCTTCTTTAATTCGTCGGGCATGAAATATCGAGAGCTGGGCCTGAAGGCGCGTCTGGATGCGGGCATGACGGATCGGGAGTGCTACGAGCTGCTGGCGACCGACGGCATGCTGGTCAAGCGTCCGCTGCTGGTGGGCGACGACTTTGCGATTCCCGGCTTTAGGGAAGCGGCTTGGGCCGAGGCGTTGCTGTAGCGGCTGCGGAAAGTGCGACCCGGAATTCGCTTCCAGAATGGGATGCGCTTTCCCAAAGTGGCCGGTTGCGGAAAGCACGTCCCATTCTGAGCTTCGATTGTGGGACACGGTTTCCGGTTGAGGGCTCGACGGGAAAGTGGGGACCAGTTTGAGCTTGAAATCTGGGACGCACTTTCCGCCGGCGGGCCTGCCCCAGTCAGTCCGCCAGCTGTGCCCATTCGTGCGGATCGTAGACCTTTACGTGTTTGTTGGGCTTGCCGCTCCAGTACTCCTCGTCCATAAAGGGCAGATATGCCTGAACGCCGGGGCAGATAAAGGGAATCCGCTGCTGTTGCAGTCGCTCGCGCTGGCGCTGCTCCAGGTGCGCCTCGGATATGACGGTCGGCATACCGGACAACTCGACGAGGCTTGCCTGGATTCGCTTAAGGTCGGGGAGTCCCGCGTGCCATGACATCCGCATGATCAAAAAGGATGCACGGCGGTATTTTGCCTGCACCACAGTAATGGCGGGGCGCAGTGTGGGATGGATTTTGTCCCGTTCGGGCCAAAGGTCGGCAGTGATCTCGAGGCCCAGGGTCTCCCATAGGTAATCAAGCTCTTCGTCCATGGTACCTCGATATCTACGCGATCATTGATACTTCGATTGTGCTGCCTGGTGCTATCGTTTTCGCGGTAGAATCTGCCAACGGTTGACGGCTACCGCTCGCGGTGTTTTGCCCTTCGTGTACAGCGGTCGGCTTCACAGGTCCTTCACGGGTTGGACTAAATTAGGCCAATTTGACTGAATTTCAAAAAAGTCAAAATTGGGGCTTGCGTCACGGCGAGACTTCCCGTATATTTCTTTCTTGCGCAAAGGCACAGCCGAGCGCAGCGATGCAGTCATTGGGATGTCGTCTAATGGCAGGACAGCGGATTCTGGTTCCGTCAATGGGGGTTCGACTCCCTCCATCCCAGCCATTGCATTTGCTACATATGGCCCGTTCGTCTAGCGGTTTAGGACGCCGCCCTCTCAAGGCGGAGATCACCAGTTCGAATCTGGTACGGGCTACCAAAATTGAATGCCCGGGCCTCGTAAGAGACCCGGGTTTTGTGTATTGACCGATGCTTAAGGCGCGCGTTGAGTCTGCCGCCCGGATCGAGGAGTAGCCATGGATCTGCCCATCAGCTTGCAAGACATCACGTATGCCGAGAACTATCTGGCGCAGGGCGACCTGGCTACGGCGACGCCGCTGCTGGAGCGTCTGGTGGAGCTCGCCGAGGAGTATATCGACGCTGAGTGCAAGACGGAGGAGAAGCGTCAATACTTTAGCTTCGATAGCAAGTTTGAGCGCTTGGCCTATCGCCGCGTGGAGAAGGATCCGCGCGAGCTCGTGCAGGTCGAGGTGCCGTTTGACCGCCTGTACTCTGACATGGCGTTTGCCTACATTCGCCAGCAGGATTATGTGAGTGCTCGCAACGCCTTGATGCAGGCCGTGCGCTGGGATCCCATGAACTGCAACTACCGCCTGGATCTGGCCGAGCTGTTCCGCGCTCTCGAGGACAAGCAGGAATGGGCATCGCTCTCGTTCTCGGTGCTGGAGCGTGCAAGCGATGGCAAGTGCGCCGCCCGCGCTTACGCCAATCTAGGTCAGTACTTCTTGGAGCCCGAGACCGAGAACGTTTCGGCTGCCGTGGGCTGCGCGCGTCTGGCGCTGCGCCTGGCGCCCAACGATGCGCATACGACGCGCCTGCTCAACAAGATCCATACCACCTATCCGGATGCCGCCGATGAGAGCGACGACCACGTGATGGGTGAGCTCGCCCTGCAGGGCGTGCCGACCTCACCTTCGGCCGAGATCGCCATCTGCCTGATCATGTGTGCGACCGATGCTGCAAGCGACGGCGACAAGCAGGAGGCGACGCGCCTGACGGTGCGTGCTCGCGACTTGGTGGGCGAGGAGGCCTGCGCGGCGATTATCAAACTGGTGCGCGAGAGCGATGCCGAGCTCAATGCCGAGCGCAAGGCAAAGCGCGCAGGTGCCGACAAGGGAACCGATGGCGCCAAGGAGGCCGGCGATGCCCAGTAAGCGCGAGCGCAAACTCATTTCCAAGAATCGCTCGGCACATCACGAGTACTTTATCGATGAGACGTTTGAGTGCGGTATTGAGCTGAGCGGCACCGAGGTCAAGTCGATTCGCGAGCGCGCCTGTCAGATCACTGACACTTTTGCGCTGATTCGTGGCGGCGAGTGCTGGCTCGTCAGCCTGCATATCCACCCTTATAGCCATGGTGGCGTGTGGAATCGCGATCCCGACCGTCGGCGTCGTCTGCTGCTGCACCGCAAGGAGATCGACTTTCTTGACGGCAAACTTCGCAACCGTGGTTATGCGCTGGTTCCGTTGGAACTCTACTTTAATACCGACGGCCGCGTAAAGCTGCTGCTGGGCCTGGGTCGCGGCAAGAAGCTCTACGACAAGCGCGAGGACATGGCCAAGCGTGATGTCCAACGCGAGATCGACCGCGCCCTTAAGGAACGCAACCGTTAGGCACTCTGCATAAGTTGCGGTGGAATACGGACTGTTTTGCCTGTTTGAGGGGCTATTCAGTCCCTATTTCACCGCAACTGCGGGCGTCTCATCTTTCTTACTGTTCTGACACATATGTCTCAAAGGCGGCGTCCGTTATGGGTGCCGCCTTTTTTGTGGGTACATACATTCATGAGGTTCCAACCCGAGCTAGGGGAGTGATCGTTATGGACAAAACTGCGTTCTTTGCCATGCCGAGCGGCCTGTATGTGGTGAGTGCCGCGGCCGACGGGCTGCGTGCCGGCTGCGTCATCAACACTGCGGTGCAGGTGACGTCCATGCCGCCGCGTATTTCGGTTGCCGTGAACAAGGACAATGCCACCTCGGGCGTCATCGCATCGGCCAAAGCGTTCGCGCTGACCGTGATCGATCAGACCGCCGACATGCTCTACATCGGTAACTTTGGGTTCCGCACCAGCAGCGATTATGACAAGTTTGCCAAATACGAGACCCGCGAGACGGCTCTGGGCATGCCCTATGTGCCTGAGCACGCGGCGGCCCTGTTTAGCTGCCGTTTGATCGACACTGTGGATGTGGGCACGCATCTGCTGTTTATTGGCGAGGTCGAGGATGCCGAGCGCCTGAGCGACGAGACGCCGCTGACGTACGACTACTATCACAAGGTGCTAAAGGGCAAGACGCCGCCCAAAGCCTCGTCGTATCAAGGCTAGAAATGTTCTAAAAATACTTGCATTATGTTATTGAGAATATATACTAATAAGTAAGTACACCAACAGTCACGTTCGAGAGGAGAACATCATGGCTGAGGAGAAGAAGACGTATAAGTTTGTGTGCACCGTTTGCGGTTACGAGGTTGAGGTCGACACGCCCGAGCTGCCCGAGGATTACGTGTGCCCGGTGTGCGGCGTTGGTCCCGATGAGTTTGAGCTTGTCGAGGAGTAGCTCGTAGACACACGGCGATTAGCCATACAGAGCTCTGTCCAAGGGCCCCGGTCGAATTCTCGGCCGGGACCCTTTTGATTTATCTGACGGTTTAAAACGGCCTTACGTGTTACAGATTGAGATGTTATATCTGGACAGCCACGCCATCTCAATTACATTCCCGTTAGCAGCACGATGTCGAGAATCGTCACGATGACGCCGATCCCTACGAGCAGCGCGTTGAGCGGGCGCGAGTTGGCGTATTTGCCCATGACGCGGCGCGAACTGGTGAGTCGTATGAGCACAAAGACCGTAATCGGCAACTGAAGCGACAGCAGCGCCTGACTCCAGATGAGACCCTCAAAAGGATTCGGGACGACCAAGCACGCCGCCACTGCGCCGACGAAACAGGCCGCCACCCCGATCGAGGAATGTCGGTCGTGGATGTCGTATTCCTCGTCGAACATGCCTGCGGTGATGGTGCCCGCCGCCATGCCCGCCGTCACACTACTCGATATACCCGCAAACAGCAGTGCCACCGCAAAGATGGCCGAGCTTGCCGGGCCCAGAATGGGGGAGAGCGTGGCCGCTGCGACGGCGAGGTCGTCTACGACAATGCCGTGCGCAAAGAAGGTCGTTGCGGCCAGGATGACCATGGCCGAGTTGATCGCCCAGCCCACGCCCATCGAAAAGAGCGTGTCGAAGAGCTCGTAGCGCAGACGTTCCTCGATAACCTGCTTGCCTTGGCCTTCGAAGTGCATGGATTGGATGACCTCGGAGTGCAGGAAGAGGTTGTGGGGCATAACGACCGCGCCTAGGACACTTACGATAATCGCGGCCGAGCCGGTGGGCATACTGGGTGTGATCCAGCTTGCGGCGGCCTGCGGCCAGTCGACCTTGACTAGCGTGAGCTCGGCCAAAAACGAGAGTCCTACCACGCCCACGAAGGCGATGATCCAGCGTTCGGCGCGTTTGCAGGAGCTTGTCATGAGCATGGCAATCGATGCCGCCGCGACGATGACGCAGCCCGCGCGCACGGGCAGCCCAAAGAGCATTTGAAGGGCAATCGCGCCACCCAGGACTTCGGCCATGGTGGTGGCGATGGTCGCGAGATAGGCACTGGCGAGCACCGTGCGCCCAACGAAGCGGGGGAGAAAGCGGGTCGTGGCCTCGGCGAGACAGGCGCCCGTGGCGATACCCAGGTGCGCCGCGTTGTGCTGCAGCACAATGAGCATAATCGTGGACAGCGTGACGATCCACAGCAGCGCGTAGCCAAACTGCGAGCCCGCGGCCATATTGGAGGCCCAGTTGCCCGGGTCGATAAAGCCGACGGTCACGAGCAGTCCGGGGCCAATATGCCGCGCAATGTCTAGGCCTCCGTGACCACCGGTGCGCCGGGAGCCAAAATGTTGTTTGAGATGATTGAGCATGGTGAGCTCCTGCGTGCCGTTTGTTTGACGCCGCAAAGCATACCCGTTTTAGACTCAAAAGTTAACCATGACTAACAAAATTGTTGTATTTGAATAGGATGGTGAAAGGGAGTTGCCGAAATGTCTTGATCTGTAACGACTAGGGATGGAAATTGGGTCTAGGTGTTACAGATCAAGACAGGAAGAAATGGTCCTATGGAAAATCTCGATCTGTAACAGCTGACCGCCAAAACTGACCCTTCGTGTTACAGATTGAGACATTCGGAACCGTCTCTCGAAAACATCTTGATCTGTAACAGTTAGTCGTCGAAATTGGGTCTTACTGTTACAGATTGAGATGTTTGAAGCGGTGAGCTTACAGGCCGAACTTGGGGCCTATGTTGTCGCCCTTGAGGTCGGCGGTGTCCACTCGTAGGGCGTGCGTTACGCGATTGTTTCGAAACGGGCGGGAAACACAACGGGCCGGCCATGCTCCTAGTATGCCTATTCAACTGACTGTCTAAATATCTAGGGGAGGATCGCGATGCAGGCAGATTCCGCTCAGCAGCAGGGCCTTTATCGCCCCGAATTCGATCACGATGCATGTGGCATTGGCGCGCTTGCCGATATCAACGGCGAGCGCCATCACCAGATTCTGGACGACGCGCTGTCCATTCTGGTCAACTTGGAGCACCGCGGCGGTACGGGACTCGAGAAGAACACCGGCGACGGCGCCGGCATCCTGTTCCAGGTTCCGCATCATTTTTTTCGCAAAGAGGCTCAAAAGTGCGGCCAGATTCTGCCGGCAGAGGGCGACTATGGCGTGGCCATGCTGTTCTTCCCGCAGGACGACAAGGGCGTAGAGGATGCCCGCCGCGTGTTTGAGGAAGGCTGCGCCGAGGCTGGCGTGCCGCTGCTCTTTTGGCGCGAGGTGCCCGTCGACCCGCACGACCTGGGCGAGACGGCCCGCGCCTGCATGCCTACCATCCTGCAGGCCTTCCTGGGCCGTCCGGACGACACGCCCGCCGGCGATGCCTTTGAGCGTCGCCTGTACGTGTGCCGCCGTACCATCGAAAAGAAGGCCGACGCCGAGTTTGCCCTGCGCGACAAGATCTTCTATGTGTGCTCCATGAGCTCGCGCACCATCGTGTACAAGGGCATGTTGGTCGCCACGCAGATGCGCCGCTTCTTCATCGACCTCAACGACGCCGCCGTCAAAACGGCCGTGGCGCTCGTCCACTCGCGCTACTCCACCAACACCACGCCCAGCTGGGAACGCGCGCACCCCAACCGTTTTATCATCCATAACGGCGAGATCAACACCCTCAAGGGCAACGTCAACTGGATCCGCGCCCGCGAGCCCAACCTGTACAGCCCCGTGCTGCAGCATGATCTTGAGCGCGTGATGCCCATCATCAACCGCGAGGGCTCCGATTCCGCGATTCTGGACAACGTGCTTGAGTTTTTGGTCATGAACGGTCGTCCGCTCACGCGTGCCGCGTCCATGTTGCTGCCCGAGCCGTGGGACCACAACGATAGCCTGAGTGAGGAGCGCCGCGCCTACGACGCCTACCAGTCCATGCTCATGGAGCCGTGGGACGGTCCTGCCGCTATCGCCTTTACCGACGGCCGTACCCTGGGTGCCGCCCTCGACCGTAATGGCCTACGCCCCGCCCGCTACTATGTGACGCGCGACGGCCGCTTTATGCTGGCGAGCGAGGTGGGCACCATCGAGGTGAGCCCCGAGAACATCCTGACGAGCGGCTGCCTGGGACCGGGCCAGATGCTCGAGGTCGATTTTGCCCGCGGCCGCGTCATCTACAACGACGAGCTGCGCGCCCGCTGTGCCAAGGAAAAGCCCTACCGTGATTGGATCGCCGAGGAGACGCTGACCGTCGACGCGCTCGATGAGCCCGCCGCGCCCGCGCCCGCCGAGGATGCCGAGGTGCCCGCCGCCGTGTGCATGGCCAAGCTCGGGTATCACTGGGATGATGTTGACGAGGTCGTGCGTCCCATGGCCCAGCAGGGCAAGGCGCCGCTCGCCTCGATGGGTATCGATGCGCCGCTGGCCTGCCTGTCCAAGAAGACGCGTTCGTTCTTTGACTACTTCTATCAGCTGTTCGCTCAGGTCACGAATCCGCCCATCGATGCTCTTCGCGAGCATATGGTCACCTCGACCACGCTCTACCTGGGCAACCACGGCAACCTGCTCGAGGACTCCCGTACGGCCTGTCAGCTGGTGCGCCTGGAGCGTCCGCTGCTGAGCGAGGAGGAGTTCGAGCGTATCTGCGCCATCGACCGCGTGGGCTTTAAGACCCGCCGTTTCCGTGCCGTCTACCGCCGCGATGCCGGCGAGGGTGCGCTGCAGGCTGCGCTCAAGCAGCTTGCAGAGGACGTTGAGGCCGCGGTCCGCGACGGCGTGAACATCGTGGTGTTGAGCGATCGTGCCGCTGCGGGCGAGGTGCCCGTACCGTCACTGCTCGCCGTGGGCTGCGTGCACAACCACCTGATCCGCGCCGGCGTGCGTACCTTTGCCGACATCGTGGTGGAGTGCGGCGACGCTGTATCCCCGCACGACTTTGCGGCACTGGTGGGCTACTCCGCGAGCGGCATCTATCCGTACAACGCACATGCGTGCATCCGCGATCTGGCGGCACGCGGCGACCTGGACGTGACGGCCGAGCAGGGCATCGCCAACTACAACAAGGCTGCGACCGCCGGCATCGTCTCCATCATGTCCAAGATGGGCATCTCCACGGTGCAGAGCTACCATTCGGCGCAGATCTTCGAGGCCGTGGGCTTCACTCCGGAGTTCGTCAACGCGTACTTCGCCGGCACGGTGAGCCGTGTGGGCGGTATGGGTGTCGAGGACGTTGAGCGCGAGCAAAACGAGCGCTACGACGCCGCACTCGCTATCCTTAAGAGCCCGGCTCCCGATCAGCTGCCCACGTTGGGCCTGACCAAGTGGCGCCCGCTCGGCGGCGAGGATCACCTCATCGATCCGCAGACCGTCTACTTGCTGCAGACCGCCTGCCGCGAGGACAGCTACGACACCTTTAAGGAGTACAGCGCTCGCCTGCACCGCACCGGCCGTGCCGTGCGTCTGCGCGACTTGCTGGACTTTGATGCCAGCGGCCGCACTCCGGTGGCACTCGACGAGGTGGAGCCCGCGCTCAACATCGTCCGCCGCTTTAACACCGGCGCCATGTCGTACGGTTCCATCAGCAAAGAAGCACACGAGTGCATGGCCATCGCCATGAACCGCCTGCACGGTCGTTCCAACTCGGGCGAGGGCGGCGAGGATTCGCGTCGCGAGACCCCGCTGGCCAACGGTGACTCCAAGAACTCCGCCATCAAGCAGGTGGCAAGCGCGCGCTTTGGCGTGACGAGCCGCTACCTGTGCAGCGCCTTCGAGATTCAGATCAAGATGGCCCAGGGCGCCAAGCCCGGCGAGGGCGGCCACCTGCCCGGCAAGAAGGTCTACCCCTGGATCGCCGAGGTCCGTCAGTCCACGCCCGGCATCGGCCTGATCTCGCCCCCGCCGCACCACGATATTTACTCTATCGAGGACCTGGCAGAGCTGATCTTTGACCTTAAGAACGCCAACCCCGGCGCACGCGTGTCGGTCAAGCTGGTCAGCGAGGCCGGTGTCGGCACCATCGCCACCGGTGTGGCCAAGGGCGCTGCCGACAAGATCTTGATCAGCGGCCACAACGGCGGCTCCGGTGCCGCGGCGCGCGATTCGATCTGGCACGCCGGTCTGCCGCTGGAGCTTGGCCTTGCCGAGGCCCAGCAGACGCTGCTGCAAAACGGCCTGCGCTCGCGCGTGGTGCTCGAGGCCGACGGCAAGCTCATGGACGGCACCGATGTTGCTGTCGCCTGCCTGTTGGGCGCCGAGGAGTTTGGCTTTGCGACCATGCCGCTCATCTCCATGGGCTGCCTCATGCAGCGCGACTGCCAGCAGGATACCTGCCCGGCCGGCATCGCTACGCAAAACTGCCGCCTGCGTCGCGGCTTCCGCGGCAAGCCCGAGCACGTTGAGCACTTTATGCTCTTTGTTGCCGAGCAGCTGCGCGAGGTCATGGCGAGCCTGGGCTTCCGCACCGTCGACGAGATGGTCGGCCATCCCGAGTGCTTGCGCCAGATTGAGGTCCCGGGCAACCGCAAGGCCAACCTGCTCGATCTGTCGCCCGTGCTGGCGAGCGCGACCTGCGAGTTCGGTGCCCACATCCCGGGTGCCGACGGTCGTCACTTCCTGCCGCAGATGGCTGCGGACAGTGAGCTCGACAAGACGCTCGACTCCACGTTGTTTGTGCCCTATACGGCCGATGCCCGTGCGCACCTGCGTCCGATTCGCTTCCGCGCCGATATCGCCAACGTCAACCGCTGCGTGGGCACCATCTTGGGCAACGCGGTGACCAAGGCGCATCCCGAGGGCCTGCCCGCCGGCTCCATCACCATCGATTGCGATGGTTCGGCCGGTCAGAGCTTTGGCGCCTTTCTGCCGCGCGGCATTACGCTCAACGTGTGCGGCGACGCCAACGACTACTTTGGCAAGGGCCTTTCGGGCGGCGAGGTGTCGGTGCGCCCCAACCCGCATGCGACCTACAAGTTCGACGAGAACATCATCGTGGGCAACGTTGCGTTCTTTGGCGCTACGAGTGGCCGCGGCTTCATTAACGGCCTGGCCGGCCAGCGCTTTGGCGTACGCAACTCCGGTGCCACGGTGGTGGTCGAGGGCTGCGGCAACCATGGCTGCGAGTACATGACGGGAGGTCTGGCGCTCATCCTGGGCGAGGTCGGGCAGAACTTCGCCGCCGGCATGACGGGCGGCGTGGCTTACGTCTTTGACCAGTACGGCACGCTCGATGCCCGTGTGAACCACGAGAGCGTTGAGCTCAAGGCCCCGACGGCCGGCGAGCTGGCGCAGATTCGTACGCTCATCCAGGAGCACGTGGACGCGACGCAGAGCCCTCGCGGCATTAAGCTGCTCTACAGCTTTGAGACGATGAGCAAGCACTTTGTGAAGGTCATTCCGACCGAGTACGAGCGCGTGCTGGCGATTGTCGCCGCCGCCGAGGCCGTCGGCAAGACGCATGAGCAGGCCGAGGAGCTGGCGTTTGACATCGTGACCGGTCGCGCCGACGCCGCCGATGTCGCTCGCTTTGATGCGGCGGGTGGTGTCGCTGGCGCTGTGCCCGCCGCCAGCTCTGTTGCTTCGACCAAGAAGGAGGCGTAAGTGCCATGGGTAAGCCCGGTGCTTTTCTTGATATCGATCGCGTGACCCACGGGCTGCGCCCCGTGGAGGAGCGCAGCCGCGATTTCGATCCGCTGTACGTGGAGCTCGACGACGATGCGCGCCGTGCCCAGGCGAGCCGCTGCATGATGTGCGGTGTGGCGTTTTGTCAGATGGGCGCGAGCTTTGGCAAGGCACGCCCGAGCGGCTGCCCGCTGCACAACCTGATTCCCGAGTGGAACGAGCTGGTGTACCGCGGCCGCTGGGATGAGGCTGCCGAGCGCCTGTCGCTCACCTCGCCCATGCCCGAGTTTACGAGTCGCGTGTGCCCGGCGTTGTGCGAGGCCGCGTGCAACCTGGGTTCGGTCGATGGCCAACCCACGACGATCCATGACAACGAGCGTGCGATCAGCGACCATGAGTGGGCCAACGGCGGTCCGCGTCGCTTTGAGCCGGCAGGGGAGGGCGCACCCACGGTTGCTGTGGTGGGCTCCGGTCCCGCTGGTCTGGTGGCTGCATGGGAGCTTGCGCGTCGCGGCGCCCGCGTGACGGTGTTTGAGCGTGACGACCGTCCGGGCGGTCTGCTCATGTACGGCATTCCCAACATGAAGCTCGAGAAGTCTGTGGTCGAGCGTCGCGTGGCGCTCATGCGCGAGCTGGGCATTGTGTTTGAGCTGGGTGCCGATGTGAACGATCCCAAGGTTGCCGCCAAGCTCGATGATTTTGACGCCGTCGTGGTGGCTGCCGGCGCTCGTGCGCCCCGCGGTCTTTCGGCTGCGAACGTGGATGCTCCGGGCGTGGTGTACGCGGTGGACTACCTGACCGCTTCGACCGTCTCGGTGCTCGATGGCGGCGAGCCCGCGGCGAACGCGCGCGGCCTGGACGTCGTGGTCATTGGTGGTGGCGATACCGGCAACGACTGCGTGGGTACCGCGGTGCGCCAGGGTGCGCGCAGCGTGCGTCAGTTTGAGTTCTTGCCGGCTGCGCCTGATGCGCGCGCGGCGAGCAACCCCTGGCCGCAGTGGCCCAACGTGAAGAAGACCGATTACGGCCAGCAGGAGGCCATCGCTGCCATGGGCGGCGAGATGCGCGCTTGGGGCGTGGATACGCTCGAGGTGCTGCTGGACAAGAAGGGCGCTGCCGCGGGCCTGCGCGTGGTCGACCTGGATTGGTCGGCCGGCAAGCCTGAACGCATTGCGGGCTCCGAGCACGAGGTGCCGGCCCAGCTGGTGCTCATCGCCTGCGGCTTTACGGGCCCAGAGCACGGTGCGTTCGACGCCGTTGGCGTGCCCGTTGCCACTACTGCTCGTCCGCTGCCTGTGATGGCCGCTGAGGGCTCGCATCTTGCGGCGCGTGTCGACGGCGTCGCCGCGGATGCCGCGCCGGTGTATGTTGCCGGTGACGCTCGTAACGGCAGCTCGCTCGTGGTGAACGCTATGGCCGACGCCCTGGCCTGCGCTGCCGAAGTAGCCGAGGCGCTGGAGCTGTAAAGTAGTCATTTAAGAACGTCCCCAATGACTAGTCATTTTTTGTCTAGTCGTTGGGGACACTCTTTGCGAGCGATTTGCTCGTTTGTCGACGTACGGGTGTTCATTTGTCGACTTCTTGGGCTGTGGTCACCTGTTGTTTCTGTGGTGGCTGCGGGTATCTGGCTCAAAAGGGCGGGTTGGCCGTCTATGTTTACCTGCGGTTTTGTTGCGGTGCGCATTTTCGGTCAAGCTTTTCGTCAAGTGTTTGGTCAGCATCTGGTTTGCAGCCGGAGGCCTATTTTGCCCGCGCTGGTCGTGGCTGCCCACCCTCCTCGTAAGCTCAAATTGAGGTCCATCAGTTTGAGGAGGATGCCATGACTGACCACGCTTTAGACCGAGCGCAGCTAGCCGGAGCCGTCGGCAACGATATTGCCGACATGGCCCATTTTTGGATGCTGCGGAAGTTTCAGTTTTTGGAGCCGGCGCGCGAGCAGTTCGAGATCATTGTCGACCCGTGGCTCGGCTATTGCACCGAGCCTTCCCAAAACGAAATCATGGCCTACAACATGGCATTTACCGATTGGCTGCTCTTCGAGCGCCCCTATCGCCATGGCAAGACGCTGCTCGAGCTATATATTGACGAGCCGCCGGCATCGCTTTCTCCTGCCTCGCTCAAGCGGCTCGAGCAAGTGCACGACACGCAGTATTTCTCGCGCTTTGGCATTTTGGACAAGGATCCCGCGACTGGCATGGTCGTGCTGAAGGATACGCGCACCGACCGTCGCTTTGACGTCTACGACCCACATATCGTTCAAAAGGAGCATTGGAGCGACGGCGCGATTGCGGTGCGCCTCGCCTGCGTCGACGATGTCTGGCTGACGGCGGGGCAGCTCTACCTGTATGACATCGCGCGCCTGAGCGACACGGCGGTCGATGGGCCGGGTGCGGTGCATCCGGAGGACCTGCAGGATGGCTTTGACACCTCGTGCATCAGCTTCTTTTTGCGCCTGGTCCGCGACATCATGGGCGCCCAGGGGCGGTACGTGAAGTCGCTCAACATCTACGAGTAGGAGTGGGAGTAGGGGATGTGACTGGCGTCGCCCTGCTGCCCTGACTTTGTCTCAATCTGTAACGTTTGGCGGCTGTTTGGGCCCGTAACTGTTACAGATCGAGACATTTCCCTGGTGTCGCTGGGGTGGGACTGCAACGTATTCCGTCCCCCACATCCCCTCTTCCCTCCGTTAACCGATATGCTCGACTTTAGGTCGCTGCATTAGGTGATAATGGACAAATGTTCAAGTTAATCGTGAGGGAGGAGCTCGATATGGCGTCTGCCGATCGTTCCACGTTGTTTATCAATGCGACCGTCCTGGATGGTTCGGAGCATATGGAGCCGCAACCCGATATGGCCGTGACTGTTGAGCGCGGTGTCATCACGTGGATGGGGCCGAGTGCTGTGGCGCAGGTGCCTGCGGGTGCCGAGGTTATCGACCTGGCGGGTGCGTATCTCATGCCCGGTCTCATCAATATGCATGTGCATCTGTGCGGTTCGGGCAAGCCGGTTTCGGCGGGCGATGCGGGCGCGCTGATGAAGAAGCTCGATAATCCCGTGGGGCGCGCCATCGTCCGCCACATCCTCAAAGGCAGCGCCCAACAGCAGCTGGCAAGCGGCGTGACCACGGTGCGCGGCGCGGGCGACCCACTGTTTGCCGACATCGCCGTTCGTAATGCCATCGACGCCGGCAAGTATCAAGGTCCTCGCCTGGTGGCGCCGGGAACGGGCGTCACGGTGCCGGGCGGCCATGGTGCGGGCTTGTTCGCCCAGGTGGCCAACAGTCCCGTCGAGGCAGCCGAACAGGTGCGCGACCTGTATGCGCGCGGTGCCGATGTCATTAAGCTGTTCGTAACGGGCGGCGTGTTCGACGCTACCGAGGTGGGCGAGCCGGGCGTGCTACGCATGCCGGTCGAGGTTGCCGCGGCGGCGTGCAAGGCTGCGCACGAGGTGAGCCTGCCGGTTATGGCCCATGTCGAGAGCACCGAAGGCGTGAAGGCCGCGCTTGAGGCCGGCGTTGACACGATCGAGCACGGTGCTCCGTTGACGCCCGAGATTCTGGAGCTGTACCGTGGCGCCGCGGGCACGCAACTCGAGGGGCGTGCGCCCAGTGTTACCTGCACTATCAGCCCGGCGCTGCCGTTTGTATTGCTCGACCCGAAAAAGACCCATTCGACCGATACGCAAAAGAAGAACGGCGATATCGTGTGCTCGGGTATTATCGAGAGCGCTCGTGCCGCACTGGAAGCTGGCGTTAAGGTGGGCTTGGGCACGGACTCGAGCTGCCCGTTCGTGACGCAGTACGACATGTGGCGTGAGGTGGCCTATTTTGCCAAGTATGTCGGCGTGAGCAACGCCTTCGCACTGCATACGGCTACGCAAGTCAACGCCGAGCTGCTGGGGCTGGGCGGCGAGACCGGCACAATCGAGTGCGGTAAGGCCGCCGATATCCTGGTGACGCGCGAGAGCCCGCTCGATGACCTGTGCGCACTGCGTGAGCCGACGCACGTGATGTGTCGCGGTGATCTGGTACGCAAGCTCAAGGTGAAGCGTATTCCCGAGGTGGACGCCGAGCTCGACGCGATTATGACCATGCCTGCCGAAGCGCTTGCCGAGGAGCTGGCCCGCGACGGCGTGGCATAGGTGTGACAAAGGGACAGCTCCGTTGTCGCATACAAAAAGCCGAGGTCTCAACACGAGGCCTCGGCTTTTTTATCGAACAAATACTTAAGATTTGGGACAAACAAACCTGATTAATTGTCCCGCGTGCGGCGGCTAGGAGCGCGTTTCCATCTTGGCGTGGCACTTGGGGCAGGTGACGCGGATCTTGCCCTTGCCCTTGGGGACGGAGAGCATCTGGCCGCAGTTGGGGCACTTGAGGTATGCCGTGGTCTTGCGGCCCTTCCACATCTTCTTGGCTGTGCGCTTGGCACGTTCAAAGTCTTCCTTGCTAGTACCGGCTGCGCGCGAGGCGTTGGCCGCTGCAGCTCCGCCGCCCAAGCTAGCTACAAACTTGCCCAAGCCGGGTACGTTTGCAGTCGCGGCGACAAAGGCCTCGTTCTCCTTACGACGTGCGTCGATATTTTTGGATAGGCCGCGCAGCACGCCAATCACGATTACGGCGATGGCAATCCAGCTGAGCCACTGGATGCGGGCTATCGATCCGATCATCGCGATGACGATGCCGGCAAAACCCATCACGATGGTGAGTTCATCGGCACCATTGCGACCCTTCATAAAGTCATTCATGCAAATTGCCTTTCGTTCGATATGCTGCACGCCTTTATACCCGATTTAGAGCAAGGGGGACAGGTTAATCTGCACCAATGTGGTGCAAACATACCTGTCCCCGGAATACCAAGACGGTGCAAAGAAGTCTGTCTCCAATGCCCCAATTACTTGGCGAGCTTGTCGACGACGCGCTCTATCTCGGCGAGCTTGGCGGCTTTGAGCTCCTCGTCGCCCGATTCGATTGCCGAAGTCACGCAGCCCTCGATATGCGCCTTGAGCACGTCGGCGTTGATGCGCGCAATGAGCGCCTGCGTTGCCATGAGCTGCGTGGAAATATCGACGCAGTAGCGGTCCTCCTCGACCATCCGCAAGATGCCGTCGATCTGGCCGCGTGCCGTCTTGAGCATGCGGGTCACCGATTTGTGGTCTGCCATCATGGCGGGTCCTCGTTTCTGGTCGATCTTCCGGATGCCCCCGTCAGTTGCGGTGAAATACGGACCGTTTAAAGGCCTAGGGTGGCACAACAGTCCGTATTTCACCGCAACTTCTGAGGATTGAGTAGGCAGCGTCTGCTACGCGGCGGTCACCGAAAGGGCGTGGAACTTCTCGCCGGCGCCCTCGACGGCGGCAGTGAGCTGCTCGGCGGTCACGGTGTCGGCGCACTCCACCTGGACGGTCTGGGTCTCGTGGTCGGCATCGGCATCGGTCACGCCGGCAACGTTGAGCAGCGCCGTTTCGACAGTGGCGTCGCAGTGGCCGCACATAAGGCCAGACGTTTTAACGATGTACTTCATGATTATCTCCTTTTCGTTGAGTACCTAAAGTTGCGGTGGAATACGGACTAAATAGCGGTTTAGCTAAGCATGTTACGCCTTATTTCACCGCAACTGATGGTTTAAAGGTTCGCAGGCGCAGGGCATTGCTTACGACGCAGACACTCGACAGGCTCATGGCCGCGGCGCCAAACATCGGCGAGAGTTGCCAACCGGTGAGGGGGAAGAACACGCCCGCCGCCAGCGGAATGCCGATGCCGTTGTAGAACAGCGCCCAGAACAGGTCCTGCTTGATGTTGCGAATCGTGGCGCGCGAAAGCTCGATGGCGCGGGCGGCGTCCATGAGGTCGCTGCGCATGAGCACCACATCTGCCCCTTCCTTGGCGATGTCGGCACCGGTACCGATCGCAAGGCCCACGTCGGCGCGCGCTAGGGCGGGGGAGTCGTTGATGCCGTCGCCCACCATGGCGACCTTGCTGCCCGCATCCTGCAGCTCGCGCACGTGGCGTTCCTTGTCGGCGGGCAGGACGTCGGCGATAACCTGTTCGCTGTTCAGTCCCACGCTGCGGGCGATTGCTTCGGCCGTCACACGGTTGTCGCCGGTGAGCATGCGCACGTCGACGCCGAGCTTGCGGAGCGCGGCGATTGCCTCGGCACTCGTTTCTTTTACCTCGTCAGCCACGGCGATGGTACCGACGAGCTCGCCGTTCTTGGCAAAGAACAGCGGCGTTTTGCCCTCGGCGGCGAACCGTTCGGCAAGGTCGGCGGGCGCCTTCGCGCCCAGCTCGTCCATCAGACGCACGTTGCCGGCGGCGATGACGTTTTGCCCCTCGCGCGCCGTAACGCCTCGCCCGGGCACGGCGGCAAAGTCCTCGACCATGCGCGCGACGATCCCGTGTGTCTCGCACTCGGCCATAATCGCCTCGGCCAGCGGGTGCTCGCTTGATCGCTCCAACGCGGCGGCCAGCTTGAGCAGCGCCTTTTCGCTCATGGCGGGCGAGCCGTCGGCGCGCGTGGCTACCACGATATCGGTCACGGCAGGCTTACCCCGGGTGACCGTGCCCGTCTTATCGAGCACCACGGTGCCCACGCTGCGCAGGTTCTCCAGCGCTTCGGCGCTCTTGAACAGAATGCCCATCTCGGCGCCCTTGCCGGTGCCCACCATAATGGCGACGGGCGTGGCCAGACCCAGTGCGCACGGACAGCTGATCACCAGTACGGCCACGGCGGAGGTGAGCGCCTCGTTTATGCTGCCGGTCAGTGCCATCCATACCGCAAAGGTCGCGGCCGAGATCACGAACACCACAGGCACGAACACGCCGGCGACCTTGTCGGCCATGCGGGCGATGGGCGCCTTGGTGGCGTTGGCATCCTCGACGAGCTGGATAATCTTGGCGAGCGACGTGTCGGCGCCCACACGCGTGGCGCGGAAGGTAAACGAGCCCGTGCGGTTGACCGTGGCGGCGTTGACAGTGTCGCCGGCGGTCTTCTCCACGGGGATGGACTCGCCGGTCAGCGTACTTTCGTCCACGGCCGAGCTGCCCTCGAGCACCACGCCGTCGACAGGGATGGACTCGCCGGGGCGCACGCGCAGGACCTGGCCGGGAAGGATGCTGTCGACGTCGACGGTGGCTTCGGTGCCGTCCTCTGCCACGACGGTCGCGGTCTTGGGTGCAAGGTCGATGAGTGCCTCGATGGCGCCGCCGGTTTTGGACTTGCTGCGTGTCTCGAGGTATTTGCCCACGGTGACCAGCGACAGGATCGTGCCCGCACTCTCAAAATACAGGTTGTCCATGCCCGTCATCATGGCCTCGTGGACCTGGCCCGCGGCCAGCTGGTCGGCCATGATAAACATGGCGTAGAGCGACCAGGCAATGGACGCGGTGGCGCCGACGGCGATGAGGGCGTCCATGGTGGGCGCGCCGTGCGCGAGCGATTTAAACCCGTTGATAAAGTACGCGTCGTTGACGTAGACGATGGGGATGAGCAGGACGAGCTCGGTGAGCGCGAGCGTCATGCTGTGGGTGTGGTCGGTGAAGATGCCGAGCAGCGGCCAGCCGAGCATGTGCCCCATGCCTATGTAGAACAGCGGGATGAGGAAGATGATCGAGATGATGAGGCGGGTGCGCATGGCAGAGGCGGCGGCCTCCAGCTTTTTGGTGGGCGACTCCATATGGGCGGCGCCGGACCTGGCTTGCGTACTGCCGTTTTGGGCGGCGTCGGTGCCCGTGCTGACGGGCGAGGCCGAGTAGCCAGCGCGATCGACAGCGCTGCAGATATCGTCGGGGGAGACCTGCGCGGGGTCGTAGTCGACCATCATGGAACCGGCGAGTAGGTTGACCGCGACGCTTTGGACGCCGTCGAGCTTGCTCACGGCACGGTCCACGTGCGCCTGGCAGGCGGCACATGTCATGCCGCCCACGTCAAACTTATCTTGAGCCATGGCTTCTCCTTTCTGTAATTTGGTGTTGGAATTGTTAACCTGCTGATACTATACACCCATACCCCCTGGGGGTGTCCAGTGGAGATTGAAATGTATGCCATTCTGTTATTGGCCGAGGTGATAGCCAGGTCGGCGGACCGTAGTCGGTCTAATGTCTCAATCTGTAACAACTAGACCCGTTTTTGTCGAGTAACTGTTACAGATCGAGACAGAACGTCCGCGGTCAACTCAAATGTCTTGATCTGTAACATCTAGAGAGGTTTTTAACCCCTTACTGTTACAGATTGAGATGTTGTCTCGCGGGGTTGGGGTTTGTCTCGTTCTGTAACATCTAGACCCGTATCTGCCGAGCTAGTGTTACAGATCAAGACAATTGCCGGGGAGGGGTCCCGTCACGGCAAGACGCCCGCTCTCTAGATACAGAATCCGGGGATCACACAGGTTCGTTTGTTTGGCTTGTCCGCAGGCGTTGCGTACGTAAAGGCGTCGCCGTCGTGTCCAACGCGATTCAAATAGAGCGTGCCTTCGGTCTCCGATGAGTCGGGGCTCACCGTGCGCTCCCACCAGCAGGTGTCCTTGCCCTTCCACTGGCGGACCATCGTCTCGTTCGTGGAATACGGGCTCACCTTGAGCTCGCGGAAGAGTTGGTACTCCTTGCCCTCGCCGTTGTAGATGTCTGCCAGGTAGTGATAGTCCTTGGCAAACGAATCGGGCGGTTGCGTACCGCACAACTCGACCATGGCGGGCAGCCAAAGGGTTGCGGGCAACTCGCTCAGACACGATGCACTGTTGGCGGCGCCAGCGTTATTCGAGACCTTTTTGACAGATTTGATGAGCGCGCGCAACTTGTTGGGCAGCAGCTTAAGGCCGTCGCCGTCGAGCCATTCCCGCAGCTCGCAATCTGCCCAGCCGGCGCTCGGCGGCTCAGCCGCAGCGTTGCGCTCGGCAATACCCGCGTCGAACATAAACGTCAGTCCGGCCTTGCCCGTCCCGTCCAGAAGCTCATCGTGACGGATGCCCACAAGCTGCGCGCCGACCTCCAGCCCGTTGGTGAGTTTCACGCGCTTGGTACACGGATAGGGGATATGCCCATCGGCATCGAGCAGGTGATAGCGCTTGGCAATCTCGCGTGCCTCGCTACGGGTCTCGGCGGCCTTAATCTTGAGCGAAATCTCCTGCAGCTGATCCCAGGTGTAGTCGTCAAGCGAACCGCGGATGCCGTCCAGGTAGTCGGGGATGCCAAAGCCATGGGTCGCCGCCCCAATGACGCTGAGCCCCGCAACGGCTGCAACGACGCCACCGATAATAAACCGGCGGCGGGTCATGGCATCGTGCCGGGCCTGCTCCAGGATCTCTCGCGCGCGCTCGCCGGCGACGTCGACCTTAAGGTGCGTACCGGAGTCGATGTCGATTGCGGCGTCACTGCCCGCGCCCTCGTGGCCCTCGGATTCGGCATCGGTGAGGTATGCCGAGAGCACCTCGAGCATCTGCTGCTCGGTGGGACGATCGCCCTGCTCGACTGAGATGCCTTTCATGATGATCTGGACGAGCGCTTCATCGTCCTTGCAGCGCGGCTCGAGCGGTGCCGGCTTGGTCTTGGTCTTTATGAGGTAGAACGAGCCGGTTGCCGCGGCACCCGTCGACTCGACATCGAACGGTTTGCGACCGCTGTAGAGCTGGTACAAAATGCTCGAAAGCGCATAGACGTCGATTGCCGGCGAACGGCGAAGGGCCGCGATGCCTTCGATATCCTGCGTGAGCATCTCGGGCGCGGCGTATGCGGGCGTGGCAAAGCGCCAGATGTCGGCGCGCCGGGTGATCGTGTCGTCGCCGAGGGCCATGGTCGCGGAGCCCATGTCGATGAGGCAGGGGTCAAAGGAACAATCGGCAATCTGCTGCTCGAGCGTTCGGCTGGTGGTGCGGAACATGATATTGGCAGGCGACAGGTCGCGATGGATGACCGGATTCACGAGGCCTTGGGTCATCAAGAGCGCACGAAGCACGGCGTTTCCGACGGCGGCGACCATCTGGGTGGTCAGCCCGCCCGAGGCGTCGTGCGGAAGCAGGGGCAGCGCCTGCTTGAGTGAGGTGCCCTCGACCCACTCCATGAGGATGAGCGGGTCGTCCTCGCACGATCCATAGCCATAGACGCGCGGAAATCCGCGCAGGTGCGAGACGATACACAGATGACGGTACTCCTCGAACAGCGCGGCGGTGTTGGCCAGGTGTGCAGCCGCTTGCTCGGCGGAGCGGTCGGGAGCTTGTCCGGAAAGGATGGCGTTGTCCTTGAGTAGCTTGACGGCAAAGACCTCGCCGCTCGTGTTGGTCGCGCGCAGCACGTGTCCGATGTTGCCGTTGTTGCGGTGGGCCGTCTGGAGAATAAGCGTCATAAACCGACGTTTGGCGTCGTCCTCGGCGCTGGGGTCGACCGCCACGGCGGTATCGAACGTATCGAGACGGATGAGTTTGTCGCCATAGGCGCTATCGGTAGTATCCATGGCGTTCCTTTGTCTGGCATGGGTTGCCGCACGTATACGTGAGCAGTGCGGATATCGGTAAAGTACCATGATAGCCGCACTGCCCACGTATACCGCTGAGCATTGTCGTTTACGACGCAGAAGGTAGAAGACGAAAGACGGACGGCGACCGTCTTTCGATCGCCGTCCGCGCTAGTCCACAATGACAAGGAATGTCGTGTAGAGACCCAGATGGAGCCTGTCGCTGTTTTCGATTTCCACTGGGGGATAGATCTTGCCGGGCTCGCGTTGGTCGCGCGGCGGCTCAATCACAATATCGCCGTCGCCTGCACCCGATTCGAGTACCGTGCCGTTGGTCGACCCAAGGCCCTGGGCGTACCAGTGTTCACCCTCGAGCCAAATGCGAAGATGCTCGCGCGATGCGTCAGCGCCCACATCGGTGATGCTGGGCGAGGTTTTGGGCAAAGAACCAATCACGGTGCCGCGCGGATCGCGTGTGAGGGGATGGATTTGCATGCCGGCGCAGTTGTCGGCATGGGTTCTGAGCAGACCGAGGTTGGGGGCGACGGTGCGCGGCTGCTCCAGGCTGCTCATAAAGCCACGTCCGACGGTAGTTTCGGTGGTGCCAAAGTGCTCGCCCGTCTTGCTGTCGCAAAAGCGCTCGACGGTGGCCACGCCCTGAACGGGATCGGCGAGCGCCCCCGTTGCCACAAAGAGCATAAGGTAAAGCGTGCTTTTCTCGCGCACGGCATTGCCGTCAAAGTTGTCGATGCGATTGAGAGCATTTGCATATAGGCGGCTGTCCAGCTTGTAGCTGGCGAGAGCCGACATCATTTCGTTGGCGGCCGGACCGCGATAGTGCTCGGCGATTGCCCGATAGGCGGACTCGCCGCCGCCGAGCTTGCTGCAGATTGCCGAGGAAAGGTTGAGCGTGGTGACGGCAAAGTCGCTGTAGATGGAGGGCGCGCACTGGTCAGGCTTGCGATGGACGATGTAACGGGTGAGATACGAGCGGTTGGAAGAGCATTTCTCGAGCAGGGTACTGCCGAGATAAGAGTTTCCATTGATGAGCATTCGGGCGATCTCGAGATGTTTAAGACCGCCGAACGAGCGAATATCGTTATAGAGGACCGAGCAAGGCGTCTCTGCTGCCACGGATACCTCCTTTGATTGCTTCCTAGCCAATATGGCGATAGGAATTAATGGCCCCCGGTGGGCGACGTATTAAATGGCTGCGCAATATATAGCGTAACCAAAGCAACATTATAGGCCACATGTTCGAAATTGCAGGAAGCCTGAGAGATTTGGTTTGGACTGGACGGAAATCCCCCTCTGTCTTGTTCTGTAACATTTGGACCCGGTTTTGCCCTGCATCTGTTACAGATTGAGACAATCAGCCGGGCCCACCTCGTCCGCCTCGTCATCTGTGGTTTACGTGGGGGCATACGGAGTGCGGGTATACTAACCGGCGGCGAATCTGCTCCATCGCTTAGAGCTGCTGCGTCTGGACGGCGCGTGATAGGGCTGCCAAAGCGATCGCCAGCGTGCTGAGCAACGTCCTCTCTGTGCGCACCTGTTTTTGTATGTATTAGCGCACTACCAAGCACGCCCGCGCGGCCGCATGCCGTGCCCATTGCGCGTGCAGATAAGGAACAACAACATATGCGTAATTCTGTATCTGACGTCACCGACGCCGAGATCCTGGACGAGGCCCGCGAGGCCATGACCCAGGCTGCCTTCGATGCCGCCGATGAGGCCAATGCTGCCCAGGCCGTCGAGTCCGCTACCGAGAGCCTGCCCGCCTTTGACGAGCTGGGGCTTTCCGACGAGATGCTCCGTGCTATCGAGAACCTGGGCTACACGGCGCCCACGCCCGTGCAGGCCGGCTCGATCCCCGTAGTGCTCGAGGGCCGTGACCTGCTTGCCGCCGCTCAGACCGGCACCGGCAAGACGGCTGCCTTTTTGCTGCCGACCATGAACAATCTGGAGCACATCGCTCCTCCCAAACCCGTGCGCGAGCGCGGCGGCCGCAACCGCCGTCGCGGTGTTAAAAAGCCCGAGGGCAACGGCCGCGGCCCCGTGATGCTCGTCATCACCCCCACGCGCGAGCTCGCCCAGCAGATCGACGAGGTCGCAAGCAAAATCGCCGACGTCACCGGCCATGTTGCCGTGACCGTCGTGGGCGGTGTGAGCTACAAGCCGCAGACCGCGGCACTCAAGTACGGTTGCGATATCCTAGTTGCCACGCCGGGTCGTCTGGTCGACCTGATCGAGCAGGGCGCCTGCCACCTGGACGAGGTTAAGGTCCTGGTACTCGACGAGGCCGACCGCATGCTCGACATGGGCTTTTTGCCCGCCGTCCGCCGCATTGTGCGCGAGACGCCGGCCGAGCGTCAGACGCTGCTGTTCTCGGCCACGCTCGACGAGGAGGCCGTGGGCGAGATCACCGACCTGGTGAGCGACCCGGCACGCGTGGAGATCGCGCCCGCCACGTCGACCGCCGACACCGTCGACCAATTTGTGTTCCCGGTGTCCATCGAGGCCAAGAACAACTTGCTGCCCGAGTTCCTCAAGAAGGAGGGCCCGGAGCGCACGATCGTCTTTATGCGCACCAAGCATCGCGCCGACAGCTGCTGCCGTCGTCTGGAGCGCAAGGGCATCAAGGCCGCCGCGATTCACGGCAACCGCAGCCAGGCCCAGCGCGAGCGCGCGCTTTCTGCCTTCCGCGATGGTACCGTCGACGTGCTGGTGGCAACCGACGTGCTTGCCCGCGGCATCGACATCAGCGACGTGCGCTACGTCGTGAACTTTGACGTACCGGCCGAGCCGACCGACTACATCCACCGTATTGGTCGTACGGGCCGCGCCGGCGAGCTGGGCTGGGCCATTACGTTTGTGACCGAGCAGGATGTTGACGAGTTCTACGAGATCGAGAAGCTCATGGACAAGACCGCCGACATCTACGAGGCCGGCGACCTGCACGTGGGCCCCAATCCGCCCGCGGTTGATCCCGAGCGCGACCCTGCGGCCTTTAAGGTGAAGAAGAAGACCAAGCGCGGCAAGTCCAAGAGCAAGAAGAAGCTTGAGCAGGCGCGTCGCGACGGTAGGCGCAACGGCGATGACTACGGCGACGTGGCCGGTCGTTCCAACCGCGGTCGCGACGAGCGTCGCGGCGACGGCGAGCGTCCGAGCCGTCCCAAGCGCGGCGGCAAGACCCGCGTGCGCGAGGGCGTTCAGGCTCGCGTGGACGAGGCTGTGGAGAGCGTGGCCCGCGAGGTGGCTGCCGAGGAGCGCGGCGGTGCTGTCGAGCAGGCCCCGCGTGGCAACCGTGCCGAGCGTCGTGCCAAGCAGTTCCAGGGCGAGGCACATCGCCGCCGCCGCGAGGACGAGGATCGCGGTGGCCGTCGTCGTGTCGAGCGCGAGGACGAGGGCCGCGGTTCGCGCGGTGGCAAGCGCGGTTCGGGCGACCGCCGTCGTTCCGGTCGCGATGGCGAGCGCGGTGGCCGTGACGAGCGTCGCGGCGGCGAGTCCCGTGGCGGCAAGCGCTTTGATGAGCGCGGTGGCCGTGGCGGCGAGCATCGCGAGGGCACTCGTGGCAATGGCAGCCGCAGCAGTGCTGGCCGCTCTAACGAGTCGCGCGATCGCCGCGATCCGCGTGCCAGCCGCGATCGTCGCGATGACTGGCGCAACTACGACGATACCCGCGAGGAGCGTCGTGGCGGCTATCGTGGCGGACGTGGCGGCAACCAGGCCGGCTCCCGCGGCGGCCGTGCCGGCGGTCGCGATAATCGTGGCAGCTATGGCAATAGTCGTGGCGGCAAGCGCGGCGGCAGCTCCCGTCGCCCCGGTGACGGCGGCGGCAAGCGCAAGTAACATACACATCGCACGCTAGCGTGAGACAAGCTAAGGGCCCGAGCAAACAACGCTCGGGCCCTTTTGTTTGCCGTGTCCATCGCTAATTCAAACGTGATTTTCTCGGGAATGCATCTGGGGGATGCTGAGGACCTATTTTCTGCCATGCAGCAATGGGCCCCATGGGGTGCGCCGTGCATTTTTTGGAGTATTCTGCAGTTCGAGTTGTCTGCATATGATCCGACGTCGCCAACGGTGGCCTTCGGATATCCCTGGCGAGCGTTCTGAGTCAGATTTCGCCGTTTTCCGGAGCAGGGGCGCGTCATTCTCGCCATGTCGGGACTTAGAATGATACGGCGCCCTACAGTTTTGCCCACCCGCGGCGGTGCTGGCGTGGTTACGTTGCAGAATACTCCGTTTTTTGCACGGGCTAGGATGGGGTACCTCATGAGAACACAGCGGTATCCCGTAAATATATACAATTTGTACCGTAATTTATACAAAACGAAGAGGCAGACAGCGTAGGGTGGGTGCATTGGGGTGCTTGGTGCATTAAAACGGGGACCCCACGTGCCGTATACTCTGGCTGGATGTGAAAGCGGCTTGACGCGTTGCCAGGCGTAGGGGAGGGTGCCTCGATGAGCGTATTCGAAATTGTGTTTAGTCCGACGGGTGGAACGCAGAAGGTGTCAGGCCTTGTGGCCGGAGCACTGGGCAAGAATACCGTTACCGTCGATCTGACCGATAGCGGGCTAGATTTCAACGCTGTCTCGATGACTGAGGACGACGTGGCCGTAATCTCTGTGCCGGCGTATGCCGGTAGAATCCCGGCTGTGGTGGCTGACCGGTTGGGCATGGTGCGCGGCAACGGGGCTCGGGCTGTTTTGGTTTGTGTATACGGAAACCGCGCGTTTGAGGACACGCTCGTAGAGCTGGAGGACGTTGCGAAGCATGCGGGATTCCGGGTGATCGCGGCAGTTGCAGCCATTGCAGAACATTCCATTGCGCGACAGTTTGCTGCCGGTCGTCCGGATGCGCAGGACTCGGCGCAGCTTGCTGAGTTTGCGCAGCAAATTCAGCAAAAGCTGTTGGCTGAGGATGCGTCCGAGCCCTCTATCCCCGGCAATCGTCCTTATAAACAAGCTGGAGGTCACCGCATGGCACCCGAGGCAACAGAGGATTGCGTCTCCTGCGGTGCATGCGCCGCGGCGTGCCCCGTTTGTGCTATCGACAAGGGTGACCCCAAACGAGCAGCTGGCGAGGCGTGCATCTCCTGCATGCGCTGCATTGCCGTATGTCCGCGAGGCGCTCGTAAGCTTGATCCCAACAAGCTATCCGCTGTTTCCCAGATGCTGAGCAAGGTTTGCGTCGTGCGGAAGGAATGCGAGCTCTTTATCTAGCGCAAGTGAGATTGGTGCAAACAAACCTGGCCCTTTTGCACCAAAAACGATCCGTTTTCCTCCGTTCCCAAGGGATCATGTGATCCGAAGGGGACGGAGGAAAACGGATCAAAAAGGAAAAATAGTAAGGCGCTCTTTTTCACATTGAATATTGCAATTTGGTAACGCGTTTTATCAAATATGGCATTTATCTGCGGTAATGTTCTATTTCACCGCTGAGGGTGACATTTTATACCGCCTGCCGAACCGTATGGAGACCTCACAACTTTTTAGGTCAGTGTTGTGCGTGTAGCAATTTCGCCCGGCCTCGCCTCCGGGCTGCCATGTGAGAGGGGATCTTATGGCTCGACTGCACGTAATGGAACGCAGCCACGCTCAGGCCGTCATGGACGACCTGCACGATGCGCTCGGACGTCGTCTGGCGGTGAGTTCGCTCGCCCCGTGTCCCGTTGAGTTTACGGCAGCGCTCGTCAACCTGTGCTCCACCCAGAGCTGCGGCAAGTGCACGCCCTGCCGCGTGGGCCTGAGCGCGCTGAGCGATCTGCTCGCCGATGTGCTCGAGGGCCGCGCCGACGAGTCCACGCTCAATCTGATCGAGCGCACCGCCCGCACCATCTATCTTTCGAGCGATTGCGCCATCGGTTACGAGGCCGGCGCCATGGCGCTTACGGCTATCCGCGGTTTCCGTGACGATTTTGAGCACCATATCCGCGAGCACTCCTGTGGCTTTGACCGCGAGGCCCGCGTCCCGTGCGTCTCGGGCTGCCCGGCGCACGTCGACATTCCCGGGTACATTTCGCTCGTCGAGGCCGGCCGCTATGCCGATGCCGTCAAGGTCATCCGCAAGAACAACCCGCTGCCGCTCGTTTGCGGCCTGGTGTGCGAGCATCCCTGCGAGATGCACTGCCGTCGTGGCATGGTCGATGACCCCATGAACATTCTCGCCCTCAAGCGTTTTGCCGTTGAGCACAGCGACCTCAACGATTACAAGCCCAACGTGGCTGACAACACCGGCAAGCGCATCGCCGTGATTGGCGGCGGCCCGGCCGGCCTTTCCTGCGCCTTCTACCTGGCCGTGATGGGCCATAAGGTGACCATCTTTGAACAGCGCCACCACCTGGGCGGCATGCTGCGCTACGGCATCCCCAGCTATCGTCTGCCGCGCGAGCGTCTTCAGGCCGAGATCGACTGGATCTTGAGCGCCGGCATCGACGTGGAGCTCGACCACTCCGTGAACGGTGAGGAGCTCGCCCGTCTGCGCGACGAGTTTGATGCCGTCTACCTGGCCATCGGTGCCCACAGCGATAAGAAGCTCGGCCTTCCGGGCGAAGAGGCGCCCGGCGTGGAGTCGGCCGTCAAGATGCTGCGTGCCATCGGCGACGACGAGCTGCCCGACCTGAGTGGCCAGCGCGTGTGCGTCATCGGCGGCGGCAACGTGGCCATGGACGTGGCGCGCTCTGCTGTGCGCTGCGGTGCCGAAAAGGTGAGCATCGTCTACCGCCGTCGCATCTGCGATATGACGGCCCAGGACGCCGAGATCGCCGGTGCCCAGGCCGAGGGCTGCGAGGTGTTGGAACTGACGGCCCCACTCGCCATCGAGACGGGCGAGGACGGTCGCGTGAGCGGCCTGCGCGTGCAGCCACAGATTATCGGTGAGCCCCGCCGCGGTCGTCCGGCTCCACGTGCCGCCGCCACGCCCGAGCGCGTCATCCCCTGCGAGCGCGTGTTCGTCGCCATTGGCCAGGACATCGATTCCAAGCCGTTTGAGGAGATGGGCATTGCCTGCAAGTGGGGTTGCATCGTCACCGATTCGGACGGCGCCGTGCCTAACTTCGATGGCCTCTTTAGCGGCGGCGACTGCCAGACCGGCCCCGCCACCGTCATCCGCGCTATCAATGCCGGCCGCGTGGCGTCGGCAAACATCGACCGCTACCTGGGCTTCGACCACAAGATCAAGCTCGAGGTCGAGCTGCCGACCGTCCAGTTTAAGGGCAAGCATGAGTGCGGCCGCTGCGAGCTGGGCGAGCGCGAGGCCGGCGAGCGTATTCACGATTGGAATCTGGTCGAGCAGGGTCTCGCCGAGCAGGAGGCGCGCCAGGAGGCGAGCCGCTGCCTGCGTTGCGATCACTTTGGCTTTGGCGCGTTCCGCGGAGGGAGGAACCTGGAATGGTAGAGCCCAACAAAACCACCGTCAGCGACAACACCGAAAACGGAGCGCACAACATGGTCAGGCTCATTATCGATAATTGCGAGGTCGCGGTGCCCGATCACACCACGATCCTGGACGCGGCCAAGTCCGTCGGCATCCAGATTCCCACCCTGTGCTACCTGCGCGATCTAAACGAGATCGGTGGTTGCCGCGTGTGCGTGGTCGAGGTTGCGGGCTGCGACCAGCTGGTTGCCGCCTGCAACAACTACGTGCTCGACGGCATGGTGGTCCACACCAACAGCCCCAAGGCCCGCGAGGCCCGTCGCACCAACGTGCAGCTGCTGCTGTCCCAGCACGATTCGCAGTGCACGAGCTGCGTGCGCAGCGGCAACTGCAACCTGCAGACCATCGCCAACGACCTGGGCATTTTCTATCTGCCGTATCAAAGGCATTTGGCGGGCGAGGGTTGGGATTTCGATTTCCCCATCATCCGCGAAAACGACAAGTGCATTAAATGCATGCGCTGCATCAAGGTGTGCGAGAGCGTGCAGGGCCTAGGGATTTGGGACCTGACCAACCGCGCCACGCATACCGCTGTGGGTACCCGCGGGCGCGCACCGATCGGCAAGACCGATTGCGTCGCGTGCGGCCAGTGCATTACGCATTGTCCGACGGGCGCACTGCGCGAGCGCGACGATACCGAGACCGTGTTTGACGCGCTCGCTAATCCCGACAAGATCGTGCTGGTGCAGATCGCGCCTGCCGTGCGCAGCGCCTGGGGCGAGGAACTCGGCATTCCGCGCGAGGAGGCAACCGTCGAGCGTCTGGCCTGCGCGCTGCGCCGCGTGGGCTTTGAGTACGTGTTCGACACCGATTTCTCGGCCGACCTCACCATTATGGAGGAGGGCTCCGAGCTGCTCGAGCGCCTGGGCGCCGCTGCCAAGGGCGAAGGCGACAGCCGCGGCTGGCCCATGTTTACGAGCTGCTGCCCGGGTTGGGTGCGCTTTGTGAAGGCGCGCTATCCGGAGTTTGTCGACAGCTTGTCCACGTCCAAGTCGCCGCAGCAGATGTTCGGCGCCATCGCCAAGACCTACTACGCCAAGGTGCTGGGCGTGGAGCCCGAGCGCCTGTTTGTGGTGTCCGTGATGCCGTGTACGGCCAAGAAGGCCGAGTGCGCGCTGCCGAGCATGGTGGGCGAGGACGGTGCGCCCGACGTGGATGTTGCGCTGACGGTGCGCGAGATGGTGCGCATGATCCGCGCGAGCCACGTGAGCGTCGACACGCTGGTCGAGGAGCCGCTCGATACGCCGCTGGGCTTTGGCACGGGCGCGGGTGTGATCTTTGGTGCCACGGGCGGCGTGATGGAGGCCGCCGTGCGCTCGGCATATTACCTGGTGACGGGCAAGAACCCGGATGTCGACTTCTTCACTGACGTGCGCGGACTCGAGGGCTGGAAGGAGGCCGTGGCCGATATCGACGGTACCAAGGTGCGCGTCGCCGTGGCGCACGGGCTGGGCAACGCTGCCCGCCTGCTCGACGCGATTCGCGACGGCTGCTTGAGCTATGACTTTGTCGAGGTCATGGCGTGCCCCGGCGGCTGCGTCGGTGGTGGCGGTCAGCCCATCCACGACGGTTGCGAGCTGGCAGCCGAGCGCGGTCAGGTGCTCTGGGGCCTCGATGCGAACGCCGAGATTCGCTTCTCGCACGAGAATCCCGATGTTCAGGTGTGCTATAGCGAGTTCTTGGGTGCGCCGCTCTCGCCGCTGGCCGAGGAATTGCTGCATACCGACCATCACGCATGGACGATGCCTAACGAGGGGACGTGCTAGCGATGCGCGCGTTTAATGTTGAGCTGTCGCGCCGGGGGTTTGCCTCGGCGCTCGCCGCGGGCGCGTTGTCGCTCGCGCTGGCTGGCTGTGGCGGCGGAGCTGCGGGGGCGGGGTCCGCCGCGGGCTCGGCTGCCACGGACGGCGCCGGTGCTGTCGCAGAGCCGGTCGAGGTGCACGTCGCCTCGCTCAAGGGTCCGACGTCGATTGGTCTGGTGCAGTTTATGGACCAGGCGGCCGATGGTGCCACGGACAATGAGTTCGACTTTGCGATCAACACTGCAGCCGACGAGATCGTGCCCAAGGTGATTCAGGGCGATGTCGATATCGCCCTGGTGCCGGCCAACGTGGCGAGCGTGCTCTACAACAAGACCGAGGGCGCGGTGCAGGTCATAGACATCAACACGCTGGGCGTGCTGAACGTTGTGACGGGCGACGCGAGTGTGGCCTCGTTTGGCGATCTGGCGGGCCATACTGTCTATATGACGGGCAAGGGCACCACGCCGGAGTACGTCATGAACTACCTCTTGGAGCGCGCGGGCCTGACCGGCCAGGTGGCGCTTGAGTTTAAGAGCGAGCCCACCGAGGTACTGTCGGCGTTGCTTGCCGATCCGTCTGCCGTGGGCGTGCTACCCGAGCCGTTCAAAACCGCTGCCATCGCAAAGAGCGAGGGCAAGCTGTCGGCACCGGTGAGCCTGACCGATGTGTGGGATGAGCTGGCAGGTGACACGGGTTCGCGCCTGCTGACGGGCGTGACCGTGGTGCGCCGTGCCTTTGCCGAGGAGCATCCCGAGGCCGTGGCGGAATTCCTGAGCTGCCATGCTGCGAGCGTTGAGGCCGTGAACGCGGTGCCAGCAGACTGGGCTCAGGCCGTGGTCGATGCGGGTATCGTGGATAACGCCACGATTGCCGAAAAGGCGATTCCCGGGTGCATGCTCGTGTGCCAGACGGGGAGGGATATGAAGGCGGCGCTCGGTGGGTACCTGCAGGTGCTGGCCGATGCGGACGCGAGCGCCGTGGGCGGCAAGCTCCCGGCTGACGATTTCTACTACATGGAGTAGCCCGTGCGTGCGTTTGCTCGACAAATGACAGAGCGTATGAAGGCGGTGGCGGCAGCAGGTGCCGTTGCCGCCTTTTGGCTTGCCGTGTGGGTGCTGATGGCGGGTTTCGTGGCGCAGCCGTTGATTTTGCCGGGGCCGGGTGCTGTCGTGGTGGCGATGCTGCGACTGGTATGCGATGCCGGCACATGGGCGATTCTGGCAGGCTCGGGTGCGCGGATACTGGGCGGGCTGGCTCTTGCTGCGGTGTGTGGTGGCGTGCTTGCCGGGATTTCGTCACGTTCGCGGGCGTTTGCGCACCTGGTTGCTCCGGCGCTGTCGTTTGTAAAGGCGACGCCGGTCGCCTGCGTGGTGGTCCTGCTGCTCATTTGGCTGGGGTCGGCGCGCGTGAGCATTGCGGCGGTCTTTTTGATGGCGCTGCCGGGCGTGTATTTTTCGCTGGCCGAGGGCTTGGCACAAGTGGATAAACCGCTGGAGCAGATGTTCCGCCTACATGGCGTGCGGGGCTGGCGCCTGTTTTGCGCCCACACCTGGCGCGAGGTGCTGCCGTTTGCGCTTTCGTGCGCCCGTGCCGTGATCGGCATGAGCTGGAAGGCCGGCGTGGCGGCGGAGCTGATCGGTATGGCGGTGGGCACCGTGGGTGAGCACATCTATCAGGCGAAGCTTTTGATTGAGACGGCTGATTTGCTGGCGTGGACCGTGCTGGTCGTTGCCGCCTCGTGGGCGTGTGAGCGCGTGCTGGTGTGGCTGCTGCGGGTTTCGGGACCCGTGGCGTGGCGCGCGGCCGTGCGGGCGCATGGGCATGGACTGTGCGGACGTGCGGGGACTGCGAGCGATGGCACTGCAGCGGAGCTTGCGCTTGCCGTGGGCGATCGTGCGCCCTGGGCGCCGGCGCTGGATGGTCTGGTGCTCAACGTGCCTGCGGGTGGGCGTATCTGCGTGATGGGCGCTTCGGGGATGGGCAAGTCGACGCTGCTTTCGTTGGCAGCGGGGGAGTGCGCGCCGTGCTCGATGGTGTTTCAGGATGCACGCTTGATCGAGTCCGCTTCGGCGCTGGATAACGTGCTGGTGTGCGCCGATGCACGCGTGGACGCCTCGAGTGCTGCGGCCCTGTTGCGCCTGCTGGTGCCGGGGGTCGATGTGCATGCTCGCGCGGCCGAGCTTTCGGGCGGGCAGCGCCGCCGCGTTGAGATTGCCCGCGCCCTGCTGTGCCCGGGCGGCGCGGTGATTCTTGACGAGCCCCTTACCGGCCTGGATGCCGCCGCGCGCGATGCGACGACCAAGGTCGTGCTCGACCTGCTCGACGGCCGCACGCTCTTGCTCGCCACACATGACGTCTCCGACGCTCAGGCCCTCGATATCTCGGGCATCATCACGCTCTAAAAACTAACTCAGCAACAAAATGATTCGTTTTCCTACGTCCCCATGGGGTCGAGTGTGGTATTCTAACTCCGGGGTAATACTTAGGGATACCAAGTAATACCAACGCCGTAGAACAAACTCCAGATGCGGGCCAATCGGGTTGCCTTCACAGCCCGTCGCCCAGCCGCGTGGCCCGCATCCATCCGCACCACCGTCGTTTCAAAAAGGAAGCGCCATGGCAGAACACATGACCCCGGTTGTCGCGAAGGTCTTGCCCGAGGAAAAGGCGGCCTTCGCGGCGGCAACCCAGCTCGTGGGCACCACGCCGTCCAACGCCATCCGCATGTTCATCGCCGCCTTCAATCGCTGCGGCACCTTTCCGTTCGACATCTCGCCGAGCGGGGCTTTTGGCGCTGCGCCCGATTCTCATCAACAATGACTGTCCCAAACTGCCGGCACTTGGGGACGTTCCTTTTCTGCCGGCAGTTAAGGAACGTCCCCAAGTGCCGGGTTTTGAGGAGGTTGGCATGCTCAATGCGATGGCGTGGGCGCTTGCCTGTTTTGGCGTTGTCGCTGCCGATATAGCCCTGAGCGTGGTTCTGTTTTCAGTTCTCGATGCCGTGTCGGTGCTGACGGGCTATCCGATCGACAATCTCGATATCCAATGGTTCCAGGCTGCCGCTCAGACGGCGTCATTTTTGATGGCGCTGCTGTGGTGGCGTTATCTGTGGCCCCGCTCCTTCATGGCGCGCCGGCAAGGCGAGCGCCCACTCGGCGGGGGAGCAGGCACGGCATGGAAGCGCATTGCCTGCGTTGTCGTGATCGGCCTATCCATGCAGGTGGTCATTAGCTACCTATGCGACGGCGTGCTGTCGCTGCTGCCCGAGGTCGCGGCAGACTATAGCGAGCTCGTCGAGGAGACGGGCATGGGCGATACCAGCCTTCTTGCCGTCCTGACCACGGTGCTCGGCGCGCCGTTTTGCGAGGAACTGTTGGTGCGCGGCATCATCTTTGAGTTTTCGCTGCGTGCGTTTAATCCACAGTGCCGTTCGCTCTGGAAGCGCCGACGCCGCGCGAACGCGCAGGACGGCGCCATAGTGCCCTGGGCGGCCCCGAGTACCTGGGGCGTCGCCGCGGCAATCGTGCTGCAGGCGGCGGTCTTCGGCTTTATGCACATGAACTGGGTGCAGGGCTGCTATGCGGGCGCTGCCGGCCTCATTTTTGGTTGGGTGTTCGTGACCACTGGAAAGCTCCGCTACACGATCCTGCTGCACTTTGCCTTTAATGCCGGGTCGTATCTCATGACGTTGCTCTGGTTTGTGAACACACCGTTCGACGTGGCAATTGCGGTCGCTATCGCCGGTGTCATCCTCGTTGAGGCAATGCGCTCGCTGCGCCACGCGTGCGGGATGGACGCAGCGAGCGCACCGCTGCGCTAGTTGCGGCGACCGCCTCCGTTGGCGCCCTGACGCCCCTGTGCCGCGCGATTGCGACCGGCAGTGTTCTGCGCGCGGGACATACCGCCGTGACCCTTGCTGCCCTTAGGCCCCTTGCCAGCACCGCTAGCACCGCCGTGTGCCTTGCCGCCCTTCTTGCCGGTGCCATGCCCGCCGCCGGCAGACGTCTCGCCCGGGCGCGGCGGCACGGGACGGATCAGACAATGCTTGGTGTAGCCGATCAGGTCGCGGCGGCCGGCCTTTTCTAGCGCCTCGCGCACCAGCTTGTAATTCTCGGGTTTGCGATACTGGATGAGCGCGCGCTGCATGGCCTTCTCGTGCGGGTCGCGCGCCACATAGATCGGTTTCATGGTGCGCGGGTCCACGCCGGTGTAGTACATGCACGTCGACATGGTGGACGGTGTGGGGTAGAAGTCCTGCACCTGCTCGGGCATGTAGCCCATGTCGCGCACGGCTTCGGCAAGGTCCACGGCTTCCTTCATGGTCGAGCCGGGGTGGCTCGAGATCAGATACGGCACCACGTACTGCTTGAGTCCGTATTCGCGATTCAAACGTTCAAATTTACGGCAGAATGCGTCGTAGACAGCTCGGCTCGGCTTGCCCATCACGGACAGTACCGCGTCGCTCACGTGCTCGGGCGCTACGCGCAGCTGGCCCGAGACATGGTGTTCCAGCAGCTCGCGTAAAAACTCGTCCGAGGCATCGGCCATGGTGTAGTCAAAGCGGATGCCGCTGCGCACGAAGACCTTCTTGACGCCCGGCAGCTGGCGCAGGTCGCGCAACAGCTGTGTGTAGCCGCTCTCGTCGACCACCATGTTCTTGCACACGCTCGGCCACAGGCAGCGCTTGTTCTTGCACACGCCGTGCTTGAGCTGCTTGTCGCAGGCGGGGCGGCTAAAGTTGGCCGTCGGTCCGCCCACGTCATTGATGTAGCCCTTAAACTCGGGATCGCGCGTGAGCAGCTCGGCCTCGCGCATGATCGAGTCGTGGCTGCGCATCTGCAGCACGCGACCCTGGTGGAAGGTGAGGGCGCAAAACGAGCACTCACCAAAGCACCCGCGGTTGGAGCTAATGGAAAACTTGATCTCGGCAAAGGCCGGCACGCCGCCCGCCGCGTCGTAATCGGGATGCCAATCGCGTGCGTAGGGGAGTTCGGCCACCTCGTCCATCTCATCGGTGGTGAGCGTCGCCGATGGCGGGTTCTGCACCACATAGACGCTGTTGGGGTAGGGCTCTACCAGGCGATGTCCGGTGATGGGGTCCATATTCTGCTGCTGGACGTTAAAGCTGCGCGCGTAGTTGAGCTTGTCGGCGGCAAGGTCGTTCCAGCTGGGCAGCAGGTCGTAGTCGTAGACCTCGTCGAGCGAGCTGGTGCGGTAGACGGTGCCATTGATATAGGTGATCTGATCGACGGGCAGCCCCGCGTCGAGCGCGTCGGCGATCTCGACGATCGCGTGCTCGCCCATGCCGTAGATGAGGATGTCGGCGCCCGAGTCGAGCAGTACCGAGCGCTTGAGCTTGTCCTGCCAGTAGTCATAGTGGGCCAGGCGGCGCAGGCTTGCCTCGATGCCCCCGATGATGACGGGGACGTCCTTAAACGTCTGGCGGATGAGGTTGCCGTAGACCGTGACGGCTCGGTTGGGACGGCGCCCCTCCTCGCCACCGGGGGTATAGGCGTCGGTGTGGCGGCGGTGCTTGGTCACCGAATAGTGGTTGACCATGGAGTCCATGTTGCCGGCGCTGACGAGAAAGCCCAGGCGCGGCTCACCGAGCACGCTGATGCTGGCGGGGTCGGTCCAGTCGGGCTGGCAGATGATGCCCACCTTGTAGCCGTGCGCGTCGAGTACGCGGCTGACGATGGCCATGCCAAAGCTGGGGTGGTCCACGTAGGCGTCGCCGCAGATGTAGACGAAGTCGCACTGGTCCCAGCCGCGTGCATCCATGTCGGCTCGACTGACGGGGAGGAATTTATCGCGGCCCGGGCGCCAGGGGCGAGCGGGTGCTGCCGGGGTATGAGCGGCGTGGCCGCCCTGGGCCTTGCCGCCACGCTTTTGCTGCTGGCCCTGTTTGCCCTGCTGACTGCGCTGGTTGTTCTGAGCGTGCTGAGGCTTTTTTGCCACGATCCCTCCCGGTGTTTGTATGCTGCACGTAATTGTAACCAGTCTTTTTGGGGCGGGGCTAAAAAGACTGGGGGAGTACATGGGCTGGTGAGTGAGAGCGTCGCTGAGCCAGTCGTTTGTTTCCAGACTGTGTATCTGCGCGTTGGAGAACCCGTCTCGCGCGCACGCCATGTTGTCAATGGGTTACAGTATGAACGGCGGCTATGTTTCCGCCAACGCACGAGAGGGTCGTCAACAAGGAGGATGCACGACGATGCAGCGTGCCAAACAGATATCGGAGTCTATTGAGCTGGGCATCATCTTGGCGCTCGCCGGTGGCTTTATGGACGTGTATTCGTACATTGGGCGCGACCATGTTTTCGCCAACGCGCAGACAGGCAACATCCTGCTCGTGGGCGTGAGCATCTCGGAGGGCAACTGGGCACTTGCGGGGCGCTACTTCTTCCCTGTGGTGTCGTTTGCCGTGGGTATTATGCTTGCCGATCTGGTACACGAGCGGTTTGGCAGCGTGATCCACTGGCGTCAGGTGACGGTGTTCTTTGAAGCCGTCATCTTGCTGGGCGTGAGCTTTATCCCGGGCGGCAATTTCAACCTGCTCGCCAACTGCCTCACCTCGTTTGCCTGCGGCATGCAGGTCGAGAGCTTCCGCAAGATCCACGGTCACGGCATCGCTACGACCATGTGCATCGGCAACTTGCGCAACGCGCTGCAAAACGTGGACGATTACATCATCACCCACAGACGCGGTTTTTTGGAAAACGGCCTGCTGTACTTTGGCGTGATCTTTACCTTTGTGTTTGGCGCCGTGTTGGGCAACTGGTGTATTGAGCGCATGGGCCTGCACGCCATCGTCGTGGCGAGCTTGCTGCTGTTTGTCGCGTTTGCCATCATGTTCATCGACCGCGAGCGCGACTTGCGCTTACGCTGGAAGGTTGCGGCCGAGGCTTGGAAAGAGGGCTGCCGAAAGTAACCGAATGCGGCAAAGGGGTTGTCCCTTTGCCGCAATATTTTTCATCATCTGTTGAAACGCTTTAACACCTTTGACGTTCTCACGCGTTTTTTGTTTCAAAAGCGTTAGGATGGGACTTATAGCGCGGGGCGTAATGGATGCCCTGCACACGATGGGAGGCTATCAATGGCTAATCGTTTCGTTCTCAATACCATTTCTTATCATGGTTCCGGCGCCATCAAGGAGATCCCCGGCGAGCTCCAGCGTCGCGGCTACAAGAAGATCTTCGTCTGCTCCGACCCCGATCTGGTCAAGTTTGGCGTCACCGCTAAGGTGACCGACGAGCTCGACGCCGCCGGCATCGCTTGGAGCCTCTACTCCGAGATCAAGCCCAACCCCACTATCCAGAACGTCAAGGACGGCGTCGAGGCCTTCAAGGCCGCCGAGGCTGACGCTATCGTGACCATCGGTGGTGGCTCCTCCATGGACACCGCCAAGGCCATCGGCATCATCATCAACAACCCCGAGTTCGCCGATGTCCGCAGCCTCGAGGGCGTTGCTCCCACTAAGAACCATGCCGTGTTCACCATCGCTGTGCCGACGACCGCCGGTACCGCCGCCGAGGTGACCATCAACTACGTCATCACTGACCCCGAGAAGGTCCGCAAGTTCGTGTGCGTTGACACCAACGACGCACCCGAGGTCGCCGTCGTCGATCCCGACATGATGGCTTCCATGCCCGCCGGCCTGACCGCTTCCACTGGCATGGACGCTCTGACCCACGCCATTGAGGGCTACACCACCAAGGGCGCTTGGGAGCTCTCCGACATGTTCCACTTTGAGGCTATTAAGCTGATCAGCGAGAACCTGCGTGACTCCGTCGCCGAGGCCAAGTCCGGCCAGCCCGGCTCCGGCCGCGAGGGCATGGCCCTTGGCCAGTATGTCGCCGGCATGGGCTTCTCCAATGTTGGCCTGGGTATCGACCACGCCATGGCTCACACCCTGTCCGCTCACTACGACACCCCGCACGGCGTCGCCTGCGCCATGCTGCTGCCGATCGCCATGGAGTTCAACAAGCCGGTTTGCGCCGAGCGCCTGGCCAAGGTTGCCGTTGCCATGGGCGTTGACACCACGGGCATGAGCACCGACGAGGCCGCCGACGCCGCCATCGCCGCCGTCAAGCAGCTCTCCGCCGACGTGAACATCCCGCACGTCTGCGAGGCCATGAAGGCTGACGAGATCGAGGTCCTGGCCAAGGACGCCATGGCCGACGCCTGCTTCCCGGGTAACCCGCGCGAGGCAACGCTCGACGACGTCATCGAGCTCTTCAAGAAGATCTGCCCGGCTGCCTAACTTGGTTCGGCGGGCCTCTGCCCGTTAGCCCCACAATCGTCCTCGGACATGTCGGAAGCCCCCGCTGCGCACTTCGTGCGGCGGGGGCTTCCTCCGTCCTGCGGGAAGATTGTGGGCTAACGGGCAGGGGCCCGCCGGCTCGTTATCGTGGCGGGCGCAGTTCTGAGGAGCTCAATGGGTTATCTCGCTAAGTAAAAAGATGGTTCGCGGTGGTATTGTTGCTGTGGGTTTAATTCGATATGAAAGGGTGACTTTGGTGTCCAAGATGGATTCTACGCTCTCCTATATTACTGACCAGCTGAAGGCGCTTACCTCGATTGCCTCCCCTACCGGCTATACCCGTGCGGCGACTGATTATCTGATGGAGACCCTGCGCGATATGGGGTTTGGGCCTGAGCGTTCTAATAAGGGTAACGTGCTCGTTGAGCTTGGCGGCGAGGGCGAGCCGCTCGTACTGGCGAGCCATGTCGATACCCTAGGCGCCATGGTGCGTTCCATTAAGGACAATGGCCGCCTGCGTCCCACGACGCTTGGTGGGCACCAGTGGTCTACGGCCGATGGCGAGAACTGCACCGTCTACACGCGTGACGGTAATGTCTACACGGGTGTGGTCCTCAATACTGAGCCTTCGGCGCATGTGGCCGATGAGCCGGTCAAGACCATCGAGAAGAACATGGAAATCCTGCTCGACGAGAACGTTGACAGCAAGGATGACGTGCTTGAGCTGGGCATTCAGACGGGAGACATCATCGCTATGGATCCGCGTACCACGGTGACGGAGAGCGGCTACATCAAGAGTCGCTTCCTTGACGACAAGCTGTCCGCGTCGATTCTGCTGGGTTTGGCCCGCGCTGTCGCCGACGGCGAGGTGACCCTTTCGCGCAAGGTTTCGCTGCTCTTTACGGTGTACGAGGAGGTCGGCCACGGCGGTGCCTTTGTGCCGGCCGACACGCGCGAGATGATCAGCGTGGACATGGGCTGCGTGGGCGACGACCTGGGCTGCACCGAGCGCATGGTTTCGATTTGCGCCAAGGATTCGGGCGGTCCGTACAACTACGACCTGGTAACCACGCTGTCCAACATCGCGCGCGAGCTGGAGCTCGATTACGCCATCGATGTGTACCCGCACTACGGCTCCGACGTCGAGGCCACGCTCTCGGCCGGCTACGACATTCGCCATGGTCTGATCGGCCCCGGCGTGTACGCGAGCCACAACTACGAGCGCAGCCACATCGACGGCGTGCGCAATACCTATGAGCTCATCCGCGCCTACGTGCAGCGCTAACGATGCAGCGGCCTCGGCTGGCACAACAGTGCCGACTGAGGCCGTCCTCTCTAAGTTGCGGTGAAATAGGGACTGTTTGGCGGTTTTAAACGCTTAAACAGTCCCTATTTCACCGCAACTTATGAAGGGGATGTGACTACTTGATGGCGCCGGTCACCGTGCCGCCGCCCAGGACGATGTCGCCGCGATAGACTACAACGGCTTGGCCGGGGGCGATGGCTCGTTGTGGCTCGTCAAAAGTTAGCAGCATTTGCCCGTCTTCGTCACGCGTAAGGGTCGCTGCCTGGTCCTTTTGACGGTAGCGGTGCTTGGCGCCCACGTGAATGCCGCCGGCATCGAGCTCTGCCTCCATGTGGTCGGCAGGGGCGCTCCAGATCCAGTCGTTGGCCGTGAGCGCTGTGGCCGTCAGATCCTCGGCCTCGCCCAGATGCACAATGTTGTTGGCGGCATCGACGCCCGTTACGTACACGGGATGCGCCATCGCGACGCCCAGGCCCTTGCGCTGGCCGATGGTATAACGCAAGGCGCCGTTGTGACGTCCGACCACGCTGCCGTCGCGCCATACAATATCGCCCGGCTCGGCGGCATGTCCGCAGCGGCGCTCGATATAGCCCGCGTAGTCGCCGTCCGCGATAAAGCAGATGTCCTCGCTCTCGGCCTTCTTGGCGTTGATGAAGCCCTGCTCGGCGGCAATGCGGCGCACGTCGCGTTCTTTGTCCAGCCCGGCCAGCGGAAAGATCGTGCGTGCCAGGCGCTCTTGTGTGAGCGAATACAAAAAGTAGCTCTGGTCCTTTTTAGGGTCCTCGCCGCGGTGCAGCTGCCAGGTGCCGTCGGACGACTGGCTCGTTTTGGCGTAGTGGCCTGTGGCGATGTAGTCGCAGCCCATATCCAGCGCTGCATTGAGCAGCGTGCCAAACTTAATATGGCGGTTGCAGATGATGCACGGGTTGGGCGTCAACCCCTCCTGGTAGGCGATCACGAAGCGCTCGATAACATTGCGGTCGAAGGTCTGCTGCAGGTCGAGTACGTGATGGGGGATCCCGATGCGCTCGGCAACGGCCTTCGCGTCGGCGATGTCGCGGTCGACTTTGCTCATGCCCGTGGCGGGGTCGGGTGCGGGGCAGGTGAGGCGCATGGTGGCGCCGACGCATTCGTAGCCCTGGCTTTTGAGCAGGTACGCGGTCACGCTGGAATCGACGCCGCCGCTCATGGCGACGAGCACGCGCTTGTTGTGCATGGGAGGTTCTCCTTGGTGGCATGTGGCCAAAAAAGAAAAGCGGCGCGGGAGGCTGGTTCCGCGCCGCAGACATTGTAGCAAGTTCGGACGTCTCGTGGGACACCCTAACGAGATGGGCTCAGGCAGCCAGAAGAGAGGGTAGACCGGCGTGCCTTGGGCCTATCGACAAATGACGGGCCCTTAGTCCTGGAAGAGCGCCGTGGACAGGTAGCGCTCGCCGGTGTCGGCAAGCAGGGCCACGATGGTCTTACCCTCGTTCTCGGGACGCTTGGCCAGTTGCAGTGCGGCCCACACGGCGGCACCGGACGAAATGCCCACGAGCACGCCCTCCTTGTGGCCCACGGCGCGGCCGGTGGCAAAGGCGTCGTCGTTCTCGACGGGGATGATTTCGTCGTAGACCTGGGTGTCGAGGACGTCGGGCACAAAGCCGGCACCGATGCCCTGGATCTTGTGCGGGCCGGCCTGGCCCTTGGAGAGCACCGGGGAGGTGGCGGGCTCGACGGCGACGACCTTAATCTCGGGGTTCTGCTCCTTGAGGAACTCGCCCACGCCGGTCACGGTACCACCGGTGCCAACGCCGGCGACGAAGATGTCGACCTTGCCGTCGGTGTCGTCCCAGATCTCGGGGCCGGTCGTTGCCTTGTGAATGGCGGGGTTGGCGGGGTTCACAAACTGGCCGGCGATGATGCTGTTGGGAGTCTCCTTCTGCAGCTTCTCGGCCTTGGCGATAGCGCCCTTCATGCCCTTGGAACCGTCGGTGAGTACGAGCTGTGCGCCATATGCCTGCATAAGCTTGCGGCGCTCGACGGACATGGTTTCGGGCATGGTGATGATCACCTTGTAGCCGCGGGCGGCCGCCACCGAGGCGATGCCGACGCCGGTGTTGCCGCTCGTGGGCTCGATGATGGTATAGTCGCCGCCGCGCACGAGCTTGCCTGCCTTCTCGGCCTCGTCAATCATGTTCTTGGCGACGCGGTCTTTAACGGATCCGGCTGGGTTGAAGTATTCCAGTTTGACGAGCACGCGGGCCTTGAGGTCCTCGTCGGCCTCAAAGTGGGTGAGCTCCAGAAGCGGGGTGTGGCCGATAAGCTGATCGATGGACGTGTAAACCTTGCTCATGGTGAACCTCCAAAGTGTTCAAGTTGCTGGTTGCCGTGTGGTTTTACGGCGTGTCTAGCAGCTAAACCCATAAACCTTATAGGTTGTTCGTTTAGCTGTTGGCAAGCATAGTAGACACTAAAGCCTAGTAATGCAATAGGAAATAGAAGATTATTACAAGCTGATTAACCATCTTGACCGGAACGGGTATTTCCAAAGCTAATTTTTCGGCTAGAATTTCAACGGACTAAAAGACCGAAAGGCAGCACTATATATGTTGGTTTCTACTAAGGGCAGGTACGCCCTGCGCGTTATGGTTGACCTGGCCGAGCACCAGGCGGCCGGTCGCATCCCGCTCAAAGAGATTGCGGCGCGACAGGGGATTTCCGAGAAATATCTCGAAAACATCTTGGCTACGCTCGTGCGCGCCAACATGCTCTCGGGCATGCGTGGCAAGGGCGGCGGCTACGTGCTCACGCGCCCGCCCGAGCAGTACACGGTGGGCGAGATCTTGCGCCTGACCGAGGGCAGCCTGGCGCCGGTCGCCTGCCTGGATGGCGACTGCAAGGGTTGCTCGCGCTCGGATGAGTGCCCCACGCTCGATGTGTGGAAGAACCTGGACAAGCTCATCAACGACTACCTCGACGGTGTGACGCTCGACCAGCTCGTCGCCCCCAGCGAAGGCTACGACTACGTCATCTAGCCCACCTGCCATTTGGGGACGGGGTGGAAATGGTAGATTTTCTTGCCCTCTGAGGATTGACAAATAAGAAGGCCGCCCATTTTTGCGATGGGCGGCCTTCGTTTTGGGCTGTTGAGAGGGACACGGTCGGAATGGCCGTTTTAGTCCTCGGCAAGACTATCGAGGATGCTGCGCATGATGGACACTAGGATGCTGCCCATAAAGGCCGAGCCAAAGCCGGCGATGGAGATGCCGACGCCCAACAGGTTGACCGACAGGTAGCTGGCGAGCTCCAGCATAAAGCTGTTGAGCACGAGCTGGAAAATGCCGAGCGTAATGATCGTGAGCGGCAGCGAGATGACCGTGAGGAACGGCTTGACGAACGAATCGACGATGTTGAGGAACAGCCCCACAAAGGCAAAACAGACCCAGGCCTCGGCAAAGCCGAAGGGTTGGATACCGGGGACGAGGAACGTGGCGATCGCGATGGCGATCGAGGTGAAGAGCCAGTTAAGCATAAAGCGCATGGCGTGAATCCTTTCTTGCGCCGGGGTTGCTGGCGTCGCGTGAAGCGGCTTACGGCGGCGACTTGGATGGTTGCGCGGGCGCGCCGCGGTGTTTGGGCGCCCATTGTCTCAAATATTCGTGGAGCTTACGTGCGCATTCGGTTTCTAAACGGCGTTCGTCCTGAAAAACGTGCCGCTGACAGAGAGTCTTGTCACTTTAGTTTGGTGGTGTGCTACACTGCTACGGGCAAATGGCCCATGCATAGTTTTATTGCATATTTACGGGCGAACGATGCCCGATGTCAGTATCAACTTCGATGCCTTTTGGCGGGTTTGGCGGTGATCGATGAATATCGAGAACATGTTTGACAAGCCTGATGTCAAGCAGCTGGTCCACGCATTTAGTCTTTTGGACGACGAGAACGATATCCAGGCGTTTTTAACCGATATCTGCACGCCGCGCGAGATTTGCGATTTATCGCAACGCCTGCAGGTCGCGCGCTATCTGGATGAGGGCGAGCCCTATGTTGAGGTTCAGGCCCGCACCGGCGCTTCGTCCACCACGGTGAGCCGCGTGTCCAAGGCGCTTAATGGTGAGTACGGTGGCTATCGCAAGATCCTCATCAAACTGGAGGATGGCGAGTAGGCCAGCGGCAAAAACGAATTGCGCAGAACCGTCCCTTCGGGGGCGGTTTTTTGATTCCTTGGGGACGGAGGAAAACGGATCACCGGGTTAGACTAACCCCCTCTGTGATCCGTTTTCCTCCGTCCCCAAGGAATCAAATCTGTTGGCGTGGGGCAAATCTGTCCGCGTGGGCGGGTAGGATGGATGCATTGATTATTGCGAACGGTTTGAGTGGAGGACCATGCCTGTTCGAATCTATACCACCAATACCGGGACGGACTTGAGCGATGCTGAGGCGGCGCTGCTCGCCGACCTGGTTGCCCGCCACGGGCGTGCCGTTTTGCTGGCGCCCTCGTTTGCCGAGCTCGACGTGTGCCGTCACGATGCTGCGGTTGCTGGCGCCTCGCTGGGCGTTGACTACAAAACCCCCGCGTCGTGGCTCCGCTCGCTGTGGGAGCTTATGGGCGATGGCCGCAGCTTCGTCGACAACATGCAGCGCCAGATGCTGTTCTCGGACATGATCGCCCGTCGCGACGATGCCGACCTGCAGCCGCTTTTGCGCAGTCAGGGCACGGTGCGCATGCTCGCGCGCATGGCCCGCGATGTGCTGCCGGGCGTAGCGGGAACGGGTGCCGGGCGCTGCTGCGGCGACGTTTGCCAGCCCAATCCCAAGAGCGACGCCGAGGCTCGCGTGTTCGAGCTGTTGAGTGCCTATGTGAGCGACTTGGACCGTCGAGACATGGTCGAGCCCTGCGAGGCGGCTGACCTTATGGCCGACGCTTTGGCCGACAGCCTACCGGCGTGCGCCCGCGCGGTATGTGTGCGCGGCGTCACGTCGTTTACGCACGGCCTGCTCGAGTTGCTGTCCGCCGTGGCAAACAACGGGGGAGAGGTCGTTGTGCTGCTTGCCCGCGAGCAGGCGGCAATGCGCGAGGAACTTGCTGCCGCCTTTGATGCCCGCGGTGTGCTGTTTGAGGCCGCGCCGCTGGGGGAGGGTGCCGCTGCGCCCCAGACTGCCTCCAAGTCCGCCGCTCAGCCCACCTTTGTAGAGGTTGCCGGCCCTCACGCCCGCGCCCACGCCTACGTGGATGCAATCGATGAGCTGGTAAAAACGTGTGAGGACGCCGCGGTCGACGGCGGTGTCGCGGCGTCCGCGGACCCCGTGCGCGTGCTCGTGGTGTCTGCCCGGGCACCCCAGCTGTTCGGTGAACTCGCTGCCCGTTTGGCGGCGCGTCATATTGCGGCCGAGACAACCGAGTTCACGGCGTTTTCCCAATCCATCGCGGGCAGGCAGTTCTCGGCGCTCGCCAATCTAATCGAGCGCATGAAGGCCGCTGACGAGGGCACCGCCTCCAAGACTGAGTGGTGGCCCGCGCCGGAGCTTACCGACTGGATTTACAGTCCGCTTTCGGGTGCCGATGCCGCCAGCGCGCGCACCTTCGACAAGAACATGCGCCTGTCGCGCGGCAAGACCACCACGGCCGTCAAAAGCCTGCTGCAGAGCGTGCAGGGCCAGGTCAGGGGCACGCGCAAGGCTGCCAGTGATGATAACTGGTTTAAGAACGTGCCGTGCGTGGTCTCGGACGTGTTCCAAGCGCTGTGGCGCGACAAACCCGTGACGGCGCTCAAGGCCATGCTCGCCGTCGCCGAGACGTTGCCCGATCGCGCCCTTGGAGGCCTTGACGGTCAGGCTCGTCGCCAGGCGGAGACCGCCCTGTTGCGACATGCCATCGACATCCTTATGAACGATGCTCGCGCGCTCGACGTGTCGCAGGCCGCGACCGTGCCGGTTCTTGACGGCGTTCGTACCAAGGTGGACACGCGCAGCACCGCATACGATTACGAGACCTACGAGGTCGACCGCGCGCCGCGCGCCCAGGTGCGCTTTGCGTCGCTTGCCGATGCGGCAGCCCTGCGCCCCGACAGCTACAATGCTGTGCTGTTTGCCGACGTCGACCTGGACAGTTATCCGCTTTCGCACGAAGAGGGACCGCTGGCTACGCTGACGGCAGAGTTAGATCGCAGCGGTGCGACGCTTGAGCCCGCGGCCCTGCTGCGCGTACGCTTTGGCCGCGCGATGCAGGCGGCGCACGACCCCGTTGTGCTCGCCCGCGTGACGCACGATCGCCAGGCGCGCGAGTGCTACCCGGCAGCCGTTTGGACCGAGCTGCGAGCGCACGCCGAGGCCGCTGGCGCCGCCAAGGTTGCGTGCGTGGGCGAGGGCGGTATCGTCGCCGATTTTGATCCAGCGGCCGGCGAGGGCATCGAGTGCAAGCGTGTTGCGTGCGAGGCTCCTCAGCATTTGAGTGAGGCGGCTGTGCCGTACCTGGTCCTGCGTCGCCGCGATGGCGAGGGCGAGAACGCGCCGCTCGTGCCGCGTCTGACGTCCGCCTCGCAGATTGAGGCGTATTCGACGTGCCCGCTGTGCTGGTTCGTGTCGTATCGCGTGAAGCCCCAGTCCATCGACGCGGGCTTTGGAAATATGGAGAAGGGCAACTTTGTCCACGACGTGCTGGAGCACCTGCATGCCCGCCTGCCCCAGGAGGGCATGGAGCGCGTGACGCCCGAGAATCTGCCGCGCGCTCAGGAACTGCTGCGCGAGGTCTTTGACGAGACCTTGGTCGAGCATGCCTCCAAGCGTGGCAACGAGGGCCCGCTGGTGCCACTCTCTGCGGTAGAGGAGCGCCAGGTGGCCGAGATCTTGCCGCAGCTGGAGGGTGTGCTTGCCTATGAAGCCGAGGCACTTGCCCCCTTTGCCCCGCGCTACCTGGAGTTCGCCTTCAACGAGCTCAAGGTCGAGTATGCCGGTTGGCCGCTTGGCGGGCGTATCGACCGCGTGGACGTGGACGCCGAGAATCGTGCCGTGGTGATCGACTACAAGCATCGCACGGGCGTTGAGGAGTTTAAGCTCGCCGACCCTACGGTGCGCGACGAGGAATCGGGCACGGCGCCCATCGACGATCCGCGGTGGCTACCGCCCCACACTCAGACGCTCATCTACGCCCAGGCCATGCGCCGGGCGCTGGATTTGGACACCCGCGCGGCGCTCTACTTTTCGACCAAGGGCGGAAAGCCGGCGTTGCGCGGTGCCGCGAGCGCCGAGCTGCTCGAGGAAGAGCGGGGCGACGGTCGCATCCCGGGCCTTAAGAAAGGTTTCCCCGGCGAGGGTGGCAGCATGGACTTCGACGCTCTGCTCGATCGCGTGGAGGCCGGCATCGCCGAGCGCCTGCGCGAGCTCGAGGCAGGCAACGTTGCCGCCGTCGACCCGGCGTCGGCTCAGGTCGCGCATGCGCGCTGCTCGTATAACCACGAAGGTACGTTTGTAAGGAGGGACGTGTAGACCATGGATCTTTCGACCTTGATGCCGCAACAGCTGCAGATCGTCAAGACGCTCGACCGTCCGCTGTTTGTCTCGGCGGGCGCCGGCTCGGGCAAGACCTTTACCCTCACGCGCCGCATCGTCTTCGCGCTCTCGCCCGAATCCGGTCCGTTCGTTGAGCATCTGGACCAGGTGCTCGCCATTACCTTTACCAAAGATGCCGCGGCCGAGATCCGTGACCGCGTGCGCCGCGCGCTCATCGACGAGGGCATGGACGAGGAAGCACTGACCGTCGACGATGCGTGGATCTCGACCATTCACGGCATGTGCTCGCGTATCCTGCGCGCACACGCGCTGGAGCTGGGCATCGACCCCGAGTTCACGGTGCTCACCGATACCGACGAACTTATGGACCAGGCTGTTGAGCATGTGCTGGCCCGCGCGACGGCGCCCGATGCCGCCCCCGAGCTCGCCGCCTCGCTCAAGGCCCTCTACGCCTGGTATCCCATGGCGGGTGAGGGCGGCCCCTTTGGCGCCGGCACCACCATCAAGGGCCTGGTGCGCGAGCTGCTGGAGCTCTCGAGCCAGCTGCCGGGCGGCATGGACGACGTGCGCGTGGCACGCGGCCAGGCCGACACCTCGGCGCTTGCCGATGCCTATCGATCGGCGCTGGGTGCGAGCAAGGCCGCGACCGAGAAGGCACAGGTGGCGCTCGACGCCATCGATGCATTCGAGGCCAGTGGCAAGACCATGGCCGATGCGGCGCGACTCATGATGTCGTGCACCATGCCGCGTGCGAGCAAGGCATTCCCTAAGGAGCAGGTCGAGCTGCTCAAGGCCGAGGCCGCCGATGCGTTTATCAATATCGTGCTTGCCTGCGGTGGCCCGGCGCTCGATGCGCTGGTGGGCCTGGCCCGTTCCGTGGAGGCCGAGTATCGCGCGCTCAAGGCCGGCCAGTCCGCCCTCGATAATAACGACCTGCTGCGCATGGCCTACGAGGCCCTGCGCGACTACCCGGCCATCCGAGCGGCATACGAGGGCCGCTTTAAGATGGTCATGATCGACGAGTTCCAGGATACCGATCAGATGCAGGTCGATCTAATTCGCTACCTGACGGGTGCGGGGGAGCGCGCACTGTGTACCGTGGGCGATGCACAGCAGTCGATCTATCGCTTCCGCGGCGCTGAGGTTGAGGTGTTCCGTCGCCAGGAGCGCAAAGTGGGATCGACGGCGGTGTCCGAGACGGTCGCCACGCCGGATGTCCCCGCCGGCGAGCTCGTCAAACTCGTGCGCAACTTCCGCAGCCACGACGAGGTGCTGCGCTATGTGGCCCGCGTCTTTGATGGCGACGACGGCGGCCTAATGCAGGGCTTTTTGGACCTTGAGGCAAGCGACGGCCGCAAGGACACGCTGGTGGCAGACGCCTCGCGTCGCCAGGCCCTCTTTGTTGCCGGCGGCAGTACGCAGGAGCGCACACAGGCCAAGGCCAGTGCGATCGCTGAGCGATTCCGCGCGCTTGCCGATGCCGGCCAGCCTCAGGGCGGCATGGTGCTGCTGCTGGGCCGCATGACCAACGCAGACGTCTACGCACAGGCCTTCCGCGACCAGGGGCTCGACTGTGTTATCGCAGGCGGCTCGGTCTTTGCGCAGGCTGCCGAGGTGCAGACGGTGCGCGCCCTGGTTTGTGCACTCGCCAATCCAGCCGATACGGCGCAGGGTCTTATGCCGCTGCTCGCCTCGCCGATGTTTGCGCTGGGCGCCCAGGAGTTTTTGGCGCTGGCGACCAAGCTCGATAGCGAGACGGGGGAGACCTCGCGTCGCAACATCGATGCGGGCATCATGAGCGATTCCGATGTGCCGGGCCTGCAAGACTTGCCGCTCGTGACGCGCGCCCGCGAGGTGCTGCGCTATGCGCTTCGTCGCGTGGGCCGCGATTCGTTCGCGGCGATCGCGCGCGACGTGGTCAACGCTTCGGGCTGGTTCGTGCGTCTGACGCAGCGTGGTCCCGAGGGCAAGGCCATTGCCGCCAACGTGCTCAAGGCGCTCGACGCCGTGGCCGAGGCGGAGGCCGAGTTCGGCAACTCGCCGCGTTCCATCGCGCTTGCCTTCAATCGCTTCTTGGCGGGCAAGGAAGCCCCGGGTGCCCTCAACGAGGAAGGCGACGGTGCGGTACGCATCATGACGGTGCACGCCTCCAAGGGTCTGGAATATCCGGTCGTGGCGGTCGCCGAGTGCTTTGGCGTGCGTAAGTCCTCGGGTGCGGCACAGATGGGTCGCGTCGAGGGCGGAGCGCAGGTCGTGGCGCTGCCGGCACGCTTCGACGGCGTTAAGCTCGCCGACGGAACCTTTGTGAAGGGCGACGACGTTAAAAAGCAGTTTGAGCATGCGTTTAAGGGCAAGGGCACGTCGCTGTGGCTGCCGCCGGAGCTCATGGAGGACGTCTGCGCGACGGGTTCTCCCGCCGAGGCATTTGCTCGCCTGCGCAACGACGACCTGCAGCTTTCGCTCGAAGAGCGGGCTCGTTTGCTCTATGTCGCCATGACGCGTGCGCGCGAGCTGGTGATCTTGGCGATGGATGCCGGCGTGAGCCGTGGCAAGGTGACGGCGCCGACCTTCGACGTCGAGACCGATCTGACCTATGACGTGCTGCGCCGTATTTTGCCGACCGACGCTCTGGACATGCCGCAGCTCGATGCCGACCGCCTGGTGTTCGACAACTCCCAGCCGGGCGACTACGAGCTCATTTCGCTCGCGGACTTTACCTTTGGCGAGCAGGCGTTTGAGGCCAACGCTTCGCTGGTTGCCGAGGGCAGGCTTGTCCGCGGCGATGCGGAGCCGGAGGGCGCCGGTGCAGATGCCCGCGCCGCCGTTCCCGGTCCTGCTGACCCCGAGCCCGATGCGTTTGAGCTCGTGTATCCCCAGGCGGTGGGCGTGCGCATGGGCATCTGCCCGTATCCGGTGCGCGATTCGTACAGCTACTCGTCAATTGCCGCGGCGCTGCATGCCGAGTCCGAGGACCGTGCTGCCGAGGCGCGCGTACCCATGGACGAGGCCGACGATGATGCGGAGTCGGATGGCTCGGAGATGGCCGATGCGGACGTGGCCGCCGTTGAGCCCGCCGGCAACCCCATGGCGCTGGGCTCGGCGTTCCATGCCGCCTGCCAGTGGCTGATCGAGATGGGTGCCGGTGAGCTGCCCGCTGCGCGTGCCGATGCGCTGGCGCGCCAGTGGCGCCTGACGCCGGAGCAGCGCGAACGCTTCGACGTTGCCCTGGACCGCTGGCTCAAGTCGGCTGTTCGTGCCGACCTGCTCGCGTGGCCGTGCGTTCGCGCCGAGGTGCCGTTCTTTTCGCTGGGCTGCGAGGACGAGGACATCGCTCGCTACGGTGCATATGCCGAAGGTGCCATCGACGCTTTAGCGACGAACCCGGCGGATTCGTCACGTGCACTGGTCATCGACTACAAGACGGGCGGCACACCGGACGAGACGCCGGAACAGCTGCTCGAGAAGCACGCCCTGCAGGCGCGCGTCTACGCCGATGTTCTACACAAGGCGGGCTTTGAGGCCGTGACCGTCAAGTTCGTCCGCGTGGAACAGGCCGATCCGACTCTCTTCGTTGAACCCGCCGAGCCCCAAGTAGTCACCTACAATCTCTAGCCCTCAGATAACTTGCGGTGGAATGCGGACTGTTTTGGCCAAAAAAGCCGCCAAACAGTCCGCATTTCACCGCAACTGCAAGAGGAGCCGTGTTGGTTTGGCTAGGTTCGGGTGCTGTCCGTGCCGTGGGGTAAAATCGTTCAGTCAGAACACGAACCCGCATCGGAGCTCATCACATGGCATTCGTCCATCTGCACAACCACACTGTCTTTTCCATGCTCGACGGCGCAACCCGTATCCAGGATATGGTCAACCGTGCCGTTGAGCTGGGCATGCCCGCCGTGGCCATTACCGACCACGGCTACATGTATGGCGTGCCCGATCTGGCGCTGGCCTGCGACGCCGTCAACCACAACACGCCCGAGTACAAAACCTGGAGCCACGACAAGGCCTTCTTGGAAAAGGACCGCCGCGACGAGCTGGTGGAGCCCGACCCCGAGGCAAACCCGCGTGAGCATGCCCAGTACGTCAAAGACATGGCCATGTGGGACGAGAAGGGCAACATCGACGAGCTCAAGCCGCCCCTGGTCATCAAGCCCATCTTTGGCTGCGAGGTCTACTTTACGCCGGACGAGACCCTTGCCCGCGACCACAAGCCCGAGCTCTACCATATGATCCTCCTGGCCAAAGACCAGGAAGGCTACGTCAACCTGATGCAGACGGTCTCCGAGGCCGCCGTGCAGGGCTTTTACTACAAGCCGCGCGTGACGCTCGACAACCTGCGCCGCCATGCCAAGGGCATGATCTGCACGAGCGCCTGTATCGCGGGCATCATCCCCAAATACATCGACCGCGGCGACATGGAAGGCGCCATCAAGTGGGCCGAGACCTTCCGTGATACCTTCGAGCCCGGCGACTTCTACATCGAGATCCAGGAACACGGCATCACCACCGACAACGGCCTGACTGACGAGCAGATGGACCGCACGCTCATCGATATCGCCAAGCAGGTGGGCGTCAAGGTCATCGCCACCAACGACTTCCACTACCTGCGCCGCGAGGATGCGCCCGTGCAGGACGTCATCATGTGTATTGGCATGAACGCCAAGGTCGACGACCCCAACCGCATGCGCATGACCGGCTCGGAGTTTTACATGAAGACCGAGGAGGAGATGCGGGCGATGTTCCCGTATTGCCCCGAGGCCTGCGACAACACGCTCGAGATCGCCGACAAGTGCTACGTTGAGCTGGACTGGGACTCCATCATCCTGCCGCGCTTCCCGTTGCTCGATCCCGGCGAGACGCATGAGAGCCAGTTCCGCCGCGAGTGCGAGAAAGGTCTGCGCCAGCACTATGGTGACGACTGGGCCACACGCGAGATCGGTGGCGTCAACATCAAAGAACGCTTTGAGTACGAATACAAGGTCATCTGCGACAAGGGCTTTGCCGCCTACTTTTTGATCGTTGCCGAGTACGTGCAATGGGCCAAGGACAACGGCATCGGCGTCGGCCCCGGCCGTGGCTCGGCCGCCGGCGCTATCGTCGCCTACGCCATGAACATCACCGCGTTCGACCCGCTCGAGAACGGCCTGATGTTCGAGAGGTTCCTGTCCCCGCAGCGTACCGAGATGCCCGATATCGATATGGACTTCGACGATGAGCGGCGCCTCGAGGTCGTGGAGCACGTTCGCCAGCTCTACGGCCCCGAGAAGGTCACCCACGTCATCACCTACTCGACCATTAAGGCCAAGCAGGCCATCAACGACGCCGCGCGCGTGCTGGACTATCCGGTCTACATGGGCCAGCGCCTGTCCAAGATGGTCTCGAGCGACCCCAAGGTCAAGCTCAAGCAGGTGCTCGAAAAGCAACCCGGCAAAGAGGATCTGTTTAACCCCGATTTTGCCGAGGCCTATAAAAAGGACGACGACGCTCGCCGCATCATCGACACGGCGCTCTCGATCGAGGGCCTCACTCGTGGCGAGGGCGTGCACGCGTGCGCCGTTTTGATCTGCCGTGACCCCGTCAACGAGCACGTGCCCACCAAGCTCGATACCAAGGGCGGCGTCGAGATTACCCAGTACGAGGGCCATACCGTTGCCGACATGGGCCTGCTCAAGATGGACTTCCTGGGCCTGCGCACGCTGACGGTTATCTCCAAGGCCAAGGCCAACATCAAAAAGAACTTCGGCATCGACATCAAAGAGGAAGAGATCCCCTTTGACGATCCCGAGATCTTTAAGCTCATGGGCTCCGGCCACACCGCCGGCGTCTTCCAGGTCGAGTCCGCCGGCATGACGGCCACGATCAAGAACATGAAGCCCACCGAGTACAAACACGTCGTAGCATTGATCGCCCTGTACCGCCCGGGCCCGTTGGGCGCCGGCATGGTCTCGTCCTACATCAACCGTATGAATGGTAAGGAGCCGGCGGTCTCCTACGACGACCGCCTGGACGACATCCTGGGCGAAACCTACGGCACCATGGTCTACCAGGAGCAGGTTATGCTCATCTCCGTCGAGATGTGCGGCTTCTCCAAGGGCGAATCGGACTCGCGTATCCGTAAGCCCGTGGCTAAAAAGAAGATCAAACTGCTCACGTCAACGGTGCTCCACTGGGAGGATGGCTCGGACGAGACCACCTACGACCACTGGATGAACGGCGCCATCAAGAACAACTACACGCGCGAGGTCGCCCAGAAGATTTGGGACGATGTTCTCGAGTTCGCGTCCTACGCCTTTAACAAGTCGCACTCCGCCGGCTACGCCATCCTGGTTATGCAGACGGCGTGGCTCAAGGCGCATTATCCGCACGAGTACATGGCGGCCGTTCTGACGTCCTATACGGGCAAGACCGACAAGATCGTGCATTACGTCTCGGCGTGCCGTCACGACGGCATCCCCGTGCTTTCGCCAGATGTCAACGAGTCCGGTACCGAGTTCACGGCTACCAAGGAAGGCGTGCGCTTTGGTTTGGCTGGCATCCGCGGCGTGGGCACCGGCGTGGCGCAGGCGATTATCGCCGAGCGCGAGGCGGGCGGTCCGTTTAAGACGCTGCACGACTTTGTCGAGCGCGTGGACTCGAGCCAGGCCAACCGCCGTGTGATCGAATCGCTCATCAAGGCAGGCGCCTTCGACTCCACGGGGTATCCGCGTCGCCAGATGATGCACTTTGTGGATAAGAACAACCCTGAGAACATCATCGATGCCGCGGTAAAGCGCCAGAAGGACCGCGCGAGCGGCCAGACGTCGTTCTTCGACATGTTTGGCGACGTTGAGGGCTCGGGCTTTGAGGTGAGCGTGCCCGATCCGGACGGCCAGGAGTGGGACCGCCACCTTAAGCTGAGCCAGGAGAAGGAGGTTCTGGGCATCTATGTCTCGGACCACCCGCTGCGCCCGTTTGAGTATGCACTAGCCAAGGCACGCGACTTCTCGTTCTCGCAGATCGACACTGGCTACGAAGTTCAGAATCCTACGGGCGGTACCATCAACCAGGAGATTCCCGAGGGCAAGGCGCTGTGGTGGGCCGGCATGGTCTCGAGCGTGTCCAAGCGCGTGACCAAAAACGGCGACCCCATGGGCATCGTGCAGCTCGAGGACATGGAAGGCGAGGCCACGGTCGTGGTGTTCCCCAAGACCTACAAGGAGGCCGAGGGGTACCTGTACGGCGAGGTCGATCCCGAGACCGGTGCGCAGCTGTCCGATGCGTTTGTGCGCATTAAGGGCAAGCTCGAGCGTTCGGACCGCGGCGACCAGATCATCGCGCAGGAGATCGTGCCGCTTGAGCTTAACGAGGAGAACAACAAGCCCAAGGTGTTTGAGGTCATGGTGCCCAACAGCCGCTTTAGCCAGGGCAATATGGCGCGTCTTGCCACGGTGCTTACCGCCAACCCGGGCGGCGACCGCGTGGAGATCTTTATCGAGCAGGTGGACGGGCGCGTACTGCGTGCCGAGGTACCGGCCAAGGTCAACGCACGCTCGATTCCGCTGCTGGCAGAGGCAAAGGCCATCGTCGGCAACCAAGGCCGCGTGACGGTTATCTAAGCTACCCCGGGTGAGATTGGAGGAAGTGATGGCGCAGGGGACGTTTGTGCAGGCGCTTCGCAAAGAGGCGGCGTTGAGCGGCACCTTTATGAAGGGGCGTTCGCTCATGCTCAACGGCGCCGTGCTGTCGATCGAGGACAGCGGCTCGCGCTTCTCCAAAAACGTGACGGTTGAGGGCTCGGTGCGCGGTTCGCGCGGCGACCTGTACAAGACGCACGTGGCGCTCGACATGGACGAGCGCGAGGTGATCGACTACGACTGCGATTGCCCCGCCGCCTATCGTTACCCCGGTATGTGCAAGCACGCTATTGCCACAGCTCTGGCGTATTTGGATGCCAGCGGCGCCGAGCCCGTCGAAGGTTTGCGCACGCCGGTCCGCACGTTTACGGCGCAGCCGAAACAGCCTGCGCGCACCGCGCCCAAAGCGCCGGCCGTCAATCCCATCTTTCCCTTTCCGGCGCCCGTTCCCACGAGTCCCAGCCTCATGGCAGCGCTCTCCGATCTTTCGGACGCGCGCATGGATGAGCTGGCGAGCATGCGCCGCAAGCTCGCCGACAGTGTGGATCCCGATGCCCCCAAGGCGGTGTTGGAGCCCTCGCTGGTGCCGTACTACAATCCACTGTTTGCCGACCGCTTTAGCTGGGCGCTCGAGCTTCGCATTCGCTGTGGATCGGTCTCCTACGTGGTCAAGGACATCGACGGCATGGCCGATGCCTACGTGCGCGGTGGCACCTTCTCGTACGGCAAGAAGCTCACGTTTGTCCATACGCCCGAAGCCTTCGAAGACGTGTCGACAAAGCTGCTCAACCTTGTCGTGACGACAGTTGCTTATCTCGATGACATCACAAGCTCGCGTTCGGCGTCGTACGACTTTGCCCGCAGCGGTTTTGTCGCCGAGCGTCAGTTGCCGCTGTCCGAGCATAGCATCGTATATGTGCTGGACCTGTTGCGCGGTCAGACCATCTCTTTTGAGCCCGCCTGGTCGCGGGGGACGACGACGCATCGCACCTATGACGTGGCGGTTGAGATGCCTCCGGAAGGGGAGGACGAGGCGCTGTCTAAGCGCCCACCGCTCCTTGCCGCCAAAATCGCGCCGGCGGCTGGTGGCAGCTACGATCTACGCCTGCCGGCCGATGCATACTGCTTTGCTTCGGGCGACGTTGCCTATCTGGTCGACACCCGCCGTGCGCGCCGCGCCGATGTAGCGTTTGCCCAGCATGCGGCACCGTTCCTATCGCGCTTACTGCCCTGTCGCACGCCGATCCATATCGCTGTCGACCAGGTGGGGGAGTTCTGCCGTATGGCGCTGCCCATTTTGCGCGACTACACCGACCTTACCGCGCCCGCCGCGCTCGATACCGTGGCGCCCGAGCCAAGCTTTGCTATGGCGATCGGCGTCGACGATGGGCTTGTGACCTGCAAAATTACGGTTACCTACGGCGACTGGTCGGCAGATCTCTTTAGTCTGGGCGCTCCGGGCAGTCTCTTCGAAGAGCAACGCCCCGGCGTGCCGCCCCGCGACGAGGTGGCAGAGTTTCGTGTTATGGACACGGCGGCCCTGTACTTCGATTTCTACGAGGGCGGTCTGGCGTTTGAGGAGCGCGATGACGAGAGCTTGTTCTGCCTGCTGACCGAGGGCCTGTCCGCCCTGTCCGAGCTGGGTGAGGTCACGCTCAGCGACCGCCTGCGCCAGGTCTCGGTCCGCCCTGCGCCCAAACTTTCGGTGCGTGCAACCGTCAAGACCAATCTGCTCGATGTCGAGCTGGGCGCGAGCGGGCTTTCGGCCGCGGACCTTGCCATCTACCTCGACTCCTACAAGCGTCACCAGACGTTTGCGCGTCTCACGTCCGGCGACATCATTCGCCTGGACGAGGGCGCTCGAGCCGCGTTTGGCCTCGCCGAGGACCTGGGTGTCGATGCCGTCGACCTGCTCGACGGCGTGTCGCTTCCCGCATCGAGCACCCTGTTCGTCGATAGCATGCTCGCGCGCACGCCCGCGCTCGAGGCCGATCGCGACGCTGCGTTCCGCCGTACCGTCGAGCGTCTGGACACGCTCGGCAAGATGGACTTTACGGTGCCGGCATCGCTCAAGGCAACGATGCGCGGCTACCAGGTCGACGGATACCAGTGGCTCGGCTCGCTCGAACACCTGAGCCTTGGCGGCATCTTGGCCGACGACATGGGCCTGGGCAAAACGCTCCAGATGATCGCACATATCCTGGCGCGCGTGGAGGCGGGGGACACTAAACCCACGCTTGTGGTGTGTCCCGCGTCGCTTGTGTACAACTGGACCGCCGAGCTGGAGCGCTTTGCCCCGTCGCTCGATGTGTGCGCCATTGTGGGCGCCAAGGCGCAGCGTCGCGTGCAGATCGCCGGCGTGGCCGAGCATAATGTGGTTGTAACATCGTATGACCTCATGCGCCGCGATATCGACGAGTACGTCGAGCAGGACTTTGCCCGTGTGGTGCTCGATGAGGCCCAGTACATTAAAAACCCGCTCACCCAGGTGGCGCGCGCCGCAAAGCGCCTGCCTGCCGGCGTGCGCTTTGCCCTGACGGGCACGCCCATCGAAAACCGCCTATCCGAGCTCTGGAGCATCTTCGACTTTTTGATGCCGGGCCTGCTGGGTACGCGTGAATCGTTTGCAAAGCGCTTCGAAAGCCCGGTCGAGCATGCCGAGGGTGACAGTGCCGCTCGCCTGCAAGCGCTCGTGTCGCCGTTTGTGCTGCGCCGTGTCAAGGAAGACGTGGTGGCCGACCTGCCCGAGAAGATCGAGGATACGGTCATGGCGCAGCTCACCGGCGAGCAGCGCAAGCTCTACCTGGCCAACCAGGACCGCATCGCCCAACAGGTGCAGCACCGCGAGTCATCCGAGTTTAAGAAAGACAAGCTCAAGGTGCTCGCCGAGCTCACCAAGCTGCGCCAGATCTGCTGCGACCCGCGTCTACACTACGAGGATTACAAGGCGGGGAGCGCCAAACTCGATACGTGCATGGAGCTCGTGCACGGCGCACTCGACGGCGGACATCGCATCCTGTTGTTCAGCCAGTTTACGGGTATGCTCGATATTATCGGTAAGCGCCTGGCCAAGGAGGACATCGCCTTCCTTAAGCTCACGGGCGCTTCGTCTAAGGAGAGCCGCGCCAAGATGGTCGCGCAGTTCCAAGCGGGCGAGGTTCCGGTCTTTTTGATTTCGCTCAAGGCGGGCGGCGTGGGCCTTAACCTGACGGCTGCCGACGTGGTCATCCACTACGACCCGTGGTGGAACGTGGCGGCGCAGGACCAAGCGACCGACCGTGCGCATCGTATTGGCCAGCAGCATACCGTGACCGTGTACAAGCTCATCGCCAAGGACACGATCGAGGAACGCATTATGCAGATGCAGGAGTCCAAGCGCGACCTGGTCAACAGCGTGCTCGGCGGCGACGGCATCTCGTCGGCGCTGTTTACCCGCGAGGATGTTCTGGCGCTGCTCGGCGGCGACGGTCGCTAACCCGCTCGGGTGGGGCCGCCAGGGCGGATGGCACGCGCTGTCCCATCGTCCCCGCCCGTTATGTGTTCATTTGCAATGCCGTGGATGGTTTGTCTGCCTTTGGGCATAAGAACCATCAAGAACATTGGCACATCAGCAAAGGAGAACATCATGGCGAAATTCTTTAAGGACCCTGACGGCAAGCTCATCGCTGCCCTTGGCGACGACGTTGCGACCCCTGCCGGTTGCACGGAACTGACTGCAAACACTGAGGACGCGGCGCACGAGAAGCACGTGCCTGTTGTCGAGACCGAGCGTGACGGTCACGTGATTCGCGCACGCGTTGGCTCGGTCGAGCACCCCAGCCTGCCCGAACACTACATTGAGTGGATTGCGCTTGAGGCCGAGGGCCGCTTAGAGGTTCATTACCTTGAGCCCGGCATGAAACCCGCGACGTTTTTCGCGGGCGGCTCCAAGACCGGTACCGTCTATGCCTACTGCAACCTGCACGGGCTGTGGTCCGCGACATTCTAGGAGCGCGCCCCCGCTCGGGGTATCATAGCTAGCATATGCACATGCAAGCGCCGGCTGCATTATGCGGCCGGCGCTTTTACTACGATTTCGATGGTTTACGACGGAAAGGGCTGGGGCATGAAGCTCGCGCTTGCACAGATCGATATGCGCCTGGGTGATATTGAGGGCATTTGCGGCCGCATCGAGGACCAGGCTCGTCTGGCCCACGAGCGCGGGGCGCGCGTGCTGTGCGTTCCGGCTCCGCTCTTTATGGGCGCCATGCCCGGTGGCCTGGTGGGCGCTGCCGACTTTGAGCACGACGTGCTTGCCGGTTTGACTGGTGTCGCCGAGCGTATCCAGGAGCTTGACATGATCTGCATCGTGCCCGCGGCGGTTTCGTTTGAGGGCCAGCCGCTGCTCGACTACATGATGCTCAAGGACGGTCATGTGGTGCCGGCGCGTTCGAGCATTGCCCTGCAGCGTGGCGAGAACAACGACACACGTTGGGCGCCGCCGGTGTTCGACGTGGACGGCGTGCGCATCGCCGTGATTTTTGACTTGGACCGCGAACTCGAGATGCTGCCGACCGGTGTTGACCTCATTGCGTATTTCCAATTCAACGCGTTTGACATGACCGACCGCGAGACTGCCGCCATTGCTGCCGTTCGCAGCGGCGCCTACCGCAAGATCGCATCCAAGCGCAGCGTGTGGTTTGCCTGCATGGCGCCGGTCGGTGCCTATGACGAGTCGGTGTATACCGGCGGTTCGTTTGTGCTCGACGACTGCGGTCGCGTGGTGGCCCAGGCGCCGTGCTTTGAGGAGAGCCTGCTGGTTCAGGAGATTCAGCGCGGCGTGATGCTCGATGCCCTGGAGGATCACGAACTGCCCGAGTTCCGTTCCGAGGAGTGGCTGTGGCAGGCGCTGGTGCTCGCCGTGCGCGACAACGCCCGAGCCCACGGTGCGTCGCGTGCTGTGGTGGCACTCGAGGGTGACTTGCCGTCGTCTTTGCTGGCGGCGCTGGCCGTCGACGCTCTGGGCCCGCGCAATGTGATTGGCCTGGTGCTGGGGCGCAACCGTATCTTTACGCCGGCGCAGGAAGAAGCCGAGGCTGCCCGCTGTGCCGCCGTCCGCGCCATCGCCGAGCGTCTGCACATTCGCACCGTCGAGCGCGATGCACCGGATGCGGCGCGCGTGCTCGATCGCGACGTGTCGGCGGGCGATGCCGAGCGCCTGCGCTCGCGCACGCTGGGCCTCATGCTGGAGGATACGGCGCTCGAGCTGGGTGCGATGGCGCTGAGCCCGCTGTCCAAAACCGAGTACGCGCTGGCGGCGCCGGCGCTTTGCGGCGGCTACCAGGGCGACTTTGCGCCCTTTGGCGATGTGTACCTGTCGACGCTTGAGTTTGTGGCGCGTGTGCGCAACCGCACGTCTGCCGTGGTGCCCCAAGAGCTCGTGACGCTCAACGCGGTGGAAGATTGTATGGAGCGCGTACTGGCGCAGGCGCTCTCGACGCTCGACGGTCCGGTCGATATGCTCGACCGCGCGGCACAGCTGCTCGGCGGGCTTGAGCCGGGTGAGGTCGATGGCGCGCTCGAGGCACACGTGGACCGCAATCGATCTTTCGATGACATCCCGATGGCCGCTGGCAAGCCTGAGGCCTGCTCGCTGCTGCTGATGCTCGTTCGACAGGGTGAGGCCGCCCGCCGCATGTTGCCGATGGTGCCGATCGTCTCGTCCCGTTCGTTTGCCGAGCGCTCCTGGCCGTACATGCTCGCGTGGTCCGACCTGGGGCTTAACGGCAAGGAGCGTATGACGGTCGATTCGCTGGCGCGCGCCGAGGTGCGCCGTTTTGCTGACGAGGATACGAGCGAGCGCGTGCGAAACGAGATGATGGGCGTGCTGGGCGAGCTACTGGGTATTTCGCCCGAGCAAATGGAGGAGCTGCGCTCTGAGGACGGTCAGCGTCGTTTGCACGAGGGAATGAAAAAGTTCGAGGGCGAAGTTCAGGACGCCATCGATAAGATGATGGGCGGTCAGGGCGGCTCGCAAGGTGGTCCCCAGGGTGGCCCGATGCCGCATCCGCCGGTTGATCCCCGACAATTCCCGTTCTTCTCTCAGAACTAGGTCGCTGCGCGCCCGCCAGAGCGGCAATCTGCCTTTCAATCGTCGGACATGACCGCCAGGTCAATGCCCTCCTCTTTCAAGGCACCTTGCTCGCTCTGGCGGGCGCTCGCTTGCGTATACTCAACCTACAATTCGATCTCGGCTGACTTATAGGGCTAGCGTTGTGTTATTCTAGAACAGACGTTCGTGAATGATGCACGGGGCCCTGCCTTGCGCTGTGCTTGTGGCGAGGGGAGGTCGGCTTGGTTATCTTGGGCATTGACCCCGGTTTGGCTCATACGGGTTGGGGGATTATCGAGGAGCGGCGTGGCGAGGTTCGCTGCCGTGCCTATGGCTGCATCGAGACCAGTGCCGGAAGTCCGCTCGCGGTGCGCCTGTCGCATATCGCCCGCGACCTCAAGGATGTCGTTGAGCGTTATCGACCCGACACGGCTGCTGTCGAGAGCATCTACTTTGGTGCCAACGTTCGTTCGGCCATTCCCACGGCGCATGCCCGAGGTGCTGCGCTTGTGGCGCTTTCGGAGTGCGCGCTCGAGATTGGCGAGTACACGCCCATGCAGATCAAACAGGCCGTGGTGGGCACCGGCGCCGCGGACAAGCGGCAGGTCGCCTACATGGTACGCACGCTCACGCAGCTCGACCACGACCCGCATCCCGACCATGCCGCCGATGCCCTGGCCTGTGCCATCTGCCACGTAAACCTCAGCCGCACCCGCGCCCTCACCGGTGGCGAGTTCTATCAACAGAGAGGAACCGGATACTGATGATTTCCCAGCTCCATGGAACGCTTGTCGAGGCCACGATGAGCTCTGCCGTCGTCGATGTGTCGGGCGTTGGCTTTGAGCTCGGCATTTCGGGCAGCACTGCGGCCACGTTGCCGACGCCCGGCGGCGAGGTCCGCCTCTACACGCGTATGCAGGTGCGCGAGGACGCCATGACACTTTTCGGTTTTTCCTCAAAGGATGAGCGCACGATGTTCGACCGGCTCGTGTCCGTCTCGGGTGTTGGTCCGCGCTTGGCGCTCGCCGTGCTTTCTACCTATACCGTGGGGCAGCTGTATTCGCTGGTGATGGCCGAGGACGACAAGGGCATGGCCAAGGTGCCCGGTGTGGGCAAAAAGACAGCTCAGCGTCTGATCCTGGAGCTCAAGAGCACCTTTGCCAAGGACAAAGGCTTTGTGCCAGTCGACGTGATTCCCGGACAGGTTGCGATGCCCGTGCCCGCTGCCGCTCCCTCGGCCATCGACGATGCCCGTGCGGCACTCCTTTCCATGGGCTTTAGCCCGCAGGAGACCGATGTCGCTCTGAGCGGGTATGATGGGCAGGATATGCGTGTCGAGGATCTGCTCGGCGCGGCGCTTAAGCGACTCGGAATGGATGCGTGATGTGGGAAGCCGATGACTCTCAGGACCTGTGGGCGACGCCCGGTAACTCGCCGGCGGCATCCATGGCGCACGGCGAGCGCATGGTGGGCTCGGAGCTGACGGCCGAGGACCTCGATGTCGATCGCACTTTGCGCCCCCAGCGCCTGGACGATTACTGTGGCCAGGAGCACATCAAGCAAAGCCTGCGCGTGTTGATTGAAGCGGCGCAGAGCCGTGGCGAGACGCTCGACCACGTGATCTTCTCGGGTCCTCCGGGCCTGGGCAAGACCACGCTGGCCACCGTTATCGCTAACGAGCTAGGCGCTCAGATCAAGACCACGAGTGGCCCTGCCATCGCGCGCACGGGCGACCTAGCGGCCATCCTTACTAACTTGCAGCCGGGTGATGTGCTGTTTATCGACGAGATCCACCGCCTCAACCGTTCGGTCGAGGAGGTCCTGTACCCCGCGATGGAGGACTTTGCCCTCGATATCGTGATTGGCAAGGGTCCGGCGGCGCGCTCGATTCGCCTGGATATTCCCAAGTTTACGCTGGTAGCGGCAACGACCCGCTCAGGCATGTTGACCGGCCCGTTGCGCGACCGCTTTGGCATTTCATATCGCCTGGATTACTACACGGTCGAGGAGCTCGCGCAGATTGTGACGCGCTCGGCGACTATCCTGGGCGTGACGATCGACCATTCCAGCGCACTCGAGATCGGCTCGCGTTCGCGCGGCACGCCACGTCTTGCCAACCGCCTTCTTAAGCGCGTGCGCGATTACGCACAGGTGCGCGGCAACGGCCCCATCGAGCTCGATATCTGCCGCCAGGCGCTCGAGTTCTTCGAGATCGACGAGCTCGGTCTGGACTGGATGGATATTCGCATTTTGGAGACGCTCGCCAAGACGTTCTCCGGTCGTGCCGTGGGACTTACGACCCTTGCCAGCGCGGTGGGCGAGGACCCGGGCACGCTCGAGGATGTCTATGAGCCCTATTTGCTGCAGTGCGGGTTGATGATTCGTACGCCGCAGGGCCGTCAGGCAACCCTTCGCACCTTTGAGCACCTGGGGATTGAACCTACCGTTTAGGGCGCTTTGTTTTGGCGGGCTGTTGGGCTATCGCTGGGCATCGGGTAAACAATCGCCGTTCATCGGTTATGGGCGTTTTTACTATTGCGCGCCCGTGCTATGCTGAATTGGTCTTTTTCTCATTCGGTAACGAAAGGACCGCCCATGCCTACTGACATCGAAATCGCACGTTCTGTCACGCCGCTGCCTATTACCGAGGTGGCCAAGAACGCCGGCGTCGACGTTAAGCACCTTATTCCGTACGGCTTCGACAAGGCTAAGGTCGACTATTCACTGCTCAACGAGCCGACTGATCACCAGGCCAAGCTCGTCCTCGTGACCGCTATCAACCCAACGCCCGCGGGCGAGGGCAAGACCACCACGACCATCGGTCTGGCCGATGGCCTGCGTCGCCGCGGCGTCAAGAGTGCCGTGGCCCTGCGCGAGCCTTCGCTCGGCCCTGTCTTTGGCGTTAAGGGCGGTGCTGCCGGTGGCGGCTGGGCTCAGGTGATCCCCATGGAGGATATCAACCTGCACTTTACCGGCGACTTCCACGCTATCGGTGCTGCCAACAACCTGCTGGCCGCCATGCTTGATAACCACATCCAGCAGGGCAATCAGCTCGGTATTGACGTTAAGCGCATCACTTGGAAGCGCGTCGTCGATATGAACGACCGTCAGCTGCGCCATGTTATCGATGGCATTGGCGGTAAGGCCCAAGGTGTGCCGCGCGAGGACGGCTTCGACATCACCGTTGCCTCCGAGGTCATGGCAATCCTGTGCCTGTCTACGAGCATCAACGACCTCAAGGAACGCTTGGGTGAGATTGTCGTCGGCTATAGCTTTGCCGGCGAGCCCGTCCGTGCCCGCGACCTCAAGGCCCAGGGTGCCATGGCCGCGTTGCTTAAGGACGCGCTTAAGCCCAACCTGGTGCAAACGCTCGAGGGCACGCCCGCGTTTGTCCACGGCGGTCCCTTCGCCAACATTGCCCACGGCTGCAACTCTATTATGGCCACGCGTATGGCGATGCGCTTTGGCGATGTTGCCATTACCGAGGCCGGCTTCGGTGCCGATCTGGGTGCCGAGAAGTTTCTCGACATCAAGTGCCGCATGACGGGCGTTCGCCCCAGCGCCGTCGTGGTCGTCGCGACCGCTCGTGCGCTTAAGTACAACGGTGGCGTCGCCAAGGCCGACCTCAACGAGGAGAACCTCGAGGCACTCAAGGCTGGCATGCCCAACTTGCTGCGTCATGTCGACAACATCCAGAACGTTTATGGTCTGCCCTGCGTGGTCGCCATCAACCGCTTCCCGACGGACACCGAGGCTGAGCTTGCACTCATCGAGTCCGAGTGCCAGAAGCTCGGCGTCAACGTTAAGCTTTCCGAGGTCTGGGCCAAGGGCGGCGAGGGCGCGCTCGAGCTGGCCGATGAGGTCATGCGTCTGATTGAGCAGCCGAGCGAGCTCAAGTTTGCCTATGAGGACGGCGCTGATGTCGCTGATGCCCTCGAGGCCGTTGCCACCAAGGTCTACCGCGCCGACGGCGTTGACTTTACGCCGGCCGCCAAGCGCCAGCTCGCCGAGCTGCGCGAGAACGGCTTTGGCAACCTGCCGGTGTGCGTCGCCAAGACGCAGTACAGCTTTAGCGACAACGCCAAGGCCCTGGGCGCTCCCGAGAACTTCCGCATCACCGTGCGTGAGCTCAAGGTTTCCGCCGGTGCCCACTTTGTGGTCGCGCTGACCGGCAGCGTTCTGACCATGCCGGGTCTGCCCAAGGTGCCCGCGGCCGAGAACATCGACGTCGACAACGACGGCAACATCACCGGCCTGTTCTAAGTCTGCTGTCCATAGCTGCTTGTCCGCCCCGCCGTGCCCACAAGGCCCGGCGGGGCTTTTTGATCCTTAGGCCCGCGCATGTCTTGTAGATACCGACGGACTCTGCCCATCATAGGCTTTTGCGCGGGTAGAATGCATGGATAACTTGAGGCTCACGCGCGACGGAAAGGAATCGTTGCATGGATCAGGACAAGACAACCGTGATGGGCGGCTACGCTTCCGCGCAGGCTGGCGATAGCGCCGACTCGACCCGCGTTGTTCCCAACCCCGGTTATACCGACCCCGCCGCGACGCAGCCTTCTGCCGAGCCCACCCGGGTTATGGGCTATGGCGACTCGGCGCAGGATTCTTACGCTGCATCTTCGCAAGGTCCCTATGGCAACGCAGCTCCGGATCCGTTTGATTACGCGCCGCAGGATTCTTATGCTGCCTCGACGCCGAATCCCTATGATGACCTGCCGCAGAATCCCATTCCGCAGCCTCAGCAGACGACGTATATGCCTCGCACGGCGCAGCCTCGCTACGAGTCGCGCGAGCCGTATCGCGAGTACCCCAAGTCGATTCCGCAATATAGCGAAGACGAGGAGAAGAGGCCGTCGCGTTCGTCGAGCGTGATCAGGAAGATCCTCATCGTGCTGGCGATTTTCTTTGCGCTGTCGGTTGTGTTTGCCATCGTGTCGGGCATGCTCAACAAGCGGGGGAGCTCAACGGCCGATACCGCTGCCGAGCAAGCCGAGTCCGCCTCGTCTAGCACCGTCGATCTGAGCGATATCCCGGGGCAGTATTGGTCCAACGCCAAGAAGCTTCTCAAGTCGCGCGGCGCCGATCTTTCGAATGCCGTGGTCCTGACTGATGATGGCTCAACGCCCGTCGTCGATGCCAACTGGGTCGTTACTTCTGCCTACTATAACGACAGCGGCAACCTCGAAATTCAGCTCACGCACAAGGACGGCTCGTCGGGCAACGCGTCCGGCGACCAGGGCGGCGTGGACAGCTCGAGTTCCAATACGCTGGAGGACTTGAGCAACAAGGCGCAGGAGTTGGGAGACAAGGCGCAAGAGCTGGGCGACACGGCACAAAACCTGGGCGATACCGCGCAGAACTTGGGCGGCTTGGCGACGGATGCCTGGAACGCCCTGCAAAACGGCATCTCGGGCGCGCAGGGAAACTAGCTGTTAAGCAGGCTACAACTGCTCGGCCGGACGCTCGGGCGAGCTAAAGCCCGAATCAAACGTGACGACGCATGAGGCATCGGGTCGGCGCTCGTGCACGATGCGCGTGACGAGCTCCAGCAGCTCCTCGTCGGATATGTCAAAGCCGTCGGGACGCACCAGGTCAAACGAAACGAACCCGTCGTGCTCGTGCAGGTCGTGGATGGAGAGCGCGGGATCGATCTGCATGACGCCGCGCTTGACCCAGCTGCGCAGGTCGTCGTCGGTTGTGGCGATGGGGTCGCAGTGCAGCGTGATGTCGATGCCCATCTGGCGCTTGATGTCGTGCTCGATGGTGTCCAGAATCTCGTGGTGCTCAAATGCATCGCCCTCGCCGGGCATTTCCACGTGTGCGCTGGCAAACTGGCGACCGGGGCCGTAGTCGTGCACCATCAGGTCGTGTGTGCCCAGGACTTGCGGATAGGCCATAATCCTGTCGCGGATTTCCTGGACGAGCTTTGGGTCGGGTGCTTGTCCCAGCAGCGGGCTGATGGCGTCGCGCACCAGGCCCATGCCGCTGATGCAGATGAAGATGCCCACACCCAGACCTGCCCAGCCATCGAGGTCAAAGCCGGTCGTCTGCGAAATAAGCGCCGCCACCAAGACCGAGCCCGAGGTGATGACGTCGTTTTTGGAGTCCTGCGCCGTGGCAATTAGCGTTTCCGAGTCGATGCAATCGCCCAGCGTGCGGTTGAACGCTGCCATCCAGAGCTTAACGAGCATGGACAAGACGAGGGCGGCTAAGGAGAGCACCGAATATGCGGTGGACGAGGGCTTGATGATCTTGGTTATCGACTCGAGGATCAGGTTGATGCCGACGGCGCAAACCAGGACGGCGACGAACAGGCCGGCTAGGTACTCATAGCGGCCGTGGCCATAGGGGTGGCCTTCGTCTGCCGGGCGGCTGGCAAGGCGGAACCCGAGCAGACTCACGATGTTGCTCGAGGCATCGGAGAGGTTGTTGAAAGCGTCGGCGATGAGGGAGACGGAGCCGGCGAGCAGACCCGCGATGCCCTTGGCCAGGCACAGGGTGATGTTGAGGCCAATGCAGATGAGGCTTGCGGCAAAACCCGCGTTGGTGCGGCAAGATGCATCGACCGGCTCGTCCTTGCTGCCGGGAACAAGCGTATGTACCAGCCGATTTACAAATAGCATAGCGGTCGTCCTCACAATCATGTTTAAGGGGATAGTGTAGCTCGCGCGGGGGCGCCGTGCACCGATGCTCAGAAAATGCAGCAATAGTCTGCCGGTGCTAACGAGCGAGCCTTCTCGTCTGCCTGGGTGGTCCATTTTGGGCCACATGGGTATGGGCATGTGCCTGTTTGATCGACATACTTAATGCCGACAGCCCCTGTGCAAAGGAGGACGTTTCCATGGACGAGATGTTTGCCATTAAATGTCAAAACTGCGGCGGCCCTATGTACTCACACCAAGCTAAGCGCAGCTTTGAGTGCGCTTATTGCGGTGCGGTCATTCCGTGGCAGGCGGACGCCGGAGAGCCCAAGAGCGCTTTGGGCATTCGCCATACGCCGTTGACGGTGGTGGATGGACTGCTCAAGCTCACGCATGTGTCGCAACTCGAGCGCCCGGAGGACCCGGACTGGTATTTCTTCAATTCGCACTGGCGCAATCAGTCGGTCCTGGAACATCTGCTGTGGGAGGATCGCGGCACGGCGCAGGAGTTCCAAGAGGCCACGCATGTGAGCATTCCTTGCCCCTTCTGCGGAGCGTCCTTTGAGGGCGAATCAACGCAGCGTGTGTTTGAGTGCCCGTCCTGCGGCAACAAGATCGGCATTGCCGACCTGCTCAAGCCCGGTACCTTCAGCAAGCGTCTGACCATGGGCGTGGGTGCAGAGTATGTGCCGGAGCAGGGCATTCCCTGCGAAATCTCGCCGCAGCAGGCACGTGCCAACGCACTGCAGCTGGTGCGCCAGTACCCCGACGCCTTTGCCGGGCACGACGTGGAAGATGCGATCCAAAACGACATGATGCTCTTCTATTTCCCCATGGCGCTGGCGGACCTGCGCATGATGGCGTCCTTCCCGGGCAAGGGCCTGAGCAAGGAGACCCTGGTGTACTACGAGGTGCTCGACTGGGCGTATCCCAGGGCAAACTACCTGGACGTTCGCCTCCTGGGCATTTTGGAGCCGTGGGACTTTGCCAAGGTCGGTCCGTTCGATCCCGCCATGCAGGAAGGCGACTTTCGCGTCGTCTCCGTCGATGCGTCTACCAAGGACCAGGTGGTCATTGATAAGCTGGCGCTCGACGTTGCGGGCAACGACGCCGAGGCTGTACTGGGGCTCAATAAAAAGAGCATCCGCACCTGGGCGCGCAAGGCCCGCAAGCACAAGGACGGCCTAGTTATGGTGCCGGTGTACTTTGTCGACCGTCCGGCAACGGATAGCCGCGACGGCGAGCAGGTGCGTATCGCCGTAAACGGCCAGACGGGCCGCGCGGCCGCGGTGGTGTTTAGCGACAAGCGCGAAACGCATATCGTGGCGCCGCTCAATCCGAGCCTGCATCTGTCCAGTGAAAGCACCGTGCACGCCACGCCCGTCGAGGTCAAATACGTTAAATTGCCGTTCCTCTACCAGATTGTGCGCCGTGGAGACGGCGAGCAGCCGCGTCAGGTGGCAGCCGCAGCCGAGGGTTCCTACCGAGAGGAGAAGCCCAAACGCAAGGGCTTGTTCGCTGCGATCTTTGGGAAGTAGGGGAGTAGCGCCGGGGTGTCGGGCTGCATCACAAGGTCATTAGATGAATTTAAAAGTGCTGGGAACGTGCTAACATTGCCGATAGCCTTAATCTTGTAGAAGCGGAGGCCGGATTATGGGTTTTGCGGATCAGCAGCTTCAGATTCAGGTACCGTATTCTCCTGACGACACGTTTAATGCCTTGAAGGCAGCTATGGAAAAGCTACCTAAAGTAAAAGTTGATAGCGCATCGCCCACAACAAGAACAGTTGCAGCCGAGATTGGTATGAGCCTTTGGTCCTGGGGTGAAAATATCAGTATTTCGGTTGTTCCAGTTGAAGGCGGATCTGGCGTTACTGTCATCTCGTCATCTAAGGTCAGGGCAAACGTATTAAACGGGGGCAAAAATGCAAAGAATATTGCCGAGATAGTCGATGCCCTATCGAAGGAGCTCGAGCAGTATCCGCAGGTCTCACAGACTATTGAGACGCTGGTGGATAGTGGTGATGTAGCTGCAAGGCTCGAGAGGCTTGCAGCGCTGCGTGAAAGTGGAGTACTTACCGAGGAAGAGTTTGCTGCAGAAAAGGCGAAAATTCTTTCGTAATTAGACACGATGGTTGGATTTGCATTCTGGTATTGAACTTGTTTATACCAGGCTGAAAACATCGTGTGGAATAAAAGTGCGCAGTAGCCTCGCCTTATACAGCAATAGGGACCTCTTTTGGGCGCCCTGCCTTTGGTGCGTCGGCGAGTCGTGCCTCGATGGAAGCTTTGGACACCATTCACTTGGTGCCATCCTTCCATGAATCCAACAGCCCTGCATTTATCAGTTGCGATACCCGCGCTGAGCTAACACCGAGTATACGCGCGGCATTCGCTGCGGTGACGGCGGGGATGTCGGCGAGTTCGCGGCTGACGGCTACGGCGATAATCTTGCCGCCGTGTCGCGGCTCATGTCCGAAGTCTGGCGCGGGAAGTTCAATGCCGTCCGAATCAAAGAACTCGAATTCCCATGCGTAAACCAGGTAAGACCTCCTCTAATGGCGAATAATACGAGGCGTACTCCTAGAAGCATTGCCAGTCGCATCGATGCGGCTGATCGTGCCTATCTTAAAGCCTCGCGCGGACTCGAATTTCAATGTCGCCTAGCGCCTTCGTGCAGGATTCCCGAAGTGACTAAAATGTGACCATAGAGGCAGTTTTAACTCTAACCATGGGGAGCGATGTGTATGGACAACAACACTTTGCTATTCCAGGGTAAGGGTTCGGGCAGGTTTAAAGACGTCAAGATCTACCCTAACCGCATTGAGGTACTCAAGAAGGGCACTTTCGGCGGCAAGCACACCGAGATTGTCTACCTTAAGGACATCACGGGGGTCAGCAGGATCAAGGGCCGCGACGTTTTTCTGCGCAACAGGCTGTTGACTGCCTGTGTCTTTAGCCTGAGCAGCCGCTCCCAGGCTCAGGAATTCGTCAACGTGCTGAACATAGTGATGTAGCCTATGGCGGCGTTCGGGCCAAGGTAAAAATCGGGGGCACAGAACGGTGTCCTACGCTCCCGATTGAGTCGATGTGTTTAAAAGGCCGGCTTGCCTATTCGCTAGCGCCTTCGCTGTCTTCGCGGTCACTGGCAAGCTTTGCCGCGCCAGCGACCGTTGTCGCCACGGCGGCAGCGGCGAGCCCGGCGGCGATACCAGAGCCGTCGCCCGTGTCGGCGAGTTTTCCGCCCGAGTCCTTGCTCTTGTTGCCGCCGCCGTTCTTGTCGGCGCCGTCTGCGTTGGAACCCGTGCCGCTGCCGGTGCCGCCTGCACTGCCCGAGGCCGCTACGGTAAAGCTTACGGCTCCATCGCTGGCGAGCATGTAGTTCTGTGCCGCGTCGCCCAAAAGGTCTTTCGCGCGCACCCAGTACGTCCCTGCGGCAAATGTTTCGCCCTCGGCCATTGCCGTGCCCGGAGCGCCGTTCGCGTCGTGCACAAACTCGAGCTGGGCCGTGCAGGCATCGGTTTCGAGCTTGCCCTCGAGTGATGCCGCAATCTTGGCGCGCACGTCTTCGCCGGCCTTAAGGCCTTCGAGTCCCTCAAAATGGGGCGTCAGCGCGCGTCGATCGATATCGATGGGCACAGAGCCCTGCAGCCCCGTAACGGTCTCGTTGCCCAGGGCGTCGACATCCACGTATTCGATGGCAAACGCGCTGCCAGAAGCGGCCACGTTGAGTACGTTGCTGCTGTCGACAAGGCGGAAATGGCCCTCGCCAACGGTCTTGCCATCTTGGAGCGAGGCATCGCTCAGCGAGTCTCCATACGTCATGTGCATGCGGTCCGGGAGGCAGCATGAAACTGTTGGCTTGTGCTTCGCGTCGTAATTGCGTTGGTAGATGCTCCGGGCCAGTGCCGAATCGACAAAGTCGGACGCGATAATGCCAACGTGCTTGAGGCAATCTGACTTTGTTTTATCGCTGCCGCTGGGATTGATGTACTGGCTCTTGTACAGATGCTCGTTGACCACTCGCGCCGCGGTAAAAGGATTGCTTCCTTGTTTGTAATTCGTGCAACTGGTGTAGTTGATAGACCAGCAGCGTTCCAGGACTTGCACCTTGGCGCCATCATTGTCCTCGACGTCCACCTTGTTGCGCGTGAGATTGGTCGTCTCTCGCAGCGCCATATCGACCCAGCTAATCTTGTCGGTTCCGGTGCATTCAAAATGGTCCTGGGCGTATACCTTGGTGCAATAGGGCTCTTTGTCGCCCGCATTGCCCGTAGTCTCAAAGCCTCGCGCGTCTTGGACGAGGCACATCGACTGCCCGGAATGCGCCTTGATTTTGTCGTCCCATTGGGTGAGATCGAGGCCCCACGTGTGGCTGCTTACGCTGTTGCCGGCGAGTACAAATCGACGCAGCAGGACGATCTTTCCGCGCACCTCGTTCAGTGTGGGGATTCGGCTCGACGTGTAGAACAGATCGGGATTATCGTGCATAACCTTGGCGAAAGCCGTCGTAACGCTTTCGTCGGTAGCCTCGTCGTTGCCTCGTGACGCAAGCATGATGAGTGCTTCTGACGGGTTTTCGTTCAAAAATGTTTTGAAGTAACCGATGACATCGGAGAGATGCATAAAGTCCCCGTCTTTTTTGAGCAGGTAGCATCTTCCATGGTCGATACCGGGGTCGCCGTTCTCGTCGTTCCTTCCGAGTCGGATATCAAAATAGCGAATGCCTTCGAGCAACTGCGTCGGGATGTAATCCTGCTGGCACTTTGCTTGTGAGGATTGGGGCTCGGTGTCGTTGTCCACGCTGCAGGTGCCCGAATCATGCGTGCCCGGGATACTCAGCTCGTCGAGGTACTTGTTGTCGTCGACGTATTTCATCCAGCATGGTCCGTCGACGTAGCTGCTATACGTGGTCCAGTCGATACTTCTAACTGTGGTATTGATCTTGCCCATGTCGTAACCGACAAGTTCTAGCTCCCACGGAATGCTCTTACTCTTATGGCAGATCTTATTGTTGTCCTGGTCTTTGCCGTCCGATTCTATTGCCAGGTACTTAATGTCTTTTTTCTCGGTTTCTTTCTCGACCGTGCGGTCTCGAATGATATAGGTTCCGTTTGATTGACGTTCGAACGCAAAAGCGCGGCTGGGCTTGTTGTCATACTCGCCGCCCCATACGTGGATGACCTTTCCATCTTTGTCCGAGTCGTCGTCGACCGACCAAATGCTGTAGCCCGTCTTTTTATGCTCTTCGAAATTGAGCAAGGTGCGGATAGCATACCAGTTTGTATCGTCATTCTTGGTCGTTACGTTCTCAAGGATGAGCTTGCTGGACGTGCCGTCGTTAAACAGGTGGCAGACGTTGCCGCGAACGTTGCCGTCTTGGTTGACGCTCGCGGTGCGAAAATAGCCCGCGGGGCGAAGGCGAATGACGAAATTGTCGAGGCTGTCCGACGGTGCGGGTGTGTTGTCTGCAAATGCCGTTCGCAGGGGAATGCCCGGCGCTGCGGTTTCAGGCAGGCTTGCAAGTGGTGACAACGCCGCAAGCCCTAGGCCCAGCGTAAACGCTCGGCGGCTGATGGCATGGTGTTCGGTCATATCTCCTCCGTTCGCAGGGTGCGGTTATGCACTTGTTTTGGTCACTATACTGCCCAGATGTTTAAAGACGCCGGTTTAAATTGCCTGCGCGGCGCTATAAATCGGCGGGCGGACGTGTTGGGGCACTTGTCTATTTGTGCTGTTATCACGTCTGGGATGGTTTTGGAGCCCGGCATCCTGCGTTCGTCGGCTACCGGCATAAGAATGGGGAGGGTCGGCTTACCGGCCCTCCCTGGGTACGAAGCGCTGGGATACCGTCGCTTGTTTGCACTGCGTCCGTGTTTCCCGTTGTGCTCGCCAGTCGCTTAGCGCTTGATCTCGATATCCTCGAGCTTGACGTCCATGGCCTCGGTCTTGGCCTTGGCGATGTCGTCGGCAAACTCCAGAGACTTCATCATGGTCTCGACGGCGTCCTTGTGCTCCTCGACATTGTCGATACGTACGTACACACTGCCGCCGTCAACGTCAGTGAAGTACTCGGTCGTCACGCCGCCCGAGTGCGTAAAGTAGGCGCTGCGCCAGGTCTTGCCGTTGTACTTAACGGGATCGCTCTCGGTCCATCCGGAGTTGGCCTTCCACTTTGCCTCGTAGTCAAACAGTTCATCGGCGTTCTTGTCAGGATCGAAGACGGGGATGAAGCGGTCGCTGGCATGCTCGCTCTCGGTGAACTTAAACTGGGTCCTGTCGGCGGTATCGCCTGCGACGTCCGTGATTTCGACGCCCTCGGGGACTTCGACCTTAAACCAAATGAAGTCGGTCCTCATATCCACGGCTGGCTTTTCCGCGCCGCCGTCACCGCCACTGCCGGTAGCGTCGCCGTTTCCGCCACAACCCACCAGGGCAACCGCGGCAAAGAGACTGATGCAGAGGGTGAGAATCGCAAAGGCCTTCTTTTTCATGGTCGTGTCCTCCTCGATCTGTAACCGCCCATGGATTACCTGCCTTTACTGTACGCGCGGACGGCTCGCTAGGGTGGGCCATGTGTCCCATTCTGGGGGCTGGAATTGCGCCGACAAGTGGCAATATGTGCGGTCGCAAAAGAGGGGAGGGCCGATGCTGTCGGCCCTCCCCGGGGTGAGGTGCCCGTTGATTTAATGGGGCGCGCGTGCGTGGGCGTTGCCCCAACAGGTTCCTTGTTTATAGATATGCCTCAGTTTTTGACGTCCGGAAGTCTCGAAAGGTGGGCCATGTGTCCCATGTTTGCGGTGCCGAGGCCTATCGTTCGTCATAGAAATCCGCGATGGCCAGGTGCGCTGACGCTCATGTACTTATGGGCTAGACTTAGCACCATTATGTGATTGATGCGGTCGGTCGGCGGTTGCCACCCGACCGATGTATATGACTTGAAGGTGCGTGCGTATGAGCCAAGAGATGATGGATAAAACATGTCGAGAGTTTGCCGAGGCGCTTGCCGCACGCGAGCCGGTTCCCGGCGGCGGTAGCGCGAGCGCCTTTGTAGGTGCACTGGGCGCCTCGCTTTGCGGGATGGTTGCTCGCTATGGGGCGACAAACCCTGCGCTTGCCGATCGCGCAGACGATCTGACGCGCGCGTTTGCCCAGGCGGATGAGTTGGCGCAGGAACTTGTGGGTCTGGTCGCCGAGGACGTTCGTGCGTACGGCCAGGTGTCCGCGGCGTACGGTATTCCGCGTGACGATCCGACTCGAGCGACCGCGATTCAGGATGCGCTGCATGTGGCCGCTCTGCCGCCGTATCGCATTATGGATGCCTGCGGGCGTGCGCTGGCGCTGCTCGAGGACATGGCCGACAAGGGTTCGCGTCAACTGCTGTCCGATGTGGCGTGCGGCGCCGTGTTCTGCCGTGCCGCTATGCAGGGCGCGAGCTTGACGCTCTTTGCGAACACCACGTCTATGAAGGATCGCGCTCGTGCTAAGGAGCTCGAGACGGCGTGTGATGAGTTGCTCGACACATGGTTGCCGCGCGCCGATGCGCTGGCGCGCCGCGCCTCCGACGCTGCAAGGAAGAGAGGATAGCCATGGCTGAACTGCTGAAGGGTGCTCCCGTTGCTCGCGCTTTGACTGAGGAACTTGCTGCTCGCTGCGCAGCCCTGCGCGAGCGGGGCGTTGTTCCGACGTTGGCTATCGTGCGTGTAGGTGAACGCGAGGACGACCTATCCTACGAGCGCGGTGCGCTCAAGCGCTGCGAAAAAGTGGGGATTGAGGCTCGTCGCGTTTTGCTTTCTGCCGATGTTTCGCAGGACGAGCTGTTGACGGCCATCGAGGACATCAATACCGATTCGGCTGTTCATGGCTGTTTGATGTTCCGCCCGCTGCCCGCCGGCCTTGACGAGAACGCCGCCGCCGCAGCGCTCGATCCCGCCAAGGACGTTGACTCCATGACGCCGGCTTCGCTGCTCACCACGCTTTCGGGGCGCGGCGAGGGTTTTGCCCCCTGCACAGCCGAAGCCGTGCTTGCTTTGCTGGATCATTACGGCGTTGAGCTGGATGGAGCTAAGGTTGCTGTGGTCGGGCGCTCGCTGGTGATCGGGCGTCCCGTTGCCGCCGCACTTACGGCTCGCAATGCCACGGTGACGACGTGCCATACGCATACACGCGATCTTGCTGCCGAGTGCCGTTCTGCCGATATCGTTGTTGCGGCCGTTGGACGCGCGAGCACGATTGGCGCGGATGCCGTTCGCGAGGGCCAGACGATCATTGATGTTGGCATTAACTGGGACGAGGCTGCTGGCAAGCTGGTCGGGGACATCGATTTTGATGCTGCGGAGCCGGTCGTTAACGCCATCACGCCCGTGCCGGGCGGCGTGGGGGCTGTGACCACCGCGATTCTCGCCAAACACGTGATTGAGGCGGCGGAGCGCGCATCGAAATAGGCGTTTGGGCTGTTTGAGGGGTTAGTTCTATACCCCGTGGACAAAAAATGCCAAATATGAGTACTGTTGCCAAGATAGTCACATATATTTTAGGTTAATTTGGCTCTCTAACGATATTTATTATCGATAGAGAGCCTATTTTATTGGACCTATGGGGAAGTACATCATCTAATTTTTGAACAAATGTAGACTTTCGACACCCATGCGTAGCAAAATTGCTGTTACTAAATTAGTGACAGTACTCATATTTGGCATTTTTTGACCACAGGGGTTGCCAGCGCCGTGGTTTCGCCCTTTCTGCGCCGAAGCGATACACTGTTGCCGTTTGATTTCTTCGCTCAAGGAGGATGCGCATGCCGTGCACAACGATTCTGGTCGGTAAAAACGCAAGCTACGACGGGTCGACCCTGGTCGCGCGTAACGAGGACTCGTCCAACGGGGTGTTTGAGCCCAAACGTATGCGCGTGGTGCATCCCGACGAGCAGCCGCGCGTCTACACAAGCGTCCTGAGCCACCTGACCGTTGAACTGCCCAATAACCCCATGCGCTACACGAGCGTCCCCGATGTTGTCCCGGGCCACGGCATCTGGGCCGAGGCCGGTTTCAACGAGCTCAATGTGGGCATGTCCGCAACCGAGACGCTCACTACCAACGAGCGCGTTCGCGGCGCCGACCCGCTCGTGGACTACGTGCCCGCCAAGGGTAACGAGGGTGAGGACGGCTATGTGCCGGCGCAGCCTGGTGGCTTGGGTGAGGAGGACATGGTGACCCTGGTCCTGCCGTACGCCAAGTCCGCTCGCGACGGCGTTCGTATCCTGGGCGACCTGCTCGAGCGCTACGGCACCTACGAGAACAACGGCATCGCCTTTAGCGACGTGGACGAGATCTGGTGGCTTGAGACCATCGGCGGCCATCATTGGATTGCCAAGCGTGTGCCCGATGACGCCTATGTGACCATGCCCAACCAATTGGGTATCGACAGCTTTGACCTGGATGACGCCGAGGGCGCCCAGGCCGACCACATGTGCTCCGCCGACCTGCGCGCCTGGATGGCCGAGTGGCATCTGGACCTGACGCTGGGCGTCGAGGGCGATGGCCCGGCTGTGGTCTTTAACCCGCGCGAGGCCTTTGGCTCGCACAGCGACAGCGACCACGTCTACAACACCCCGCGCGCGTGGTACATGCAGCGCTGCCTTAACCCCAGCGATGTGTGGGATGGTCCCGAGGCCGACTACACGCCCGAGAGCGACGATATCCCCTGGAGCCGCGTGCCCGAGCGCAAGGTGACCATCGAGGACATCAAGTACGTACTCTCGAGCCACTACCAGGGCACGGAGTACGATTGCTACGGTAGCAAGGGCACGCCCGCTACGCGTGGCGCATATCGCCCCATCGGCATCAACCGCAACAGCCAGCTCGCCGTGTTGCAGCTGCGTCCCTATGCGCAGCCGGCCTATCGCGCCGTGCAGTGGATGGCGTTTGGCTCCAACTCGTTTAACGCGCTGGTTCCGCTGTACGCCAACGTCGAGACCATGCCCGAGTACTATGCCGACACGCAGGCTCGCGTGACGTCCGAAAACTTCTACTGGGCCAACCGCCTGATCGGCGCCCTGGCTGACGTCCGTTTCCATGAGTGCGGCCGCGCTGTGGAGGACTACCAGGAGAAGGTCGGTGGCATGGGCCACAAGCAGATCCATGACGTCGATGCTGCCGTAGCCGCTCTGCCCGAGGCCGAGGTACCTGCCGAGCTTGCACGCGCCAATGAGGCCTTTGCCGAGCGTGTTCGCGTGGAGACCGATGCTCTACTGGGCAAGGTGCTCTACACCACGAGCTGCGCCATGAAGAACTCTTTCGCGATGAACGACAACGTGAGGTAGGGATTTCCCGTCGATTGAATAGCGCTAAAACGCTTTGTCGCTTTCGCTCAATCTTGGGTACAAGAACGCCAATGCAGTTGTTTGTGATTGGAGACAACCATGGTTATGAAACTCGATCAGCTTGTTAACGGCGCCATTAACGTGGGCTTTGGCGCTGCCGCCGTTGCTGTCGAAGGCGGCAAGAAGGTTCTCGACGACCTTAATACCAAGGGCGAGCAGGTTCGCAAGGACGCCGGCGCTCCCGATATCGCCCGCAGTGTGTCCGACATGTTCGAGCAGGCCGGCGGTACCATCTCCGATCTGACCGAGCGTCTGGGCATGCAGGGCGAGACCGCGGCCCAGCGCGTGCTCGATGAGCTCATCCTTGCTCGCGTCCGCGTTATGACCGCGTCCGAGCGCACGGCCTTCCTGGCCCACGTGCGCGACATCGTCGATTCGGTCGAGGACAACGTGACCTCGGTGCCCGTCGAGTCCGTTGAGCCCGACGATGCGAAGGATACCGAAGAGGCCGAGTAGCAGCGCAGATGGCAGATTCCACCACCGATTACAACAAACTAGATCCCCTGGGTGACGAGGCGGCGGTTGTCGATGAGGTCGATGCCGCCGTCTCGGGCGCTCGCAAAAAGCCGCGCGCTGTCGATATGGTCCCCGAGGAGCCCGACGCGATGGCGCCGGACGAGGAATATCAGCTCACACCGGCGGGTCGTCGCGAACGCATTGGGCAGATTGTTCGCTTGGTCAAAAAGTACCGTGTGTGGGATAACCTCACGCCGGTTCGCTTGCGCCGCCTGCTCGAGGAGCTCGGCCCCATGTTCGTCAAGATGGGGCAGATTCTGGCCAACCGGTCCGAGATTCTGCCGCAGCGCTTTTGCGATGAGCTGCGCCGTCTGCGTTCCGACGTGGAGCCGGTGCCGTACGAGGTAGTGCTCCGCTGCTTGGAAGAGGAATACGGCCTGCGCCTGGGGGAGATGTTCGATGCGATCGACCCCAATCCGCTTGGTAGCGCATCGCTCGCGCAGGTGCACCGCGCTCGTCTGGTGACGGGCGAGGACGTGGCCGTCAAGGTGCAGCGCCCCGGTGCGCAGCAGGTTATGGCGCAGGACATCGATATCATCCGCTCGGTGGTGCGTATCGTTTCCAAGTTCGTCAACACCGATCAATTCGTTGACCTGCACGGCGTAGTCGAGGAGTTGTGGACCTCGTTTCGCGAGGAGACCAACTTTTTGGCCGAGGCCAAAAACCTCAACGACTTCTACGAGTTCCATAAGAGCGTTCATGGCGTGACGTGCCCTAAATCCTATCTGGACCTGTGCACCGAGCACGTGGTGGTCATGGACTACGTCGACGGCATTTCGATCGCCGATCCTGAACGCTTGGTGGCCGAGGGCTATGACCTGGAAAAGATCGGCTCGGCGATTGTCGAGGACTACTCGACGCAGGTGCTCGATGACGGCTTTTTCCATGCCGACCCGCATGCGGGAAACATCATCCTCAAAGACGGAATTGTCTACTTTATCGACTTGGGCATGGTCGGACGCATGTCGAGCCACGACCGTGGCATCGTCAAGGATATGATCTTTGCCGTGGCCGAGGGCGACGTGCCAAAGCTCAAGGATTCGCTCATGCGCTTTGCCGTGACGCGCGGCGATTCGGCCGAGCTTGACCATTCGGCCTTTTTGTCCGATTTGGACTTTATCGTGGCTGACTTTGCGGGCCTTGACCTTAAGGACCTGGATATCGGTGAGTTTTTGACTTCGCTGTTAAACCTCGCGCGCAAAAATGACGTTGAGCTGCCGAGCGTGGTGACAATGTTCGCCCGCGGCATGGTGACGCTCGAGGGCCTGTTGACCGAGTACATGCCTAACGTCAACATGATCCAGATCATCCAGACGCACATCAAAAACGAGAAGAGCACCTACGCCCGCATGCGCGAGATGAGCCGCGACTTTGCAGCGAGTAGTTATCGCGCGGCGAAGGGCTCGCTCGAGGCGGCCGAGTATCTGGGCTTGGCTTCGCGCATGCTCACACGCGGCCAGCTTAAGGTGAACACGCAGATCATGAGCAGCGATAAGGCGCTGCGACAGCTAGGTGGGATTATCGACCGCATGTCGATGGCTATCGTTATCGCCGGCCTGTTTATCGGTTCGTCGGTGGTGTACTACGCGCGCATCGAGCCGGTTGTCCTCGGCATTCCGGTCATCGGCTTCTTTGGCTACGTGAGCGCGCTGGTGCTGGCGCTTATGCTGGGCCGCAATATCTGGCTCAACAGTCACGGCGGCAAGCACTAGAGGCTGCGGCCGTCACCGCATTTTCCTATCGCAAACAATAGCTTTTACCTTGGGCTTCGCCTGCGTGCGAGGCCCTTTTGCGTGATACCATTTTAACGATAATAATCGATGGCCTAGATGGTGGTGCGGAGACGCACGAATGCGCGGTTATCCTGCGCATTTGGGAGAATCGGGGTGCAAGTCCCCAGCTGTACCAGTAACCGTAATTCCTCTTGGCTCGGGATGCTCGCGTCGCAGATCGGACGACGTGCCCGAGTCGTTAAGGTTAAGTCGGATCGCCTCCCGTCTTGCATGCGGCTGCGGCTTTTGCCGCCGGTGTGCATAGGGCTCTGGAGGGAAGGGGGACCCCGATGGGGGAACTCGAGCGCAACATGCGCGATGACGTGGGGCAGTCTCAAGGCAACGCTCCAAGTACAGACAGTAGGAGACAAATGGATATGTTTGTGGACGAGCGCCAGCGCGTCTCGCATCGCCGTGGCGCGATTGCGCGCGGTGTAGCCAAGCGCGGCCTGGTGGCATTCCTGGCCTTCGCGATGGCCTTTGGCACCACACCGGCTCAGCTGTGGGCCGAGGGCGCCGAGGGCATTGCCGAGGCTGTGGCTCAGACTGCGACGCCGGGCGAGGACGCAGCGCTTGCGGGCGGTACCGCTGAGCAGAGCGGCGCCGAGGTTTCGGATTCCGAGGGCGCACCTGCAGCTAGTGCAGCCATAACAGAGGCAGCAACTGGCGACGAAGGCTCGGCGACGGGGGAGAGCCCTGCCACGAGCGAGCAGTCTTCGACGGCATCCGCTGGCCAAGCGGGATCTGCCGCCGCGCCTGCCGTTCAGACAGAGAACCCGACAGAAACCGGCGATGTCGCCAAGAAGCAGGTCGAGGTCTCGTTCTCGATTATCGGCACCGATGCCGACGGCAAGGCTCAGACCTGGGTGGCGCCTACGCAGCTCAAGCTCGACGAGGGCGCGACGGCTGCGGATGCCTTCATTAAGCTGCAGGAGAAGACGGGCTTCAAGGCGAAGTACGATCCGAACACGGCATACGGTTTCTACCTCGAAAGCATCACATCCCCGAGCGATGGCCGCACGCTTGCCTACGATCCGACGACCTATGCCTACTGGCAGCTGTTCGTCGACGGCGCGTCTTCCTCGGTTGGCGCGAGCAGCGTCAAGCTCACCCAGGGGCAGAAGATTGAGTTTGCCTATACGGCTGGTAGCTCGTCCCCTGTCGTTAAGGACCAGGTTGCCGCAAATGTGACCGTCATTGGTCGCGATGCCCAGGGCAAGACTCAGACCTGGGTCGATAACGCGCAGTATGTGGTGACGTCCGGCTCGAGCGCACTTGACCTTACGAAGGTCGCGCTTGAGGCGAATGGCATCGACGCCGTTGCTGCGGGCTCCTTCATTCTGAGCCTTAAGTACAACGGTGTTGAACTGGGTACGCCCCAAGATTATTCGACCTATTGGCAGCTGTTCATCAACGGCAAGTCGAGTGACTATACGGCGGACAATGTCACCATCCATGTTGGCGATACCGTCACGTGGTTCTACGGTGGCTGGGGCGACCAGCTGCCCTCTGATTCCGTTCATGCTTCCGTTCAGGTGCTTGGTAAGGACAAGGACGGCAAGCAGCAGATTTGGGCTTCGACGGGCCAGACGAGTCTCAAGGCAGGCTCTACTGCCAAGGATCTCCTTGAGCAGACCGGCCTTACTCTCGATGCTGGCGAATCGTCTTGGGGCTGGTTCCTCAACGGCATTACTTCGCCGTTTGATGGTAAGTCCTATGGCTGGGATGCTGCGACCAAGAGCTATTGGCGCTTCTACGTAAATGGCAAGTTCGCCGACGTTGGCGCCGGTGCCTACAAGCTCCAGGAGGGTGACGCCGTCACCTTTATGTATGGTGCTGACGCCGATGCCCTCCCCGGTCAGGTGCTTGGATCCGCCGATGTTATCGGTCCCGATGTCAACGGGAACAATACGCGTTGGGGCACGGCAAGCAATGTTTCTCTGCCCGAAGGCTCCACGGCCCAGAACCTTATTGAGGCAGTTCTGAAGGCCAAGGGCGTTGCGTACAACGGCTCCCAGAGCGGTGAGTACTGGTTCCTGAATTCCATTACTTCGCCGTTCGATCACAAGCCGTATGGTTGGGATGCTGCGACCAATAAATATTGGCATCTGTATATCAACGGAGAGCCCTCCTTACTCTGCGCCAATCAGATTACGCTCAAGAGCGGCGATAAGGTCACGCTTGCCTATACCACCGATAATTCGCCCATGCCCGATCCCGACAAGATTGTCGTGGATCCGAGCGCGACGACTCCTGATTGGGATGCCGAGTGGGCCGGCTACGGCAACAGTGGCAACGGTTCGACCGTAACGGATGCCAAGACGCCTGCGCAGGCCGCCGGTCTTAAGTGGGCCTTCGATTGGAAGGCCGAGTCTGGTCAGCAGTATGCCAACTGCAGCGAACCTGTCATCGCCAACGGCTTTGTGTACATCGCGACCGAGAACGAGCTCATTAAGATCGATTCGTCCACGGGCAAAAAGGTTGCCTCTGCGCCGCTTGCCTCCAAGGTGAGCTATACCTCCCGTCCGATCTATACCAACGGCCTTATCATCGTTCCGCTCAACGGCGGTGCGGTCCAGGCGATTACTGCAGACAAGCTGATCTGCAAGTGGCTGACGCCTGGTTTGACGGACTTGACGCAGAGCTCCTGCACCGTCGTTTCGGACGGCGAGTACGTCTATGTAGGCTCGGTCGATATTTCGTATGACGAGAATTACAACGCGACCTACGGCAACGGCTCCTTTGCGCGCATTAAGATTGCCACGGGCGAAGTTTCTTGGCAGAACATCGACCCTGCCGAGGGCTATTACTGGACTGGTGCGGCTTTGACGGATAAGTATGCCATCGTTCCTACGAGCGCGGGTACGCTTAAGTGCATTGATAAGACGACGGGCGATGTCGTTTCGACCATGAAGCTCGGCGCTGTCGCAAATGCCGATTGCATTGCCGATCCGTCCAATGGTTCGACCTTCTATCAGATGACGCACGACGGAAAGCTCCATGTGATTTCGCTTTCGGCGAAGGGCGTGCTGAGTGAACAGAAGACGGTTGATCTGGGCCTTACGAATAATCTGAGCGCCCCTGCGGTGTCTGGTGACAATCTGATTGTCGGCGGACAGACGGCTACTGGCTCTGCTCTGGTTCTCTATAACCTGAAGACGGGTAAGGCCACGATGGTCGCTACTGCCGACGGCAAGGCGCTGCCGGCTGGCCTCAACGGTATTGCTGCTACTCCGCTGGTGAGTGTTCAGGGCGGCAAGACCTATGTGTACTTCACCGTTAACAGCGCGGATAGCAAGGATTACGTCAACTACTCTGCTGGTGGTGGCGTGTATCGCTATACGCTCGGCGATACAGAGGCGACGCAGATTTATGATGCGGCTGGCCATTACCAGTACTGTGACTCTCCGGTCATTGCCGATGCATCTGGCAACCTGTACTACATCAATGACTCGGGCACGCTGTTCAAGCTGGGGGCCGTTGAGTCTTGGACGGTTGCCTTTAATTCCAACGGCGGGTCTGCTTGCGACACTAAGTTTGTTGCTACGGCCGATGGCAAGCTGGTCAAACCGGCCGATCCGACGCGCGATGGCTACGATTTCGGCGGTTGGTATACCGATGAGGCTTGCATGCAGGCGTATGACTTCAGTACGCCGGTAACGGCCGATCTGACGCTGTATGCCAAGTGGACCAAGAATGCCGTTAACCCTGGCGGCAATGGCGGCGCTGGTTCGAATGGCGGCGGCGGTTCTGGTATCGGTACTGGTTCCGGCACTGGCGCTGGCACTGGCACGGGTTCCGGCTCCGGCTCGAAGGGCGGCGCTGTCGCCCCGGGTTATAAGCCGACGACCAAGACGACGGTGTCGACCAAGACCGAGACCAAGGACAACAAGTCCGACAAGAAGGACTCCGATAAGTCCGAGAAGAAGTCTGACAAGAAGTCTGACAAGAAGGACAGCAAGTCCGACAAGAAGTCCGACAAGAAGTCCGATTCCAAGTCCGATACGGGTGCTGCTTCTACGATCACTGCTAAGAAGTCCTCTAGTGCTTCCGAGCAGGAGACTGGCACCAATCCGCTCGCCATTGTTGGCGTTGCCGCCGGCGTCATCGGACTCGCCATCGTCGGCGTGTTCGTGTTCACCAAACGTCGGTAGGTGAGGGCTGTGTCCAATAAATCCAAGGACGCTGACCCCAAGCAACCAGATTCCTCGTTCATTCAGTTCGACGATGCAAAGCAACAGGGCGCCGTTTCGGCGGCGTCCGCCCCTCGGCGGAAGGCGCTTGCTGGCGTCCTGACCGCCGCGTGCACCATTCTGATCGTCGTCTCGCTGGGCTTCGTCCATCCTTCCGAGAGCGGCGCCTGGTCCATCGACTGGATCGTTCAGACCGTGACGGGGGAGAGCGTCGTCACCAAGGACACCAAGGCGTCTGGCTCGACTACGACTTCGGGCGAGGCCAGTTCCAAGGATTCCAAGTCATCGAATGACGCAAAAGATGAGTCCAAGGGTTCGAACGACGGCAAGGACGATTCCGAGTCTTCGGACAAGGAATCGGACAAAAACTCGGATAGCAAGAAGTCCGAGGACCAGGACGGCAAGAAGTCTGGCGATAAATCCGCTGCCCAGAATACGGGAGCCGGCGATACTTCCAAGGTGTCTGGTGGTGCTTCTTCGGGCGGTGGCCAGTCGTCTAATGGAGCCTCATCCTCTAATGGTGGAAACGCCTCCTCGGGCGGCCAGAGCGGCTCGCAGGAGTCCAACTACGTTACGGTGACGGTTTCGGTCACATCGAGCTCTGTGGGCAATCCTGTGTCCTCTGGTGGCACCTTTACCTTTAACGAAGGCGCTACCGTCTACGATGCCCTGTGCGCGCTGGGCCTTTCTGTCAACGCACATGGCTCGTCGTACGGTACGTATGTCTCCGCGATTGGTGGTTTGGCCGAGAAACAGTACGGCGGCACGAGCGGCTGGATGTACTCCGTCAACGGCACAACGCCCATGACGGCCTGCAGTAACTACGTTCTCTCCAATGGCGACAACGTTGTTTGGTATTACGTAACGGGCTAGAGGCCTCGACATAGCGCGCCAGACGGGCGGTTCGGACCAACATCCGGACCGCCCGTTTTTCATGCGAATGGGACTGGGTCGCCGGGTCTCTCTGCAAACAAAAAAACCGGTTGGAACGGGAATTCCAACCGGTTATACATTCAAGCAAATAGTGAATCGACTACGACCGTGCGCCCTCGAGGAAGAAGCGGCGGCTGAAGTAGTTGTACCAGGTGACGAGGAACGTGGCGATGGCCTTCATGGCCTGGTAGCCGATGCTCAAAAACGTGACGCCCACAAACATGTACAGGTCGTTGAGGCCCAGGCCGATCACCGACAGGATGGTGAAGATCGTGAACTCGCGCTTGCGGCTCATGCCTTCGCGGTGGTCGAACACGTACTTCATGCTGAGCCAGTAGTTGACCACGACGGACGTGATAAACGAAACCGTGGTGCTCATCAAAAAGTCGAGGTGGAACAGCTCGACGAGCGCAATGAGCGTGCCCCAGTCGATGCCAAAGGAGATAAGACCCACGACAGCAAACTTGAGGAACTGCTTGGTATGAGGTTGTGCCAGCGCCTTGCGCACGTAATCACATCCAATGCGTTGATGAATCGAGCAGAGGATACTTTAGAGCTTTTACAAGGGAAACGTAAGGTCTTTGCCAAGAACTATATGAACTCGCCAAATTTTCAAGAGCTAATCCGCAAACGTTGAAAATTTGCCCGTAAACGAGCGACACCCACGGACGATACTGCGCTGAGTGCGCGTCGTCCGTGGGCGCCGTAATGCTGCAGGGGTTTCGAGCTATTTTGTCTCGTCGCCCTCCAGGAAGATCTTTCGGGTCACAAAGTTGTAGACCATAACAAGCGCGGTGGCGCAAATCTTGGCGATATTGGCCTCGAGCCCCAGGCCGGCGTTGAGCGCCAGCACGATACCGTCGTTGAGCGCCAGGCCGATCACAGACAGCACGACAAAGATGATGAACTCGCGGCGGCGGCTCATGCCCTCCTTGTGCGCAAACACGTACTTCATGCTCGCGACGTAGTTAAAGATGAGCGAGACGATAAAGCCGCTGGTATTGGCGATCAGGATGTTAAGGCCCAGGCCGTAGTGGAGCAGATTCATGATGCCAAAGTCGATGACCGTGGCGACGACGCCGACGACGCCAAACTTCATGATCTGCGCAAGGAGCTTTTGCATGGTACCTGCCTTAGGGTGGCGCCGGAGCGCCGCGGGGATGACGAACTCAGCAAGTTTAGCCAATTCCCGCAGGCGGGGCTAGGCGCGCTCCTCGATAGCACCGTTTCTATATGCATCGAGCAGTTGGCGTAGGTCCTGGATCTGGCTGCGGATCTTGGCACCGGTATCGGTGTCGCTCACCATGCGGCGACGGTCGGCCTGGTCAAAACGGTTGGTCTCGCTCTCGATGTCCACGTTGCGGGTAAGTGCCTCGGCAACCGTGGTAAAGGCTTGGTGCGACTTAAGGCGACATCCGCGTGAGCTCGAGATAAGCGTGTAGCCGGCGATGCCCGTCTTGGGATGGTAGGCGCGGCAGAAGCCGCCATCGATGACCAGCAGCTTGCCCTCGGCGCGGATGGGCTGCTCGCCCTTGGTGGTTTTAACGGGTGTGTGGCCGTTGATGATGTGGCCGGTCGGCGAACATGCCATGGGGGCAACGCCGAACTCGCGCATGATGTCGTCGCAGACAGAGGGCGACTTGGTAAGCGTAAAGTACGGGTCCATCGGCTCGACCCAGGTGCTCTTATCGGCGATATAGGCGCGCTCAAAGGTACGCACCAGCCGTCCGCTGGCGGGTGAGTTAAAGCCAATCCACAGGTACCACATCCAGTCGAGGGCATCGCGGTCGCCCACGCGCCAGGCGCGGCGGGCGATGTGGTCGCAAAAATCGAGATAATCGCGGCCGGCGTGCCAGGTACCCAGGCAGTTCATGCTGCTAAAGGTGCCGTCTTCGTTGAGCGGCACGCAGCCATGGAACAGCAGGTTGCCGTTGGTGACCTTGTACATCGAGCCGTGGGTGTAGAGGAAATCGATATGGCGATGCAGGTGATCGGCGGTGACAAACTCGGACACGAGCTTGTCGATGATGTGTTGCTCCTGGGGCGTGAGCGTGTAGGGGTCCGTTGGGTCGACGGTGGGGAAGTCGTTGGTCGTGAGCGGCCACACGCTGCCGTCGGCGAGCGTGACCGTGCCGGTGTCGTGATCGATCTTGTCGAGCAACAGACGGTCGGTCATGTCGAACTCGGGGTGGCGCTGGATAATCTGGCCCTCGAGTTTAAAGAGCAGCACGTTGATGGCCTTGATCAGCGGGGTGATGGACTCACCGGCGGTGTAGGTGGCATCGGCAAAGGCGACAAGCTCGCGCAGCGAGATGCCGTAGTCGTTCTCGAGGATCTCGTAATTGTCGTAGCGCAGGTTGTTGCGCAGCACGGTGGCGATGCAGGCGGGCTCACCGGCCGCAGCGCCCATCCACAGCAGGTCGTGGTTGCCCCACTGGATGTCGAGCGAATGGTAGGTGAGCAGACGGTCCATAATCTTGGCAGCGCCGCCGCCACGGTCGAAGATATCACCCACCAGGTGCAGGTGGTCGACGGCCAGGCGCTTGATGAGCGAGGCGAGCGACTCGATAAAGTCGTCGGCGCTTGCGGTCTCCAGAATGGACTCCACGATGCGCTCGTGATAGCGCACACGGTAGTTGTTCTCGTCTGGATGCGTGTGCAGCAGCTCGTCGATGATATAGGCGTAATCGCGCGGGATGGCCTTACGCACCTTGGAGCGGGTGTAGCGGCTCGAAAGGGAGCGGGCAACCACAATGAGCTGGTCGAGCATGGTCTTGTACCAGGTGGGCGAGTCCTCGCGCCGGCTGCGGACCAGCTCGATCTTCTCGCGCGGGTAGTAGATGAGCGTGCACAGCTCGCCCTTTTCGTCAAAGGAGAGCGAGTCGCCAAAGATCTCGTCGACATGTTCGCGCACGACACCCGAGCAGTTGTTGAGGATGTGCATAAAGGCTTCGTACTCGCCGTGCACGTCGCTCATAAAATGCTCGGTGCCTTTGGGCAGGTTGAGAATGGCCGAGAGATTGATGATCTCGGTAAACGCGGATTGCTCGGTGGGAAATTGTCTCGACAGCAGACGCAGATACTTAAAGTCTTGCGGGTTGCGATCGAATGCGACCATGAAACACCTTCCGATATGGTTGGTAAAACTGATAAACAGCGTCAAACGTTTATCAGTATGCGCCGGCTTTGTTTCGATTTTGCGCCGGCGGCTGAATTGTCGGCTGAACGGTTTGGTAAATCGATTTAGTTGAGGTTGATGTGTCGGTTGGGTGGAGACGAAGGGGGTGATTTTGCCCATATGGGCCCATAGCGGGGATGGGGATGTTCATGATAAAGATATTCAATGTAAATGGTTCGAATTGGTAAATAGTGGACGTTTGTATCGTATTTAGGCTTGCTGTGCGATAATTTGCGCAGCAATACTTAAGGAGCCTCATATGAGTGATTTTGTCCTGACCTGTGAATCCGCCGCCGACCGAACCCGTGAGTTCTTTGCGTCGCGCAATATCCCTGTCGTGTGTTTTCATTACGAGATCGACGATGTTGTCTATACGGACGATCTGTATCAGTCGATTACGCCGGACGAGTTTTTTGCCCAGATTGCCGCGGGCGCCATGCCCAAGACGTCTCAGGTGAGCGTGGGTGAGTACGAGGAGTTTTGGGAGCCGTTTGTTGCCGAGGGTAAAGACGTGCTGCACCTGGCGTTGTCGTCGGGTATTTCGGGCACGTATGGATCGGCCTGCGTTGCGGCGCAGATGCTCGCGGATCGCTATCCTCAGGGCGGCAAGGTGCGCGTCATCGATTCGCTGGCGGCGTCTTCGGGCTTTGGCTTGCTGGCGGAATGTGCCGCCGACGTTCGCGATAGCGGCGCTTCGCTCGACGAGACGGCCGCTTGGATTGAGGAGCATAAACTCAACCTTCACCACTGGTTCTTCTCGACCGATCTGTCGAGCTACCTGCGCGGCGGTCGCATTTCGGCCGCGAGCGCGATTATCGGCACAGCGCTTAAAATTTGCCCACTTATGACGGTCGATTGCGAAGGTGGGCTGTCGCCACGTGAGAAGATTCGCACCAAGAAGCGCGCGATTTCCGAGATGGCTAAGACCATGATGAAACACGTGCAGGACGGTGTGGATTATTCGGGTAAGTGCATCTTGTCCCATTCGGCGTGCCGCGAGGATGCCGAGGCCGTTGCGGCGCTGATTGAGGAACAAGTTCCGCGGCTCAAAGGCAAGATTGAGATCAACAATATCGGTGCTCTGATTGGTTCGCACACCGGACCTGGTACGGTGGCGCTCTTCTTTATGGGTGACAAACGCGTGGATTAACTTGACCCATCACGTCGCGCACGATTGCTCAAACGAAAACGGCCCGCCTCACGTTTGTGGGGCGGGCCTTGCTCTTACGGTTAGCGTTTCTTTCCGCGGAAGAAGAAGCCGTGCAGCGAGGGCTTGAGTCCACGGTTGGCGCGACGCTCCTCGATATGATCGTGGATCGAAGCGACGCGTTCGATAACCTCGTCGGGAATCGGCACGTCGGGATTCATGTTCTCGACCTGGCTGACCTCGGCGGCGGCGACTTGGTCGATAATGGGCACATCGTCGCGCGAGATGACGGGCGTGGCGTCTTCTTTCATCTTGCGGTAGCGCTGCATCATGTCGGTCTGTAGCTGCTGGGCCGAAGGCGGCGTCCAAATGATGGCGTTGGCGCCGGCGGCGATGGTCTCACGGATGCTCTCGGGCGTTTTGCCGCCCGGTGCGATGAGCGGCAGGTTGGGATAGTGCTCGCGCAGCTCGCGCAGGACCTGGGGCGTGTTCTTGCCGGCGGCGATGTTGAGGATCTTGGCGCCGGCGCGCACCTTGGCGTGGGCATCATCGTCGCAACGTACGACTGTGGCGATGACGGGGATGTCGGCGATGTTGGTGATGTGCTCGACCATCTCGGCAGTGGCGGGGGAGTTGACCACACAGCCCGCCGCGCCCTGCATCTCGGAGACGGCTGCCATCTGTACGGAGCGCTTGCCGGTCGTAGTTCCGCCGCCCACGCCTACAAAGACTGGGCACTCGGCGACAGTCAACAGCGCCTGCGTAATGGCCGGCTGTGGCGTGAAGGGGTATACGGCAAAGACGGCATCGGCGTTGGAGTTGCGGATGACCGCCACGTCGGTGGTGTAGATAAGCGACTTGATGCGACGACCGAAGAGCGTAAAGCCGCTGGCCTCCTCGATCTCGTCGGGCATGCGGAGGGCCGCCTTGCGCAGGCGCCCGTCGATGGGCAGCGGCTCCATGGGGAGCAGTCCGTTGGGGGTCACGGCTACCTGGGGCTCGGTGAACTCGTCTGCAAGCTCGACCTCGGAAAAATCGACCGAGGCGACGATGTCCTCGTGAACCTCGGCAGGAACATCGATGGGGGCCTGGTCGTTAGTCGCGGCAGGCGCGTCGAAGGAACTGGTGCCGACAAAGGCGTCGACGCGCTCGTTCAGATCGTTGAGAGTATCCATGGGGGCTCGATTCTATGCGATGGTGGCCGACAGGGTGCCGGCAGCGTTGTGCTTGCTAAATCGTTTGACGAGTTGATTTTTCCCCGCCGCGCCATCCGTTAGACCGAAGGGCCGGCGAACGTGAAGGAGCTGTGGTGGCGGGTATTGAGGTGCTATCTTGAATGTCCCGTTTAAAAGAGAGGTGACGCGGTATGGAATTCACAGCAATGTTGGGCTCGATTGGCCTGTGTGTGGGCGCAATCGTTGCCGCCGCGGTCATCTACTTGGTGGTCACGGCCATTAAGGGCAAAAGGGCCGAGCGCAAGGAACGCGAGGCACTTAAGCAGCACCGTGACCAGCAGGACAAGCGCGCACGGAGATAGTTTGTTGAGTTTTGAATCCGTGCGCTAGCTGCGTTTTCGGATCAGGGCGATGTAGAAGCCCTCAAAGTCGCGGCTGGGCGGAATGGTCAGCGTGCCGGGCATACCGTTGGCGATGGACGAGACGTGGCCGGCGGCGATGGCCTCGGTGAGGGCGTTGCTCTCGACGTGGGGCTCTTCGCCAGCTTCCTGGGCGCGACGCGCTTCGCTTTCGCTCGGCGTGCCATCGAGGGGGATAAGCTCGCAGTCCATGTGCTTTTCGAGGGCCTCTTGCAGGGCGTCTTCGTTTTCCTGCGGCATAATCGAACAGGTGGAATAGACGAGCGTGCCGCCCGGCTTGAGGGCTCCCATGGCGCGGTCCAGAAGCGCGCGCTGCGAGCGGGCGCACTTGCCAAGCAGCTGCTCGGTCAGGCCGCGCAGGCTTTTCTCGTTGCCGCTGATGACGGTGCCCGTGCCGGTGCAGGGAGCGTCGAGCAGGATGCGGTCAAAGCGGAAGAACTCGTCGAGCTCGCGTGCGTCGATGCACATGACGGGCACGTTTTTGGCGCCTTGGCGGTGGAGGTTGGCTTCGAGCTTCTCGGCGCGGGGAATGCTCATCTCGCAGGCCGTGAGGTGTGCCTGGCCCTGGGTGAGGGCGGCGATCTGCGTCGTCTTGCCACCGGGGGCCGCGCACATGTCCAGGATGTCCTCGCCGGCCTGAGCGCCCAACACCAAAGGCGGCATCATGGATGACAGGCTTTGCAAGTAGATCTTGCCGTCGCGGTAGATGTCGAGGTCCCACAGGTCGGATACCTGAGCCTCGGGCAGGATGAAAGCGTCCGGGTACCAGGCAACGGTTTGGTGGGCGATGCCGGCCTCGTCGAGTGCAGCGATGATGTCCTCGGCGGTCGCCTTGAGCGTGTTGGCGCGCAGTGTGACTGGGCGTGTGGCTGCGGCGTCAAAGCCTTCGATTATGAGCTCGGCATCGGTGGGGGCATAGGCGCCGGCGACCGTGTCGACCATAAAGCGCGGCAGGTCGGCGGCGGAGTGTTGGGCGGCAAGCTGGTCGGAAAGCTCGGTAGCAGCAAATTGCCTGAGCTTGAGCTCGGGCTTAACCTGCTTTTTTTGCTTACGACGACGCGGCTTGGACATCCGTCTTTCCTTCCCATTCCATTAAAAGTAGTCAATTTGGGACGGGGCTATTTTAGCTACCCGTCCGTTTCGGCAGGCGTTGCAGTTAAATTTGGGACGGGGTAGCTAAAATAGCCCCGTCCCAAATTGACTACTCTGCCTTGGCGTTGGCCTAGTACTGGCTCTCGTGCTTGCTGAAGAAGTCGAAGCGCGGGGGCAGCGGCTTCACGCGGTGCTCGCCGGGCTTCTCGCCCAGGCTCTCCATAAACTCGTCCGTGGAGGCAAAGATGTTATCCCAGCTAAAGAAGGCGACCGGATCGACGTCGAAGTACTCGCAGATGAGCTCGCAGCCGGCCGGGACGATGCCGTGCATGAGCACGGTCGCCACGCGCAGCTCGGTAAAGGCGTCGACCAGGGCCTGCGTCATTGCGGCGTTTGCCTCGCTACCCTCGAGCTTGTTGGCGGCCTTGGAGGCGTCGCTCCAGCGCTTGTTGGCGGCGCGCAGGTAGTCGTCGCACACGGCGAGCGCGCGGTGCGTCTCGAACTTGTACATGGCCTGCTCAAAGGCGAGAGCTGCCTGCTCGGCAGCCTCGACAACGGCAGCAGAGGCGGCACCGGCGGGGATGCAGCCGTTGCGATAGGGGCTCTCGTCGCCCTCCTTGATGGCGACTCCGTAGAAGCAGCTGCGGGCCAGGCGGTTGAAGACGCCGGTCAAAAGGGCGCTCTCCTTAAGGGCCGGGTCGATGACGCGCTTGTCGTCGCAGGCACGCACCTCGTTGCCGTCCTTGTCCTTGCCGGTCACGCGCGTGTCGTATGCCTTGGGGCTAAAGCTCACCGGCTTCTCGGATAGGCCGAGCGACAGCCAATGCGCGCGCATCTGCTCGCAGGTGTAGTGGTTGAGCAGATCGTCTGCCGGCGGGGGAGGCGTCTGCGAGGACGAGCTCGCCTTTTTGCCCATGTAGAGCAGGTGGTAGCAGGCGCTGACGGTGCTCTGCGTGAGGTCCCAACCCAGGGCCTCCCACATGGCGGTCTGCGCGATGCAGTAGAAGTAGATGTTGTCCTGACCGATGAACTGGTAGATCTGCGCGTCGTCAGAGCACCACCAGTCGCGCCAGTCGAGCGAGCTGTGCTGGTAGGTGGGCGCGGGGACCTGCGTGGAATCGGCGGCGGGCTCGCCCATGAGGGCGGCGTCCTGGGCGGCGACACCCTCGGTTACGCCGGCGGCGCGGGCGTCGCGGGCGAGCACGGTACGCGTATAGCTGATGGGCGCCCACAGGCTCTCGGGCCAGCACCAGCAGGTGACGTCGGAGACGCCGTCGACCTCGGGCACCGGAACGCCCCAGTCGATGTTGCCAGTGATGCGGAAGGGCACGAGTGCCTTGCCGCTGCGGAAGCGCACGCCGCCGTTGGCGAGCACCGCGTGGGCGTCGTCGCGCTCCTTCCAGCTGGGGAAGGTGACGGTAAAGCTGCTCTTGTTGCCCTCGGGCTCCAGCACGGTGTGCTCGGGGAGCTGGTCCTCGACAGCATCGAAGGCCTCGCGGAATTTGTTCTGAATGTAGAGCTGTGCCGGCAGCAGCCACTCCTCCATGGTCTTGGAGACCACGGAGCGAACCTGCGGGTTCTGGGCGAGCTTGGCGGTGTAGGTCTTCATAAAGTCGAGGTAGGCCGGCAGGTCGAAGTAGAGGTTGTCGACCGGTCGCAGCTCGGGCACCTCGCCGGTGAGCTGGCTCTTGGGCGCGATGAGCTCCTCGGGCTCAAACTGGTGACCCAAGTCGCACTCGTCGGCATAAGCCTTCTCGGACTTGCAGCCTTGGATGGGGCAGCGGCCGATGACCTGGCGGCCGTTGAGGAACGTGCCGGCCTTGGCGTCGTAGAACTGCAGCGTGGAGCGCTTTGAGATAGTGCCCTGCTCGTGCAGGCGCTCGATAATCTCGGCGGTAACCTCGTTGTGAATCTGGGCCGCCGGCTCAAGGCCCGAGCCGCCGTAGATGTCGCAGCTGATGTTGTAGTTGTTGAGAGTCGCGGCCTGGCGGGAGTGGTTGGACTCGACGTACTCGCTAATGGACTTGTCGTAGCCCTCGTTCTCCTTGAGCTTGCGGTAGCTCTCCATGATGGGCGATCCGTAGCAGTCGGTTCCCGAGGTGAAGATGACATTCTCGCGGCCCAGGCGGTCGCGCAGGAAGCGGGCGAAGAAGTCGGCCGGGACAAAGACGCCGCCAACGTGGCCAAAGTGAAGGCCCTTGTTGCCGTAGGGCTCGCCGGCGGTAACGATGGCGCGGCGAGGCCAGCTGGGACGGTCGTTCATGGAGTATTTGGATGCCATGGGACTCCTTCGCATATGGTGAGGGCGCAGCCGGGCGCAAGGCCTGGCTGCGGGTGGTCAATTCGTGCATATCGTTCGACATTATCGCACATGCGGACGGGTACGTGGCAGGGGCGCTATCCTAAGATGCTATGAATGAGATTTCCAACATACATGCGTTTGAGGACGAGGATTTTCTGCACGCCTGCTTCGTGTGGGGGATGGCCGTGCTTGGCGCATTTGCCGTGTGCCTGGTGCCGGTGTTTATGCTGCTGGGTGGGCCCGCGGACCTGGATGCGGCTGACGCGGGCGGCTGGACGGCCGTCTTGGGCTGGCTAGTCGGCTTGGCTGCGGTTTCGGCGGCGTCATTTGCCGTGCACGAGCTGGTGCACGCGGTGTTCTTTAAGCTGTTTGCGCCCGCCGGTGCTCGGGTGACCTTTGGGGCAAATCTCGAAACCTGCATGATCTACGCCTGCGCCGAGGGCGTGGTGTATTCGCGCCGGCGGTACGTGGCGGTTTGCCTGGCGCCGACGGTTGTTGTGACGGCGGCGTTTGCCCTGGGGCTTGCGTTATCGGGCTATCCGCTGCTGTGCTACTTGGCGGCTGGTCTGCACTTGTCGGGCTGTGTGGGCGATTGGTATTACGTGCGGACCATCCTGCGCGACCGCCGCATTGTCGCCTGCGAGGACACGTCCTTTGGCGTTCGCTTTTTCGCAAGGTAGTCTTTTTGGGATGGGGCTATTTTGACTACTTTCTGGTTGATACAGGTATTTGGGACCGCTTTTCATCAAAAGTAGTCAAAATAGCCCCGTCCCAAAAAGACTACCCTGGGCAAGGATTGGGAGGAGATGTTGATGAAGCCGTTGTTGTTGCACGCTTGCTGCGCGCCGTGCTCGCTTGAGCCGGTTCGTCTGCTGCGCGAGGAGGGGTTTGAGCCCACGATTTGCTGGACCAACCCCAATATTCAGCCGCGCGATGAATGGCAACGGCGTTTGGACGAGCTGTGCCGGTGGTGTGCCGATGGCGACATCGAACTCATCGAGGCGGGAGAAGACCGCGAGCGCTGGGAGGCCGGTGTGGCCCCGTTGGGCGCCGATCGACCCCGTCGCTGTCGTGCGTGCTATGCCTTGCGCTTGGCCGAGGCATGCCGTGTGGCCCAGGAGCGCGGGTTTGAATGTGTGGGCACGACGCTCGCCGTCTCGCCGTATCAGCTGTTCGACACCTGCAATGATGTGTTGGAGCGTTTGGCTGCCGCCCGCGGGCTCACTCCGGTGATTCGCGATTTTCGCCCGTATTATCCCGAGGCCACGCGTCGTTCGCGCGAGCTGGGCATGTATCGGCAGAATTACTGCGGTTGCCGATTCTCGGCCGTCGAGGCGGCCATGGACCGCGCCCGCATCCGCGACGAGCGCAAAGCGTCCAAAAAGTAGTTCTTTTGGGCTGTCAGCCTGCTAGGATGTAGAGCGGACTTTAACTATATAAGGAGTATCCGACGTGTCTATGCGTACCGATGATTTTGACTACAACCTTCCCGAGGAACTGATCGCCCAGGCTCCTGCCGAGCCGCGCGACTCCTGCCGCCTGCTGGTGGTTGACCGCAAGGGTTCCGAGGCGGGGACGCCGCTGGAGCATGGCGGCACCGTTGAGCACCGCATCTTCCGCGACATCATCGACTATATCGAGCCGGGCGACGTGCTCGTCATCAACAAGACGCGCGTGATGCCGGCCCGCCTGATCGGTCGCAAAGCCGGCTCGGGTGGCGTAGTCGAGACGCTGCTGCTCAAGCGCCGTGAGGATGCTGACCCGCTGGGCCATGTTTGGGAGTGTCTGGTCAAGCCGGGCAAACGCCTGAAGCCCGGTGCTCAGATTGAGTATCGCGCCGGTGGCGTCCATGCGCCCGTGGTGCTGACGGCCGAGGTCATCGACTTTGTCACCGATAGCCGCGGTGGCCGTCTGGTTCGCTTTGAGCCGGCCGGTTGCAATGCCGCCGGCGAGCCGCGCACGCTCGACGAGGCCATCCATGCTGCCGGTCACGTGCCGCTGCCGCCCTACATTACCGATTACGAGGGCGATCCCGAGAAGTACCAGACCGTCTACGCCATGAAGGAAGAGCACTCGGCTGCCGCTCCCACGGCGGGTCTGCACTTTACCCCCGAGCTTATGGCCGCTATCGAGGCCAAGGGCGCCAAGTTTGCTGCCGTCGAGCTCGAGGTGGGCATCGATACCTTCCGCTTGGTGGAGGAGGACGACCCCACGCAGCATGTGATGCACACCGAGCGCTACCACGTGTCGCAGGAAGTTGTCGACGCCGTGCATAAGGCGAAGGCCGAGGGCCATCGTGTGATCGCTGTCGGTACCACGGCGGTGCGCTCGCTCGAGAGCGCGTTTGACGCGGACGCGCCGGTGTCCGATCCGGCTGTGACGGCGCGCTATTTTGAGGGCCGTGAGGACGGCGCCGACACGCTCGGCCGCGGTGACATCGTGGTGCGCGAGAACGCGACGACGCAGCTCTACCTCATGCCTGGCTCGACCTATCACGTGGTCGACGCGCTGATCACGAACTTCCACGTGCCGCGCTCCACGCTCATGATGCTCGTAAGCGCGCTTGCCTCCCGCGACCAGATCATGGATGCCTACGCCGCCGCCATCGAGGAGCGCTACCGCTTCTTCAGCTTTGGCGACGCCATGCTCATTCAGTAGGTTACGGCGTTTTACAAACGCCGTAACCGGTCGACGCTGCGCGGGCCGCATTTGGACAATCTGACGTTCAACTTCAAGGGCACGACCAGAAGGTCAGCGCCCTTTCGTTTCACGTCACCTTGTCTCAAATGCGACCCGCACGCTGTCGTTGCCAAAACACCGGCGTTGCCATTGTTGGCACTTGGGGACGTTCCTTTTGTGCCGGCACCTGGGGACACTCCTTATGTCCAAGAGATTGGTGCAAGAGGGGTAGGTTGCCTTGCGTCGATCTAAATAAGTTGCGGTGAGATAGTTTTGAATTGGCCTTTTTTAGGGCTAAACAGGAACTATCTCACCGCAACTGCGTTGGGCGTTTTTGGCAGCTGGCTTACTTGTTTGCGAACAGCCAGATTGCGATGATCACCAGGATTGCGGCGACGATGCAGACGATGGCGCCGGTGAATTTGATGCGTGAGTCGCGGGTACGCTCGCGCACCGCGTCCTCGGTGGCTTCGAGCTGGGTAACCTCTCGCTCGGTCTCGGCGTGTTCGGCTTTGTCTCGGGCCAAGGATCCTGCAAGCGACTCAGTGATCTCTGGGTGGTCGTGCACCTCGGTCGCCTGTTCGATAATCGACTGCGCATGCGCGGCATCTGCTTGGGCGTTGGCTATGCTCTGCTCTTGGTCGCGGCGTGCCTTGTCCTCGGCAGCGATCTTCTCGCGCAGTTCGCGCTGGCGCGTTGCAGCGGCGGTTTTTGCGGTCTGCAGCTCGTCGCGCGCGGCATCGGCCTCCGCCGTCACGGCCTGATGGGCTCGCTTGGCGTCGGCGATGGGGGCTTGCGCCTGCTCGACGGCCTGCTCGGCTGCGGCAAGCGAGTGTTCAAGGTCGGCGGTGATGCGCGGGACATCTTCTTCGGCTTTACGCAGGGCATCTGCCGTGTCGGAGATCTGCATCGAGAGCTCGCTGGTGCGCACCGTATAGTTGGCGGGATTTGCCGAGGGATTGCGTTGCAGCTCGGCATACTCATGACGCAGCGTCTCGAGCTGGGCGCGCGTGGCGTCGACGGTTTGTTGTGCGGCGGCAATGCCGGCGTCTCGCTCGGCCTTCACCTTGTCGCGGATGCGCTTGGAATCCTCAAGACGTCGAATGAGGCGGTTGCCGGTCTCGCGCGAGCTCGCCTCGCGGGCCTCCACGGCATCGAGCGCGGCCTTCAGGCGGAGCTCAGTCGCGTCATCCTCTGTCTTCATTTGTTCGAACTGACCCTTGAGCTCTGTCGCTTTGGCGGCGTGGGCATCACGGTCAATCTCGGCGGCCGCTGCAGTCTTTTGGGCCGTGGCAATCGCCTGGCGCTGGTCGGCGACGATCTGGTCGTAGCGGCCTGCGATATCCTGGCGCGTCTCGAGTTCCTCGGCCTGATCGGCAATGCGCTGCTCAAGTTCGGCCAGGTGGGCGCGGGCATCGGCAAGTGCCTTTTTCGCGGCATTCATCTCGCGCATGGCCGAGGCACCCTGGGCGATAAAGGCGCCCACGGCGTTCGCTGTGTTCGAGACAGCGGTCCCCAGATCGCGGCTCGTGGCGGGGGAGTGCGGGGCGGTCGGGCGAGCGGCGTCGGCGGCGTCCGCATCGGCAGCCTGCGGCGCGGCGATATTGCCGGTACCGCCCTCGACCACAGAAAAGCCTGCTGCGTGCGGATCGACCGCATCGGCGCCAATCGTGGGGTGCTCGAGCTGCAGAAACGAGGGCATGGTGCTGCCCTGGTCGGCAACCGGAGTCTCGCCGGGCACAAAGGTCGAGGCCGCCTCGGCGGCCTCCTCTTCCTCGGCATCAATATCGGCATCGGCGACGGCGTCTTTCATCGCTTTGACAGCATCCATCATGGAGTCCATGACGGCATCGAGCTCTTCTTCCGAAGACACCTCGATGGGGCCCGCTGCTTGCGGGGCGTCGTCCTGTACAGGGGCGTCGTCCTGAGCGGGCGCATCGTCGTTTTGCTCATCGGCGTTTTCTGTTTCGGGGGTTTCCGCCGTAGCGCTTTCGTCCAAGATGGGGTCGTCGATGTCGATACCATCGCAGGTCACAGCGTCAGTATCTGCGGTGACGTCTGCGGGATCATCAATATGCTGTTGAGTCTGGGGGTCCAGCTCGTCTGTCATAGGCATGTGCTCCTCATCGTTGTTTGTCACCCTATGATAAAGTCTCGCGCCGACATCCCGCGCGCCGCAGCAAAGTTTCAAAACGTGTTCGATGGCTCGATCTGATAGTAATAACTCGGCCGCTTTATCCAGTTTGTACTTGACAATCCCTTCGCCGAACGACGTGGTGCCGTTCGCCTACCGCGGTCTTTTATTTTCGCTTGAACACGCTAAAGTTGCATCTCAGCTTTTGGCGCGTGAAGTTGGATACGCGCAGTCGGCGGGCGTGCCCGTCGCGATTTGAAAGGACTTTGTATGGGACTTTTCACTGGTAAGACCGTGATCGTCACCGGCGGCGGCAAGGCCACGCTTAAGGACGGCTCCGCTGGCTCCATCGGTTACGGCATCGATATCGCTTTTGCAAAGGAGGGCGCGAACCTCGTTATCACCGGCCGCAACGTCGCCAAGCTCGAGGCCGCCAAGGAGTCCCTCGAGGCCGAGTACGGTGTCAAGGTTCTGCCTGTTCAGGCCGATGTTTCGGCTGGTCAGGACAACGAGGCTGTCGTCCAGAACGTTATCGACAAGGCCATTGAGGAGTTCGGCCGCATCGACGCCGTCGTCAACAATGCTCAGGCCAGCGCCTCGGGTGTGACCATCGCCGACCATACCATGGATCAGTTTAACCTAGCCATTTATTCCGGTCTGTATGCCACCTATCTGTACATGCAGAAGGCCTATCCGCACCTGAAGGAGACCAAGGGCTCCGTGGTCAACTTTGCCTCGGGCGCCGGCCTGTTTGGCAACTATGGTCAGTGCAGCTATGCCGCCGCCAAGGAGGGCATCCGTGGTCTGACTCGCGTTGCCGCCAACGAGTGGGGCAAGGACGGCATCAACGTCAACATCGTGTGCCCGCTTGCTTGGACCGCTGCGCTCGAGAACTTCCAGGATGCTTATCCCGAGGCGTTTAAGGCCAACGTCCACATGCCGCCGGCGGGTCACTACGGCGACGTCGAGAAGGAAATCGGCCGCGTGGTCGTTCAGCTCTGCGGTCCCGACTTTAAGTACATGAACGGCGAGACCGTCACCCTCGAGGGTGGTATGGGCCAGCGGCCTTAGGGGTTACGCGGTTTTACCAAACCGCGTAACCAGTTGACGCTGCAAACCCGCCAGAGCGGCAATCTGACGTTCAACTTCAAGGGCGCGACCAGAAGGTCAGCGCCCTTTCGTTTCACGTCACCTTGTCTCAAATGCGGCCCGCTCGCTCATATGACCCAATCCGCTGTCAAGAGCCACAATGGCCCCGCCGACCGCTTGCAATCGGTCGGCGGGGCCTGCCGTTGAACCCGTCCCGGTCCGCCCCCGGCATGTCGTCGACGCCTTCGGCTCAGTCTCATATCCGCGGATACCGCTCCGGCGGCCCGCAATCCTCTCCTTCGGCGGGGCTCCCCAAGTCTGACTACGCGCATGCGGCCGCTGCCGCGCGCCCAGCGAAAGCGGGGGTATCCCCGAAGGCTGCCCGGCTCGCCGGGACGGGGGCTATGTCTATTCGGTTGCCTCCCGGCACATCGTGCCGAGGGCCCACAGCCACCTCACGAGCTCGGCGGCGGTGGCGGCGTTCGCCTTCGCCTGGGGCATGCCCCTGGCGAGCATCTCCTCGCGGCGCCGGAGTAGGCGCTCGGACCCTTTCCTCCCGTGCATCCTTATCTCGAGCGGGACGCCGCTGCCCTTGGGCATCAGTTTCGGTTGGTGGTTCGCTTGGACGTAGCTCCAGGACCCCTCGACAGCCAGCCTCCTGACGAGGGCGTCGCCGGCCCCGCTGATCCCGCCGAGGCGCACGGAGTCCGCACTCGACCTCTGCTTCGGGGCGAGGCCGAAGTAGGACGTCACCTGCCTGCCGGAGCGGAACCTCGAGAAGTCGCCGACCTCGGACGCGAAGGCCGCGGCGAGCGCGAACCCGCATCCCTTGATCGACTGGAGTGCCTCGACCTCCGCCGAGAGGGGGCCCGCCGCGACGGCGGCCCTGTACTCGGCGAGGAGGTCGTCGCGCGTCTCGGCGGCCGCCTCGACCTCGCTCCTCAGCGCCGCCAGCGCCCGGATGCCGCCGTCGTCGGCGGGCCGAACCTTGTCGAGCCACCTGAGGAAGTCGTACGTCCAGTACTTCCGGGGGTTTCCGGCCGGCGTCGTGCCGCCGTAGGCGTAACCCCGGCGGGCGAGGAACGCCAGGAGCCGCTGCTTCGCCGCCGCGAGCCTCGCGGTCGCCGCGTCGTGGGCCCCGGCGAGGTCCCTGAGCCCCTCGATCTCGGGGGACGGCACCCATACCGGGGAGATATCGTGCGACAGTATCGCCTTGGCCATCCTGGCCGCGTCGTTGCGGTCGTTCTTGGACGAGAGGTCTGCCGCCGACCTCGGGACCTTGGAGACGGCCGCGACGACGCAGTCGACGCCGAGCCCGGAGAGCTCCCTCTGCGGGGCGAAGCCGAGGTAGCCGCTCTCGTAGGCGGCGAGCGACGGGCCGGGGAAGCCCGACATCCACTCCGCGACCTCGCCCCACGGGTTGCCGCGGAACCTCCTCGTCACTGCCTCGCCCGTCTCCGCGTCGAGCGCGCAGACGGTGGTGGACCTGAGGTGTACGTCCATTCCGAAGGCGGTAGAATATCTAGGCACGGGAGCCTCCCAACCTCGTTGCGGCGCGGCTGCGCCTCTGGCACTTCAACAACATTGTCGCAGCCCCGACCCGCGGTCACGAGCGGGGGCTCCTGTCGTTTCCGTGCCCTCGGATTGGGTCATAGTGTCTGACTTATGCTCAACCTGTGGCGCCATTTTGCCTGAAGGCATCTTGCTCGCTCTGGCGGGTTTTCGCTGTCGTTGACAAAGCATCGGCGTTCCCTTGGCTGTTGGAGATGATCCCGTAGTCGTTGGGGACGTTCTTAAATGACTAGTCGTTTAATGCACCAGTTTCTGTCGAGTCGGTGCTCTTTGCGGGTTGCCCGTATAATGGTTTGCGTATGAACCGCAACCAAGGAGTTCCAGTTTATGGACCAGAGCCTTTTTAAATTCGACCTGATCGCCGAGGATCCGACGACGCATGCGCGTGCCGGCGTGCTGCATACCCCGCACGGCGAAATCGAGACGCCAATTTTTATGCCCGTGGGCACCAAGGCAAACGTCAAGGGCATCCCTACCGAGACCGTCAAGCAGCTCGGCGCCCAGATCGTGCTTGCCAATACCTATCACCTGTCCATGCGCCCCGGCGAGGACACCATCGCCGAGCTGGGCGGACTGCACAAGTTTATGAACTGGCACGGCCCCATCCTCACCGACTCGGGCGGTTTCCAGGTCTTCAGCCACAACGACGCCGTCAAGCTCACCGACGAGGGCGTGCGCTTTATCGTCAACGATTACGACGGTCGCCACGTGTTCTGGACGCCCGAGGACAACATGGAAATCGCCATGAAGCTCGGTTCCGACATCTGCATGCAGCTCGACCAGTGCCCCGGCTATCCTGCCACGCGCGCCTACGTTGAGCGCGCGGTTGAGCTGTCGAGCATGTGGGCCGAGCGCTGCTATAAGGCCCACACCCGTGATGACCAGGCGCTCTTTGGTATCGTCCAGGGCGGCATGCATCTGGACCTGCGCCTACGCTCGCTGCGCCATCTGGAGGAATGCGGTGACTTCCCCGGCTACGGCATCGGCGGCTACTCGGTGGGCGAGGACCACGAGACCATGTTCGAGACCCTGGCACCGCTCGTGAGCGAGTACATGCCCAAGCACAAGCCGCGCTACCTGATGGGCGTCGGCAACCCGACGACGCTCGTGCGTGGCGTGGGCGTGGGCATCGACATGTTCGACTGCGTGCTGCCGACGCGCACCGGCCGCATGGGCACGGCATTCTCCAGCGAGGGTCGCCTCAACTTCCGCAACGCGCGCTTTGCGCACGACGACGGCCCCATCGATCCTACCTGCACCTGCCCGGTGTGCACGGGCGGTTACAGCCGTGCGCTCATCCGTCACATGGTCACGCAGAAGGAGATGCTCGGCGGCATTCTGCTGTCGATGCACAACATCTACTACCTACTCAACCTTATGCAGCGTGCCCGCCAGGCCATTATCGAGGGCCGCTATGGCGCATTCGTGAGCGATTGGATGAATAGCCCTGCCGCGGTGGATTACTAAGAGCTACGACTGCTGACCGATAGCTTGCAAGCACTTGATACATCGTGGGTACCATACCGAATAGTTGATGTTCGGGCGGGTGTTTGGCGCATGGCGTCGACCCCGCCCGTTTTTCTTTTTCTCGATAGGAGCACCCATGATTAAGAACGAGAATGTCGAGGGCGAGCCTGCCTACGACGAGACGTACCGCCGCGGTCCCGTGGTCATGCGCGGCCCCATGATTCCTAAGGACAACACCTACGCCAACCTGCTGGCGCCCGAAGACTCGACCGACTGGCTGCACGCCGATCCGTGGCGCGTGCTGCGCATTCAGGCCGAGTTTGTCGATGGCTTCGGCGCGCTTGCCGAGCTCGGGCCCGCGGTGACCATCTTCGGGAGCGCCCGCACGCCCAAGACCGATCCGCTCTACAAGGCGGCGCGCACGGTCGGTCGCAAGATTGCCCAACGCGGCGTGGCGGTTATCACCGGTGGCGGCCCCGGCATCATGGAGGCGGCCAACAGGGGAGCGGCGAGCGCCAACGGCAAGTCGGTCGGCCTGGGTATCGAGCTTCCGCACGAGCAGGGGCTCAATAAATACGTGAACCTCGGCATGGACTTCCGTTACTTCTTTGTGCGCAAGACCATGTTCGTCAAATACAGCTCGGGCGCCATCGTGTTTCCCGGCGGGTTTGGCACGCTCGACGAGATGTTCGAGGTGCTCACGCTGGTGCAGACGCACAAGGTCAAGCGCATGCCGCTCGTTTTGGTGGGCACCGAGTACTGGCAGGGCCTGTTTGACTGGCTCAACGGCCCGGTGATGGACGCCGGCATGATCAGCCCGCTCGATCCGGAGCTGGTGCACATCACCGACGACCTCAACGAGGCCGTCGACATTGCGCTCAGCGGGTTGATGTAGGGCGAGCGTGCCTGTTGTTGTAGTAATGAGAACGGCAGATTGATGTTATTTAACATCAATCTGCCATCTAAACTGGGTATACTGATGCAAAAGACGAGGGCGAGGAGGTCGCAAATGTCTACAGCAACAGTTAAGCCTACGACGGTTCGCATCGAAGAGGGGCTTAAGGAGCAGGCGACTGAGTTCTTGGATTCGGTCGGCCTCAGCCTCAATTCCTATCTCAATCTTGCCGTTCGGCAGCTGGTAAATCAACGAAAGATTCCTTTTGAGATTGTAGGAAGGGCGGAGGTGCCCAACGAGGCGACGAGGCGTGCCATGGTGATCGCCGAGGCTCATGAGTTGGGGATTTTGCCGGACGATAGCCCGTCATTCAATAACGCTGATGAGCTTATGTCATTCCTCGATGAGGAATAGCGATGTTCGAGATTAAAGTCGAGGCTCAATTAAAGGTGGACTACAAACGAACGATGCGCATGCATCCGCAGCTAAAAAGTGAGTTTAAAGCGGCGGTTGCAGAGCTTGTGGCTCATGGGTCACTTCCGGCGGAGTATGGCGCCCACGAGCTCTCAAACCCGGGCGGAAACTACAACGGCCACATCGATTTCCACCTATCCGATGGTTTGGTCGATGTGGTCGTTCTGTACTTGCCGCATAAGACTAATCCTGTGATCCGACTGGTCAGAATGGGCTCGCATGAGGAACTGTTCCAGGGTCCGCTGGGCTGATCGCCGATTTCCAAGTTGCGGTGGAATAGGGATTGATTTGCGGCTGATAAGCCAAAAAAAGTCCCTATTCCACCGCAAGCGGTAAAGGTGCCCCTAGTGGATGGGCTGGTAGCGGGGGCAGTAGCTGATGGCGATGGCGTCGACGCCTACATGGGTGGCGATGGTGCAGCCGATGGGGCCGGTGCCGGCGTCTACGTAGTCCTGGCCCGCGAGCGCCTCGTTGACAAGTTCCTGCTCCTCGGCAGCACCGGTCGTGAGCACGCGAACGCTTGAGCCCGGGTGCTCGGTCAAAAACTCGAGGCAGTCAGCCATGGTGTTCGCAACGATGCGCTTGGCTCCGCGGCCCTTCTTGATGGCCTTGATCTCGCCCGACTGCCACTCCGGCGAAACGGCCAGGCGAATGTTGAGCATCTGCGTGAGCTGGCCGGCGAGCTTGGGCGCGCGGCCGTTCTTAACGAGATTCTCAAGCGTGCGGGGAATCAGCAACAGGTGGGCGTTGGGCAGCGTCGCGCGGATCTGCGCCTCGGTCTCGTCCAGGCTGCGGCCGTCCCCGCGCATGGCCAGCGCGTACTCCACCAGCAGGCCCTCGGCACCCGAGCCGGTGCGCGAGTCGATGCAGCGCACGTCGAGTTCGTGCGTTTCGGCCGTCAGGCTGGCGTTGGCATAGCAGGCGGACCACTCGCTGCACAGTGAGATAAAGATGGCGCTATCATGGCCGTCGGCGAGCACGCGGTCAAAGAGTGCCTTGAACTCGCCGGCGCTCGGCTGCGAGGTGTGCGGCAGTTGCTCGGAGCCGGCCATGCGCGCGACGTACTCCTGGGCGGTAATCTGTACCTGGTCGAGCAGGTCCTCGCCCTCGATAATCACATGCAGTGGAATCACGTAAATGCCGAGCTCTTGAGCGCGGGCGGGGGAGATGTCCGACGTGGAGTCGGTTATGATGGCAAAAGACATAATTGCACCTTTCGTTGGGGCGCTTTCGCGCCGCCTTCTGAGAGCAAAGTGCGACAAGTATAGTGGAGTTGCTCTACATTGCTAGGTTCAATTGTTGAATAGTCAACAGTTTGAAGTGTCGGTGTGGAAATCATCAACTGGGGAAGAGGAGTGCCGATGGCGGCATTACAGCTATGCGAGCGGCCGGTTGTGCTGTTCGATTTTGACGGCACGGTGGCCGATACGGGCCGGGCGGTGATGACCTCGACGCGCAAGACGTTGGCCGTGCGCGGGTTTTCGGAGGCGCAGATGGGTGACCTGCGCCGCATGATCGGGCCGCCCCTGTGGAAGAGCTTTCACGACTTTTATGGCTTTTCCCGCGAGGAGTCGCTTGTGGTGGCCGACGAGTACCGTGCCTTTTTTGATGAACTGGGACCGGAGGAGTATCCCGTGTTTGACGGGATCCCCGAGCTGCTGGATGGGTTGGTCGCCCAAGGCAAGCGTATGGCCGTGGCGACGTCACGCATGGAGGCAAAGTGTATCGACATGGTGGGAGAGCTGGGACTTTCTCAGTTTGAGGCGGTGGTTGGCATGAATCCGCCGCAGGGGCGCGAGACCAAGGCCGATTCGGTCCGCGATGCCCTGGCAGAGCTCGGTGCGACGGCGGGCGATGCCGTGATGATCGGCGATCGCTTTAACGACGTCGAGGGCGCGCACGCGATGAGCGTGCCGTGCATTGGTATCTATTCGGGCGCGGCGGCGCCGGGCGAGCACGAGGCGGCGGGTGCCGATGCAGTGGTGCACTCGGTGGCCGAGCTTGCTAAACTTTTCGCTATCTAATAGACGTAATGTGAGGGGCGGGCGTACCCGTCACTCATTGGTGAGGAGGTCGTCCATGAATCAGGTGGAGCAGAGCGTTATCGAGTATGTCGACGAGGTCTGGGAAGATGTCGTCGCCGATATCGAACAACTGGTGAGCTATCCGTCCGTGGCCGTTGCTGCCAATGCAGAGCCCGGTGCGCCGTTTGGCCGCCCGGTTCGTGATGCGCTCGATTGCGCGCTCGGCATCGCGCAGAAGCTCGGCTACCAGACAAGCGACGACGAGGGCTATGTGGGCATTGCCGATATCCCGGGTCGCGGCGACAAGCAGCTCGCGACCATCTGCCACGTGGACGTGGTGCCCGCCGGCCCCGGCTGGAATACCGATCCGTTTGCGATGGAGCGCCGCGAGGGCTGGCTGCTCGGTCGCGGCGTTATCGACGACAAGGGTCCGGCCGTGTTGTCGCTCTACGCCGGCGCCTATCTGCTCAAGCACGGCATTGTGCCGCGCTACACCTTCCGCGCGCTGCTGGGCTGCGATGAGGAAGTGGGCATGTCCGACGTTCACCATTATCTGGAGAACTATGCGAACCCCGACTTTCTGTTTACACCCGATGCCGAGTTCCCGGTCTGCAATGCCGAGAAGGGCCAGTTTGGGGCGACGTTTGTGAGCTCCAAGATCGACGGCGGGCGCATTGTGTCCTGGAGCGGTGCCGAGGCGAGCAACGCCATTCCGTCGCAGTCTATCTGCGAGCTTGCGATTGCCACCGATGAGCTGCCGGCGCCGGTCGAGAACGCCGACCGCCTGGAGATCTCGGCACTCGATAACGGGCATGCTCAGATTTTCGCCCACGGCATTGGTGGCCATGCTTCGATGCCCGAGGGCACTATCAATGCCGTCGGGCTGATCGTGGCGTATCTGCGCGAGGCCGAGGACGCGTTTGGTGCCCGCGGCGAGCGCCTGCTGACGCCTGCCGAGCACGAGTTTGTCAAGTTTTTGGCCTTTGTACATGCGGACGCCTATGGCCGCGGCCTGGGAATCGATGCGACGAGCCCGGCGTTTGGCCCGCTCACCTGCAATCCCGGCGTCATCCGCGTGGTGGATGGCCACATCGAGCAGGTCATCGACGTGCGTTTTCCCGATAGCACGAGCGCCGATACCATCCGCGAGCAGCTCGAGCCGCTCGTGGGGCGCTTTGACGTGACGTGTCGCGTGGGTCATGCAAAGGTGCCGTTCTCAGTTTCGGCCGACGACCCGGCCGTGAAGGCGCTGATTGATACCTATAACGAGTTTACGGGCAAGCATGCCGAGCCCTTTGCCATGGGCGGTGGCACGTACGCACGCAACTTTGCCCGCGCCGTGTCGTTTGGCCCCGAGGAGATCGCCCTGGAGCTGCCCGCATGGGGTGGCCAGATGCACGGCCCCAACGAGTGCGCCAACGAGGAACAGCTCAAGCAGGCGCTCAAGATTTATATCGTGGCAATCCTTCGTCTAAACGAACTCGAGCTGTAGGGCTTCCCCAGGCACCCGACCTTACCCCTCAAACCGTCGCTTGCGTACCAAAGTACGCGGCGCTCCTCTTTCGGGGCAATCTCGGGCGCCTGGGAAACCCCTATATCCTGCTTGGATACAAACTTGAATTACGAGCCCGGTGCTTCGGCCCGGGCTTTTTCTGTTGCGGTGGGATAGTCGTTGGGGACACTCCTCCGGTGTAAAAGGTGTGCCATGTTCGGTGCTGGATTGTTATCCGTTTGTAAAGGCTGGGCAGAGCTTGCGGTAAGGGTCTATCAATAGCCCGTAAGAAACCGCAGTTGGCGCGGGCGCTGCCCGATCGGGGCCGTATCTTTCCAAACAGCAAAGCGGGCAGGGTGCCCGCGAGTCGCATGTATGAAAGGAAGATTATGCTCGATCAGGCTTATTCTCGTCGTCAGTTCCTCGGCCTCGCTGGTGGTCTCGCCAGCATCGTCGGTCTCGGCCTCGTTGGTTGCGGCGGCTCCGGCGCATCCGACGCCGCCGACAAGGGTAGCGCCGCTGCTGCCGAGTCCGTCTCCGGCGAGGTGACCTACGACGGCGCCTCCTCGTTCCAGGCTCTCGTCGAGGCTGCTGCCGAGAAGTTCATGGACGCCAACCCCGACGTCTCCGTCTCCGGTTCGGGTAACGGTTCGGGCAAGGGCCTGACCGCTGTTGCCGCCGGCACCGTTACCATCGGTAACTCCGACGTCTTCGCCGAGACCAAGCTCGAGGCCGACCAGGTCAACAACCTCGTCGACCACGAGGTCGCCGTCGTGGGCATGGGTCCCGTCGTCTCCAAGAACGTGACGGTCGACGACCTGTCCCTTGAGCAGCTCAAGGGCATCTTCTCCGGCCAGATCACCAACTGGAAGGAGGTCGGCGGCGACGACGCCACCATCGTCGTTCTCAACCGCAAGGCCGGCTCCGGTACCCGCGCCACCTTCGAGGCCGCCGTCTTTGGCGACGAGACCGTCGACTTTAAGGGCGACGCCGAGCTCGACAAGTCCGGTGATGTCCAGACTCAGATGGGCAGCACCGACAACGCCATCTCCTACCTCGACTTCTCGCACTTTGATGACTCCAAGTTCAACGCCATCAAGGTCGAGGGCGTCGAGCCCAAGAGCGCAAATGTCACCGACGACTCCTTCAAGATCTGGGCTACCGAGCACATGTACTGTGCAAAGGACGCCGACGAGGCCACCAAGGCCTTCCTGGAGTTCATGCTTTCCGACGACGTGCAGGGCAAGCTCGTCGAGGAGCAGGGCTTTATCCCCGTCTCTGCCATGAAGGTCGTTAAGGACGCCAGCGGCAAGGTCTCCGCTAAATAAGTAATCGCCCCGGAAAGGTTTGCAATGGCAAAACAGCTGCCAAAGCGCGACCTCGAGAACGTGGGCCTGGGCGTCACGGGCGCGTGCGTAGCGCTCGTGACGCTTGTCGTTGCCGCGCTCATCTTCATGGTCGCCCAAAAGGGCCTCTCGGCTTTTCTCAAGGATGGCGTTTCGGTTGTCGAGTTCTTCACCGGCACCAAGTGGGACCTGGCCAACACGGCTAAAAACGGCCTGCCCTACACCGGCGCCCTGCCCCTGATCGTCACCTCGTTTGCGGTCATGGTGCTCTCCACGCTCATCGCGCTGCCCATCGCCATCGGCTCTGCCATCTTTGCAGTCGAGATCCAGCCTAAGTTTGGTTCCAAGGTCTTTCAGCCGCTTATTGAGCTTTTGACCGGCATTCCCTCGGTCGTCTTTGGCCTGATCGGTTTTCACGTGGTCGTCGGCCTTATGAAGAGCGTTTTCCACGTGAGCACGGGCCTGGGCATCCTGCCCGGCGCCATCGTGCTGGCCGTCATGATCCTGCCGACGATGACCACCCTTTCGGTCGATGGCCTGCGCGCCGTGCCCGATAGCTACCGTCAGGGCTCGCTTGCGCTGGGCTACACCCGCTGGCAGACCATCTGGCACGTGGTGCTCAAGTCCGCCATGCCGTCACTCATGACTGCGGTCATCCTCGGTATGACCCGCGCCTTTGGCGAAACGCTCGCCGTGCGTATGGTTATCGGCGGTATCGAGGCCATGCCGATGTCGCTGCTGTCGCCGGCGTCCACCATCACCACCACGCTTACCACGTCCATGGCGGTCTATGCCGAGGGCTCGGCCCAGGACGATGTTCTGTGGGCGCTCGGTCTGCTGCTGATGGGCATGAGTCTCATCTTCATCCTGATCATCCATCTCATTGGCCGCAAGGGGGCGAAGGCTCGTGGCTAGCACGCGCATCCACATTGACGAGGCGAGACTCGGGCGCGTCCAAAAGCAGGACCGCATCGCCACGGGCGTGCTGACGGCGATCGTCGCCATCGTCATGCTCATCGTCGTCTCCATGGTGGCCTATATCCTGTTCGAGGGCGTCTCGACGCTGTTCCAGCCGGGCTTCCTCACGCAGCCCGCGCGCGCCAACGGCACCCAGGGTGGCGTGCTCTATCAGCTGTTCGACTCGTTCTATCTGCTGCTGATTACCCTGATCATCTCGGTGCCCATCAGCCTGGGCGGTGCGGTCTTCCTGGTCGAGTACGCACCCGACGGTCCCGTCCGCGACATCGCCTCCACCGCCATCGAGACGCTGTCTTCGCTGCCTTCCATCGTCGTCGGCATGTTCGGATTCCTGGTGTTCTCGGTGCAGCTGGGCTGGAAGTACTCCATCATCTCCGGCGCCGTCGCGCTCACCATGTTCAACATCCCCATCCTGGTGCGCGTGATTCAGCAGGCACTCGAGGACGTGCCGCAGGCCCAGCGCGATGCGTGTCTGGCCATGGGCCTTACCCGCTGGGAGGCCACGCTGCATATCCTGATCCCCGAGGCCATGCCCGCTATCGTGACCGGCATCGTGCTTTCGGCCGGCCGCGTGTTTGGCGAGGCCGCGGCGCTGCTCTTTACCTCGGGCATGAGCTCGCCGATGCGTCTGAACTTCTTGAGCTTTAACCTGTCGAGTCCCACCTGCGCCTGGAACGTGTTCCGCCCCGGTGAGTCGCTCGCCGTGCACATCTACAAGATTTACGGCGAGGGCAGCCCCGAGGCCCAGCAGATCGTCTGGGGTACCGCCGCACTGCTGATGATCTGCGTGCTGCTGTTTAACGTAGTCGCCCGTATCGTGGGCAAGCAACTGGCAAGGAAGATGACGGCCGAATGAGCGAGATGAATGTAACGTCCGCAACCGAAGTGACATCGTCCGAGACCCAGGACTTCCTGTCGAGCGTGGGGGAGAGCGAGAAGCGCGTGCGCGTGAGCGGCAAGGCCGTGAGCGACGAGGTCGTGCTCTCCACCAAGGAGGTCAACGTGTACTATGGCGACCACCATGCCCTGCACGACACGTCGCTCGACTTTCACAAGGGCGAGATCACGGCGCTCATCGGGCCTTCGGGCTGCGGTAAGTCGACTTTTTTGCGCAGCCTCAACCTTATGAATCGCGAGATTCGCGGTTGCCGCGTGGAGGGCGAGATCAACTACCGCGGGCGCAACGTGAACACCAAGACCGAGAACACGTACGAGCTGCGTCGCTCCATTGGCATGGTGTTCCAACAGCCCAACCCGTTCCGCAAGTCCATTCGCGACAACATTACGTTTGCGCCCAGGCGTCACGGCATTAGCGACCGCGACGAGCTTGATCGCATGGTCGAGGAGAGTCTGCGCGGTGCGGCGCTGTGGGACGAGGTCAAGGACAAGCTCGATAAGAGCGCCTACGCGCTTTCGGGCGGCCAGCAGCAGCGTCTGTGCATCGCGCGCACGCTGGCGCTCAACCCCGACGTGATCCTGTTTGACGAGCCCTGCTCGGCGCTCGACCCCATCTCGACGCTGGCGATCGAGGACCTCATGTCATCGATTGTGGCCGAGCGCGCCATCGTCATCGTGACGCACAACATGGAGCAGGCGTCGCGCGTGTCCAACCGCACGGCGTTCTTCTACATGGGCGATATGGTCGAGTACGACGAGACTGACGAGATTTTCCAACGGCCCAAGGACAAGCGGCTGAATGATTACCTCACCGGCATGTTCTCCTAGTCCGGGACATGCTTGAGGCCCGCGGCGGCCACGGTTGCCGCGGGACTGATTGGAGAGGCGGGTCATCTCTTGCGGGAGATGGCCCGCCTTTTTGTGTCGTGTGCGCCCCGCCTTTTCGCTGCTATCATGGACAACGTTGAATTTCTACGAAGGAGCAGGGCATATGGCGATTCTTTTGGGATGCGATTCCGTCAGCCTAGAGTTTCCCACCAAGCATATTTTCGATAGCGTGACGCTCGGCGTGGGCGAGGGCGACCGCATTGGTATTGTCGGTAAAAACGGCGACGGCAAGTCGACGCTGCTGAGCGTGCTCGCCGGCACGCTGGAGCCCGACGACGGTCGCGTGACGCACCGCCGCGGCACGACGATCGGCCTGCTCGGCCAAAAGGACCAGCTTGTCGATACCGACACCGTGCATCATGCCGTTGTGGGCGACACGCCCGAGTATGAGTGGGCGTCGAGTCCGCGTACGCGCCAGATTCTGGCCGGCCTCATCAGCGATGTGCCCTGGGAGGGCACGGTGGGCGAGCTTTCGGGCGGCCAGCGCCGCCGCGTGGACCTCGCGCGCCTGCTGATCGGCGACTACGACGTGCTCATGCTCGACGAGCCCACCAACCACCTGGACATGCGTACCATCAACTGGCTTGCGCGTCACTTAAAGGCCCGCTGGCAGCGCGGTCAGGGCGCGATGCTCGTGGTCACGCACGACCGCTGGTTCTTGGACGAGGTCTGCACCAGCATGTGGGAGGTCCACGACGGCCAGGTCGATCCCTTCGAGGGCGGCTACTCGGCCTACATCCTACAGCGCGTGGAGCGCGACCGCATGGCCGCCGTTACCGAGGAGCGCCGTCGCAACATGGCGCGCAAGGAGCTCGCGTGGCTGAGCCGCGGTGCCCAGGCGCGCTCCACCAAGCCCAAGTTTCGCGTGGATGCCGCTCGCGAACTCATCGCCGACGTGCCGCCCGTGCGTGACGAGCTGGAGCTCAAGCGCCTGGCCGTGAGCCGCCTGGGCAAGCAGGTTATCGACGTGGTCGACGTGGACGCCGGCTATGCGGATACCGATGGCGCGCCCAAGCAGGTGCTCACCGATGTGACCTGGCTCATTGGCGCGGGCGACCGCTATGGTCTTTTGGGCGAGAACGGCGCCGGCAAGTCGACGCTGCTCGACGTGATCCAGGGCAAGATCGCGCCCCTGCGCGGCCGTGTAAAGATTGGCCAGACGGTGCGCTTTGGCGTGCTGTCGCAGCAGCTCGAGGAGCTCGAGCCCTACATGGGCGACACGATCCGCGAGGTGCTCAGCCACTATAAGAAGTACTACGTCATCGACGGCAAGGAGACTTCGCCCGAGAAGCTCTGCGAGCGTCTGGGCTTTACGACGCAGCAGCTCTGGAGCCGCATCGGCGACCTTTCGGGCGGTCAGCGCCGTCGCCTGTCGCTGCTGCTGACGATCCTGGACGAGCCCAACGTGCTCATCCTGGACGAGCCCGGCAACGACCTGGATACCGACATGCTCGCGATTGTCGAGGATCTGCTCGACGGCTGGCCCGGCACGCTGATTCTGGTGACGCACGACCGTTTCCTCATGGAGCGCGTGACCGACCAGCAGTGGGCACTGCTCGATGGCCATCTGACGCATATGCCCGGCGGCGTCGACCAGTACCTGCGCCTGTGCAACGCCACGGCCGAGGGCGAGCCCGTGGGCGCGCCGAGCGCCAAGACCGGCACGTTCGACACCGGTGCCGCGGCGGCTGCGGCCGAAAAGCCCAAGTCGAGCGGTCAGCCCAATGGCCTTTCCAACGCCGAACGCCAAAAGCTCCGCCACGAGGTGAGCTCGCTCGAGCGCAAGATGGAGACGCAGCGCGCCCGCGTGGAGGAGGCCGAGGCCGCCATGGCCCAGGTCGATCCGACCAACTACACCGCGCTCGGCGAGCAGCAGGCAAAGATCGACGAGGCCCACGCCGCCATGGACGAGTTGGAGATGGCGTGGCTCGAGGCGAGCGAGAAGCTCGAGGGCGAGGAGTAGACGAGGATGATCAAGGCTGCGTTTTTCGATATCGACGGCACGCTGCTGAGCTTTAAGACGCACCGGATCCCGGCGTCGGCGCGGCAGGTGCTCGACGGCTTTCACGAGCAGGGGATTGCGTGCGTGATCGCCACGGGTCGCCCGACCTACCAGATGTCCGATTGGCTGCTCGACTTGGGTTGGGATGCGTACATTACGCTTTCGGGCCAGCACTGTTTTGATTCCGAGGGCGTTTACCGCAGCTGCCCGATCGATCCGGACGACGTCGCGGTGATTGTGGACCAGGTGGCGCAGGGGCGCTACGACTCGCTGTGCATGCAGGGCGAGAACTCGTTTGTGAACCGCCTGTCCGAGCGCGTGGTGACGGCCGGAAGCAACGCGGGGATTGTCTACCACGAGGAGCCGTTTGAGCACGCCTTTGACGCACCGGTCTACCAGTTCTGCGCCTTTGTGGACCCGGCCGACGAGCATATCGTGACCGATGCGGTGGCGCATTCTCTCACTACGCGCTGGTGTGATTTGTTCTGCGACATTATCCCTGCCAACGGCGGTAAGGACCTGGGCGTGGAGGCGACGCTGGAGCGCCTGGGCATCGATGCGAGCGAGGCGATTGCCTTTGGCGATGGCGAGAACGACCTGTCGATGTTTTCCGCCGTGGGCACGAGCGTGGCCATGGGCAACGCGCAGGACACGGTGAAGGCTGCAGCGACCTACGTGACGACCGCCGTGGACGACGACGGAATCTACAACGCCGCAAAGCACTTTGGGCTGCTATAGCTGCTGATCCGGCACTTGGGGACGTTCCTCTTGTGCCGGCAGTTGGGGACACTCCTTGTGGGGTGTGTCTCCGTTTTGTTTTCGTCCCGTGCGTTTTGTGAAACACGGTTAACTTTTTAAACAACGTAGTAAGACATGGGCAACTTTTGCGGTAAAGTAAATCAAGCAAAAGTATCCATAGGCTAACTAGAAGCCATCGCGAAAGGCGGCCCATGGCCCTACGTGAATCTGGAGAAGACTATCTCGAATCGATCTACGTTCTGTCGCAGCGCCAAGGCACGGTGCGCTCAATCGACGTCGCCGAATACCTGGGCGTAACCAAGGCAAGCGTCTCTAAAGCCATGGCGGCCTTGGAGAACAACGGCTACGTGGAGATGGGCAAACGCGATGTGCATCTGACGGAACGCGGTCTAGAAGTTGCCCGTCAAATGTGGGAGCGCCATTGCTTTTTTGTGGGGCTGCTAGAGGACGCCGGCGTATCGCCCGAGGTTGCCTCGCAAGAGGGCTGTCACATGGAGCACTGCCTGAGCGAGGAGAGCTTTGAGAAGCTGAGGGCAATGTTGGGGCGGGATGATGCTTCGGCGCCAACAATGACCGACTAGCACTCCCTCAGCGGCGCGCCTCCCGCGCCAAAGGCGCGGGACAGCGATTGGGACGAAAGGTTCTCTCGGTCAAGTCCAACTCAGACAAGGAACCCCGCCAGCAAGCGATGCCCAAGAACCACCAGCAACGTCACCGCAGGCCGGAACTGGGCATGGTTTTGAAAACATTCCGCAGACCAAAAGTGCCCCCGTTCGTAGCTCCGAAGGAGCAGAACGGGGGCACTTCATTGGTCGAGGACGTTTTCAAAACCAAGCCCAGTCCCGGCCGGAGGGACCACAGGCGCTACAGGTTCTTGACACCCATCGCGCGCATGGCGTTCAGGATGGCGATGATTGCCACGCCCACGTCGCCAAAGACGGCAAGCCACATGTTGGCGATGCCGAACGCCGCAAGCACCAGGATCAGCAGCTTAATCCCCAGCGCGAAGATGATGTTCTGCCAGACAATCGTCATGGTCTTGCGCGCCACGCGGATCGCGCGGGAGATGTTGGACGGCTTGTCATCCATGAGCACCACGTCGGCGGCCTCAATCGCGGCGTCGGACCCCATGGCGCCCATGGCAATGCCCACATCGGCACGGGTGAGCACGGGCGCATCGTTGATGCCGTCGCCCACAAAGGCGAGCTTACCTTTACCCGACTCGGCCGCCAGCAATGCCTCGACACGCTCGACCTTGTCGCCCGGCAGCAGCTGCGCGTGGAACTCGTCGAGCCCCAACTGTTCGGCAACAGACGCAGCCACTTCCTCGCGGTCGCCCGTGAGCATAACGGTGCGCTTAACGCCGGCGGCGTGCAGGTCGCGAATCGTCTGTTCGGCATCGGCCTTTACGGTGTCGGCGATCACGATGTGGCCGACATAGATGCCATCGACCAGCACGTGGAGGATCGTGCCGACAACCTCACAGTCCGGTGCTTCAACGCCGCCCGCGGCGAGCATCTTGGCGTTGCCGACGACGACATGCTTGCCGTCGATGGTCGCCGTCACGCCGTGGCCCGCGTCATTAGCGGAATCCGTCACGCGTGTGGGGTCGAGTTCGCCCTGGTAGGCGGCGCGCACCGACTGCGCGATAGGGTGATCGGAGAACGACTCGGCAAGGGCGGCGACTTCGAGCAACGACTGCTCGGTATAGCCGGCCTCGGGGTGCACCGCGACGACCGAGAACGTGCCGTTGGTGAGGGTGCCCGTTTTGTCGAAGACGACGGTGTCCACGTCGGCGAGCGTTTCGAGGTAGTTGGAGCCCTTGATGAGAACGCCCAGCTTGGACGCGCCGCCGATGCCGCCAAAGAAGCTCAACGGTACGCTGATCACGAGGGCGCACGGGCAGCTGACGACCAGGAAGGTCAGACCGCGCAGAATCCAGTCGGACCAGGCGCCGGTGACCAGGCCGCCGCCGAGCGCGAGCACCGCGGCGGCGCCGGTGACGGCAGGTGTGTAGACGCGGGCGAAGCGCGTGATGAAGTTCTCGGTGCGCGCCTTCTTTTCGCTGGCATTCTCCACGAGCTCCAGGACGCGCGCGACGGTGGACTCGCCAAACGGCTTGGTGGTGCGCACGTGGATGAGGCCCGTCATGTTGATGCAACCGCTGATGATATCGTCGCCGGACTTGGCGGGGCGGGGGACCGACTCGCCTGTGAGCGCGGCGGTGTCGAGCTGGGTTTCGCCCTCGACGATGACGCCGTCGATAGGCACGCGCTCGCCGGGCTTGACCACGATCACGGTGCCGACGGCGATGTCATCGGGAAAGACCTGTTCGAGCGTTCCGTCGGCTTGCTCGACGTTAGCGTAGTCGGGCGCGATGTCCATCATGGCACTGATCGACTTGCGGCTCTTGCCCACGGCGTATGCCTGGAATAGCTCGCCGACCTGGTAGAACAGCATGACGGCGGCGCCTTCGGCCATGTGCGGGTCGGTATCGGGGAAGAGCACCATGGCAAACGCGCCGATGGTCGCGACTGCCATAAGGAAACTCTCGTCGAAGGCCTTGCCGCGGCGGATGTTATTGAATGCCTTTTGCAGTACGTCGTAGCCGGCAATCAAAAACGGCACGAGGAACAGCACGAAGCTGGCGTAGATGTCGCCCGGGGTGCCGAATGCGGCGGCGAGGACGCCGAGCTCATCGATGGCGTACACCACGGCAAAAATGCCCAGCGCTACCAGGATGCGGTTGCGCTTATGCTCGAGTGATTCTTTTTTCTTGCGCTTTTTCTTTTTCTTTTTGGGGTCGGCGGTGGCCATGACTCGTATCCTCCCATTTGAATGTATGAACACTCGCTCATATAATTTCGCGAGCAAAGGCCGCAGCAAGCGCGGCCTTGCAGGTTGGCGTAAACCTGGGCTAGAGAATAATCTCGCAGTCCGGCTCGGCGTCGGCCGTAAACTCTACAACGCGGTTGAGCACCTCGTCGAACTCGGCGTCATCGGCCTCGAGCGTCAGCTTCTGGGTCATAAAGTTGACGGACACGGATTTGACGCCCTCGAGCTTGGCCAGCTCGTCCTGGAGCTCGCGCGCACAGTTGGCGCAGTCGATCTCGTCGAGCTTAAACTGCTTTTTCATGGTGGGTTCCTTTCCCTGTTTTTGCGGCTTGGGTGCAGGCCGCGCTGGTACCGTGGTTAGTTGCTATTCGCAGATATGGCTCATGCCTTGGTTGAGCATGGTGTAGACGTGATCGTCGGCAAGTGAGTAGAGGATGTTGCGGCCGTCGCGGCGGAACTTGACCAGGTGCGACTGCTTAAGCGTGCGCAGCTGGTGCGACACCGCGGACTGCGAGGTCTCGGTCGCCTCAGCGATGTCGGCCACGCAGAGCTCGCGGCCCATGAGGGCATAGAGAATCTTGATGCGCGTGGTGTCGCTGAAGACCTTGAACAGGTCGGCAAGGTCGTACAGCAGCTCCTCGTCGGGAAGGTCCTCGGGCGAGCAAGTGGTGGGAACGATCGGCTCGGTGGCCTCGATGCCAGTCTTTGTTTCATCAGCGAGGTCGCTCATTGCAACATCCTTTCATATGAACATTCGCTCATATAACTTACTTCCGATTATATGAGCGCATGTTCATATGTCAATACAATTTGCGATAATTTCGATGACTGCTTGCCGCTTCTGCGATTTTCTGTGGGTTGGGATGCATCAACGCAATGCTCGCCAACATATTTCGTGATGTTCGGCCAGCATGCTAAGAAAGCCGTCTCGAGAAGCATTAGAACTGTTCATATTTGTACTTAATCTTGTTAAATATCGTGAGAATCAGTTCTTTCTCTACGGGAATTCCTGCAAAATCAGTTTTATCTAAAGGTGTATTGAGCATTGCCGTAGCCAATCAGGTACATCGGTGGCCGAATAAGTCGAAAAATGTAGGTGGACATCCGCAGGGACCGCCTTTAGAAGAGCGAATTCTCAATTAGATCAATAATCGCTTCGTCTTCCGTGCGGTTTTCATCGATTTTTGCGGACATGTCGCATTCCCATGGCCCATTGATTTCTTCAGCAAGGGCCCCAACGTGTTGCATGTCATCGGGTTCGGGCACATCGTTGATGCTCGGGTCATCAGCTTGCGGATATTGGCTTGCAATTTCGTGCTTGGTGGTCTCTTCTTCTTTGAGTGCCTCCAGGACGCGGCGACCGTATTCGAAGTAGCGCCGCAAGACAAATTGACGAAGATTTTCTTGCAGGATGGCGAAGTCATCCGGGAGTCGGCCGGGCCAGATCTTCTCGCGAATGCGAATCGCTTCCATGACCCGCCTAAAAGCGGACTGCTTGAAAAACGAATAACGACTAACTGTGATAACGGCATATCCCATGTTTCGCAGCGTGTTTCGGCGCTCCTCGTCAATTGATTGCTGCTCGGGCTCGTCGTGGTAAAAGCCGTTGTATTCGATATCAGTCATCGAATTTTCGAGCAGTGCGTCGAGGTAGAAAACCGTCCGTCGCGTTAGGGCGGCGTATCTTTTGGGGACTGGGATCGGATAATCCGTTTTGATAGCGCGTATGGCTAAGCCACCCATTGACTTGGGCATTGTCAGCATCATGACAAACGCCGTTTCGAGTGGGGAGCGACAACCCTCGCGTACATAAGAAAGTGCCTTAAGGGCTTTATTGGATCCACGATACCCCGATGCCTTTGAAAAGAAGGTTCTGAGCTCTTCAATCCTGGTTAGGGCTGGGCGCTTGCGATATTGAGTTTCGTCGGACGTTTCAAGCGCGTAGGAGCCGCAGATTTCAAAGTAATACTCAACGAGCTCCCAAAGGTTGAGGTCGGCTGTTGCTTCTAACGCGCACAGCTTGATATCGACGATGTAGACGTTCGGCTCGAGTTCTAAGTAGCTTTCTGCATCAAACGTATAGCGCGTGCAGTGGCAGATGCAGCCTTTGCGGTGCCTTTTGGCATTATTGGAAAACGTCAGCACATGGATGCTTTCAGAATCGACATTCTTTCTGTTGAGCCATGCTCGTGCCGCTTCCAGGTCGGACGTGGTCGGCGCAGACACCCTGATCTTTTCCATAGGTATGGGATCGGTCGCGTAGCTTGCGAGCGAGTTGGCTGTTTGGTATACAGCGCGTGCCGTGGTATGTGACAGAACGATTCCCATACGCGCATGATGGCATAGCGGACGTCACGTACGTCCGAAACTTCGGGCAACGGTATTGGGGCGCGGCTTATCTTCTGCGAACGGTGGGTTTTTGAGCTGTCGTATCGAGGGAGCAGCTTCGGCTGGGGAGGTTTCTGTCAGCTGCGTCCTTTTTGGTGAATTCTAGTTGCGAATTCGTAGCTTCTAAGCGATTTTGTCGACCGCCAAGACGCCTCACCAACATATTTTGAGTTATTCGGCCTTATCCTATACGAATGGTGCAATCGCAACGTCCTATTCGAATTGATTCAGGTAGATTAATGGGGTTTGGTTGCGAAATTAAGGCGACTACAGCGCTCGATTGCGGTTCAATGGGCCTTGACTAGTGGTTCAGCTGGCCGAACAACTCGAAAAATGTAGGTGGGGCAACCTGTCGACTGTGTGAAGCACGCGTATTTGCTCGTTTTGATGAAAACTAGGGAGCAGCCATAAGGCTGCGCCCTAGTTTACTGCGTGCCGGTGCGCCCAGACGGATTGCGCTGTGCCTGGCAGGCGCTCCCGCAGATGGATCGGTTATTTCGCGAACAGGTTCTTGAGGTTGAACTCGGCTTGGACGGTGCGGAGCATGAGGTCGGTGTCGTCCAGGCCCAGGTGCTGCTCGTTGGCGTCGGCGGCGAGGGTGCCACGGCGGCGGGCCCAGTTTTCGAGCGCGGCGGGCGCGGACTCGCGGGGGAGCGAGCGCACGTCGGCGTCCAGGCTGCGGCAGATCTGGCGCGAGTCGATGACGATGATCTTGCCGGCACGGCGCGCCTCGGCGTAGCCGTCCAGGTGAATCTTGAACCAGCTGTCCTCAAAGGCGGCGTTGTGCGCCATATACGGATACTTCTTCATGAGCTTGAGCAGCTGCTTCTGCAGTTCCTTGTTCTCGCGGAACGGCTTTTTGCCGTCGATGTCGTCCCAGGTAATGTGGTGGATATTCGACAGCGGCACGTCCTCGCCGCGATAGATATCGGGCAGACCGCAGTAGTGCGCCTCGGCGTCGTGCGGGATGGCGTCGCTCGTGAGGTCCATGATTTCCCAGCCCACGTTGATGATATAGCCGCGCTCGGGCGCACGGCCGGTGGTCTCGATATCGATGCCCAACACGGTGCCCTGGATGGGCTTGCGGGCGTAGGCCACGCCGAGTGCGTCGCGGTCGCCGCGGATCTCGCGCATGACCGATGCGGCGGTACGCTTTTGCATCTTACCGATGGCCGCGCAGGTGTCGGCATCGGACAGACCACGCGAAAGCGTCGCAGGCGTCACGTTGCGCAGGCGCGCCTCGCCGATCTGGTCGCACAGGTCGCGGTTGCGATCAGCCAGGTCGCGCACGGTGGCAAAGTCGAAGCCGGGGTCGCCCTCGGCGGTAAAGTACTCGGTTTCGAGCACCTTAAGGGCCTCTTCGCCCTTCTGGCGCTCGGATTCCATGGCGCCGTGATCGCCGTAGATAAACATGGGAATAAACGGCTGGCGCTCGTATTCGAGTGCTTGCGATACGTTCATATGCTGCTCCTTGGATGGGCCGCGTTGTGCGGCTCGGGTTTGTCGAGTTATGGCGAGATGATAGTTTACCATGGGCAACTATTGGCACCGCGCCCGGGACAACTACAATACCCTAGTTGACCGCTAGGACTTTTACAATGCTGCCGAAAGACACGAAAGGTTCCATCCGTCATGGATTTGCTGATTGATATTTTGCTCGACGCCGGCAAGGATACGTTGTCGCTGGTGCCGTTTTTGTTGGTGACGTACCTTGCGCTCGAGACGCTCGAGCATGTTGCGGGCGACCGCGTTAACGGCGCCATCAAGCGCGCTGGCGCTGCGGGCCCCGTGGTTGGCTCGTTGCTGGGCATGGTGCCGCAGTGCGGCTTTTCGGCAATGGCGGCCACGCTGTACGCCGGTCGCGTCGCGACGCTGGGTACCCTGGTGGCGGTGTTTCTCTCGACCTCCGATGAGATGCTGCCGCTGTTGCTCGCCGAGCAAGTTCCCGTGCAGACCATGGCGATGCTTCTGGCTTCGAAGGCGCTGATCGCGCTGGTCACGGGCTTTATCGTGGACGCCGCCATTCGCGGCCTGCGTCGTAACGCTCGCGCACATGCGGCGATTCGCCGTACCGTGCTGGGGACCGCTGCTAATCCGGCTCATGTGAACTGCGCGCACGACGACCACACTGGCGGTGACATCATCGACGAGGTGGCCGAGGCGGGCGTGAGCGCCGATCACATCCATGAGCTGTGCGAGCGCGACCATTGCGGTTGCGATGAAGACGAGGACGAGCACGAACACGGACATGGCCACGATCACGGTCATGAGGACGAGCATGAACACCATGATGGCCACGGTCACTCCCACTCTCACGAGGGCGCGCCCCTCCTGTCGATTATTCGCAGCGCCATCTCGCACACCGTGCAGGTATCGGTATTCATTTTTCTGGTGACGCTGATTCTGGTCGCCGTGCTCGAGACCTTCGGCGAGTCCGCGATCGAGCAGTTCCTGCGTGGCAACGAGACGCTCGCCGTCCTGGGTTCGGCGCTTGTCGGCCTGATTCCCAACTGCTCGGCCAGCGTCGTCATCACACAACTGTACCTGGAAGGCGCGCTGCAGCTGGCCCCGATGCTCGCCGGCACGCTCATCTCTGCTGGTGTGGGCTACCTGGTGCTGTTCCGCACCAACCGCAGCGCCCGCGAAAACGTCCTGTTCCTGATCATGATGTACGTCATCGGTGCCGGCTGGGGCCTCATCCTATCCGCCGTTGGCCTTTAAGTAGATTATTGGGACATGTCTTACGATCTACCCCTGTGACCAGGGCATTCCCCGCTGCCAAAACAAAAAGGTAGATTTTTAGGCACGTCCCAAAAATCTACCTTGGTTAGCGGAGCAGCTCGGTGAGGTTGCGTTTAAAGCGAGCGCGGTCTTCGCTGGTAAATGCCGCCGGTCCGCGAGTGCGTCCGCCGGCGCGGCGCACCTTCTTTTCCTCGTGGCGAATAAACAGTTGCATGTCGATGGTCGCCTTGTCGTAGACGCGCCCGCGCACACCGATTGCGGCGGCATCGCGGCCGAGCACCATGCTCGCCAAGCCAATGTCCTGCGTCACGACTACGTCGCCCGCCTGCAGGCGTTCGACAATGGCAAAGTCGGCGCTGTCGGCGCCCACGCTCACATCGAGCGTCGTGACCCAAAAGCCGCGTCGCGCGTGCTCGGCATCACGCGGGTCGTCGCGGCGAATGTGCCGTTCCAGGTTTTGCGTGCTGTTGCCGGCGATAACAACGGCGACGCCCGCCCGCCGCGCGCAATCAATCGACTCGCGCGTGACCGGGCAGGCGTCGGCATCAATAAAGAGCGTTCGCGGCATCTAGTGCACCAGTTTGCCAAATTGAATAGCGCGAACAATCAGCGTAACGCCAAACACCAGCAGCGCGGCGCCGCTAAAGATAACGAGCATCTTGGCCGACCACAGCGGATAGATAAACACGAACATGCCGGCGATGATGGAGAGTGCGCCGCTCAGGATAGCGAGGGCGCGGTTGGACGAAAGCTCGGACTCCAGAATGGACATGACACCTTCGACAATCCAGCCAAAGCCGGCCACGATAACCACCATCGTGGTGAGCGTCGCGGTCGAGAAGGCCTGGTTGCGCAGGATTATGACGCCGCCCAAGATAATGAGTAGGTTGGAGATGATGCTCGTCACGCGCCAGCCGGTGGGCAGCAGCGGCTCAAAAATGGCAGTGAACAGCCTAATGGCAGCAGTGATTACAAAGTAAAAACCCAGGACAGTCGTCAAAAAGACGAGGGACTTGGCGGGTGCAAAAAGCAGTGCGATACCAGCAATGAGCGCTAAGACGCCCGTGATGGCGTAGATCCAGCGTACGGCCTTGACGGCTTTGCCCGCCATGCTTTTCTCGTCAAATCCAAACTGGCTCGATTTTTGGTCATCGTTCTTAAAGATGCCCATAATGTCTCCTTTCCGTGCGGCGTAAGCCTTGATCGTTACAACCAGTATCGCCTAAAGGCGCTGGCGTATGGGTCGGGGAGGGCGAAACGTAACCCAAAGGTCCCGAATTGTTTCCGGTGTTCCCCACGTCGCGATTTTCTATTCAACAGGTGTAGAACATTGCAGCCCTGTTCGTTATTGCCTACGTTTTAGGTTAGATTTTCCTAAGGACAATTGGCTTGTATTGGGGGTCCCTATGAACGAAGCAGTTCCCGAGGCACCGTCGAGTGTCGAATCGATGGCAAAGCAAGGTTGCGAAAAGCTCGGTCTGGAAGCGTTTGATGCGCTGGTCCGTCGTGCCCGTACCTGCCGCCGTTTTGACGAGTCCATGCGCGTGCCGCGCGAGTTTTTGCTCGAGCTGGCGGAACTTGCGCACCTGGCTCCCTGTGGTGCCAATGCTCAGCGTCTTCGTTTTCATGTGGTGAGCGGTGCCGAGGACTGCGCGCGCGTGTTTGACGAGCTTGCATGGGCCGGCGCGCTTAAGGATTGGCCGGGTCCTGCCGAGGGCGAGCGCCCGACCGGCTACATCGCGATTCTGGCCGAGCGCGCCGTTCCGGGCAAGCCTGCCGCTCCCATTACCGAGGTCGACACGGGCATTGCCGCGCAGACGATGATGCTCGCCGCCCGCAGCGCCACGCCCGAGGTGGCAGCCTGCATGTTCAAGGCCTTTACGCCCCGCGCGATCGATGCCATGGGGCTCGATAACGACAAGTACGAGCTCGAGCTGATTATGGCCTTTGGCGTGCCGGCCGAGACTCAAGTTATCGATGCGATCGATTCCAACCCCGACGGCTCTATTAATTACTGGCGTGACGAGGCGCAGGTGCACCACGTACCTAAGCGTTCGCTCGCTGACGTGCTGGTGTAGCTGAGCGTCATCGCGGCGTGATCAGACGGTAAACCACCACAAAGGTGCCTGTCCCCTTTGTGGTGGTACGAGGGGAGGGTGTGTGGCAGATCTGTATTTGGTGCGGCATGGGCAGACTGAGCTCAATGTGCAGAGCATTTTGCAGGGCTGGCACGATTCGCCGCTTACGGCGCGCGGGCGCGAGCAGGCGCTGACGGCGCGTACGGCGTTTGCGGCGCGTGGCGTGGCCTTTGATCATGTGTATTCCTCGCCGTTGGGCCGGGCGCGGCATACGGCCGAGCTTATCGTTGGCGAGGGCCGTTCTATAGAGCTGGTCGATGACCTGCGTGAGTGGCATTTTGGCTCGCTGGAGGGCACATCAAATCGCGAGATGCCGCCGCAGCCCTGGGGTGATTATCCGGTTGCCTTTGGTGGCGAGTCGGAAAGTGAGCTTCGCGCACGTATGGTCGCGGCGCTGTCCCGCATCATGGCCAGGCCGCAGCACGACTGCGTGCTGGCGGTTTCCCACGGCTCAGCCTGCCAGGAGTTTCTTGAGTATGTGACTGGCGAGGGAGAGCTACCCGACAACGGTGCCGTGCTTCATTTTGGCTATTGCGACGGGGCGTTTTCGCTCTTGGGTTGGTAACGAACGAAAGGACCCCTATGAATAAAGATCTGTATCTGGTCCGTCATGGACAGACGATATTCAACCTTAAGCGTATCATTCAGGGGTGGAGTGACTCGCCGCTTACGCAGTTGGGTTGCGACCAGGCGGCGCGCGCCGGCATGTTTTTACGCGCGCGCGGCATTGAGCCCGATCATGCCTACACCTCCACGCTTCATCGCACCGAGCAGACTATCGCCAACTTGTGGCCGGGCTTGGCGTACGAGCGCCTGGACGGCCTGCGTGAGTGGTTCTTTGGCGACTTTGAGGCCGAGCGCGTGATGCTCATGCCCAAGCGCCCGTGGCGCGACTTCTATCGCCAGTTTGGCGGCGAGGGCCAGATGCAGGTGCGCGAGCGCATGGTGGCGACGTTGACCGATCTTATGCGACGTCCGGACCACGAGTGCGTGCTCGCGGTGAGCCATGGCTCGGCTATCAAGGAGTTTTTGGACCACGTGCGGGGCGCGGCGGCAGACGAGCGCGAACGCGTGCCGGGCAACTGCTCAGTGCTGCATTTTGCGTTTGACGATGCGGCCGATACGTTTGAACTTGTCGAAGTCTTTACGCAGGAGGACTACGCGCGCGAGCTGGGGCTTGAACCGCTCGTGGCTACTGCGGGTCCGCAGCGCGGGTAGCGCGGACACAGCGATGCGGATCGCCGACATAATTGCTCGACGCAAAAGGGGCGGAGATGCATGTACCTGCTGCATCTCCGCCCCCTGTTTGTTGAGCTGCCGATTTTTGTGCTGCGCGGTCTGGTCTTGCTAGAACCGCGCGACTTGGTGCGTGAGCAAACCCGTCGGAACCTGCGGCGCGCCGCCGCTGACCTGCGCGGCGGGGAAGAGCACAGCTACGGCAAAGTTGAACGGCTCTTTGCCCGTGTAGGTGCCGGCAGCACGGGCATCGTCGGCCAGGAGCTGTGATGCCCCAGCCAGCGCGGCGGCATAGGCGGAGTCGCCGGCGAACACCGGACCGGGCGCCTGATCGAGCATGGCACGGATGGCGGCAACAGCGTCCTCGCGCTTGACCTCCCACACGCGGTGCGTAATGCCCGCGGGATCGGTGACGGCGTAGAGCGAGGCGCCCTCTTTGGCAGCGCCCAGGATGATGTCCATGACGGGCGACGCCTCGTAGGCGAGCGACACGGGGCGCGGCTGCACCTTGAGCTCGGCGATCGCGCGCGCGGCGGCGAGTGCGTCGACGCTCTCGGCGGCAGCCTCGTCGCTACCCGTCAGCACGTTAACCGGGCAAATCGCAACGACACCCGTCACGCATCCCGGCTCGCCCGAGCATTCGTACACGTAATACGCCGCACCCGGGTCCTTAAGCATCAGGCCATCGGCAATGGCTCCGCGCAGGGCATCGTTGCCGCTCAGAATGCTGCCCATTGCAGGTAGCGCTTCGAGCACGCGGTCCTGAGCCGGGCGGATGCAGGGAAACGGAAGAGCTTTCATGGACGGTCCTAACGCGCGAGTCGGTTTGTTCGCGGCTTATTATGCCCCAACTTGGCTATCCGCGCCCCAGAGCGCGTTGTCGGCGAGCGCGATCAGCACCTGCTGGCAGCGAACGATATCGGCGTGGGGCACATATTCGTTGGGCTTGTGGGCGAGCGCGAGCGACCCGGGACCGTAGCTCATGCAATTGCGGTTACCCGTCTTGCCGGCAATGACGGCAGTGTCGGTGTAGCCGGTAAAGAAGCCGACGGTCGTGTCCGCGCCCGTCACATCGTCTGCTGCGCACTTGAGTGCAGCTAGAAGGGGAGAGGTCGGATCGCGCTCGATAGCGGGGCGGTCGCCTGTCACGGTATAGCTTCCATGGCAGCCGGGGACCGCGGCTTCGGCGCCGGCGATGGCCTGCTCTACCATGCGCGTCGCGGCGGCTGTATCGGTCGGCGGGGTCAGGCGCATATCGACCCAGACCTTGGCATGGTCGGGCACGACATAGGGACGGTAGCCACCTTCGATCTGTCCAAACGTGATGGTCGATGGTCCCAGCTCATCGTGCGCGGGCAGCGCCACAAACGCGCTACGAAGCGAACACACGACCTCGGCCATGGCGGCGACGGCATCCGCGCCCTTCCAGGGCTGGCTCGCATGCGCTGTCACGCCAGCCATTTCAATCTCGAACCACGTACGCCCCTTGTGCGCCACCTGGATCTGTCCGTCGGTGGGCTCGGTGTCCAGCACCCATTCACGCGAGCCGACCCAGCCAGCATCGATCGCGGCTTCTGAGCCGCGCATAAAATCTTCCTCGTCGACCGAGCAAATGAGAGAAAAGCCGCGGTGGGGCAGCGCGCCATCCGCCACCACGCGCTCGAGCGTATGGACCAGAGCGGCAATGGCGCAGGCCAGACCGCCCTTCATGTCGCAGGCGCCGCGGCCATAGAGCTTATCGTCCCGCACGGTCGCCCCGAGCGGCGGCGTGTCCGCGTCCCAGCCATCTCCCAAGGTGACGGTATCCATGTGGCAGATGTAGACGAGTCGCGTCTCGTCGCTCACTCCCGGCACGGTAATCATAAGGTTGCGGCGCCCGGGGAGTGCTTCGAGCTCTGCAATTTGCACGGCATCGAGTACCGGATGGCTCAGCTGCGTTAACCGTTCCTCAACCAACGCTTTGATATAGCGTTCAATCTCGCCCTCATACGCACCTGGGTCGGAACTGTCGATCCGCACGAGCCCTTGCGTAAGCCGCCAAGCAAAATCTGTATCAACCATAGGCACCTCACAGATAGTTAGGTCAACATACAGATTGTATGCCAAGAAGCGGCTCGGTGCATTTAATGGAGTGCTCACAAAAACGGGGGCGCCTCTCGTGCGAAAGGCGCCCCCGTAGGCATTTAATGTCAGTGACGGGCAGGCCACATGGGGAACTGCCCTTCAGATCAGCCGGCGCTACTTGATCACGCGCACGCGATACATCGAGGGAATCTGCTTGAGTGCTTCGATGGTACTGGTGTCAAGGTGCTCGTCGGTGTCGAACATGGTGTAGGCGTTCTCGCCGGCAGACTCGTTGGTCATACGCTGCACGTTGGCGTTGTCCTTGGCCAGGATCGCCGTGATCTGGCCGATCATGTTGGGCACGTTGGCATGCAGGCAGGCAATGCGGCTTGCGGCGCGCGCCTTGCCCATGCTGCAGGCGGGGTAGTTGACGCTGTGCGCGATGTTGCCGTTCTCCAGGTAATCCTTGAGCTCGCTGATGGCCATGTCGGCGCAGTTGGCCTCGGCCTCGCCGGTGCCTGCGCCCGAGTGCGTGGTGATAAACGTGTTGGGCATCTTGACGGTCTTGGGCGTGGCAAAGTCGCAGCTAAACCAGCTGAGCTTGCCCTCGCGCAGGGCGGCGTCAACGGCGTCCTCGTCAATGATGGTTTCGCGTGCGTAGTTGATGAGCACGGCGTCCGGGGCCAGCAGGTTAATCTGCTCGGTGCTGATCATGCCGATGGTGTCGGCCTTGCTGGGCACGTGCACCGTGAGGTAATCACAGCCGCGGCAGAGATCTTCGAGCGTGCCCACGCGCTGCACCTCGCGGCTCAGCACCCACGCGTGCTCAACGGAAATGAACGGGTCGTAGCCGTAGACATCCATGCCCAGATCGACGCAGGCGTTGGCGACCTTGGAGCCCACGTTGCCCAGGCCGATGACGCCGATGCGCTTGCCCTTGAGCTCGCGGCCCACAAAGGCCTTCTTGGCTTTCTCGGCATCGACCTGGATCTCGGGGTCGTCGGCGTTGTCGCGCACCCAGTTCATCGATTGCACCACGCCGCGGCTCGAGAGCACCAGCATGCCTAGGACGAGCTCCTTAACGGCGTTGCTGTTGGCACCGGGGGAGTTAAAGACGACGACGCCCTTCTTGGCGTACTCCTCGACGGGGATGTTGTTGACGCCGGCGCCGCAGCGGGCGATGGCGCGGATGCCCTCGGGCAGCTCGTAGCCGTGCAGGTCAGTCGAGCGCATCAGAATGGCGTCGGCTTCTTCGGCGGTGCTCACAAATTCGTAGCCCTCGCCAAACTCGACTTTGCCGTCTTTGGTGATGTCGTCGATGGTCTTAATCTTGCGCATGAAAAACTCCTTAGCGGGTTTGTTTAAAACAAGTGGTTTGAAGTGGCTGGTCGGCCCGCGGGTTGCGGGCTAGTTAGATCGCGGGCTCAAACTATGCTGCGCTTCGAAGTCCTTCATGTACGAGGCCAGTGCCTGCACGTCTTCCATGGTTACGGCGTTGTAGACGCTGGCGCGCATACCGCCCACCAGGCGATGGCCCTTGACGTTTTGAATCTGGTGCTTGGCCGCGCCTGCGACAAAGGCCGCGTCGAGTTCGGCATCGCCGGTGCGGAAGGTGACGTTGGCGATGGAGCGGCTGTCGGCCTGCGCGGTGCCATGGAACAGCTCGCTGTGCTCGAGCAGGCCGTAGAGCAGGTTGGCCTTGGCCCAGTTTCGCTCGGCCATGGCTGCAAGCCCGCCGGTTTGCTCGACCCAGTGGAACACCTTGCCGCACACGTAGATGCCAAAGGTGTTGGGCGTGTTGAGCATGGAGCCCTTGGCGGCCTGGGTCTTAAGGTCCATGTACTGCGGCGTCTGCGCAAAAGCGGGGCCATCTGCGATGAGGTCGTCGCGCACGATGACCACGGTCACGCCCGCGGCGCCGGCGTTTTTCTGCGCGCCGGCGTAAATGAGCCCGTAGCGCTCAACGTCGAGCGGCTGCGACAGAAAGCAGCTCGAGACATCGGCGACCAGCGGCACGTCACCGCAGTTGGGCAGCTTGTGGTACATGGTGCCAAAGATGGTGTTGTTCTGGCAGATGTAGACGTAGTCGAGCCCGTCGCCTGCGGCCTCGGCGGCAATGCGCGCGTTGATGTCGGCCATGGTGGGTATGCGGTCGAAATTGGTGTCCTCGGAGCTCGCGAGCAGTACGGCCTCGCCGTACTTGGCGGCTTCTTTGTATGCCTTGTTGGCAAAGTTGCCGGTCACGATGTAGCCGGCGCGGCCGCGGCGCATGAGGTTCATGGGGATGCCCGCAAACTGCAGCGTGGCGCCGCCCTGCAAAAACAGGACGCGGTAGTTGTCGGGGATGCTTAGCAGGCGACGCAGGGTTGCCTCGGCGTCGTCGATGATCTGCTGGTACATGCTAGATCGATGGCTCATCTCGAGCACGGACATGCCGCAACCGCGGTAGTCCATCATCTCGTCGGCGATCTCGGCGAGCACGCTTGTAGGCAGTGCGGCCGGGCCAGCTGAGAAGTTGTGCACACGTGCCATCTTCTAGTCTCCCTCGTAGTCGTTTGAACGTTCGGGATACTTTAGCACAGTGGAGCGCCAGGCGCGACCGCATCACAACAAAACCCGAGTGCGCCGCTATGATTTACAGGATGGTTACATGGGGGAGGGGTGACCTTACCTGATGGCTCGCATCCGATCTGCCTCTGCCTTCGCTTGTTTCCAGGGGCGCACACGACCGTTGGTGAGGTCATCGTAACCATGAGCGATGGTACGTTGAATGTGATCTTCGCGTTCCTGAATGGTGGTTAGTGCGCGCGTCTGATCAGAAATAGGCTTTACGACGGGCATATGAAACTCCTTACATAGAATCATATGTATAACTCTATGTTGAGTGTAGCGGAGGGTGGCGTTGGGCGTGTGCGTGCCTGCATTCGTAAGCGCGGTTGTCTGGCAAGTGTGATTTGGGGCGACCTCGTTAAAGTTTCTAAGCTGCGAAAATGACCGTTAACCGGATTAAATTTTGTTGCTCAACATTTGACACTCTGGGCGTGGTAACTTTTTTACCAACAGGTATGATTATTGTCATGTGCGCCGCGCCTGCCTGCCGGGTTGCGGCGCACTTATGACAGCCTTTGACACCCTTGGAGCGTGTACTGTGGATGTAACCACAAAAAGCGTTCGGGGGGGGGGTGCTCACCCGCGAGCAATTCCTCCCGCATGAGATGCACATCGTCGCTGCCCTTCGTATGCAGGGCGCAAGCGACGAGCAGGTCATTGTACGCGTAAAGAGCGAGAACCTCTTTCAATATCCCACGGAGCGCATGGTCGCCAACCGCGCAACCGTGTGCCTTCGCCGCCTCGACGCCATGGTGCCCACGGACGCCGTATGCGCCGCGCGCGGCATCGACGCCAATACCGCCGTCGAGGCTGCGTCATCCCTAACCAGCCTCATGGCATCCGGCGCCCCAACGCAGGCGGACCAGGCCATCTTCTACAGTATGATCTGTCGCTACGACATTGTGCGCGAGCTCGTGCTCGTCGAGGTGGGGGAGCGCCTTCAAAACTTTGATTATGCCTTTACGGCGGTTGACCTCAACGCCTTTATGACACGCTTTACCACGGAGTATCCGGACGCGGCCCGCTGGACTGAGGCCACGGTCAAGCGCATCAAGGGCTCGCTCCGCCAGACGCTCCGCCATGCCGGCCTTATCGGCGAGGGCCAGGGCCCGGAGTCCGAGCGCCTGTCACCACTCTTCCTCGATTCCGATGTCGAGCGAGCCTTGGTTCAGCTGGGCGAGCAGTCGCTTATCGCGGCCCTTACCGGCAGGGCGATGATGTAGCGTGGCTCCCGTCAAAAGCGCCGTCGACCCTGTTATCACCCCGGCGACCGATCTCACCACCAATATCGGCATCCATTCCCGCAAGAGCGTCGTGGCGGCGCATGCCCGCTCCGAGCGCGCCTGTCAGGAATTTGAGCGCCGTGCGCAGCTTCTGCGCGAGTGCCTGTGCAGCGAGGACTTTTTGGCCAACAGGGGCATAGGCAATGAGATCGGCTTCCATACTTTTTGCTATGACCCCGCGCTGGAGTTTGAGGCGCGTGCATTATTTGACACCCTTTCACGCGATGCCGAGGCCGACAAGCTTCCGTGCACGCTCAAGGTCGTGAACCTTTACGACGCCGTGCTGGCAATTCTCGAAAAGCGCCGTGTCCTCAATGCTATCCCGCACCAAGAGGAGCGCCGCGGCACCCAGCGCGTACTCGAGGACGTGGCCAAGTTCGCCTCGCCCGAGAAAGTCGCCGCGTACATCCTTGAGCAGACCGAGCCGCACGCGCCTGGAGACGTCGTTCTCCTCACCGGCGCGGGCGAGGTTTTCCCGTTCTTTCGCATGCACACGCTTCTCCATTGCATGCTTGCGGATTTTGATGAGGTGCCTGTGGTCGCCGCCTACCCGGGCAGTTTCAACGGCTCTTCTTTCCAGCTCTTTAACCGTCTGCCGGCCGACAACTACTACCGCGCCATCGATATCTCGTAAGCACGGCTCCCCGCAGGCAAGCCCCTGCCGCCGGTAACAACCCTTTGCCATAACGTTCCCAAACCCAAAGGAGCACCCATGGACAACACGATCATTCGCGACCTCTTTGCAAAAGACATCAACCGCTCCATCAACGGCGTGGTCAAGGTCCAGGATTCAAAAGATGGGTCCATCCGCCAGGAGCTTGACGAGTACGTGGTGACGCGCGAGTTGCAGAGGCACTTTGCCACGTTCTTCAAGGCCTACGGCGATGCCATCGATGCGCGCACCGACAAGATCGGCGTGTGGATCAGTGGTTTCTTCGGTTCCGGTAAATCGCACTTCCTCAAGATGCTGAGCTACCTGCTCGAGAATCGCCAGATCGGCGGCAAGAGCGCCATCCGCTACTTTGACGGCAAGATCGTCGACCCCATGGTCGCGGCTGCCATGGAGCGCGCCTGCTCGGTGCCCACGCAGGCCATTCTCTTTAACATCGATAGCAAGGCGGGCCAGTGGAAGCAGGGCGATACGGCTCCCACGGCGCTGCTTCGCGGCTTTGAGCGCATGTTCTACGAGGCGCGCGGCTTCTACGGCGAGGACCTCAAGCTTGCAAAGCTCGAGGACTACATCGATTCCCTGGGCAAGACCCAGGAGTTCCGCGAGGCCTTTGAGCGCGTCAACGGCGAGTCCTGGCTCCAGGCCCGCGACACCTACAGCTACTTTGAGGACGACGTCGTCGAGGTGCTGCAGAGCGTGCTCGGCATGAGCGAAAAGGCCGCATGGAACTGGCTCGAGGGTTCTGAGGACGAGGTTTTGGCCCCCGATGTCTTTGCCAAAAAGGTCAAGGATTACGTGGACGCTCAGGCAGCGGCCCACGGTGGCAACTTCCGTTTGCTCTTTATGGTCGACGAGGTGGGTCAGTTTATTACAAACGACCAGGACCCAAGCCTTATGCTGAGCCTTCAGACCATCGTCGAGGAGCTGGGTGCCGCCTGCGGTGGCCGCGTGTGGGTGATGGTTACGAGCCAGGAGGCCATCGACAACCTGAGCCTGCCCGTGGGCAACGACTTTTCAAAGATCCAGGGCCGTTTCAATACCCGCCTTTCGCTCTCCAGCTCCAGCGTGGACGAGGTCATCCAGCGCCGTGTGCTCGAGAAGACCGCGCCGGCGGCCGATATGCTTGCACGGGTCTACGAGCAAGACACCGCCGTGCTCAAAAACAACTTTACCTTTGAGGGTGGCTCTCGCTCCGACCTTGCCGGCTACGCCAACTCCAAGGATTTTGTGGCCAGCTACCCGTTTGTGGGCTATCAGTTTAAGCTCCTGCCCGACGTGATGACCGAGGTGCGCAAACACGGTGTCAAGGCTAAACACATGTCCACAGGCGAGCGCTCCATGCTGAGCGCGTTCCAGGAGAGCGCTCAGGCCATCCAGCATGACCAGACCGGTGCACTCGTGCCGTTCTGGCGCTTCTTCAACACTATCTCCAAAGACCTTGAGCACGGCATCATCCAGGTGGTCGATCGCGCGGTCCGCGCGGCCGAGGACGCAAAGGGCCTTGAACCCTACGACGTTCAGGTGCTCAAGCTCCTGTACCTGATTCGTTACATCGGCTACGTCAAGGCCACGGTCGAGAACATCTCCATCTTCATGATAGACGGCCTCGACGTGGACAAGCGCGCCCTCAAGGACCGCGTCAAGGAGTCCCTTGCCCGTCTGGAGCGCGAGAACTACGTGGCGCGCCAGGGCGATACCTATAGCTTCCTCACCGACGAGGAGCAGGAGATAGCGCAGGAGATCGCACACACCCCGATCGATAACGCGCAGGTGATCGAGTCTATCAAAAAGCGTCTGTTCGACAGCATCTATACCGCGCGCAAACTCAACCGCGGGGCCAACGACTTTCCGTTTGACCGCTATGTGGACGGCTCAATCCACGGTACCAGCATGGGCGGCATGGAGCTTTACGTGGCGACTATGGCGAGCGACCTGGGCCGTGCGGACGATACCGAGCTGGTCTTGGCTTCTTCGGGCAAAGCCATCGTGGTCTTGAGCGACGAGGCGGATTATTGGGAGACGCTCGTCAACGCTGCCAAGATCCGTAAGTACGCCAAGACGCGAAATCTCCAGGAGCTTCAGCCGAGTACGCGCCAGATCGTCGAGTCCAAGATGCGCGAGGCGGCCTATAACGAGAAGGAGGCCGATACCCTTTTGAGCGAGGCTGTGCTCCACGCACGTTGCGCAGTCGACAGCCGCATGGTTGAGGTCCGCGCGGCCAAGCCCGCCCAGGTCTTTGAGCAGGTGCTGGCGCAACTGTGCGACGTGGTCTTTGAAAAGGCCGACTATATCGGCGCGCCGGTCACGAGCGATTCCGATATTCGCTCCACGCTGGCGGGCAACGTTCAAGTGGGGCTCGCTGGCATGGATGCAGGTAACGCGCGTGCGCTCAAAGAGGTCGAGGACTACCTCAAAGTTCAGCACCAGCGCCACCTGGATACCGCTATGGGCGATATCCAGCGCCAGTACCAGCAAAGGCCCTTTGGCTGGCGCGAGGTCGACATCGCAAATGTGGTGGCGCAGCTTGTGGTGGAGCAGCGCGCACAGGTGCTGTTTGGCGGTCAGACGGTTCAAGCTAACGACAGCCGCATGGTGGCACTCCTTCGCAAGGATGCCGATAAGGCCCAGGTGCGCTTGCGCATGCGCATGAGCGACCGGTTGCTGCGCGCCACGGGCGAGCTCATGCGTGACCTGTTTGATCTCAAGACCGTGCCCTCCAACGAGGATAAGCTCGTGGCCGAGCTCAAGGAGCGCCTTGAGGACTTGCGCGAGGCGTGTCTCGCCATAGCACGCGACTACTACACGGGCATCAAGCCGGCCTACCCGTATCCCGGCGAGAACGAGTGCGAGAGGATGCGCTCGGAGGTCGCCGACGTCCTTAAGGACCAGAGTGAGTCCGAGGCGTTTTTGACTACGTTTACCAAGCATGAGGACCGCTTGCTCGATGCCAAGGAAGACTTTGACAAGGTGGTTGAGTTCTTCGAGTCCAACCAACGAACAGCGTTTGACCACGCCAAGGATTTCTTGAGCCGCACCGAGGGTATCGAGTATGCCTCCGATGACATTCCCAGCGCGGTTGAGAACGTGGCAAAGGTTCGCGAGATCCTCAAAGATCCCAAGCCCTACGGCCGCATTAAAGACCTGCAGCCGCTTATGAATCCCGTCGAGGACGACATGAAAAAGCTGCTGGGTATCCGCCGCAATGAGTTTTTGTGCCGCATCGAGAGCGATCTGCAAGACCTGCAGGCGCAGGCTGAGAGCCAAAAGGGCTTTGTCAATCAAGCCAAGGATGCCATAGCGGATGCCGGTGCCAAATACGAGTCGTTCAAAAACCGTGCCCACAGTGCTCAAAGCCTCAACGAGCTGAGCGTTGCTGCGACTAACTGGGGCGACTGGCTCAGCGCGGCAGCCAACGAGATGTACGACGCCGTGGATGCGGCCCGCATGCGTATGGACAACGAGCGCCGCACCACCGAGGTCACGAGTACGGGTGAGGTGGTCAAGAAGATCTCCAACAAGGCCGTTGCGTCGTCAGCGCCCACGCCTGCACCCGTGCCCCAGCGCAAGATCAAGACTGTGCGCCGCGCCGATCTGGCCAAGCCGAGTCGTCTCTTGTCCGCAGGGGACGTGGAGCGCTACGTGGACGACCTGCGCTCCCGCCTTATGCAGGCGCTCGCTGCAAACGACGAGATCCGTATCAACTAACCCGCGGAGCCGCCGGTGCCAAAGCGCGCACCGGTGGCTTATGGCGTTTAGAAAGGCTCATCAACCATGAACGATTCTGCTCTTAAGAGCTTCTGCACTTGGGCCCGCACGGAGCTCATCAAAGGCGTGGAGGCGCAGATGGTGCGCTACGGCATCACCGAACCTGCACCTGCGCCCGCTGGGTCCGAGACCGTCAACGGCCTGCCCCTAAGTCCGGATGAGATTGAGCAACGCGACGAACTGCTGCGCATGCAGGCAGAGGTGGGTCACGAGGCGCTGCGCGACCGTGCGGCCTACACCTGGTTCAACCGCATCGTGGCCATTCGCTTCATGGATGCATGCGGATGGCTTCCCAGCCGTATGCGCATGCTAAGTCGTGCGGACGGCAGCCATGGCAGCGAGGCCGTGGAGAACGCACTGGACGTGGAAATAACGACGGCCGATACCGATCGCATAGCCGAGCTCAAGATGGCGGGCTTGGATGAACCGTTGTGGCGCTACCTGTTTGTTGCTCAGTGCGAGGAGCTTGCCGATTGCCTGCCGGGCGTCTTTGAACGCGTGGGCGGAGCCATGGAGCTGCTGTTGCCCCAGGGCCTCATGATGGCTGACAGTGTGGTGGGCAAACTCAATGCCGTCCTCACTGACGAGGACTGGCGCGAGGGCGTGACCGTTCTGGGCTGGATGTATCAGTACTACAATGCCGACGTTAAAGACGAGTTCTTCAAGTCCAAGCGCAAGGCAGCGGCGGCGGACATCGCGCCCGCCACGCAGCTCTTCACCCCCGAGTGGATTGTGCGCTATATGGTCGAGAACTCACTCGGCCGTCTGTGGATGCTCAACAATCCGGGGAGTTCGCTACGCGAGCGCATGGAGTATTACATCGAGCCCGATGCTGAGCACGAGGACTTCATTCGCATTTCGAGTCCCGAGGAGATAACCCTCTGCGACCCCGCATGCGGCTCGGGCCATATCTTGGTCTATGCGTTTGAGCTGCTCTTCCATATGTACGAGGAGCGCGGCTATCGTGAGCGCGAGATTCCCGAGCTCATTCTTACTAAAAACCTTGCAGGCATGGAAATCGATTCCCGCGCGGCACAGATCGCGGAGCTGGCGCTTGCCATGTGCGCCCGCGAGCACGACCGTCGCTTCTTTAGGCGTGGCGTTCGCGCCGACGTTACCGTGCTCTCGAGCATCCCGCTAGGGGAGGACGAGCTGCCGGGTAACAAGAAGCTCGCCGAGGAGCTGAGTCATTTGGGCGAGATCGGTTCGCTGCTCAATCCCTCAGAGGACGAGATTGACGAGCTCAAGGCTGCCGCCGCGAGTTGTTCCGATGACCTTTTTGCCGCTACGGCCAAAACTAAGCTCGAAAGCGCTGCCGCCATCTGCGAGAAGCTGTCCCGTCGTTTTACCTGCACCGTTGCGAATCCTCCGTATATGGGCAGCAGCAGCTTTAATCCATTCATGAGCAAGTGGGTCAAGAAGAACTACCCCGACGTGAAGAGCGACCTCTGCACGTGCTTTATCGAGCGCGGTTTTAACCTTGTCGAGGATAAGGGCTACGCCGCAATGGTTACCATGCAGAGTTGGATGTTCCTGGGCAGCTTTGAGAAGATGCGCGCCAAGGTTATCGACAACAAGACAATCGTTTCCATGGCCCATCTGGGACCTCGTGCGTTCGATGCCATCGGTGGTGAGGTCGTCAATGTGACTGCCGATGTCATCTACAACGGCCGCGCGGCATGCGAGGGTGCCTATGTTCGCCTCGTCGACATCAACGGCAGCGAGGCGAAGCGTCTCAAGTTGCTCGAGGCGATCCGAAACCCCGACTGCGGCTGGTTCTATCGCCGCGACGCCGACACCTTCAAGCAAATCCCCGGCACCCCCATAGCCTACTGGGCCAGTGACGCTCTTCTGGATGCGTTTGGAAACGCAAAACAGCTCAGTGAGTATGGCAAGCCGCGCCAAGGGCTTGCTACTGGCGAGAACGCTCGTTTCGTTCGCGAGTGGTGGGAAGTCGATGATTGCAAGAGCGTCTATTCCTGTGAATCTATTCAAGAGTCGATTGAAAGCGCTTGCAAGTGGTTCCCCTACAACAAGGGCGGCGATTTCCGCAAATGGTACGGAAATAATAGCTCAGTTGTTAACTGGGAGAATGACGGACAGGAGATCCGTAATTACAAAGACCAGAATGGTAGATTGCTTTCTAGGCCACAGAATACAAACTGCTTCTTTAGCCCATCGATTACCTGGTCGAAGATTTCAAGCGGGTCCATTGCGTTTCGTTTTAAGCCTGCTGGGCATATCTTTGATGTGGCGGGCACGAGCGTTTTTAGCGACGAGGAGTCACTCAAGTATCTCCAGGGAGCTTGTAACAGCTCCGTGATCATGCGTGTCGCAAGCATGCTCTCGCCGACGCTTAATTTCGAGGTAGGCCAAATCGCAACCTACCCGATCATTCAGAACGAGGAACAGGAGCCGTTGGTCAACGACATGGTCGACTCGTGCCGCGAACTATCAAAAACCGATTGGGATTCGTTTGAAACCTCTTGGGATTTCAAACATAACCCTTTGGTGTAGGTGCTGGTTATGGACAAAGCCTGTATATCTTCATTTCATATGTCTCTGCATGAATCTAGCTATTGGACTCCGGATGAGATTTCTTCTATTTGGGATTTCTTTGTGACTAAATCTGTAGCCAACTCTGCTTCTCAAAGAAGAACCGCCTCTGATTATGGATTGAAACAATTGCCATTCGATACTCTTCTTGAGTATGAAGGGGTGCCTTCCGGGAAGCGTGAATTACTTATGGCTGATAATCTTGGAGATGTGATTGAGGAATATGGATTTAAAACAACTGTAAATCAAAAGTCGGCTGATGGAGTTAAACAAGAGATTGAAGCTCCGATTGATATCGTTAGTCCGAGGGTCCTCTGTATTCAACCTTATACAATCTCTGGTCGCAAGGGTCCCGAACCTAAAGACTCAGGTAAAGGAATGACTTTACTAACTCATATCCGCAATTCACTTGCACATGGGTGTACGTATTACTTCCCTAATGGAATGATGCTTCTCGAGGATAAAGCTGGTGGTTCAAGTGGAAAAACGACTGCCATGATGCTTCTGCCTCAAAAGGCGTTTACCGACTGGATAAAGGCGATTGATATTGACGCTCGTTTTTATTTTAAGGACGCTGGCAGAGGCGAATTTGAAAAGCTCATTCATAGAAAGAGCAACAAACACTAGGGAATTAATAAACGACGCGCTTTAATCCGTAAAGAATTTAAATCTGTTAATTGTTTAGCTGGCTAGTGCAAATTTTAAATTTGCATAGCCGCACTTTTCAACAAAGAAAGGGCGGTCTGTCATGGCCACTTTACTTCAAGATAAATACGAGGCTCGTAAGGCCGAGGTCAATGCTCGCTTCGAGCAGCTTCGCACTAACGAGGAAGAGCTCAACCGAATCTTTGCCAAGATCTACAACATGGAGGGTGAGGTGCCCATCGAGGTCGAGGATAAGTTCGTTTCGGTGGCGCGCATCTTCGATACCGCAGATGAGATTCCCGAGAGCTATAAAGGCAACAAATACGTGCGTACCAAGCGCGACGAGATCACCTCGCTCATAAGCTATGCCGTGGGGTGCATGTTTGGTCGCTATTCGCTGGATGTGGACGGACTGGTCCTGGCCGATCAGGGCGCCACGGTCGACGACTATCTGTCAAAGATGTCTGATCCCGCGCACGTTACCTTTATGCCCGATAGCGATAACGTGCTGCCCATCACCGACGATGAGTACTTTGACGACGACATCGTACGCTACTTTATCGACTTTGTGCGTACCGTGTACGGCGAGGAGACGCTCGAGCAGAACCTGGCCTTTATTGCCGAGGTGCTCGGCGGCAAGGGCACCTCGCGTGAGGTAATCCGCACCTACTTTTTGAAGGACTTCTTTAAGGACCACTGCCAGACCTATAAGAAGCGTCCCATCTACTGGCTGTTCGACAGTGGAAAAAAGAACGGCTTCAAGTGCCTTGTTTACATGCATCGCTATCAGCCCGACCTGTTGGCTCGCATCCGCACCGACTATGTGCATGAGCAGCAGGAGCGCTATCGCTCGCAGATCGGCTATGCCAACGATGCCCTTGCCAGTGCCGAGCGCGGCGAGCGCGTGCGCTTGGATAAGCGCGTCAAAAAGCTCAACGACCAGCTCAAAGAGACCATTGGCTACGAGGAGAAGCTGCATCACTTGGCAGACCAGATGATTAAGATCGACCTGGATGACGGCGTCAAGGTCAACTACGCCAAGTTTCAGGATGTGCTGGCAAAGATCAAGTAACTGCAGATACGGTAAGGATATTCATGCCCAAGATCGATGTAGAAGAACAGCTCAAACTGCGGTTTTTGCAACCGTTGCCCGCATGTATGCCCCGCCGTGTGGTGGTTTGGCACGATGCGGACGGCGAGTTTGCCCCTGAGTTTGAGCGATTGGCCGCCGAGGGTTTCGACGGCGCGGGGGCCGATGCTGGCGTTATGCCCGCTCACGGTGACTTTGAGCGCCCGGTGCGGTTTGTTGAGGCCTGCGAGGGCCGCATGTTTGCCGTTAAGAAGCTTGTCAACCGCGATGACCTTGCGAGCGATATCTTGCTGTATCGCCGTTGCCCGCGCGGCAGGCTTGAGGGCGATTGGCTTGCCGATGTCGAGCTGTATGCCGATCGGTTCCAGGCTGACTATCTTTCGCTTTTGGCCGATCAGCTTGGTATCGAGAACATCGATGCCGTGCGCGAGAGTCTGCGCGACCACAAGGCGTTCTTTGATGCCAAGACCCGCTGCGCTAAGTTTGCCGCGTGTGTTCCGAATGCCTCGGGCGCATCCGATATCGAACTCGGCATCCTTACGGTGATTTTTGGCGGTAAAGAGCTTGGTGACGCGCGCCCCGCGTTTGTGCTGCGTGGCTGTATGACCATGCTGCTGCACGAGGGTCCCGAGGCGCTGGCCGAGTTGATGGACAAGTACTGCGTGCGCGATGTGCTCTCTGCCTTTATGCTTCGCTGCTATGGGTTTGAAGGACCGCTGTATGAGCGCGACTCATTGCTTATGCTTTCATCCCATGTGCTCCTTACGGCGGCGTCTACCGCGCTTCCCGAGGGGGCGCTCAAGGGACTCGAAAGCTATGTGGCTCCCGCCTACGGCCCCTATTGCCTTGAGGCGGTGCGCACGTGGGACCAGGCCGCCGATACCCAGGCATCGAGCGAGGACCTATTTGAGATTTGCCGTTTAGTCGAGGACGCCCGCGGGCTCTTTGCGCGGTTTGAGACCCTGCCGATCGATGCGCTTGCCTCGCTTGATGTGTTCCCGTGCGTCAATGAGGCCGTGCTCTCGCAGCTGTTCTGCTCGTTTGCCCAGGGTGCGGACCGCGTTGAGGACGCACACGCCTTTGTGGCGCGTCGCTGCGACCTAAGCTGGTACCGCCGTGTCGAGAGCTACTTTGGCTTGCTTGCCGCTGTGGCCGATATGTGCGCATTTAGGCAGGCACATGCGGGCGGGTTCCATCTGGCGCAACCCCAGCAGGTGTGGGATGCCTATACGTCCGATTGGTATTCCATGGATGCTGCCTATCGCCATATGTGCACCGCGTATTTGCGGGCGCGCTCTATCGAGTGCGATGTGCTCGAGGAGCCTGCCCGAGCCGTGGTGGACTGGGCGGAGAATCTCTACAGCAACTGGTTTTTGGCCGATGCCAATGCCTGCTGGGCATCCGCTGCGCAAGGGGAGTGGGCCGATTGCGGCTACATCGATGGCCCTGCACGACAGGATGAATTCTACTGGCATGTGCTGCCCACCTTTGTGGGGTCTGCCAAAACGACGGTCGTTATCGTAAGCGACGCGCTGCGCTATGAGGTGGCCCGTGACGTCGCGGCGCTTCTCGAGCGCGAGCGCGGCGGTAACGTCAAGGTTTCTAGCATGCAGGCGGTCTTTCCCTCCATCACCGAGGTGGGCATGCCCGCGCTGCTGCCGCACCAAGCGCTTGAATTTGCAACGGATGGCTCGTTTGTGTTGGCTGACGGCATGCCCACTGCGACGACTCCGCAGCGCGAGGCCGTACTTACCCACGTTGAGCCCACGGCCCGCGCTTTGCGCTCGAGCGCATACCTCAACATGGTTGGAACCGAGCGCAAAGCGCTGCTCAAAGACTCCAGGCTCGTTTATCTCTACCACAACAAGATCGATGCCACGGGCGAGAAGGCAGCTACGCAGGATGACGTTTTCGATGCCTGCGCGGACACCGTGGAGGAACTTGCCGCGTTGGCGCGCCGCGTGTGCACCGACGCCCCGGGCGCGCGTGTTGTTATGACGGCGGATCACGGCTTCATCTACACGCGTCGTGAGCTCAACGAGTGCCAGATGCTCGGCAAGTCAGACCTTCCCTTCCTTGACGCTCCTGTCATGCACGGCAAGCGTCATCTGGTGGTGCCCAACGAGGCCGTGGCTAAGCTTTCGGAAGAGGCATGCGGGGTGTTTGTTAATGTTGGCATGGGACGTTTAGGTGCCGGTTTTGAGGGATTTGCCCCGCGCGAGAACGTGCACTTCAAGCGTCCCGGCGGCACTAACAACTACGTCCACGGCGGCATGAGCCTGCAGGAGCTCTGCGTGCCCGTTATCGGATTTTGGCGTGCGCGCTCGGGTTCCAAGGACTTTGTCGATACGCGCGTGGCGACGCTGCGCGTGCTAAGCGAGGGACGCCGAGTGACCAACTCGCTGTTCTCGGTCAACTTGATCCAGGAAGAACCCGCCCAAGGCAAGGTCTTGCCGTGCGAGTATGAGCTGGTGTTTACCGACGCAAGCGGCAACGAGGTGAGCGATACAGTCAAGGCGCATGCCAACAAGACTTCTGCTAACTCGCAGGAGCGCGTGGTGCATGCCAAGTTTGCGCTGCGTGCAGCGGATGGATTCTCGGCCAAGGGTCCGTACTATCTGGTCTGCCGCGAGCGCGAAACGGGCAAGATCGTTTGGCGCGAGACGTACACCATCGCTGTTTCGTTTGCCCCTGTTGCTGACTTTGGTTTTTAGGAGTGTGCCCTATGTTTGATAGCCATGACGACGATCTGTGGGAAGTTCCCTCGATTGATGTGGGCGCGCCCGTGGAGGCTGCGGCGCCTGTGGGGGCGCCGGCGGCTGAGGTTGTTGCGGCTGCCCCGGAGTCGGTGGCTGCTGCGGCTGTTGAGGCTGCGGTGCCCGCCGAGGCTGCGGTAAACGCCGAGGACGAATCCTCGACCGATGGCTATGACCAGGCTGAGGCCGAGGCCCCCGAGGACGACGGCTACGACATGGATGGGTTGGACGGCAAGCTGCTCGAGCACTTTGCTGGCAAGATCGTGCGCAAAGACCTGACGGCCCTTATGAAGCGCGGCGCCAACGTGCCCACCTTTGTACTGGAGTATCTGCTGGGCATGTACTGCTCGACCGACGACGAGGATGCCGTGGCAGAGGGTTTGGAGCGCATCCGCAGGATCCTCACCGATAACTACGTGCGCCCCGATGAGTCCGAGCGCATTAAGTCCAAGATTCGCGAGCTGGGTCGTTTTACCATCATCGACAAGGTGACGGCCAAGCTCGACGAGTACAAAGATATCTACGTGGCGTCGTTTGCCAATCTGACTATTGAGCCGTTTGTAATGCCGGCCGAGTACGTGCGCGACTATTCCAAGATTCTGCAGGGTGGCATTTGGTGCATTATGAGCATCGAGTACCGTCATCCCGTGGATGAGGAAGACGAGTTTGGCATGGAGGTCTTTGGCGACGATGCGCCGCGCCGCTCTAAGGCCAAGCGCAAAAAGCGCGGACCCGAGGACTCTCCGTTTAGCGTGGCGTCGCTCACGCCCATCCAGATGCCCAATCTGGACATGGGGGCCATGATCGACGAGCGCCAGTACTTTACGCGCGACGAGTGGCTCAATATGCTGCTGCGCTCGGCTGGCTACGAACCCAGCGAGCTTTCCGAGAAAGAGCGCCTGCACTTTATCGAGCGCATGGTGCCGCTTATCGAGCGCAACTACAACCTATGCGAGCTGGGTCCCCGTGGTACCGGCAAGAGCCATATCTACAAAGAGGTTTCGCCCTACGCCATCTTGCTTTCGGGCGGTCAGACCACCACGGCCAACCTGTTCGGCCGCATGAACTCCATGCGCGCCGATCGCGTGGGCTTGGTGGGCCATTGGGACTGCGTGACGTTTGACGAGGTCGCCGGCATGCGCTTTAAGGACACCAACGCCGTGCAGATCATGAAGGACTATATGGCGAGCGGCAGCTACGCGCGCGGCCGCGACCAGATTAACGCCGATGCCTCCATGGTCTTTGAGGGCAACATCAACGACACCGTGCAAAACGTTCTTAAGACCACTCACCTGTTTGATCCGTTCCCGCCGGAGTTTAACAACGATTCGGCCTTCTTCGACCGTATCCACTATTACCTGCCGGGCTGGGAGATTCCCAAGATGCGCTCGAGCCTGCTGACCGGGCATTATGGCCTGATCACCGACTGCCTGTCGGAGTTTTGCAAAGAGATGCGCCGCAAGGACTTTACGCACCATATCGACCGTTACTTCCGCTTTAACAGCGACTTTAACAAACGTGACGAAATCGCCGTGCGCAAGACCTTTAGCGGCCTTGCAAAGCTGCTGTTCCCCGACGAGGCCATGGACAAGGACGATGTGCGCTGGCTGCTGGATTACGCCATCGAGGGCCGTCGCCGCGTAAAGGAGCAGCTCAAGATTATGGCGGGCGTTGAGTTTATCGACGTCAACCTGGGCTATATGGATGCCGACAACCCGCAGGACGTGCACGTGGTGCGCGTGCCCGAGCAGAGCGAGGACACGCTGATTCCCGACGGGCCGCTGCTGTCCGGTCACGTGTTTGGCGTGGGCAGGTCGCAGGGCGGCGAGGTTGCCGTGTACAAGCTGGAGAATAAGGCCGTTGCCGGCGAGTGCAAGTTTAAGCACGAGGGCGTGGCCTTTAACAAGCCGGTGCGCGATACGCTGGAAGCCGCGTTCGACAACTTTGTGAACCTGGCGAACCGCGTGGCGCCGGGCATGCACATTGGCTCTAAGGATTATTTGCTGTTCTACAACGACCTGCAGAGCAAGGGCCTGTCCGAAGAAGTTTCGCTCGCCGAGTTTGTGGGCCTGTGCTCCGCGGCATGCAACCGCCCGGTGATGCCCGCGTTGGCGATTCCGGGAATCTTGCGCATGTCGGGCTCTATGGACGAGATCCGCGGGCTCGAGGACATTATGCGCGTGGCCAAAAACGCCGGCGCCAAGCGTGTGATTTTGCCGCTGAGCGCCATTGCAGGTTTGCAGAGTGTTTCGTCCGAGATTATCTCGGGCCTAAGCCCGGTGTTCTACATGGATGGCGATCCCGTCGACGCCGCGAAAAAGGCTCTGGATCTGTAGGAATGCGGGCTCGCGGGGCGTCCGGTGTTCGGGCGCCCCGCGAGCATGTTGGCGTGTTCGAGTAGGGAGGCCTTGCCATGGCGGACGAGCGTTCTGTTGGCGAGTTGCTCGACGAGCTGTTTGGCTTTGAATCGGTAGCCAAGCGTCAGACGGCGCTTGAGCAGTACGATCGCGGGGAGCTGGTGCGCAAGGCGCGCTCCCGCGAGCTGCTGGGCGTGCTTAGGGACGTCGAGACTGCCGAGCGCGCTGCGCGCGAGTCTGCCGTACGGGCTGTTGACGGGTATGTCCGTCGTGTTGAGGGCGCTGCGCTTGCACGCGCTCGCAAGCAGGCGGGCATTGTTGGTCCGCTGCAGATGGAGCGGCGCTATGCTGCCTTTTTGCGTATGGAGGATAAGGCCGAGCTGCTGGCCCGTTTGGAGCAGACGCTTGTGTTTATCGAGGTAAAGCTGCGCGCCAATACGGCGGACAGGGTTCGTGCGGCGTACGATGCCGCGGGGGCTTTAGTGTTGCAGGGCGCGGCGCGTTTGAGTGACGTGCGCGTTGCCGAGGCCGTGCCTCTGGATGCCGATCTGCTGTGTACCCAGCTGGAGCAGATGCGCTGTGCCGCCGACGCGACGGACCTTGCGGGTATGATCACAGCGACGTTTGAGTCCGAGCTGAGTGTAACGGGGTCGCAGGGCGCCGGCGGGTCTGCGAGCGATGTTGCTGGCGATGTTGCTGGTGACGTGGCGTTGGAGCGTGAACTTACCAACGTGCGCGGCGCTGCGCAGCGAGCGCACTTGGCGGCGCAGGCGTATCGGGCCGAGCGCGCCGCCCGCATTGCGGGGAGCACGGTTGATCCGGTATCGTTGCCCGAGTCTGCGTGCGTTGCGTGCGAGACGGCGTGTGATGCCGGGGAGCTTTCCGAGTTGCTCACTCAGGTTAAGAAGTCGTTTGAGACCTACCGTCGCGTTGTTGCCGACGGCGGGTTGTTCTGTGCGTTTGGCTCTGGCTCACCGCATGGGATTTGCCGGGGCTCGAGCTATTTAGACTACGATTCACGGCTTGACGAAGACGTGCTGGTGAGCGAGTACGATGGCGCTACCAGGCACGATGTTCGGCGTGAGGTCGCGATTCCTGAGCTTGTGGATGAGGCTTCGGCCGAGGGCGGCGACTCGCTCAAGGTTGCCGTGGCGCGCATGCGCGAGTTTAACGGGCGTCGCTACGATGGTGTGCTGGATGAGGATCCTACGCGCCATGTAAATGCGTTTTGGTATGGACTCAAAAAGCTCAGCCAGTATTGCGAGGCCGCCGTGCGTGTTGATGAGCGTGCTTGAGATTGCTTTATCGATAAGGTGCAGTTCGCCTACGATGAGCCCGTGGGGCGCTTGGCCATGCAGATGGACGACAAGCAGGTGGCGGCTTTTGTTGCTGCTGTGGATGTGCTTGGCGCTGGTGAGTAGGGTCCTGGTCTGGTAGGAGGTTTCATCATGAAGGTCGACGTTGATGTAGACCAGCTGCGCGAGAGTCTGCTCGACCGCGCTGGGAGCGCGGCGGGCGTGGGCTTTCCGGCTGCCATGCTCGACGTGATGGATATCGAGGACGAGTCGCCCCAAGAGCTCCTAGCCCGAGCCGAACGCGAAGGCCTCGACCTCCGCGACTTTGCCCTCGACGACGATTGCGGAGCGTCTGACGACTGGTAACCCCGGGTCAGTTCATCCTTTTCTTCCTGAGATATAAGAGAAATCCCTTTTTGAACGTCCTTCGGGTTCCAAAAAATAGTCGATCAGTCTTTGTATCTTCCTTGCTGTCAAACTTGATAGCCGTTAGCTCGATCGTACAGATGTAGTCAGCAACTTGGAATAGCCGGTAGGCTCGTGGTGTGGCTTCTCGGTATACGATGACATCCCTTGCTAGAACGTACTCAAGCGCAGAATGAATGACCTCCGTTACAATCGGTTGGCCGTTGTCGTAGTAAATCTTAACGGTGTCGTATCGCTGGAAGAATTCCAGATGGTCGAAAAGTTCAACTGTGAGTTCTCGCCTCATTCTCTCCGCGAGACCGTTTTGATTGCCGGCGAATTCGCTCATTCGGTATTGCAGACAGAGATAGCGTATGGGGAGATGCTGAATGAACGCGCGAAATGCGCTCAACATGTGCCTTCGCTGCTCCTTGGGAAGATCTTTGTAGTCGCCGTTTCCATTCAGTAGGGGTCCTGCATGAAAAGGCGTATTGGGAAGCGAGGACTGCGACAGGGCGCGCTCGTAGCGGTCAATGCGTTCAACGATTGCATCGTTTTGATCGTGAAAAACGAGGGTGACGAGGTAGTAGTTGGAGACGCCTCCGAGGTCGCCAGATTCGTCAACAAAGACGGAGAGTTCGCTCATGATGGGCCTCCATTTTTGCAAAAAAAATGCCGGGGGTAAGACCCCGGCTCTTGGAGGCCCCTCTTTTGGAGGGAACCGTATTCTTTATACCATGAGATTAGGGGTGCTTTCAAGTAATATTATAATAAGCAAACATATGTTCGTCAAACTACCTGCGAAAAGTCCTTAGCCGTCCAGAGGTGGGTAGAGCGGCTCGTAAATTGCTGACGCAATGGGCCGGCGTTTTCCCGAGAAGTATTTAGTCTTGACTCGCATAAAAAAATGCCGGGGGACATCCCCCGGCTCTTGGAGGTCCCTTTATTCGAGGGTATCGATTTCTTTATAGCATGAGATCGGACGGCTTTCAAATGGCGCCATGTGGATGGGATGGCGCGCCTGATAAAGCCCTCAATGAATGGCATCTAACTAGCGTTCGTGATATAAAGAAGTCGGTCATCTCAAAAGAGAGGGCTTCCAAGTGCCGGGGACGTTTTCCCCGGCTTTTTTCATTTCGGTGTCAATTCAAATGTTTTTCAACCCATCCCCTCAATAACTTGCGGTGAAATAGGGACTGAAATGGCTGTTCAGAGGCCTATTCAGTTCCTATTTCACCGCAAGTTATGGGTGGGGATGGCTACGACGCCAGCGTGGCGATGACGGCTTCGTCGCCGGCGTATATTAGGGTGTTGCCGTCGGGGATGATCGTCTGGCCGTCGCGTTTGAGCATCACGACGATAAAGGGATGCTTGCCTTGCGGCACATCGCGAAGACGCTGGCCGGCCAGGCGACCGTGGGGGGTTACGGTGACCTCGCGCAGCGTAACCTCGGCACGCTCTTCAAACGTCGGCGCGGCCATCACCAGCAGGTCACCTTCCTCGATGACGGTATCGCCGTTGGGCAGCACCGGGTGCGCCCCGTCGCGCAGCACCAGGACCACGAGCATGTCTGTGGCGCTGCCAATGTCCGCGAGCGAGCGTCCGGCAAACGGATGTCGAGCGCCCACCTTGAGCTTTACAAACGACATGCCGTCCTCGTCGCGGTAGTCGTTAAAGGTGCGGCGCACGTCGCCGGTCGCATCGATCATATCGAGCTTCTTCGCCACCGCCGGCAGCAGCGAGCCCTGCACCACAATGCTCGACACGGCAATCACAAACACCAGGTCAAATAGGTCGTGTCCGCCGGGAACGCCGGCCACCACGGCAAAGAGACTAAAGACGACCGAAGCTGCTCCGCGCAGACCCGCCCAGCTTACGAGCGCAACCTGGCGAGGGTTCGTCCTAAACGGCGCCAGCAGCATGCCTACGGCGATGGGGCGGCTCGCAAAGAGCATAAACGCCATGAGTGCCAGGCCCGGTAGCAGCATTTGCGGCAGGCGTGCGGGTGTAACGAGCAGGCCCAGCAAAAAGAAGATGGTCATCTCTGCCATCTCGGTGAGGGTGTCAAAGAAGTGCGCCATCTCGACTTTGCCGGTGATGTCGCTGGCACCCAGCACAATGCCGGCCAGGTATACAGCCAAAAAGCCGTTGCCGCCCAGATAGCTTGGTAGCGCGTAGGCAACGATCGCCGCGGCGAACAAAAAGATGGTCTGCGCGCCCTCGGCCGTTGCGTGCGCGCGTTCAATCAGGCGGCCCGCCGCCCAGCCGATGGCGAGGCCCAGGCCCACGCCCAAGATAATCTGCTTAGCCAGCAGTGCGGGAATGTTGATGTCGCCGCCGGCCGCGAGTGTGGCGAGCACGGCGGTGAGCATATAGGCGACGGGATCGTTGGAGCCCGATTCGACCTCGAGCAGCGAGTCGGTGCCGCCCCTCAGCGACAGGCTGTGCTCACGCAGTACGCTAAAGACGCTCGCCGCGTCGGTGGATGCCACGACCGATCCCAGCAGCAGGCCGCCGATCCAGTCGAACCCCAGCGCGAAGTGGGCGAACACGCCGGTGATGCCGGCAGTGATGACGACGCCGAGCGTGCTCAGCAGCACCGCCGGCGCAGCGACGGGCTTGGCGCGGTCGATATTGGTGTTAAAGCCGCCGTAGAACATGATGAACAGCAGCGCCGTGCTGCAGACGGTTTCGGTAAGCGCATAGTCGCTAAAGTCGATATGCGCCGGGCCATTGACGCCCAGCAGCATGCCGAGCGCGATAAAGATGAGCAGGGTGGGGAAGGGGAGTTTTTTGCCGACGGGTTTGATGGTCAGGCACAGAATAATAACGAGGCCGATAAAGAGAAGGATCTGGTTCATGGATGGTGTCCGCTCCTGGGTGGTTGGCGTGGCACGGTCAATTGTCTGTGGTTATTTGTACCCAAAGATGGTGGGTTTATGGGGTTGGATTGCGGGCGTGCGCGATATCGTCATAGACGGCTGCCGTCTTTGCCTCTGCTCGGAAACCCTTTCCAGCTTTATTGCAACGGAGTACAATGGGTAACGTTTAAGTTCAACTTGAAGTTTTAGTTGCGGCACCGGGCTTCGGCCGCAATGCAAGGAGAGGCGTACCATGGCGATCTATGTGACATCTGATGCTCACGGGCACGTGCGTGCGCTTGACGAGGCCCTGTCTAAGATCTCGTTGACTTCCGACGACACGCTGTACGTGCTGGGCGACATGATCGATCGCGGGCCCGATCCGGTCGGCGTTATTAAGCTCGTGCGCTCGCTGCCCAACGCCCGCGTGCTCAAGGGTAATCACGAGCAGATCATGCTCGATGCCATCGTTGGCCAGGATCCGCTCGATGCCGAGACCTGGGATATCAACGGTGGCTGGACGACGCGCGAGCAGCTCAACGACATGGAATATGAGGCATACGAGGAACTCGTGCGATGGATGGCCGCGCTGCCGCTCTACGCGGTGGTCGAGACCGAGGAGCGCCCGTATCTGCTGGTACATGCTGGAATCGAGATGAAGGCGGCGCGCGCGTTTTTGCTTGAGCATGGCGTCGATTGTGCCGATGGCGTCGGAGCGGTGGATGCCGATCGCGAGCTGCTGCAGCAGATGCTCGCGGTGCAGTCGTCCGATGACCTGCTATGGATTCGTCACGGCTATTGGGATGTGCCGACCGGGCTGCTTTCTGCCGAGGGCAAGGGCCCGGTCGTGGTGAGCGGCCACACGCCCACGGTATCGCTTGGGCGCTATTGCGAGGTCGGTGGTCTGGCGGGGCTCGATGAGGAATCGGGACGCGGGCAGATCGTGCGCTTGGGCGGCGAGGACACTGCCGGTGTGCCCGATCGCATCGACATCGACTGCGCCGCCGCCACCGGCTCCGAGTTCGGCCGCGTGGGCATCCTGCGCCTGGACGACGGGGCGGAGTTCTACGCGAACATCAACCCGGGCGAATAATCGGTGCAAGGGGTAGCTAATTTGGGATGGGGCTTTTTTTGACTACTTTTGCCCTTCTGCCCGCTAATTGATTTCCCTGGGACGGGGATTAAATAATCATTTGGCTGCCCGCTGGCTAAGTGAGTAGACTTTTTTGGAAATGCCGAGCACCCAACTTATTTTCCTCAATAAAACCGCAGGTCAAAGACTTGTGCTCTGTCGGTGTGGTCGGGGATTCGGTAAAAGTCTACTCACTTAGTTTTGCGTGATGCATATTGTTCGCAATGTGACCCCAGCCGGGGTGATTCCACCGCAAATTAGCTGCTCCCATCGCCGCAATTAGGCGCCGTACGGATTCCGGTCCCTCTCTATGCGTTGGCGGATGTGGGCGTACTCGATAACCAACAGTACCAGCAGCAGGGCCATGATGGCTAGGTAGCTTACGACGGCGCCCATCAGGCCGAGCAGATTGATTAGAATCACCGGCAGTACCACGCTCGCGGCAAAACAAATCAGGTAGACCTTGGTGACGTCGCCGGCGTGGCGCAGCACCGTGATGATGGCGTAGATAAAGTCGATGGCCGCGGTGACGCCGCCGGCGACGACCATCAGCAGCGCCAGCGTACGGTAGCGTTCAAAGCTGAGACCGTACATAAAGCTCATGAGGGGAATACCGGGACCTGCCATAAATGCGGCGCACACGCCGGTGATGACCACGATCAGCGCCATAACGGCAACAATAATCAGGTCAAAGCGACGACGCTTGCGAGGATTAGCCCAAATGCTCGACAAGCGCAGGAGCTGCGGTTTATAGACAAATCCAATGCTCAACAGAATAGCCTGAGCTGGAAAAAAGAGGGCATTAAAGTACAGCTGGTATTTGTAGGCCAGTGTGCCTTCCATCACAAACTTGGGCATGCTCTCGATAAGGTTGAACAGGAATAGCGCGCCAAAGAGTGGAGCGCACTGGACAAACAGGTGGCCGACCTCGCGCAGGCTCACGCGGCGCGATTTTTCGGTCTCGAGCAGGGCAAGCGGCGCGGTGACCAGCACGAGCGAGGCGATCGCGGTGACGCCCATGGCCATGGCCGCGATGGGCATGCTGCGCGTAAGGAACAGCGCCACGCTAAAGACCACGATGACGCCGACGGAGCGTAGCGTTTGGCTCATGCCGGCCAGGTAGAGTTTATCGGCCTGCTGCAGGCGGCCCTCGTATACGTCCGCCACGCCGTCGATCACCTTATACAGGTAGACGCCCAGGCCGATCGTCGCCATCTGCGCGTCATAGCCGCGGGCGCTGCTGTACATGAGGCCGCAGCCTAGGGCGAGCGCTCCGCAAAGCCAGCGGTTGAGCTGGTAGGAGGCAAAGGACGTCGTTTCGTCGATATCCGAGACTTGGAAATTGCGCACGCCGTAGTTGCACGCGATCATGATGAGCGTGCCGGTGACAAAGGCGATGGAGAACTTACCGGCTTCCTCGGCGCCCACAAGCTGCGTGGACACAATGGTGAGCAGGGGAAACGCGAAACCCCACACGGCGGTGCCCAGGGTATTCCAGAGATAGTCGCGGCGGGTGGCGTGCTCCTCGTATTCGGCTTCCTGCATGGAGAAGCCGCCGCCGTAGACAGCGCCGAGTAGGCGGTTCCACCATGCGTTGACCATGCGGTGGATGGGGCCGGGCTCGCGATCGCGCTCGCGGCGACGGCGCGTGGCCTGGCTGCTGTCGGGGCCGCCGGCGTTGCGCTGGCTCAGCTCCTGGATGCGCGCGAGCTCTTCGGCCGTGTGGGAGGCGGGGAACAGGCCGTTCTCGATGCGTCCGCCCTGGGCCTTTGCGGTTCCGCTGCCCGCTACGGCGGGGTCGGCGACGCCATTGCGGCGGGCGATGGCGCGGCGGATGCTATCGAGGGGCGTGATACTCAAGGCGGTTCCTTTCTCTTGCTGCGCTCTAGTATAGACGCGGTGGTGTCCATTCGTGTTTTTGAACAGGTCGTTCAATAATTTCGGCGGGCGGCTGTAATTTGTCGGTAAACGTGCGGTATCCTGTTGAAGTTTTGTGACCCCCCGATGCCGCTTGCGCGGTACCAAGGAGTTTTTACCCATGGATGTCGCTGCGTTTTTGCTGGCTCTTGTGCCGATCATCTGGCTCGTCGTGATGCTGCTGTGCTTTAAATGGCCAGCTTGGAAAGCCGCTATCGGATCGTTCGCCCTTTCGTGCGTGCTCGCCTTTGCGTGGTGGCACCTGCCGGTGGCGCAGATTGCCTCGGCCTCACTCGAGGGTTTTCTGATGGCCCTGTGGCCCATCGTGTTGGTGATTATCGCCGCGGTGTTTACGTATAACCTGTGCGTGCGCACGGGTGCCATGGACGTGATCGGCAGTATGATCACCTCCATCAGCAGCGACCGCCGTCTGTTGGCGCTGCTCGTGGCTTGGTGCTTCGGCGGCTTTATGGAGGGCATGGCTGGCTTTGGCACTGCCGTTGCCATTCCTGCCGGCATGCTTGCTGGTCTGGGCTTTGAGGCCGTTCCCGCCGTGCTGATCTGCCTACTGGCCAACGGCGTGCCCACGCCCTACGGCTCCATTGGCATCCCCACAGTGTCCGTTGCCGACCTGGTGGGCCTGGATTCCCTGCATTTGGCGACCGTTCAGCTGGTGCAGCTCGCGCCCTTCTTTGTGGTGATGCCGCTGCTTATCGTGCTGGTTGCGGGCCGTGTCGCCGATGACCAAGGCAATGTTGCGAGCGTGAGCGAGCGCCTGCACGGCGTTGCCGGCGTTGCACTGCTTTCCGGTGTGTCCTTTGTGGGTGCGGCCCTGGTCGTTGCCATGTTTGTGGGTCCCGAGCTGGCCGTCGTCGTGGGCTCCATCGTGTCGCTCGCGCTGACTGCCGCGCTTGCCATGCGCGCCGAGAAGTCGGGGCATTTGGATGCGCGCTTCCATATGAATATCGATTCCGGCGAGCAGCTCACCCTTAAATCGGCGCTTTCGGCCTGGTCGTGCTTCATCCTGATTTTTGTGCTGCTGCTGTGTACGTCCAACCTGCTGCCCGCCGTGCATGCTGCGCTTGCGCCCTTTGCAAGCCACGTGCAGGTGTATTGCGGCGAGAACCCCGGCACGCTTACGTTTTCGTGGATCAACACGCCGGGTGTTTGGATCTTCCTGGCCGCGTTTATCGGCGGTGCCATTCAGGGTGCTTCGCCGCGCATGATGAGCGAGGTGCTGGCCGCGACGGTGAAGCAGATGATGCCGACGGTGATTACCATGCTTTCGGTGCTGGGCTGCGCCAAGGTGATGGGCTATGCGGGCATGATCTCGTCGATCAGCGCGTTTTGCATTGCGGTCGCCGGTGGGTTGTACCCGATTCTGGCTCCGTGGATCGGCGCCGTCGGTGCGTTCGTGACCGGCTCGGGCACGTCGTCGGGCATGCTGTTTGGTCCCATTCAGAGCCAGGCCGCTTCGGCGCTGGGCGTGAGCGACTACTGGATGGTTGCGTTGAACGCCCTGGGCGTCGCCGCCGGTAAGATGATCTCGCCGCAGACCCTCGCCATTGGTCTTGCCGCCGTGCACGTGCGCGGAAAGGACGCCGAACTCCTGGGCGCGGTGCTGCCCTACGCTGCCGGCATGCTGGTCCTTATGAGCTCCATCGCCATGCTCGGCCAAGGCCTGCCGCTGTAGTCGGCACTTAGGGACGTTCCTTGAATGTTGCCTGTTCAAGAGTGTCCCCAATGACTAGTTGTTTAAAAACGTCCCCAATGACTAGGCCGCTTGCCTGCAATTTTTGACCGTTGGGCGGGCGCGTCGCCGTTGCCGCAAAAACGTTTTTGCATATCGGGTACAACGGGCTTTACGTGAGTAAAGTGCGCGCCGCGTCCACGTGCCGCGTTTTTAAAGGAGGCCTCATGCCTGGTGTTACCCCTGCAGAAGTTCTGTCCAATTTTGGTATTACGCTGGTCGAAGATCCCGCCGAGAATCAACCCCGTCTGCTGGTCGATCTGCCCGCCGCGGAGCTCGTCGAGCACGCTATCCGCCGCGAAGAAGGCCGCATGGCATCCAACGGCGCGCTGGTGATCGAGACGGGGGAGCGTACCGGCCGTTCCCCCAATGACCGCTTTATCGTTGACACCCCCGATGTTCACGACAAGATTGCCTGGGGCGCGGTCAACCGCCCGCTGTCCGTCGAGAGCTATGAGGCCATCAAGGCCGGCATCGTCGACTATCTCAACGAGCGCGACGTGTTCGTCACCCGCGGCATGGCAGGTGCCGACCGCAACCACACGCGTCGACTGCTCGTTGCCTGCGAGCGTGCCAGCCAGGCACTTTTTATTAAGCAGATGCTCGCCCGCCCGCTCGCTCGCGAAATCGCGCGCACCGGCGAGCCCGACTTCTGCGTGCTCGCAGCGCCCGGTTACCAGTGCGACCCCGCCATCAAGGGCCTCAACTCCAGCGCCGCGGTGGTCATCAACTTCCAGGAACGCGTGATTCTGGTCGCCGGCACCGGCTACTCCGGCGAGATTAAAAAGTCGATCTTTAGCGTCATGAACTACCTGCTGCCCGTCGAGGACGACGTGCTGCCCATGCACTGCTCGGCCAGTATGGACCCCGTCACGCATGAGACCGCCGTGTTCTTTGGCCTGTCCGGCACCGGCAAGACCACGCTTTCGGCCAATCCCACGCGCCTGCTGATCGGCGACGACGAGCACGGTTGGTCCGACATGGGCATCTTCAACATCGAGGGTGGCTGCTACGCCAAATGCGAGGGCCTGGACGCCTTCCACGAGCCCGAGATCTTCAACGCCGTCCGTTTTGGCGCCATTTGCGAAAACGTGGTGCTCGACGAGAACCGCAAGCCCAACTACGACGACATCTCGATCACGCACAACACGCGCGTGGCCTATCCCGTGGAGCACATTCCTAACGCGTGGACTAAGGGCATGGGCACCACTCCGAGTGTCGTGCTGTTCCTGACTTGCGACGCTTTTGGCGTGCTGCCACCCATCTCACGTCTGACGGCCGATGCCGCCATGTACCACTTTGTGACGGGCTTTACGGCTAAGATTCCCGGCACCGAGGTCGGCGTCACCGAGCCCACGCCCACGTTCTCCTCGCTGTTTGGCGAGCCGTTTATGCCGCTCGACCCCATGGTCTATGCCAAGATGCTCGGCGAGCGTATCGCCGACGGTCGTACGCGCGTGTACCTGGTCAACACCGGCTGGATTGGCGGCGGTTATGGTGTGGGCCATCGCATCGAGCTTGCCTACACGCGCGCCCTGGTCGCGCGCGCCCTCGACGGTACCATCGAGGACAGCGAGTTCTTGCACGACGACATCTTTAACGTCGACATTCCCACGACGTGCCACGGCGTGCCCGATGGCATCCTGGTGCCGCGCCAATACTGGCAGAGCACCGCGCGCTATGACGAGGCCGCGCACAACCTGGCGGTGATGTTCGAGGAGAACTTCGAGAAGAAGTACTCGCACCTGCCCGAGTCCGTCAAAGCCGCCGGCCCGCACGCCCAAGTACACGCCGACGCTCGTCATCGCGGCCGCGGGCTGCTGGGACTTCGCCACTAGCTTCGCCGTGAGTCCATATCCACCACAAAGGGGACAGGCGCCTTTATGGTGGTTTTGCTCGCGTGGATGACTCGGGTTACAATACGCTTGACATATCGTCCCCTTCTCCGGATGGGGACAGCGTAAGCGCTCTTGTGGCGGCACCGTAGGACTTTGAAGGTGGCCGCTGTGAGGGCGCTTTTTGTTTAGGCGCCCTCGCTCGGGCGTACGCTATGAAGGGAGAGCATATGAAGAGTTTCGTTGCCGAGGATTCGTTTTGGGAGCTGTTTCCGCAGGCGGCGGTCGGCGTCGTAGTCGTAAAGGGCATGAAGCCCGCGGCCCAGATTCCCCAGGAGGACGTGGATGCGATCGCCACGTTGCTCAATCGCGCCAATATCGATGCGGAGCGTCACCTGACAAGCGATACCATCAGCGAGAACGCGCCGGTTAAGGCATGGCGCGAGGCGTATCGCCTGTTCAAGACCAAGAAGGGCGCGCGTTGCTCAGTTGAGAACCTGCTCAAGCGCGTGCTCAAAGGCAAGCCGGTGGGCCACATCACACCGGCGGTGGATATCTACAACACGATTTCGTTGACTTATGCGCTGCCCGTGGGAGGCGAGGATCTGCATGCGATCGAGGGAGACCTTCGCTTGAAGGTGACCGACGGTGGCGATGCGTTCTTGCCGCTTGGCGAGGAGGCGGACGATCTGACGTTGCCCGGCGAGCTCGCCTACATCGACGATGCGGGCGCTGTGTGCCGCTGCTGGAACTGGCGCGACGGCGTTCGCACGGCGCTGTCCGATGATTCGGCCGATGCGTTCCTGGCGATTGAGTGCGTGGAGCCCGAGCGGATGGGGGAATGCCAGGCCGCGATCGATCGCCTCGCTGAGTTGCTCGAGCGTTATCTGGGAGCGACGGTTGTCGTTAAGACGCTTGTGACTCGCGACAATCCCTGCGTGGAGCTGTAGCGGCGCCTAGAACCTATTGATGCCCCAAACCACCACAAAGGTGCCTGTCCCCTTTGTGGTGGTTTTTATGTTGATGGGTTAACAAATGGGGTATTTGGGTACGGGTGTCGCCTTATGCGACTAAGATGTTTACCCGTAAGCATTATGCAAGCGAAAGGCGGTCGTCTCCCATGCAGCAGAACGACGAGACACGTTTCGAGGACTTTGTCGGACTGATCAGCGGGCTCTACAAGGAGATTCAGCGCATCAAGACGTCCGAAGGTGCAAGGCTGGGCCTCAAGGGCTCCGACGTCATGTGCCTGTACTATCTTGAGCGCAGCAAGGACGGCCTGACTGGCGCCGACCTCGCCCGCATGGCCGGCGTTACCCGAGCCGCCGTTTCGCGCACACTGGCACATCTGGAGGAGGGCGGCTACGTCGAGGTCGATGACTCGGGTGATGCGGCCGTCAAGTACCGTGCCCCGGTGCGCCTGACTGCCCTGGGCGGCGAGAGCATGAGCGAGGCCGATCGCATCATTCGCGAAGTGCTCGACACCACCGGTAAGGCCATGGGCGTGGAGCAGCGCGAGCAGATGTACGCGTCGCTGCGCACGATTCTCAATACCTTGCGCGAGATCTAAGGCCGCCAAGGTATTTGCTTCCCATTAACAACTGCATAGTCCCGTTTGAGCGCGTATACCGTGCCGGGGCCTTGCTGTCAAAATTCCCTGCGCGGGACCTGCGCAAGAAAGGATTCGCTATGTCCGTCCGCATTATTACCGATTCCGCAAGCGATATGTCGCCGGCCGAGCACCCAGCACTGGCCGTTTTGCCGCTGTCCGTCACCTTTGGCACCGATGTGTACATGGATGGCATCGACATCGATCACCAGCGCTTTTACGAGATGCTCGTGGAGCGCGATGAGCTGCCCAAGACCGGCCAGGTCAACCCGTACGCGTTTTCGCAGGCCATCGCCGAGGCGCGTGAGGCCGGCGACGAGGCCGTGATTATTACCGTGGGCGCTAAGCTTTCGGGTACAAATCAGAGTGCCCGTACCGCACTTGCCGAGGCGCCGGGCGGCGACGTGTACGTGGTGGATAGCAATAACGTCACTCTGGGCGAGCGTGTCCTGGTCGAGTATGCCCTGCGCCTGGTGAACGAGGGCCGTAGTGCGGCCCAGATCGCGGCGGCCGTCGAGGCCGTCCGTGACCGCGTGGTCGTCATCGGCCTGCTCGAGACGCTGGAGTACCTGGTGCGCGGCGGTCGTCTGTCTGCTGCGGCCGGCGCCGTGGGCACGCTGCTCAACGTAAAGCCTGTGGTGGCTGTCGAGGACGGTCTGATCGTGCAGCTGGGCAAGGCGCGCGGTTCCAAGAACGGCCGCAACCTGCTGAACCAAAAGGTCGAAAAGGCGGGCGGCATCGACTTTTCCATGCCGCTGGCGCTCGGCTATACGGGTCTTTCGGATGCGGTGCTCAAGAAGTATATCGAGGACAGCGCGGCACTTTGGGCTGGCCACACCGAGGGCGAGTTGCCCGTTCACACCATCGGCGCCACCATCGGTACCCACGTAGGCCCTGGCGCCGTAGCCGTAGCCTTCTTCCAGCCCGCCAACTAACCGACCTGCCATAAACCACCACAAAGGTGCCTGTCCCCTTTGCGGTGGTTTATGCTTTTCAGGGTAGAAGGGAGCGAGCAATGGCGTCTGAGGGCTTTTTTGAACGGGTGTACGAGGTGGTCGAGCAGATCCCCGAGGGGATGGTCGCCACGTATGGTCAGGTGGCGCTGCTTGCCGGTCGACCACGAAGTGCGCGGTATGTGGGGTATGCCCTGCATAGCAATCCGCGCCCCGGCGAGATTCCCTGTCACCGCGTGGTGTTTGCCGACGGGCGCATATGCGAGGGTTTTGCTTTTGGCGGTCCCGATGCTCAACGTGAGCTTTTGCTAGGGGAGGGTGTGGCGTTTAAGGACGACATGCACGTCGACCTGGCCGTCTGTCGTTGGCCTGCCGGACTCTAACAGCTCTGCCGTGGCCAGAACCACCACAAAGGTGCCTGTCCCCTTTGTGGTGGTTTTCTGTTTCAGGTTTACCGGGGCTAACTTATGGAGAAGCTATGGCGGCGGATATTGATCCTGCAAAGTAAACCACGGTGAACTATATTGGTTTCAGCAACGGAGCAGGCAATAGGCGATGAAAAAGCCTGCCCTGTTGAGTTTGATTCGCATTCCTCCCCTCTGTGCGATTCAACGGTGTACTTCGGGAACGGGCCCGCCGGCAACTGACTGCCGGCGGGCCCGTTCCTGTTTATCGGGGGAGTGCAATGGGCGGAGCCGAAGCAGTCCGGCTCCGAAAAAGGCGGACGTCGTAGCGCCCGCCCTAAAGCAATCGAAAGCTCAAGCCAGCAAATCGGTCTAGTACACCATGCCCATGGCGTCCTGAACCTCTGCCAGGGTCTGATCGGCGATCTCGTTGGCGCGACGGTTGCCCTCGTGAAGGACGTCCTTCACATAGTCCAGATCGTTCTCGTAGCGCTGGCGACGCTCGCGGATCGGTGCGAAGTACTCGTTGACGGCCTCGGTCACGTACTTCTTGAGCTGGCCGGAGCCGCCCATGCCAATCTCCTCGGCAATCTCGACCTCGGAACGGCCGGTGCAGATGGCGGCCGTCGAAAGCAGGCCGGACACGCCGGGGCGGTTCTCGGGATCGAACGTGATCATGCGCTCGGAGTCGGTCTGGCTCTTCTTGATGCGCTTGGCCGTCTCCTCGGCGGTCATCGAGATGTTGATGGCGTTGCCGTAGCTCTTGCTCATCTTGCGACCGTCCAGGCCGGGCAGCAGCGGGGTCTCGGACAGCAGCGCGTCGACCTCGGGGAACACCTTGCCGTAGCGGTTGTTAAAGCGGCGGGCGATGGTGCGGGTGAGCTCGATGTGCGGCAGCTGGTCGCGGCCGACGGGCACCACATTGCCCTTGCAGAACAGGATGTCGCAGGCCTGGTGCACCGGGTAGGTGAGCAGAAGGCCGGTGAGCTCGTGGCCCGAGGCCTCCATCTCGGCCTTGACCGTGGGGTTGCGCGCCAGCTCGGCCTCGGAGACCAGCGACAGGAACGGCAGCATGAGCTGGTTGGCTGCGGGCACAGCGGAGTGCGCGTAGATCATGGTCTTGTCGGGGTCGATACCGCAGGCAAGGTAGTCCATGACCATGTTGTACACGTTGTCCTGGATATGCTCGGTGGTGTCGCGGTCGGTGATGACCTGGTAGTCGGCGATGAGCACGTTGGTCTTGGCGCCCATGTTCTGCAGCTCAACGCGGCCCTTGAGGGTGCCAAAGTAGTGGCCCAGGTGCAGACGGCCGGTGGGGCGGTCGCCGGTGAGCATGGTGAACTTCTCGGGCGTTTTGGTCAGGCCCTCGCGAATGGCGTTGCTCTTTTGCAGCGCGACTTCGTAGCTGTTCTCGTTTGGCATGATTGCTCCTAACGTATCTTCATGGGTCAAGATGATAACGCGTTTATTGGAGGGGCGGGAGAGGGGCGGCTTGTGCGATGGGTGCGGCGCGGCCGCGCTTGACCAACGGTGCCTTGGCACATCCTTGGCAGCTTGCCCTAGAGCTTGTGGTGGCGCTCTTCTTTGCGCTCCTCGGCTGCCTGCTCCTCCTGCTTAAAGGCGGGGTCGTCGGGGGTGACGAGCTCGTCCTCGTTCGTGCGCTTGTTGTAATGGTGGCGCAGGACGGGCTCAAACAGATGTAGATGCTTGGCAAAGGCCGCCGAGCCAATGGCGAGCACGGTAAAGATGAGCACACGCATGGGCACCTCGACCTGGTTAATCGCGGCGGCGCCGGCCGAAAGCATGATGCACCAGGCATAGATGAGCAGCACGGCCTGTTTTTGGTTGTAGCCTTCTTGGATCAGGCGGTGGTGGATGTGGCCCTTGTCGGCCTGCCCGATGCTAATGTGGGCGCGCTTGCGGCGCACAATGGCGCTAAACGTGTCGATGATGGGCACGCCGGCAACGATGAGCGGGATGATAAGCGAGGTGAGTGCGGCGGTGCGGCTCACGTTGAGCAGCGAGATGGAGCCCAGCGCAAAGCCCAGAAGCAACGACCCCGAGTCGCCCAAGAAGATGCTTGCGGGGTTGAAGTTGTAGCGCAAAAAGGCCAGACAGGCGCCAAAGAGCGCAATGGAGAGCGCGGCGGCGTCGATGCGGCCCGAGAGAACAGCCATCGAAAACATGGTGAACGATGCGATGCCGCAGATGCCCGTGGCCAAGCCGTCGAGGCCGTCGATGAGGTTAATGATGTTGGTGAATGCCACCAGATAGATCACGGTGATGGGGTAGGCGAGCCATCCGAGCATGATCTCGCCGGGAGCAAGCGGGTTGACGATGACGCCGATCCGCAGGCCGCCCATGCAGGCGATAAGCGCGGCGAGGACCTGTCCGGCCAGCTTTTGCTTGGGCGTGAGCTGGAAGACGTCGTCGATAGCGCCGGTCGCAAAGATAACGGTAAAAGATAGCGCAAGTATGGGGTAGCTGATGTGCAGACGGGGGTGGGGCACCAAAACGGGCGGCCAACCCAGGTACCAGGTGCCTAGGATTTGCACAGTGCAGGCGACGACCAGGCCCAAAAACACCGCCGTTCCGCCCAAACGCGGGATGGGCTTGGTGTTGATGCGGCGCTTAGAAGGATAGTCGACGGCGTCGAGCTTGATTGCCAGGCGCTTGACCAGGGGTACCGTGAGGAAGGTCGTGATAAAGGCCGCCGCTGCCACGCATAGGTACGGTATGTAGCTCGGGGATGAAGCCATGAATCTAAAAACCGCCAAGCGTCGAAGGAAAAGGTCAGAAGAACGCCATGCGCAAAGGGCATAGCCGAACCATGATACTCGACCAAGGGGGGTGCATGGAATTGCACGCAGCGATAATCACGCGCTTACCAGATATTGGGATGTTGTCGATGGCTTGTCGGGATGCCGGCGTGGATCCATATGGACTGTAATGGCAATTTTCGGCAAAAGAAAACCACCCCCCACGTTACGAAAATGAACCCACCTAAAACAGGTGGGTGCCCTCATCGACTGTTCCAGCGTCCTTAACAACGAAGGATACCTGTACTAGGTACGACTGTGTGGGCTCCCTAAATAAACGCGACGGTTCACCCAGTTGCTCCGCGGGGGGCGGAATACCTACATCATAAAGCGGCACTTTATCGATTCCAGTCTTGACATTACAAAAATCGTGTCGGACGATTACGGCGCCTTGGGCTCGAGCCGTCTGTGGGGTTGATTCCTTAACGTTTGAGCTGCTGAATCGTTGTTTTGGAGCATGGTTTTATGCCGACGTCGTTGACCGAACTTTTTTCGCCCGCCTGCCATTTGTGTCCGCGCCGTTGCGGTGCGGCGCGCGATGAGGGCGCGCACGGCGTCTGCGGGGCTAACGACACGCTCAGGGTGGCCCGCGCCGCGCTTCATATGTGGGAGGAGCCGCCTATCTCGGGCGAGGCCGGTTCGGGCACGATCTTCTTTAGCGGCTGCTCGCTTAAATGTATCTACTGCCAGAACCACGAGATCTCGACCGGCAATTTTGGCCTTGAGATTTCGCCTGAGCGCCTGGTCGAGATTATGCTGGAACTGCAGGACCAGGGTGCCAACAACATCAATTTGGTGACGGCGACGCACTATGCGCACCTGTTGCCTGCCGCGATTGCCGCGGCACGGGCGCGCGGGCTGGTCATCCCAATCGTCTACAACACGAGCGGTTATGAGCGCGCGAGTGCCGTGGCGGCGCTCGGCGACCTGGTCGATGTGTGGCTTACCGACTTTAAATATGCCGATGCCGGGCTTGCGCAGTCGCTCTCTCATATAAAGGATTACCCACGTGTGGCCGTGTCAGGCCTGGCTCAGATGGCGCGCGAGATCGAGCGCCGCGGGGGAGAGCTGGTGGATGAGGGCGGGCTCATGAAGCGCGGCATGATTGTGCGCCATCTGGTACTGCCGGGACATGCAGACGATTCGTGTCGCGTGCTGGACCTGGTGTGGCAGACGGTGGGCGATGTGCCGATCTCGGTCATGAACCAGTACACGCCCAATGCACTTATGCGCGAGCAGGGCGGCGACCTGGCGCGTGCCGTGACGCGCGAGGAGTACGAGCAGGTGCTCGACCATGCCGACGACCTGGGCTTTACGACGATGTTCTGGCAAGAGGGCGGCGCGGTAGACGAGAGCTTCACCCCGGCCTTCGACACCACCGGTGTTCTCACCAGTGCAAAGTAGTGCGCACGCTGATGATTTTTCTGGGACGGGGATTAAAAAATCATCGAGAGGATTGCTTGCTCGAACAGTAGTCAAAAAAGCCGCGTCCCAAAAAGACTGGGTATTGGGCGTTGACAGTTGGCGAGCCGTAGGTAAAATATCGACTTGTCCTGGGGACGTAGCTCAGTTGGGAGAGCGCTGCCGTCGCATGGCAGAGGCCGAGGGTTCGACTCCCTTCGTCTCCACCCTTGGATTTGATAAGCCGCTGACATTGTGTCGGCGGCTTTTTTTAAAAGAAAGGGCTTTACCATGGCCGAGCTTGAGTCCCAACCACTGTCTGCCGAGGAGCGCGCCGAGTTGGAAGAGCTCCGCGCCGAGAAGGCTCGTCGCGAGGCCCAGGAAGAGGCACGCCGCGAGCGTGAGGAGCTGGCTGCCCTGCGTGCCGAGCGTACGAAGGCCGAGGAGGCCGCCGCGAACGCCGCATCCGCATCGGCGCCCGCGCCCGCACCCAAGCCCGCTGCTGCGAAGCCTGCGCCTGCCGCGCCCAAACCTCAGCCTAAAAAGGCCGCTCGTCCCAAGTCCGTCGAGCCCAAGCCGAGCCGTGACGAGATGACCTTTGCCCAGCGCATGGTTACCTCCAAGGAACCTACGGGCGAGAACGAGATCCCTGGCATGGCGCCGGCTCAAAAAATCATCATTGTCCTTGCCCTCATCGCGTTTGTCATCTTTATGGGCTACACGATCCTGACCAGCATGGGCCTGCTCTAACCGATTTGCATCGGGCGTCATGTCCGCATGCTCTGCTCTCGTCCAACCCTCAAATTCTGCACCACACATCTGAAAGGTCACCCCATGGCTTTGACCGACATCTCGCATCCCACCGACATTGCAATGCTCACCGATCTGTACGAGCTCACTATGGCCCAGGGCCTGTGGGAGAGCGGCAAGGCCAATGAGCAGGGTTGTTTTACCGCGTTTTACCGCGACCATCCCTTTGGCAGCGCCTATGCCGTCATGTGCGGCACCGCCGAGCTGCCCGAGCTAGTCGAGAATCTGCGCTTTACGCCCGAGGACATCGACTATCTAGCTTCGCTCCAGGCTCCGGCCGGCGGCGCGATGTTTAAGCCTGCATTCCTCGACTATCTGCGCAACTTCCGTGCGCACGTGAACATTGACGCCGTGCCCGAGGGCGAGCTCGTGTTTCCGCGCGAGCCCATGGTGCGCGTCACCGGCCCGTCGCTGGAGTGCCAGCTTCTCGAGACCGCGCTGCTCAACATCGTCGGCTTCCAGACGCTTGTTGCCACCAAGACGGCACGCGTGGTGTTGGCGGCCGACGGTCGTCCCGTGGCCGAGTTTGGCCTGCGCCGTGCCCAGGGCCCCGATGGCGGCCTAGCTGTTGCGCGCGCGAGCTACGTTGCCGGCTGCTCCTCTACGTCCAATGTGCTCGCCGGCCGCCGCTACGGTATTCCCGTCTTTGGCACGCATGCGCACAGCTGGGTGATGAGCTTCGATTCCGAGCTCGAGGCCTTCCGCGCCTTTGCCAAGTCGAGCCCCAAGAACTGCACGCTGCTCATCGACACCTATGACGTGCGCGAGGGCTGCGAGCATGCCATTACGGTTGCCAAGGAGATGGAGGCGGTGGGCGAGCGCCTGTCGGCTATTCGCATCGACTCCGGCGACCTTGCCAAGCTCTCCAAGTATGTTCGCGGCCGTTTTGATGCCGAGGGCCTGCCCTATGTGGGTATCTCGGTGTCCAACGACCTGGACGAGTACACGATTCAGTCGCTGCTCGACCAGGGCGCGCCCATCGATAGCTTTGGCGTGGGTACCAAGCTCGCGACCTGCTACGACCAGCCGGCGCTGGGCGGCGTGTACAAGCTTTCCGCCCGCCGTGCGAGCGAGGCCGACCCGTGGACGCCGGTGGTCAAGCTCTCCGAGCAGCCCTATAAGCGCACGATCCCGGGCGTACAGCGCGTGCGCCGTTATTACGACGGCTTTGGCGGCCCGGTCTGCGACATGATCTACGACGAGGACCATCTGGCGGGGGAGGGCGCCGCGCGCGGCAATACCCTCGTGGCCGTGAATGATGCCGCCCTGGTGACCGACGTGTCCGAACTTGAGTATCGTGAGCTGTTGGTGCCGATCGTGCGCGACGGCAGTGCGGTGGCTCCGCGTGAGAGCATCCAGGACGCGCGCGAGCGCTGTGTTTGGGCGCTCGATCATCTGGATGCGGCTTTCAAGCGCTTCCTGTATCCGCAGACCTACGTGGTGGGTATGGAACAGGGCCTGGCCCAGGTGCGCGACGAGCTCGTGCGCAAGAATATGGCCGCGGCCTCGGCTTTCCCCTGGGCAAAATGATTCCTTGGGCGGTAGGGGCGAGTCACGCTCCCTTGGCCGCCAGCTCGGCCGTTCGCTGAACAGTTGATTGGTTTGACGTATGACGACTTCTTATAAAACGATGGTGGTAAAGATCGGTTCGTCCACGGTGGTGGGCGCCGATGGCAAGGTCAACCGCGCCTTTATCGGCGGACTTGCCGATCAAGCCGCAGCGCTGCGCAAGCTCGGCTGGCGTCTGGTCGTGGTGAGCTCGGGCGCTATTGCCTGTGGCTATCCCGTGTTGGGCTTCGACCGCAAGCCGGTCGGCGACCTTCCGAGCCTGCAGGCCTGCGCCTCGGCTGGTCAGTGCATCATCTCGTCGGCCTACGACGAGGAGTTCCATGCGCGCGACCTGCTCACCTCGCTCGTGCTGCTCACGCGTCACGACACGGCGCGTCGCACGTCCTACCTGCACGCGCGCGACGCCCTGCTGCGTCTGGTGGAGCTGGGCGTGGTGCCGGTCGTCAACGAGAACGACACCGTTACCGTCGACGAGATCAAGTTTGGCGACAACGACACACTGGCGGCGCTCGTGAGCTGCCTGGTATCTGCCGATCTGTGCGTGACGCTCTCGGACATCGATGGTCTCTATACTGCCAATCCGCATGAGGACCCCACGGCCGAGTTTGTTCCTGTCGTGCATAAGATCGATGCCAAGATTATTGCCTCGGCGGGCGATTCTTCCACATCGGTGGGCACGGGCGGCATGATTACCAAGATCCGCGCGAGTCGCATCCTGATGACGGCGGGCATTCAGAGCGTGATTTGCTCGGGCGAGGAGCCCGATGCGCTCGTGCGCCTCGCCCGCGGCGAGAGCGTGGGCACGCTGTTCGATCCGCCGGCGGAGCGTCTGGACATCGCGCCCCGCAAGCTGTGGATCGCGCTGGGCGACAAGGCACATGGGTCGGTGACGGTTGATGATGGTGCTGCGAAGGCGCTGGTTAGCCGTGGCTCTTCCTTGCTTGCGGTGGGTATTCGCGAGGTCGATGGCCAGTTTGCCGAGGGCGATGTGCTCGATGTGTGCGATCCGAGCGGTATGGTCGTCGCCCGCGGTATCGCCGAGGCCGATTCGGACGTGCTGGAACTTGCTGCCGGTCGCCGCCAGGACCAGATCGCCAGCAACCGCCTGCTCGCTAACCTGGCCGAGAAGCCGGCGATACACAGGGATAACTTGATCGTATTTGCATAAAGAAAGACAGCACTGCGGATCGTTTCCCGCAGCGCTGTCTTTCTCGTGCCGGCACTTGGGGACGTTCCCTTTGTGCCGGCACTTTGGGACGCTCCTTTGCTAGAAGATCTGGCGCAGGTCTCCGCGGTTGAGCGCTTCGTCGAAGAGGTGCTTGAACACCACGCTGCCGTGCAGGCCGTCGTGCTCGAACTCGTTGGTCACCCAGGCATGCGAGTTGCCCACGCGGCTGAGCGTATCGAGCTGCATGCCCGAATCGACGTACATATCGTCGAAATACACCGCGGCCTGGAGTGGCACCTCGTTGCAGGCTAGGCGCTGCGGGTCGTAGATCTTGTCCCAGCTGGTGTCTTCCATCAGCAGGTCCATGGCGGGCTTAAACGGCATAAGCTCGGGCATCTGCTCAAACATCCACGGGAATATGGCCTCGCCGGTAAACATGAGCGGGCGCGCGAGTGTGTCGAACTCGGCACGATGGGCCTTCTCCTCTGCTGCGGCCCAGCGAATGGGCATGGTGTCGCCGTCGGCGTAGATAAACTCCTGCAGCGTCCAGTACAGCGGGTTTGTACGCGTGTTGGTGCGCTCGAAGGCGCGCATCAAAAAGCTGTCGGATACCGAGGAGCCGCAGCTAAGCGTACCGTCGCCAGCAACAAACGCGTGATCGATAATCCAATGCATGCGCTCAAAGCTCGGCTTCATGCCAAAGTCGCTGCCCATGAGCTGTAGGCGCTCGACCGTCATCGGCGAGCCGTCGGGCAGCACGGGCTTCTGGGCCTCGAGCGCATCGGCCAGGGCTGCCACGCGGTCGACGTCAGCGGGGTAGCGGTCGTAATACTGCTGCGTCTTGGCGGCCATGCGCGGGAAGGTGTGCGCGTAGACCTCGCTTGCGCTCGCCGGCACGTGGGGGATGCCGCCGCAGGTAAAGCTTGCCGCTATGCCCTCGGGGAAGAGCGACAGATAGCTCAACGTCAAAAAGCCGCCGTAGCTCTGCCCGAGTGTGACCCAGGGCTTGCCGCCAAAGCCCACCAGGCGCAGGTACTCAAAATCGCGCACGATGGAGCTGGCGAGGTGGCGCTTGAGGAAATCCGCCTGCGAGCGTGCGGCATCGGAGCCGGCCGCCGTCGCGCGCTCACCCAGTGCCTTGATCGTGCGTCCGTCCACGCAGCTACTGCGTCCGGTGCCGCGCTGGTCGGGAAGGACCACGCGGAAGTGCTTGACGGCCTCCTCGATCCAGCCGTCGCTTGTGGGCGACAGCGGACGTGGGCTCTCGCCGCCGGGGCCGCCCTGCAAAAACAGGAGCAGCGGCAGATCGTCGTTGATGCGGTCGGGCGCGCAAACCACGCGGTAGAAGAGCTTGATGCTCTCGGGCGCGCCGGCGATGGGTGCCGGCATAGCGCCGCGGCGCATGGTACTGCCGACGGCCAGGAGCATCGGCTCCAGGCCGCGCCAGTCAAGGGGGACGACGATGCTGTGGTCCTCGACGTAAAGGCCGGGGACGTGGTACGAAGTGATGAGGGCCATGTGGGTCTTCCGTTCGTTGCGGTGTTTCGGGTTGACCAATTCTACCGCCGCGGGCGAGGCCATGCGCAAATCGGCTACCATGGTTGCAAACTTCTAGGAGAAAGGGCCGCCCATGTCGGTCGATATAGCCATGTATGTCCACGATCTTGCCGTTGCCGCCAAGGCAGCGTCGGCCTCGCTTGCCACGGCGAGCGATGAGCAGCGCCAGGAGGCCGTGCGCGCCATGGCCGCAGCACTGCGCAACGGTGTCGACTCCATCGTCGCCGCCAACGAGCTCGATATGTCCGCCGCGCGCGATGCGGGCACTTCGGCCGGTCTGCTCGACCGTCTGCTGCTGACGCCTGAGCGCGTCGAGGGCATGGCCGCCGGTTTGGAGAAGCTCGCCGAGCTGCCCGATCCCGTCGGCCGCGTGCTCGACCACCGCGTGCTTGCGAGCGGTGTGGACCTGACCCGCGTGAGCGTGCCGTTGGGCCTGGTCGCCATGGTCTACGAGGCGCGCCCCAACGTGACGGCCGACGCCGCAGGCATCTGCATCCGTACCGGCAACGCCTGCATTCTACGCGGCGGCTCGCTGGCCTATCACTCGTGTGCCATGATCGCCGAGCTGCTGGCCGATGCGCTCGAGGCCAAGGGCTTCCCGCGCGAGGCCGTGTCGATGATCGAGTCCACCGACCGCGAGGCCACCGGCGAGCTCATGAAGCTCCGCGGTATTGTCGACGTACTCATTCCGCGCGGAGGTGCAGGCCTGATCCAGCGCTGCGTGCGCGAGTCGCTTGTGCCGGTGATCGAGACGGGCACGGGCAACTGCCACATCTACGTGCATGAATCCGCCGACTTTGATAAGGCGCTCAACATTATCGTTAATGCCAAGACCCAGCGCGTAGGCGTGTGCAATGCCGCCGAGTCGCTGCTGGTCGACCGTGCTGTGGCCGATGCGTTTTTGCCCGCGGTCGTGACCGTGCTGCATGACCACGGCGTGCTGATTCACGGCGACGAGGCAACCTGCGCCGCATGCGCCGATGCCGGGCTTGTGGAGGGCGATGACTACGTCGCCGCGACTGAGGAGGACTGGGGTCGCGAGTACCTGGCGCTCGAGATGAGCGTGAAGGTCGTGGCAAACGAGGACGAGGCCATCGCACACATCAACCGCTACGGCACGATGCACTCCGAGGCCATCGTTGCCGAGGATACGGATGCTTGCGAGCGCTTCTTGGATGCAGTCGATGCCTCGGCCGTGTACGCCAACGCCAGCACGCGCTTCACTGACGGCGGCGAGTTTGGGCTGGGTGCCGAGATCGGCATCTCGACCCAAAAACTCCACGCCCGCGGCCCCTTTGCCGCCGAGGCCCTCACCACCTACAAATACAAGCTCCGCGGCACCGGCCAGGTCCGTCCCTAACGCCCGCGCAAACAAAAACCACCACAAAGGTGCCTGTCCCCTTTGTGGTGGTTTTAGGTGGCGTTGACGGTTAGGCCTGGAAGGTATCTCGGTCGGGGGCGAAGGACTGCATGGCCGCGATGGTGCGGTCAAAGAGCTCGGGGAGCTCCCAGCCCAACATCTCGGCGCCCTGCGAAATCACGTCGCGCGAGCAGCCGGCGGCAAAGCGTTTGTCCTTGAACTTCTTCTTGAGCGACTTGGTCGTAAAGTCCATAACGCTCTTGCTCGGGCGCATGATGACGGCAGCGCCGATCAGGCCGGTGAGCTCATCGCAGGCAAACAGGATCTTTTCCATCTGCAGCTCGGGCTTGGGTAGTGAGGTGTTGAAGTCCGACGTGTGCGTCTGGATGGCGCGAATGAGCTCGGGAGACGCACCTTCGCCCTCAAGAATCTCGGCAGCATAGATGGTGTGGTTAATGGGGTCGTCCTCATGCTCCTCCCAATCCAGGTCGTGCAGCAGACCGACGATGCCCCAAAACTCCTCGTTCTCGGGGTCGAACTCGCGCGCAAAGTAGCGCATAGTGCCCTCGACCGTCTCGCCATGGGTGATATGGAACGGGTCCTTGTTGTGCTCATTGAGCAGTTCGAACGCGCGGTCGCGGGTGATTCCGGCGGTAAGCGGCTCTGCCATAAGAGACTCCTTGTGCTCGTGGGTATCGATAAGAATGAATACTACTAGAACAAGAAAACCACCACAAAGGTGCCTGTTCCCTTTGTGGTGGTTTTTGGCGCGGATGGGTTAGTTGAGGGCGGCTTGGGCTAGGCGGGCTTCGGCGGCCTCCTCGGTGACGCCAAGGGCCACGGCGAACTCCTCGATGGAGCGGCGTTTGGCCTCCTTGAGTACGCGCATGTAGTAGGAGCTGGGTTTTTTATCAGCTTCCTCGGCCTGGCGAATGCGGTGCATCATGGTCTTTGCCACGCGAACCGTCTCGGGCGCGCCCAGCTTGAGCTGCTGCTTAAAGTGTGTCTCCTCAAGCGAGCTGTTGCGCTCGGTAAAGGTGTCGCACTCCAGCTCGTCATAGTGGCTCAGCAGGTGCTCGGCATCTTGCTGAGAGATGGCGGCGTGCAGACGGTCGGCCTGCGCCACGGGGTACATGAGGATCGTCTGCGCATGTCCCTGCTTGGTCTCGAGCAGCAGCATGGGCTGCGGTGTGTCGTCCCTAAAACCGACGACGGTGCAGACTCCCTGGCCCGGATGAATGACGTGTTGACCGATTGAGAACATGCTACCTCCAACTTATACGAATTTACGTATGTCTAGAATAACACGCTGACGTGCGCAAACCCGTACTTTATGCAGGAAAAGCACACAACTCTGATAGGTAAGAGTATTCGATAACAGACGCAGCTCATTCACACCTTTATGCATTTTCAACGCCTGCATAATCTGCAGGCAGACCGGCATCTTTGAGTGACTCCATACAAGCTGTAGTCATTTTTGTGCATATGCAATATCTATTAGCTTTACCCTGCGACAGTGCCCGTCGCTTGTGATAGAGTGCTACAAACTCTGGCTTTTGCCCTACGAGTGACCAAGAGCTCGGGGGCTTTAACACAAGGAGGATCTATGCCCGAGAAGATTGAAGAGCTGGTACGCGCTGCGCTTGCTGCGGCCCAGGAGGCCGGCGACCTTTCCGCATTTGAACTTGACGATTGCGCTATCGAGCGACCGGCTGACACTTCTCATGGCGAGTGGACCTCTACCATGGCCCTGAAGTCCGCCAAGCTGGCCCACTGCGCCCCGCGCAAGATCGCCGAGGCCATCGTTGCCCATATGCCCGAGGACCCCGCGATCGAGAAGGTCGAGATCGCAGGCCCCGGCTTCATCAACTTCTACCTCTCCGTTGCCGTCAAGAATGCCATCTTTGGCGAGGCTCGCGAGAAGGGTGTGGACTTCGCTAAGTCCAACGTCGGTGGTGGCCTGAAGACCCAGGTCGAGTTCGTTTCCGCCAACCCCGTCGGCCCCATGCACATCGGCCACGGCCGCTGGGCCGCGCTGGGCGACTCGCTCTGCCGCGTTATGGATCACGCCGGTTACGACATCCAGCGTGAGTTCTACATCAACGACCACGGCTCTCAGATGAACACCTTCGGCAACTCCATCAGCACGCGCTATATGCAGCTTGCCGACATCATCGCCAAGCAGGGCGTGGATATCGACGAGGCTCACAAGCTGCTGATCGCCGACCGCGACGCCTTTGTTGCCGACGAGAACGACGAGCACCCCGAGACCCATCCGTATCAGGACAACTTTGCCGAGACTCTGGGCAAGGACTCCTACGGCGGTGACTACATCATCGACGAGGCCGCCGAGTTCTGGCGCACCGACGGTGATAAGTGGGTCAACGCTGATCCGCAGGAGCGCATGGAGAGCTTCCGCGAGCGCGGCTATGTAAAGATGGTCGACAACATGCGCGACCTTTGCCATGCCGTTAACTGTGACTTCGATCGTTGGTTCTCCGAGCGCTCGCTGTATGTGAAGGACACCGAGGGCGAGACCGCCGGCACCTCCGCCGTCGACCGCGCCTTTGAGAAGCTCGACAAGATGGGCTACCTCTACACCAAGGACGGCGCCCTGTGGTTCCGTTCCACCGATCTGGGCGACGACAAGGACCGCGTTCTGATCAAGTCCGATGGCGAGTACACCTACTTCGCCTCCGACGTTGCCTATCACTGGGATAAGTTCCAGCGCGTCGACCACGTCATCGACATCTGGGGCGCCGACCACCACGGCTACATCGAGCGCGTCCGCTGCGTCTGCGACGCTCTTGGCTATCCCGGCAAGTTCGAGGTTCTGCTGGGCCAGCTCGTCAACCTGCTGCGCAACGGCAAGCCCGTCCGTATGTCCAAGCGCAAGGGCACCATGGTGACCCTGCAGGAGCTCGTCGACGAGGTCGGCTCCGATGCCGCTCGCTACACGCTCATCTCCAAGAGCTCCAACCAGATGGTCGACTTCGATATTGAGGCCGTTAAGAAACGCGACAACTCCAACCCGGTGTACTACGTGCAGTACGCTCACGCCCGTGTGTGCTCCATCCTGCGCCGTGCCGCTGACGTTACGCCCGAGCAGGCTGACGAGATGGGCATGAAGGCCGTCGCCGCCAAGGCCATCGGTGAGAACGTCGATTACTCGCTGCTGACCGACCCGACCGAGCTCGCCCTTTCGCGTAAGCTCAACGAGCTCACCGACCTCATCGCCAGCTGCGCTCGCGACCGCGCCCCGTTCCGTCTGACGCACTTTGCTGAGGAACTCGCCGGCGACTTCCACAGCTTCTACGCTGCCTGCCAGGTTCTGCCGAGCGAGGGCCGTCCCGTCGACCCCGAGCTTTCGCGTGCCCGTCTGGCCGCTTGCGACGCCGTCCGCGTGACGCTCGCCCTGGTGCTCACCCTTGTTGGCGTTTCCGCGCCCGAGCAGATGTAATCTGCGAGTCATTTGACCGTACAGACTTGGTTTAACTAAGCCTTGAAAGCCCGATCTCCCACTGAACTGCGCCCCAAATCTTGGACGCCCTAAATAGCGACTAGGCCGCAAGGGCCTGATTCCGGTACTCCTCCGGGGTCAGGCCCTTCAATCTTACCTGCCTCCGGCTCGTGTTCCAGTGGACTATGTATTCCTCCAGGTCGCGTTTGAAATCCTCGAACGTCTTCCACTCGCGGCCCCTGTAGAACTCGTCCTTGACGTGGCCGAAGAGCTGCTCGGTGGCGGCATTGTCGATGCAGTTCGCCTTCCTGGACATGCTCTGGACGATGCCGGCGGCCTCGAGCCTGGATGTGTATGAGGCGTGCTGGTACTGCCAGCCCCGGTCCGAGTGCATGGTCGGGGCGGCGCCCTCGGGGATCTTGGACAGCAGCTCGTCGAGCATCCTCGCCTGCTGGGCCATGTCGGGCGTGGTCGATATGTCGCTCGCCACGATCTCCTTGGTGCAGAAGTCCAGCGTCGGGGCCCAGTAGGCCTTACCGCCAGCCACCTTGAACTCGGTGACGTCCGTCCCCAGCTTCTGCCACGGGGCCCCGGCGTCGAAATCCCTCGCGATCACGTTCTCGAACGTTCTGCCGACGACGCCCTTGTACGAGTTGTACCTGTGGTAGGCCGTCTCGCGTCTGATGCCGCAGCGAATCCCCATCTCGCGCATCATCTTGAGCACGGTCTTGTTGGCTATCACGGCCCCCTC
>UQLH01000002.1:0-150368 GCA_900541805.1 uncultured Collinsella sp.
TCTCGGAAGGCACGTGCAGACCTTTCGTCATGGCCTCCTACCTTTCTTTCGGGCCTTTCGGCCGAATCTCTCAGCGCCCTTCCATAGCGGACGCTGCTTGCTGACAGCTCTAGTTATATCCAAATTCCACCCGCAATTCCACCTCGCCCCCGAACGGTCAACAAAGTGCGATGAACGGTATATCGCATGAGATTCCCCCATAATGTACTTCGGCGTTCTAAAGTAACTTTTCTAAGGTAAACGCTCTTTTTTCCTAAAAACTATTTGCAATTGCATCTCTAAACTTTTGATTCAGAATTGCATAGCTAAATCGGTTTTATGTATATAAATGATGTTTGTTTACGTTTCCGCCTGCATTCAATGATATTCAGCTATCCATCATTCTTATTCACACTTACGTACCAGTTGAGTGAGGATATAGACCGCTTGCAGACGAGCAGGGCGTCAGTCCTATGACTTGTCAGCGTAAGAAGTAGGTAAAGATACCGTTCGCACAATACGTCCGTGCCACAAGTCGACTAAATTGAGACAATAGTGAATAGGGTTAGGCTACCGTCCCCTGCGGGGACTGAACGGACAGATGCATATGCCGAGCAAAATCGAAAAAAAGCAAGCCGCCGCAAAGCTGCGCAAACCGCCTCGCGACTTCTCGTACACGCAGAACCGAGAGCTCAGCTGGCTACGCTTTGACAACCGTGTGCTTGACGAAGCCTTCGATGAGACCGTTCCGCTGTTCGAGCGTCTAAAGTTCGTGTCGATTTTCGAGTCTAACCTCGACGAGTTCCTTATGGTGCGCGTGGGCGGCCTGTCCGATCTGGCAGAGCTCAAAAAGCAACCTGTCGACAACAAGAGCAATATGACCGCCTCCGAACAGGTCGATGCTGTCATGGCCGAAATGCCCGGGCTCCTTACCCGTTGGGAGTCCATCTTTAAGAGCATCGAGGGCAAGCTCGACACCTTGGGCGTTCACCGCGCCCGCATCGATTCGCTTACGCCCGAGGAGCGCACCTTTGTAACCCGCTACTTCCAGGCCTACGTGTCGCCGGTCATCTCGCCGCTGGTCATCGATCCTCGCCACCCCTTCCCCAACCTACGCAATGGCGCGCTCTATCTGGCCTGTGGTCTGGACGGCGCCACCGACGAGGAGAGCCTGCTGGGCCTTATCGAGATTCCCGCCTCGATGAACCGCGTGGTCGAGATCCCCTCGCCCACCGGCACCTACTCCTACATCTTGCTCGAGGACGTCATCCTCGCCTGCCTGGACAGCTGCTTTGGCTCCTACAAGCCACTCGACCGCGCACTCATCCGAGTCACCCGCAACGCCGACATCGATCCAGACGGCGAGGGCGTCGAAGAGGAAGAGGACTACCGCCAGCACATGAAGCGCATCCTCAAGAAGCGCCTGCGTCTGCAGCCGGTAGTGCTCGCGGTCTCGGGGTCGCTCGAGAAGGCGACGCTCAAGACCATCCGCAAGGCACTCGAGCTTTCGCGCCGCTCGGTCTTTACCTGCGATATCCCGCTCGACCTGGGCTACGTCTTTGGCATTGAGGGCAAGATTCCCGAGCACCTGCGCAACGAGCTGCTCTTTACGCCGTTTAGGCCGCAGCCCAACCCCACCATCGATATGACCCGCTCCATCCGCGAACAGGTGCTGCAGGGCGACAAGCTGCTCTTTTATCCCTACGAGGCCATGAACCCCTTCCTGGATCTGGTGCACGAGGCCGCCTACGACCCCGAGTGCATCTCGCTGCGCATCACGCTCTACCGCGTGGCCAAGCAGAGCCGCCTGTGCGAGTCGCTGATCGATGCTGCCGAGAACGGCAAAGAGGTCACGGTGCTCATGGAACTTCGTGCCCGCTTTGACGAGCAGAACAACATCGAGTGGGCCGAGCGCCTGGAAGAGGCCGGCTGCACCGTCATCTATGGTTCCGAGGGCTTTAAATGCCACTCAAAGATCTGCCAGCTCACCTATCGCGAGGGCATGGCGCTAACGCGCCTCACGCTTTTGGGCACCGGCAACTTTAACGAGAAGACGGCCAAACTCTACAGCGACTTTATGCTCATGACCGCCCATCCCGGCATCGGCGAGGACGCCAACCTGTTCTTCCGCAATCTGTCGCTGGGCAACCTGCGCGGCGACTACCGCTTCCTGGGTGTGGCGCCCGTCGGACTGAAACCGCTCATCATGCGCGGGCTTGACCGCGAGATTCAGCGCGCCCTTGCCGGCGAGCCCGCCCGCGTATTCTTTAAGCTCAACTCGCTGACCGACCGCGAGGTTATCGACAAGATCGCCGAGGCATCGTGTGCCGGCGTGCGCGTAGACATGATCATCCGCGGCATCTCGTGCCTCAAGCCCGGTATTCCGGGCAAGACCGAGAACGTGCATGTCCGCTCCATCGTCGGACGCTTTTTGGAGCACGCGCGCGTCTATGCTTTCGGCGTGGACTCGGACATGATTTACCTGAGCTCGGCAGACATGATGACGCGCAACACCGAGCACCGCGTGGAGATCGCCTTCCCCGTGCTCGACCCCACCTGCCGCGCCCTGGTGCACGAGTACATGGGCATGCAGCTGCGCGACAACGTGAAGGCACGCAGTCTGACGAGTGACGGCACCTGGGTTCCCGTGGAGCGCAAAGAGGGCGAGAGGCCCTTCAACTCGCAGGAAGCTCTGCTGGAGCGTGCCTATCGCAACGCCGAGGCGGCCGCGCAGCAGCGCGCACAGGAGAAGGAACGTGTGGCCGAGGAGGCCATTCAGGCCGAGGTTGAACACGGGGCAGCTGCCAAACCGGAAGCGGTTGCAGCTCCCCCGGTGAATGAGCCCGAGGCTGCCGCAGAGCCCGCCGTGGAGAAAGCGCCCGAGCCCGCTACTGCGACTCCGGAGCCCGCCGCCGAGGCAAAGCCCGCCCCTGCTCCTGAGCCGCAGCCGGCCACACCCAAGGTCCAAGAGGTCCAGGCGACCGTCATTGAGCCCGAGCCCGCACCTGCACCTCAGCCCGAGCCGCAGGTCACCAAGCCCGCACCCGAGACGAGCGCCCGTCGCGATAAGCCCGCCGGCAAGACCAAGGCCATCGAGCGCCATCGCCCCGGTCGCGTGCGCATGGGCCTGGGTCTGATCGGCCTGGGTCTTAAGACGCTCATTACCGGCAAGACGAAATAGTCGTTTGTAGAAGCAGTTTGTAGAAGCGCCCCGCATTTGAGGAAAGCCTCGGATGCGGGGCGCTTTTCCCTGCTACCATGGTGCGAACAACAACGCGAATGACAGGCAGGAATATGAAGCTCACTATAGAATCGATGACCTACGGCGCCGACGGGCTGGCGCACGCCGACAACGGCAAGGCCGTCTTTGTGCAGGGCGCCGTGGCAGGCGACACCGTCGAGGCCGAGGTCGTACAGGACGGCAAGTCGTTCATGCGTGCCCGCACCACCGAGATTCTGGAGCCAAGCCCCGATCGCATTCAGCCTCCCTGCCCCTTCGTGGGCATCTGCGGCGGCTGCTCGTGGGGCAATCTCTCACGCACGGCACAGCTCGCCGCCAAGGAGCAAAATCTGCGCTCCACGCTCGAGCGTATCGGCAAGTTCAGCCCCGATCAAGTCGATGAACTGGTGCAACCCATCCGCCACACCAAGGATGATTGGGGCTACCGCAATAAAATCGAACTCGAGCCGACCGTTGTAAACGGCCGCGTGCGTCTTGGCATGCACGGTGTCGATCCTCGCAAGATCGTGACCGTCGATTCGTGCCCGTTGTTCGACAAACGCTTCCCCAAGGCACTCAAATCGGTCGTCGGCGCGCTCAATTATCTGAGCGGCAGCCACGACCTGGGCCTTGAGCGCGTGGGCATTCGCGCCTCGCGTCGCACCAAGGCACTCGAGGTGGCGCTCTGGACGCCTACGGGCTCTTTCCCGCGCTCGCAAGTCTCGCGCGTGTTGGCAGACGCCGCGCACCCCACAAGTGTCGTACGCGTGATGAGCAAGGGCGAAAAGAAGGCCCGCCGTGTTTCCAAGGTCGAAATGCTCGCCGGAGAGGGCTCATGGACCGAGAATATCGCCGAGGGTCAGATGCGCTTGTCTGCCCCGTCTTTTTTCCAGGTCAACACCAAGGGTGCCGAGATTTTGATCGAGCTTGTCATGGAAGCGCTCGACCCGCAGGAAGACGAGCTTGCCGTGGACTTGTACTGCGGTGCCGGCACCTTTACCCTGCCGCTCGCCCGCCGCTGCGACTTTGTCGCCGCCGTCGAGGCCTACGGCCCCGCCGTGCGCGACCTGCGCCGTAACCTGGAGATCAACAAGCTTGATAACGTCGACGTCATTGGCGGAGACGCGGTGCGCGAGTTCCCCGACCAGGATGCCGACGTCTTGGTGGTCGACCCGCCGCGCGCAGGCCTCGCCCCCGAAGCGATCGACCTTATCGCCAGCACGAGTGCCCGCGATGTCGCCTACGTGAGCTGCGACCCGGCCACCCTGGCGCGCGATCTCAAACGCTTTGTCGAAGAAGGCACCTTCTCCCCCGTAAAGATCGCGCCAGTCGACCTGTTCCCACAAACCTTCCACTGCGAGACCGTCGTCCACCTTAGACGCAACTAGCCACTTAATCATTGCTCAGAAAAATCATTGGGAAATCGAGCGTGGCAAGCGGAGGTCTTCGGGGTATAAGACGGCTAATTGTATGCCGCCTATGAAAGGAACCCTCATGCCCAGCGTTGCCGTTCTCGCCGCCGATGGCTTTGAAACTATTGAATGCTTGACCATGGTCGATGTCATGCGTCGCGGCGGCGTGCGTGCCACGCTCGTCTCGATCATGCCCACGCGAGAGGTCGTAAGCTCGCTGCAGATCCCCGTGACCTGCGATGCGCTCTTTGATGAGATCAACTTTGACGAGTACGACTGCGTCGTGCTGCCTGGCGGCCTACCCGGTGCCACCAACTTGCGCGCAGATCAGCGCGTCTGCGACGTGGTCTGCGAGTTCGCCGCGACCAAGCACGTCGCCGCCATCTGCGCCGCCCCGTTTATCCTGGGCGAGCTCGACCTGCTCGAGGGGCGCCACGCCACGTGCTTCCCTGGCTTTGAGAAAAGCTTCCCCGAAGGCGCCTATGCCGGCGAGAAGGTCACGCAAGACGGCAACATCATCACTGCCAGCGGCATGGCACAGTCACTCCCCTTTGCATTGGAGCTGCTGCGCACGCTCGCTGGCGACAAGGCCGTCGAGAAGGTCGCCGAGGGCATCCAACTATGATTTTGGCTTCGCAATCGCCGCGCCGCATAGAGCTGATGCGCGAGGCAGGCTACAACATTCGCGTGATTCCCGCGGATATCGACGAAACGCCCTTTGATGGCGAGGCCCCGCTCACGCTTGTCGAGCGCTTGGCACGCGCCAAGGCGGCTGCCGTTGCTGCCGAGTATGCCGAGCCCAAAGAACTGACGGTCGCGGCCGACACCATCGTCACCTTCGACGGCAAGATTTTGGGCAAGCCGGCAACCGAGGACGAGGCGCGCACCATGCTCCGTGAGCTTTCGGGCCGCACGCACCAGGTCGCAACCGGCGTCTGCATCGTTAAGGCAGGCGATACGGCCGCCCCGCATGCCGCCGAGAGCCTGTCCTTTGTCGATGTGACCGACGTAACGTTCTACGAGCTCACCGACGAGCAGATCGAGCGCTACGTCGCCTCGGGTGAGCCCATGGACAAGGCCGGCGCCTACGGCATTCAGGGCACAGGCGGACGCATGCTCGTGCACGATATTTCGGGCGACTTCTATAACGTGGTGGGCCTACCCATCGCCCGCGTCGCGCGCGCGATTCAAAAACTCTCGTAATTGCATCTGGCGCTGGGTATTCCCCAGCGCCTACATTTTTGGCGTACCGTACGGATCCCGACCGGGCACAAGGCGCGGCGGAAAACCGATAGGAGTTAAACATGGACACACTGCTCGAGGCCATTGACGTCTGCGATGTCGATGGCTTTTGCTATGGCAACTATACGGACAAGGAGGCCGGCACCGGTTGCACCGTAATCGTGGCACCCGAGGGCGCCACCGGCGGCGTTGACGTTCGCGGCGGTGCTCCCGCTTCGCGCGAGACCGACCTGCTACGACCCGAGAACACCGTCGACAAGGTCCACGCCGTCTGCCTTTCGGGCGGATCGGCCTTTGGCCTCGAGGCCGCAAGCGGCGTCGCTCGCGAGCTTGAGAGCCGCGGCATCGGCCTTCCCGTCGGCCCCACGCAGGTGCCTATCGTGTGCTCCAGCTGTATCTTCGACCTTGCCTTTGGCGACCCCACCGTGCGCCCCGACATTGAGGCCGGCATCGCCGCCGTGCGCGAAGCACTCGACCACACCCCCACCAAGCTCGAACAGGGCAACGTAGGCGCCGGCACCGGCGCCACTGTAGGAAAGCTCATGGGGCCTGCCACCTGCATGAAGGCCGGCCTTGGAGCTGCTGCCGTGGCGCTCGGCCCCATCAAGGTGGGCGCCGTGGTCTCGGTCAACGCCTGCGGCAACGTTGTCGACCCCTTCACCGGCGAGTGGGTTGCCGGTATGCGCGCCGCAGCCGATAGCGACCAGATCGTCGACATGGAACTCGCAGCCTTTGCCGCCGCCGGATCCATGCAGATGCCGCTCGACCGCACCAACACCACCATCAGCTGCATCGTCACCAACGTGGAACTCACTAAGGCACAAGCCACCAAGGTCTCCCAGATGGCCGCAGACGCCTACGCACACGCCATCCGTCCCACGCACACCACCAACGACGGCGACACCATCTACACCCTCGCCAGCGGCAAACTGGGCGCCCAGGCAAGCGCCGCCATTCCCCTGGACCTGTTGGGCATGCTCGCCGTAAGGGCCTTACAGACCGCCATCGTAAACGGAGCAAAAACCGCCAAAACCTCCCACGGCATCCCCGGCGCCGCGAAGTAGCCTAACCTGACCGGTTGCCCGGTGGGGCTTGGTTATGTTTGCTGCTCTACAGTCCTGGCTCGCACGAAGAGCACATTAAGTGCTCTTCGGCTCGTGCGGAACTCGCGACAAACATAACCAAGCCCCACCGGGCAACCTACCAACCAAGCCTTTTCAGCCCAGGCCCCTGTGTACCGCGCGTCGAAGATCTTCAAATTCAAATAACCTGACAATCGATTCTTATAGCAGAGGCCCCTTGGCCTTTAGTTTGATACAAGTTCCGAACGAGCCGGAAAGCACTTAATGTGCTTTCCGTGCGAGCAGGACTGTTCGCAGTAGCAAACTAAAGGCCAAGGGGCCCAGTCAACCTATCAGCAGCGATTACTCGGCAGCTAGTTGAATTTGAAGATCTTTGAGGCAAGACGGTATAGGCCGAGTGTGGTTTTGTCTCCGGCCCGTCCGCGCAGATTGGTGAAGAACCCGACCACGCCGTAGCGGGCACGACGATACATGCGCTCGTCGTAGGCCTTCAAATCATTCCACAGCGTCTTTAGGCGCTCGTCGGCGCAATCTTCCTCGGAAAGCTTGGTGAGCACCGAGCAGATCGCCATCATCATAGTGAAATAGCCCATCATGTACGAGCGCAGACGCGACGACTCAACATCGCTGTACAGGTGGTACGACTCCATCATGATGCGCGTCACACGGAACTGCTGGTCCAGACGCTTGACCATCGTGGCCTCGTTGACACTCTGGCCCTCGCGACCGATAAAGTAGCGATAGAGGTCGATGTCGGCGTAGTACATGGTCTTGCAACGCGGCAGCGGCACGTAGGCGTAGATGTTGTCCACATAGAACGTGTGCGGCGGCATGGGAAGGTTGGACTCGCGCAGCACATCCGTGCGATAGCACAGGCTGTGCATGAGTAGGTTCTGGTCCAGGCGGAAATGACCGATCTGATCCCAGGAAAAGATCTTTTTGCGCGGCAGGGCAAATTTGTAGCCAATAGCGGTATGCGTGCCCTCGTAAACCTTCTCGTACACGTAGTTCGAGATAAACAGGTCAACGCGCTGGTCACGCTCTTCAAAGCCACGCAGAATCGACAGCATAGTCGAAAGAGCCACAGCATCGAGCCAGTCATCCGAGTCGACGACCTTGTAGTAGGTGCCCTGTGCCTCGCGCAGACCCGAAAGGACGGCAATACCGTGGCCGCCGTTCTCCTGGTGCACCGCGCGAATGATACCGGGATAACGTGCCTCCCACTCGTCGGCCTTATCGGCCGTCTCGTCCTTGGAGCCGTCGTCCACTACGATAATCTCGATATCGGTGGCGTAATTGCTCCCCTCCAAGATGGAGGTGATGCAATGGTCCATGTCCTTGGCGGCGTTATACGAGGGAATACCGAATGTTATGACTTTATGCATGGCAGGCGATAATCTCATCCGAAAGATCGAGGGCGGAATTGGTCACAGCGTCCATATCGTAGTAACGATACTCGGCCAGACGACCCACCGGGTGGAAGTTCGTCAGGTTCTGGACGCGCTCAAGATAGCGCTCATAGAGCTCACGGTTCTCGGGCTCAAGAATGGCGTAGTACGGCGTCTCGCCCGAGCCGGGCGTATAGGCCTTGGAATACTCCTTCATGATGGTGGTCTTGCCGGGCAGGATCTGACCGGTCATGTTCTTGAACTCGGTAATGCGCGTGTAGTCCTCGCTCGTGGTGTAGTTGACGGTGCCCACGGGCTGGAACTGGTCCATATCGAGCGTCTCGAACTTCATGTCGAGCGTGCGGTACGGTAGCGCGCCCAGATCGAGATTGAACAGCTCATCGAGCGGACCGGTGTAGACGATCTCGCCGCCATAGACCTTGCCGTCGATCTTGACGGTAGTCTCGTCGATTTCAAAGAGGTCACGGGCGTCCACGTCGCAGAACACGTCGATCAGGTCGTGGTCGAGCATGTGCTCAAAGAGCGCCGTGTAGCCCTCCTGCGGCATGCCCTGGAAGGGAGCTTGCGGGAAGTAGCGGTCATCATCGCCCACAAAGACGGGAACGCGGCCGGTGATCGAGGGATCGATCTGATCGGGCGTCTGGCCCCACTGCTTCATGGTGTAATGCAAAAAGACGTTCTCGTAGACATAATCGGCGACCTCGGCAAGATCCGGGTCGTTCTTCTTGCGCAGCTCCATAATGGGCACCTTGACGTCCTTGCCAAAGGTCTCCACGAGCTTTTGGTACAGTTCCTCGCCGCGCTCATCGCCAAAGGCGAGCTTGAGGCTCGCATGGTTAAAGGGCACGGGCATAAGGGTACCGTTGATGTTGGCGAGCACCTTGTGCTGGTAGTCCGTCCACTTGGTAAAGCGCGACAGGAAATTGTGGACGCGCTCGTTAAAGGTATGGTAGATGTGCGGACCATACTCGTGGACCAGGATTCCCGCCTCGTCAGTGCAGTCGTAGGCATTGCCCGCAATGTGGCTACGGCGCTCCAAAACGGCAACACGATAGCCGATAGTTTCGGCAAGACGGCGGGCGCAAACGGCACCGGCATAACCGGCGCCGACAACAATCATGTCGTACGCACCGGCATTAAAGCCTTCAGGCAGGCCTGAGGTAATCTGCATCGATACTCCTTGTCAAAAGCCACGTGCTCGTTAGCTGGGCTTTTCTCGAACATTCTTCGAGACATATTTATCAGAGCGATTATAGCGCTAATGCGTCCTATAATGAGCTTGCCACACAAGGAAAGCTCAAGCACCGCGGCGTACATTATTGAAAGGTAAACCCGCTAGCAGCGGGTTTATTCGTGAACAGCCGGGCGCCTGGAGCTTAGTGAAACGCTTGTAAGGAGTAACATGAGCGATTTCCTTAACCGTATGAAGTCTGCCGCCAAGGCCGACCTTAAGACGATCGTCCTGCCCGAGGGCGAGGATCCGCGTACCATCGTCGCGGCAAACAAAATCATTGAGGAGGGCCTGGCGAAGCTCGTCATCCTGGGCAACCCCGACGAGATCGATGTTCCCGGCGCCACCGTCATCGACCCGCGCAACGCCGAGAAGCACGAGGAGTACGCGCAGAAGTTTGCCGAGCTCCGCGCCAAGAAGGGCGTTACCATCGAGCAGGCTCGCGCCCAGGTGATGGACGCCACCTACTTTGGCACCATGATGGTCAAGATGGGCGACGCCGACGGCCTGGTCTCCGGCGCCTGCCACTCCACCGCCGACACCCTGCGCCCCGCGCTGCAGATCCTCAAGACCGCCCCGGGCACCAAGCTGGTCTCGGCCTTCTTCGTGATGTGCACCGACACCCCGCAGTTCGGTACCGACGGCACGCTGATCTTCGCCGACTGCGGCCTCAACATCAACCCGTCCTCCGACGAGCTCTCCGAGATCGCCATCGCCTCGGCCCACTCCTGGTCCACCTTCATGGGCAATGTTGAGCCGCACGTGGCCATGCTCTCCTACTCCACCATGGGCTCCGCCGGTGGCGAGGTCGCCAAGAAGGTCCAGGAGGCCGTGAAGTTCTGCAAGGAGAAGGCTCCCGAGCTTGCCATCGACGGCGACCTGCAGCTCGATGCCGCTATCGTCCCCACCGTCGCCCAGCTCAAGGCTCCCGGCTCCTCCGTCGCCGGTAAGGCCAACGTGCTCGTGTTCCCCGACCTCGAGGCCGGCAACATCGGCTACAAGCTGGTCCAGCGCTTCGCCGGCGCTGACGCTTACGGCCCCATCCTGCAGGGCATCGCCAAGCCGGTCAACGACCTGTCGCGCGGCTGCTCTGCCGACGACATCGTGGGTGTCGTGGCCATCACCGCCGTCCAGGCTCAGATGGCTGAGTAGCGTACGCACTCGCCCGAAGGCCGTACGGGTTAACCCCTGAAAACGTCCTCGACCAATGAAACGCTCCCGTTCTGCTCCTCCGGAGCTACGAACGGGGGCGTTTCTGGTCTGCGGATTGTTTTCAGGGGTTAGCCCGTACGGCCTTCTGCCGCCACGTGGCATTCAGGGAATCTGGGGTGGACGGCGGCTTGGCTACGAGCTGGGGCTGAGAATCTGAACGGATGGGTGTCGTTGCTGAAAGTGCAGGCGTTGCTGGTAGCGATCACTTTGGGACTGGAATTTCCGCCTGCTAGTATAAAGGCCTCCGGAGCTGTTGCTCTGGAGGCCTTTCGTTTACTTGCAAATGCGCGCGTTAGTTGTTCTTGGTCAGACGCTCGACGTCGTGGGCGATCATGTATTCCTCGTCGGTGGGGATGACCATGACCGTGACGGAAGAGCCGGCGGCGCTGATGACCTGTGGGCCGTTACCTACGGCCTCGCGGTTCTTGTTGTTGTCGATGCGCACACCCAGCCACTCAAAGCAGTCGCAGAAGGCCTTGCGGATCGACCAGTCGTTCTCGCCGATGCCGGCGGTAAAGGTGATGGTATCCACGCCCGCCATAGAAGCAATCATGGAACCGGCCTGCTGCATGGCCTTGTAGGCGAACATATCGAAGGCGAGCAGGCAGCGCTCGTCACCCTCGGAGGCGCGCGTACGGATGTCGCGGGCGTCGTTGGAGATGCCCGAGATGGCAAGCAGACCGGACTGCTTGTTCATCATGTCATCGACTTCCTGGTAGCTGTAGCCGCCCTCGCGCTGGAGGTAGCACACGGTGGCAGGGTCAATGGAACCACAACGGGTGCCCATCATCAGGCCGTCGAGCGGTGTGAGGCCCATCGTGGTGTCGCGGCAAACGCCGTCCTCAATGGCGGCGAGCGAAGCGCCGTTGCCCAGATGGCACGAAAGCAGACGGTGGCAGCACGAGCCCAGAATCTCCTTTGCCATCATCCACTCGTAGCGGTGGCTCGTACCGTGGGCGCCGTACTTGCGCACATGGTACTTGTCGCACACGTCCTTGGGCAGCGCGTAGGTGTAGGCAACCTCGGGCATGGTCATGTGGAACGAGGTGTCGAAGACGGCCACGTTGGGCAGCTCCGGATACTTCTCGCGGCAGTATTCGATTGCCGCGGCCTCGCCGTAATTGTGCAGTGGGGCGAGCGGGGCCACCTCAAGGATCTTAGCCATGACCTCGTCGTCAACGACTGCGGAATCATCGAAGTGCCAGCCGCCCTGAACGATACGGTGGCCGATGCCATCGATCGTAAAGTCGGTCTTCTCGAGCTCCTCGAGCACGCGAGCGATAGCAGAGCGATGATCGGGGAAGGGAACCTCCTCGGTCTGCTTGGCGCCACCGTTCTCGGAATGACCAAAGATACCCATGTCCGAGCCGATACGCTCGCAGTTGCCCTTGGCGAAAACCTCGCGGGTATCGGTATCCAGAAGCTGATATTTAAGACTTGAGCTGCCGGCGTTGACAACAAGTACGTTCATGAGACTCCTTTGCAGTGCAATACGGTCGACGCAGACCTCTTAAGGCGACCGCATTTTAATAAGAAGTTATCACATCTTGATAAATAGCTATCAGACATATCGCCAAACGAGCGCAAAAGAGGGGCTGAACGGCACTTGGTCGTCCAGCCCCTCCCCTCTTGCAATTACTTGCTGTTGACGATGCGCTCGACGTCGGAAGCGATCATGAACTCCTCATCCGTGGGGATGACGAAGATCTTGACCTTGGAATCCTTGGCGGACAGGCACCAAGCGCCGTCGCCGCGCAGGGCGTTGCGGGCATGGTCCATCTTGACGCCCATAAAGGCCAGACGGTCGGCCACGCCAGCGCGAACGGCCGGAGCGTGCTCGCCGATGCCGGCGGTAAAGACCAGGGTGTCCATGCCGCACATGGAAGTGGCCATCTCGGCGGCCTTGGCGGCAATCTTGTAGACGAACATGTCGAAAGCGAGCTGGGCCTCGGGGTCGCCGGCAGCGGCGAGCTCCTCAACGTTGCGGCAGTCGTTGGTCTTGCCGCCGGTCACAGCCAAAAGGCCGGACTTCTTGTTCATCATCTCGTCGACCTCGTCGAAGGTGTAGCCACCCTCGCGCTGCAGGTAGCACACGGTAGCCGGGTCGATAGAGCCGCAGCGAGTTCCCATCATGACGCCGTCGAGCGGGGTGAGACCCATGGTGGTGTCCATGCACTTGCCGTCCTCGATGGCGCACAGGGAAGCACCGGAGCCGATATGGCACACGACGACCTTGCGAGCCTCGCCGTTGGTCATCTCGGCGACCTTCTTGGAGATGTAACGGTAGCTGGTGCCGTGGGCGCCGTACTTACGGATGTGCAGCTTGTCGCAGACGTCCTTGGGCAGGGCGTAGGTCTTGGCGACCTCGGGCATATTGAAGTGGAAAGCAGTGTCGTAGACCGTGACGTTGGGCAGGTCGGGATACTGCTCCAGGCAGTACTCGATAACGTTGGCCTCGGGGTTGTTGTGCAGCGGGGCGAGCGGAGCGACCTCGCGGATCTTGGCGAGGACGTCCTCGTCGACGAGGGAGGAATCGCCGAAGTACCAACCGCCCTGAACGATACGGTGGCCGATGCCCTCGATCTTGACGCCGTTGGCCTCGAGGTCCTTCAGGACGACCTCGATGGCGACCTTGTGGTCGGGGAACTCGATGTTCTCGGTCACCTTCTTGGAACCGTTGGCAGCGTGGGTGAAGGTACCGCCGGTAAAGCAGACGCGCTCGCAGGAGCCCTTTGCGGACACCTTGTGGGACTTGGTATCGATGACCTGATACTTAAGCGTCGAAGATCCTGCGTTGACGACCAGAACGTTCATGTGTCTCCCTACTAACAGGCGGTGTGGCGCCGCCAGGTTACATACGCTTCAATAATAAACCCAAACGCCCTCGCGCTCGGGTTTATTGCGTTGATATATAAGTTATCGGTGCCCAAATACTCATGGCCTTTGACTTGTAAGACGAAAGAGCGCGGGGATATACACCAAAGAAGATATCCCGAGCGCTACAAGCAATATGACTCGAATGCCCGCGATGCTGCTCAACGCAGCATTGAACAGATAGAAAAGGATGGCACCCACCGCCACCATCTGGCTTTGGACCGAAATCAGTGAACAGCGCATCGAAGAATCGACAGCATTTTGAAAAATTGAGTATTTAATTGGAGCAAATAACGAGTAAGCGACCGTCTGCAGTACATAGAACACGGGCAGCAAATAGACCGGAGTAAAGGGAATCAAAAACAGAGCAGTCAGGGAAAGGCGCACGATGCCGCAAATACGCGCAAAACGGCCCTTGTCGACATGAGCAATCACACTGGGCACAATAAGCCCCATGGAGGCCGAGGCAAGGAGCTGGACCGCAATGATCACACCCGAAGCGACGGCATTCATTCCGCGACCCGCAAGCAACAGTGAGAAAAAGTCTTCCAGGGCAACAAAAGCAAATGCCTGAGAGCAGTCCATGATGAACGCTGAAAGAAGAATGCCGTTACGCGCAATAGCGGCACCGATCATCTTCGGGCTAATTCCACGCTTAGGTGTCGCTGCAGTGTCCCCTCTTCGCATCTCAGGAATGCAGGCAACGACAACCAACGTCAACACCATTGCGATGATATCTGCCGAAAGACCAATGAGATATGCACCGACAGACGAAATGAAACCGCCCACGCAAGCGGAGATGGCATAAGAGGCATAGAAAACAAATCGCTCAACGACATTAAGTCTTACGAGCTGGTCCTGAGAGACGCTGTCAATGTAGATCGCTTCTATGGATCCGCTCACACATGCAACTGCAAATCCTTTGAGAGCAAACGCGCCGATTAAAAGCAGAGGAGAACGGGCGAAAAGTAGGGCGGCGTAGTATCCAAGCATTCCCACGACGCCAACGAGACCGCTTGTCTTTCGTCCAAACCTGTCAGCAATATAACCAGTAGGAACCTCAAGAATGAACTTACTCACTTGGTATGCAATCATCATGCTAGAAATCGCTACCATCGAGAATCCGACGAATTCAAGGTAAACCGTCAGAAAATACAAAATGGTGCTGAAGTTCGACAAAAAAACGAACGTCATATAAAGCAAAACCGTACGGTTTTTCATGCTCCGCCCTCCAAGAGCCAATAGCCCAAACCGAAATCTTGGAAAAGCATGAGGGCAAAGCCGTCAGTCATGTGTTACAAGGCGTCAACATTCACTTGACGCCACGAGGCCAAATGGCCTCACGAAGCGAGATGACGCAATAGGTGAAGAAATACCGTCTGGTGTCGATCGGTCCAGGCATTTTGTCGATAGCAAAAATAGATGGGCAAGGCCACGCCATGCGAGCCTTCAATGGAGCACTCGCTCACTTCCGACCCATCTGATGCGAGAGAAGAGCCAGAAAAACCCAATATCAATCCCCCGGCTTGAAGAAACTCAGCCTGCGCTCTGTTTCCGTATTCGACGTCGCGGAAGCGGAAATTAACCAGCTCAGCTTCGGGGCATTGATTGATCGCATTGAGACAGGGCGACAAATTAATGGGAACAGCTAACCTGCCGCCCAGTAACTCACGAACGGTCATAGCACCCACAGATTGATGACCCGCTGGGCACGAAAGAACCTTGAGCTCCTTTTCACCCAAGTATTTCGAAGAAAGGACACTGTCCCTTGGTTCCTCAAATGAGATGGCCGCATCCGAAATGCCAAGCACAAGTGATTCAAAGCATGTAGCCGTTGGCTGATGCCACACATCAAGGTGAATCTGAGGGTGCGAGCTTTCAAACGAGTCGTACCAGTTTTCGGAAAAAAGACGCCCCCGCCCGTGAAGACAGGGGACGTAAAGACGAAAGTGGCCGTCGGGCGAAACGCCACCGTTCCCCGATTGGGTGTACTTTTTGAGATCGTCGACTTGTGCCAGGATCACGCGTGCACGACGCGCAAATTCTCTGCCCGCCGGAGACAAAACAGCCTCCCCCGCCGATCGATTGAGCAAAACGATCTGATACTCAGACTCCAGTTTCTTAATTGCCGACGAGACAGCCTGTGGGCTCACGTGAACGGCGCGAGCCGCTTTGCGCACGCCGCCGTAGTTCGCTACCGCTTGAAGGTATTCGAGTTGAGAAAACTGCATAGGTTACTCCAAAGGCAGCCAAGGCGACGGGCCGTGCGTCCTCAGATGAGGTTCTCGCCCAGGTTCTTGCCGCCGAGGACGTGCATGTGGAAGTGCATGACGGTCTGACCGGCGTTGACGCCCTTGTTGGAGATGACGCGGAAACCGTCCTCCAGACCCTTGGCCTTGGCGACCTCCTGGATGGCGTGGGCCATGGCGCCCATGGTCTCGGCGGGCACGTTATCGGCGATGTCACTGTAGTGCTTCTTGGGGATCACGAGCGTGTGGACCGGCGCCTGGGGATTGAGGTCGTCGAACGCGATGACCTGGTCATCCTCGTAGACGACGGTCGAGGGGATCTCGTGGTTGGCAATTTTGCAGAAGATGCAATCACACATGGTTGGTTCCTTTCTCACAGACCAAGGTAATTATATTTGGTCGGGATGGTTAGAACGAGAGGTTGTCGTCGGTGTTGGCGGCTTCGCCGTCGGCGAGCACGTCGTTGCCGTCGACGTCCTTCAGGAGCACCGAGACCTTCTGCTCGGCATCGGACAAGCGGGTACGCAGGCTCTTGAGGAGCTCGACGCCGCGGGTATAGCTCTCAAGCGACTCCTCGAGCTCCATATCACCCGACTCCAAGCTGCGGATGATGAGCTCCAACTCCTGTGAAGCCTGCTTGTACGTAAGCTGCTCGACCGGGGTCTTCTCTGCCATATCTGTTTCCTTTCCTAAAGGTTTATCGCTATGAAACGCGGCCTACTCGACCGTATCGACCGTTGCCGCCACGTTGCCGTCTGCCATGCGCACGCGAATGGCGTCACCGGGCTTAAAGGTCTTGGCGCTCGTGGCCACCCCATCATCGCTGTACGCGATGGAATAACCACGGGCAAGCACCTTGAGCGGCGACAGGGCATCGAGCGAGGCTGCCGCACGGCCCAGGTCGGATGCTGGCTTGTTGAGCATCGTGCGCCCCTGATGCTCCAGGCGGGAGCTTGCGAGCGTGAGCGCATGGCGCTTGCCATCGAGTCCTGAGGTGCTTGCGATCAAGCGCTCGGGCAGACGCTCAAAGTTGGAGCGGAATGCCCCAACCGAACGCGTTATGGCGCCGGACAAACGATCGGCCGTCAGGGCAAGCTCAGACTCGCGACGCTCAACCATAAACGTTGGGTCGTTGAGGCACGGGCGGCACGCAGCCGCATCGAGCGCATCGCCCAAGCGAGCCGTATAGGTATCCCAGGCACGGCGACCGCGCTGATCGAGCATCTCCAGGTCGACCTGGGCCGACCCAATCATCGATGCCATCGCAGCACCCAGACGTTGATAGCGCGCCTCGAGCACATCGGCCAACTCCGTCATAGCCGGCGCCACCGATTCGGCCGCCGCCGTAGGCGTGGAGGCGCGACGGTCGCTCACCATGTCGCAAATCGAGGTATCGGGCTCATGGCCAATGCCGGTCACCACGGGCACGGGACAAGCCGCCACCGCGCGGGCAAGCTCCTCGTCATTAAAGGTCATGAGGTCCTCAAAGGAGCCGCCGCCGCGCACCAACAAAATACAGTCGGGCGCCGGCGTAATGGAAGCGGCGCGGCGCAGGCCCTCAATGAGCTCTGTCGGCGCACCCTCGCCTTGTACCTTGGCACCCACGCAGACGAGCTCGACGAGCGGGTTGCGACGACGCAATGTGCGCTTGACGTCGTCGATTACGGCACCCGAAAGCGAGGTGACGACCGCCACGCGGGAGCAGAACACCGGGATGCGGCGCTTGCGCGCTTCGTCCATCAGACCCTCACGGCGTAGCTTTTCGGCCAGTTGCGCCACTTGTTGACGCAGCAGACCCTCCCCCGCCAGCGAAAACGAGCGAGCGACAAAGCTCATGCGGCCCGTAGCCTTATAGAGATTGAAGCTGCCCTTAAAGCTCACCTGCATACCGTCGCGCAGATCGAACGTGCGCTTGAGATAGGCACCCTTCCAAATGATGCAGTCAACGGCGGCCGAATCGTCCTTGATCTGGAAATAGCAGTGGCCGCTTCGGGCGTTAGGACCACGAAAACCCGTGACCTCGCCCAAGACGCTCAGCTGCGGAATGGCATCGAGCGCACCGGCGGCGATCTCCACCGCCTGGCTCACGCTGAGCTCCTTGCGCTCTTGCTCGTCCGAACCGTCGAACTCGGCGGAAACGGCATTACCGGTTAGGTTCCAGCCTGCCACGCAGCCTCCTTTCGTTATCGAGCACAGAGGCTCCGGCCCCGTGCGAAATTAAGTCCAACACATAGTACAGCGCCGCGAGGACACGAATCCCCGCGGCGCCTGCCTGTCCCATTTGTTATCGGTTGGAGTTTCTGTTGTAGCGAGCCATAAGGTAGAGCAACTGAATGATCGAAGTGAGCGCTGCAGCCACATAGGTAAGCGCGGCTGCCGTCAGTACCTTCTTGGCGCCGTTGACCTGCTTGGAGCTCATGCCCGACTGCTCAATATACGCCACAGCACGTCGGCTGGCGTCAATCTCGACAGGCAACGTAACGAGTTGGAACAGCACACTAAACGAGAAGAAAATCAACGCGAGGGTCGTGAGCCCGGCAATGTTCATAAACAGGCCCAAGAGTAACACGATGGTCCAGGTGTTCTGGGTAAAGTTGACGACCGGCACGAGGGCGGTACGCACTTTCATCATGGCATAGCCGCTTTGACGCTGGGCGGCATGGCCCGCCTCGTGGCAGGCGACGGCAACGCTTGCGACCGAACCGCCCGAACGGTTGGCATCCGACAGATACAGGTTGTTGTCCTGCGGGTTGTAATGGTCGGTGAGCTCGCCAGCGACACCCTTGATACCCACGGCGCTACAACCGTTGGCATCGAGCATGCGGCGAGCGACTGTGGCACCCGTATCGCCGTCCGAGCGAACCTTGGACCAGGTTTTGTACGTCGAGTTGATATAGTTCTGTGCGGCAAGGCCAAGCACCGTGCAGACAAGAACAACCAGCAGGTACAGCGGGTCGATGCCAAAGCCGTATCCATAGTAATAAGGCATGCGAATTCCTCCGAGTCGAGTTACACGTTGGAGGCATTTTACCCACTCAACCGGCTAGGCTTCCCTACAGGAGCTCGATTTTGCCGTCCTTCACCGTCAACCCCATATTGCCGGAAAGCAGATCGTCCAGGCGCGAGCCCACAAGCTCAAAGCGCCAACCTTCGCGCAGGCGGCTCTGCTCGGGATGCTCAATGTAGTCGGCCAGGTCATCGCGCGAGGCAATGACCGAGGTCGCAACGCCTGAGCGCTCGGCAACCAGGCGGATAAGCGCATACATAAGGTCAGTCACGCTCTCCAGCTCCGGCGAAATCTGACGATGTCCGCGCACCAAGAGCGGCAGGCGATCGTGCGGACAGCTCGCACCGCGCTTGATGGCCATGAGCGCACCGTCCACGTCGCGCTCCCCCAATTGATCGGTACCGCGAATGCTACGGAACTCCTCAACGCGCACGGGATTGCGCTTAACGAGCGCTAGCAGCGTGTCGTCGGACATGACCCACTTGCGTGGGATGTTGCGCCGCTCGGCGCGGTCCTCGCGCCAGGCGGCGAGCTCGCGCGCGATACCCAGCTGATGACGGCTGCACGAATTGATGCGCTTGACCTTGCGGAACGCCTCGTGGCGATCGGCGCGATAGTGCGACTCGTCAGCCAGCGGGCGCAGCTCGTCGAGCACCCAGTCCACACGGCCCAGCTCGCGCAGGCGGCTCATCATCTCGGTATAGACGACGATCAGGTACTTGACGTCATCGATCGCATACTCAATCTGCTTATCGGTCAGCGGGCGGCGCGACCAGTCGGTCAGTGACTCGGTCTTGGGCAGCGATACGCCGCAGAACGTCTGAACAAGCGCGCCATACGAAATCTGCTGGCGCTCGCCCAAAAAGGCGGCGGCGACCTGCGTATCGAAAATCGGTCGTGGCAGCACGCCCACGGTATGGAGCATGACCTCCATATCCTGCGAGCACGCGTGGAAGACCTTGGTCACGCTCTCGTCGGCCATAAGCTCGGCCAGCGGCGATAGGTCGTCGATTACCAGGGGATCGACCGCGACGCTCTCAGCAGGGGTGGCAATCTGAACCAAACATAGACGCGGATGGAACGTGCGCTCGCGCAAAAACTCGGTATCGACGGCAATCGCGTCGAACTCACGGGCGCGCTGGCAAAAGTCGAGTAGAGCCTGATGTGTGGAAATGTACATATCAACCCATCGAATAAGGTTAGGCCCGAAAAACACGGGTAGGATATCGGCATTGCCTTACAACTATACTCGGTTAGTCACAGAACGGGAACGTAAGTATGCGCTGCCTTATCATCCACAACCCGGCATCGGGCCCCAGCTCAGATGAAATCTTCGCATTCACGCACGCCCTTGCACAGGGCGGCGACGAGGTCGTGATGCGCTTTATCGGCGATGGCATGGAACCCGAGGACGCCGTGGCAGACGTGCGCGAGTTTGACCGCGTGGTCGTTTCGGGCGGCGACGGCACTGTCTCCAACGTGCTCGACCAGATGCGCGGATGCGGTGTCCCCACGCTCGTCTTCCCCTCCGGTACGGCCTGCCTGTTCTTCAACAACATCGGCAATGCCCCCGAGGCGGCGGCGCTCGCCAAGGCCTGCCGTGCCGGTCGCACGGTCAAAGTCGACATGGGCGAGCTCTTTTGGCTCGACGAGAACGGCAACGAGAAGCGCCACGGCTTTATTATCATCGCCGGCTCGGGCTTCGACGCCGAGATCATGATGAAGGCCGCCCCCACCAAAAACGACATCGGCGAGATCGCCTACTTCCTCTCCGCGCTCGCCACGCCCAACCCTACGGTAGCGCACTTTACGATTGAGCATGACGGCATTGTCGAGGAGCTCGACGGCATCTGCTGCATGGCCGGCAACACCTCGGTCATCCAAAACGACATCAACCTGTTCCCCGACTGCCGCATGAACGATGGCATGGTCGACATTGCGGTCATCGAACCCGTGCGCACCGTGCAGCTGCTGCCTACCGTGATCACCGCTGCGCTTGACCCCGCCGGCAAGGTACTCGGCCGCCCGCAGTTCAAGATCATCCAGACCAAGGAAGCCAAGATCACCTGCACCCCGTCGCTGGGCATGCAGTTCGATGGCGAGATTATCTCCAGCAATTCGGGCGTCTTTGGAGCCCGCGCGCTTCCGCAATGCCTCGACCTCATCGTCGACGAATTCTCCCCGCTCGGAAAATAGGAGGACCCTATGAACGACAATCCCCTGCTCGGCTTTATCATCATCGTTTTGGCCATGCTCGTCGGCTATGCGATCAACGTGATTCACCGCCGGAAGAAGTAATTCCACATTGGTATGATATTCATCCAATTATCGTCTCCCCTGCTGTTTATGCATTTGCCAAACAGCAGGGGATTTTCATTTCAGGCATTCCCAGCTACTTTATTCGGCTACAGTAATTACAGGGCGTCTTTATTAAAGTAAAGCTACAAACTGAGTACAATTAACCGCTCGTCGCATATTTCATCACGCTTATCGAGTAAGTGTCTTTCATAGATGAATATTGTTTCCAGTTCGTTACGCTAATGGGGTGTCTTTATTGGCTGAAGCCCTCTGGCGACAGAGGGCTTTCGCACGCTGGGAGGGAAAATGAGGAAAACTCACCCCGTCAACGCGCTCAAGAAGCTAGGCATAGGCCTCGCCTTTGGAGCTGCAACCATCATGTCCATGCCGACATCTGCGCTCGCCTGCACGCAGATGTACATGGGCAAAAACTATACGGCCGACGGCAATACGTACTACGGCCGCGCCGAGGACTTTGGCAAGCGCTATCTTAAGCACTACGGCATCGAACCTGCCCACGAACCTGGCTTTAAGTACAGCTCGATTGAATCTGCTTTTGAATACACTTCGAACAAGCCTACCTATCGTTACAGCTATGTACGCGACCACCCCTCCAACTGGATGGGTCGCACCGACGCCTATTCCGAAGCCGGAATCAACGAGAAGGGCGTCTCCTGCTCTGCCACGCTAAGCACTTCCTATAACGCGGAGGCCGATGCAGCAGACCACATCGATGAGAAAGTGGGTCTGGGCGAGTACAGTTACGGCAGCATCATCCTGGGCGAGAGCGCCACGGCCCGCGAGGGCGTCGAGCTTCTCGGCAGACTGATCGATGATCAAGGCGTCTGCACCAACGACCAGATCATCATCGCCGACAACAACGAGACCTGGCTGTTCGCCACACTTTCCGCCCATCAGTGGATCGCCATGAAGCTCGCTGACGACGTCGCGTCGCTCAACCCTAATATCGGGAGCCTCAACTACGATGTCGACCTTGATGACCCCGAGAACTGCCTACACTCCGAGGGCATCGAGTCCATGCCCGTGGAGAAGGGCTTCGCCAAATACTCCGCTGACGGCAAATTCGATGTCGCCCAAACGTATGGCGAGAGCCTCGCCGATTCCGGCGTAAACCAGTGGTCCCGCTATGTGCAAGGCCGCGATTATTTTGGTAGTCAGCTGACCGAAGGCACAGATTACGACATTATCACAGTAAAGAAGGATGGAAAACCTGACCAAAAGGGAGCCATGGTCAGCGAAATCCAGCCCCTGTTCTTCAGGCCTGGCAAGTCTGGCTGGAGCACCTTTGAGCTGATTCGTGCCTTTGGCAACCGCGGCGAGAACGTCCCTGGCCTCAACGCGAACACTGATGGTGTTTATTGCATCGGCAGCGAGCGCAACACCGAGATCAACCTCTTCCAGATTCGTCGCGGGTATGACCCCGAAGTCGCTACCATCCAGTGGGAAATGCTCTCCCGCGCCGCGTACTCCGTCGCCATCCCGTTGTACTCCGCTCTGATAACTGAGGTCAGCCCGTACTTCAGCGATCAGACCGTCTCCTTCGATCACTGCAACCAGACTGACGTCGTGTACAACGAGGAGCCCGAGAACTCAATCAACTACGTCCTCATGGACATCAGCTCGCTCTGCTTCGAGAACCCTGACACCCTTGGTGTCAGCGTCCGTGCCTACCTCGATGCGCTCCAGAACGAGCTTATCGAGCAGAACAAGGAAGTTGACGCCGCCATGCTGGCCGAGACGACCACCGAGGGCCGCACTGCCCTGGCCAACAAGGCCGGCAAGGCTGCTACCGAGAACACCTACAAGAAGTGCAAGGCACTGCTCCAGGAGATGCGCGCCTATCAGAAGGCCGAAAACTTCGACCAGCCCTTTACCCCAAGCGACCTGAACACCGAGACCAACGGCCTCAAGGTGTCCATCACCTACGCCAAGGATGCTCTTGCCACCGATCCGGTCACCCCGGATCAGCCCGGCACTCCTGAGCAGCCTGGCACTCCCGAGCAGCCCGCTAAGCCCGAGCAGCCGGCCGCCAAGCCTGAGAAGCCTGGCAAGTCCGACACCACGACCACGGTAACCACTAACAAGACGAACACCAAGGGCGGCCTGCCCACCACTGGCGATCGTTTTGATGGCCGCATGGTGGCCGCATTCGCCATCGCTGGCGTTGCCGTCATCTCCGCGGGCGGTTACTTCCTCTACCGTCGCAATAAGGAGTAACGTCTTAGCTGAGCGGGCAAGGCAGCAATGGCAGCCTCTCGCCCGCTCAGCCCACTCTTTTGACCGGCGGGAAACCCGCCTGAAATCTTTTCAAAAAAGATTTCCCCGCACACACTTTGCTGTGCTATAGTGCAGCGCAACAGCAACTAGGTGCGACCGCGCCACGGCATCACGAAAGGAGCCACCAACATGAAGAACACAATGAAGTCTCTCAACAACTGGTGGTGGCGTGATGCGAATACGATCGGTCGACAGTGAGTCCCTCACGCCTGTTTTTGCGCTCTAGGTGATTGGAAGGCCTCCGGTTTCGACCGGGGGCCTTTTTCTATCTCGAGCCCGATCGCATTCGCATCACGCGCCTCCGCTTTTCTCTTGCACTCCCATTCCGAAAGGATTTTCACCATGTCTCAGAACACCACCGCCACCCAGCCCCGCACCGTCCAGACCGCCGACCGTGGCAAACTCGATGTCCGCGCCCTCGTCCTGCTTGCCATCCTGCTCGCCGCCGGCTTCATCCTCAACTTCACCGTCGGCAAGGCCATCTCGGGCATCTCGGGCGGCATGATCAGCCCCGAGTTCATCATCTCGGCCTTCTGCCTCACCATCCTGGTCGTTCGCCCCAACATCGGCCAGTCGCTCGTCATTGGCCTCATCTCGGCTGCCGTGATCCAGATCACCACCACTTCGCCGTTCGTCGATTTTGCCGCCGAGGGCATCGCCGCCATGCTCATGGCCGGTATCGTCAACGCCGCCGGCAAGAACGGTCAGGTCAAGCCTGCCATCGCCATTGTTGCAACCTTCCTGACCACCTTTGTCTCCGGCGTCATCTTCATGGTCATCAAGATGGCCATGCTCGGCGTGGTAGGCGAGCTCGCCGCCGCCATGCTGCCCGTCGTTGCCATGACCGCCGTCTTTAACGCCATTCTGGTCGGCGCCCTCTACTTGCCCATCCAGAAGGCCCTGAAGCTCAACTAACCCGTTCGACTTTACGAGCCACCCCATCTTGGCGTTCATTCGTCGCTCGCGTACCCAAGTACGCTTCGCTCCTCTTTCGCGCCAACCTGGGGCCCCTCGTAAAGCCATCTCCGTGCTTCACCACCAAAGACTGTCCCAAACAACGAGCTTTTGAGGACGTTCTTAAACGACTAGTCATGTAAGAACATCCCCAATGACTATGAAAGGTATCCATGGAAACGATCATCAACGTCGACGATGTCTCGTTCTCCTATGGCACGCAAGCCGAGCAGGCGCTCAGCCACGTTTCGCTCAGCGTGAACAAGGGAGATTTCATCGGCATCATCGGGCCCTCGGGCGCCGGCAAGTCCACGCTTGCCGCCTGCCTGTCAGGTGCCGTGCCCCACCACTACACCGGCGCGTTCTTTGGGTCCGTCATGGTTGACGGCCATGACACCTGCGAGGTCTCGCTGACCGACGTGTCACAGATCGTCGGCAGCGTGCTGCAGGATATCGACACGCAGATGGTCGCTTCGGTCGTCGAGGACGAGATGCTCTTTGGCCTCGAGAACTTTGGCGTTCCCCACGACCAGATCGAGCAGCGCGTGAGCGAAACGCTCGAGACCGTCGGCATCAGCGACCTGCGCGACCGCGAGATCGCCACCCTCTCGGGCGGACAGAAGCAAAAGGTGGCCATCGCCGCCATCCTCGCCATGCGTCCGCGCGTCTTGGTTCTCGACGAGCCCACCGCGGCACTCGACCCCGCCAGCTCCACGTTGGTCTTCGAGACGCTGCGTGAGGCAAACCGCGCACTTGGAATCACCATCGTCGTCGTTGAGCAAAAGGTCGCCCTGCTCTCGGAGTACTGCAACCGCGTGCTCGTGCTCAATCATGGCGAAATTGCGCTGCAGGGCGAGCCACACGAGGTCTTCGCGCATACCGACGAGCTCCGTGCCATCGGCGTCGACTGCCCTCGCGTCACGCGTATCTTCAATAGCCTCGAGGCCGATGGTCTAGTAAGCGGTATCCCTTGCTTGGACGTCGATGAGGCCGAGCGCCTGATTTCGGGCATCGTCGACCCCGCACACGCGGCCATCGAAGCCCAGGCACCCGCCGGTTCCCCGCATGCACCGTCGTTGCGTCCTCATGCCAAGGACGCCGAACCCGTACTCACCTTCGACCATGTTGAGTTTGCCTATCCCAATGGCGGCGCCGCCGTACACGACCTTAGCCTGACGCTCTATCCTGGCGAGCTCGTGGGCATCGTCGGCCAGAACGGCGCCGGCAAGACCACGCTCACCAAACTGCTCACAGGCCTGCTTAAGCCCGCCTCGGGCAGCGTGCGCGTCACGGGACTGGATACCGCAGCCGTTCCCACGAGCCGCATCGCTCGCGAGGTCGCGACCCTCTTCCAAAACCCCGACCGCCAGATCTGCAAGGACACCGTGCTCGACGAGGTCGCCTTTGGCCTGGAGCTTGCCGGCATCGACCGTGCCGAGGCGCTGCGTCGCGCCCAGCTCGTCATCGACCGCTTTGGCTTGCCGGCCGACGAGGCGCCCTTCTCGCTCTCGCGCGGTCAGCGACAAATGGTGGCGCTTGCCTCCGTCGTAGTGGTTGAGCCCAAGATCGTCGTGCTCGACGAGCCCACGAGCGGCCTTGATTACCGCGAGTGCATGACCGTCATGGAAACGGTGCACACCATGGCCGAGCGCGGTTGCACCGTTATCATGGTCTGCCACGATATGGAAGTCGTCTCGGATTTTGCCGAGCGCATTGTGGTAATGGCCGACGGTCGCATCCTCGACCGCGGCCGCACGCACGAGCTATTCTCGAACATCGATCTCATGCGGCGTGCCTACGTGGAGCCTCCCCAGGTTATTGAGCTCTCGCGCCGTCTGGCATCTTCCGTCTCGACCGCTTTTGCGCAGGTGAGCGAGGTCTCCGATGTCGTTCGAATTACCAAGGAGATGGTCCACCGTGGTTAACGTCATCGACTACATGCCGGGTGACACGCTGCTGCATCGCCTGAACCCCGTCGTCAAACTGGGCCTCGCCGCCGCCATCATCGTCGGCATCTTCTTGTCCGACACCTACGTGGCGCTGCTGGGCTTTTTGGCACTCACCCTTGCGCTGGGTGCCTATGCCGGCGTCGTCGACCGTCTGTTCTCGCTGCTCAAGTTGCTGATTCCGCTCGCGCTTATCATGCTGGTGCTCCAGCTGGCCTTTATGCGCGATGGCAACGTGGTGTGGGGCTTTATCACCGACACGGGCCTCATCACAGGATCGAAGGCCTGCCTGCGCCTGCTGGGCGTGGCGTTACCACTCATCCTCATGCTCATGGTGACCAAGCTCAACGACCTTGCCAACGCCTGCGTCGAGGTGCTGCACGTACCGTATCGCTATGCTTTCACCTTTACCACGGCGCTGCGCTTTGTGCCGGTATTTGGTCAGGAGATGAACGCCATCATGGAGGCGCAGACCGCACGCGGCGTCGAGTACGACACCAAGAACCCCATCAAGAAGCTTAAGCTCATGCTGCCACTGTGCGTGCCACTGCTCATCTCGAGCGTGGGCAAGACCGATGCCACAGCCTTGGCGGCAGAACAGCGCGGCTTCTATCTGCGTACGCGCGCCAGCTCGTACAAGCGCTACCCCATCAAGGGCCTAGACATCGCCGTGCTCATCGTCAGCATCGTCCTCATCGCCATCGGCTTCCTGTTCTAGTTCACCACCGACAGCAACCGCCCAACGCAAAAGGCCTCGGCTCGCACCAAACGAGCCGAGGCCTTTACTGTTTCACCAGATAAAACCTACCAAAATTAACCTGTCCCTTTTTGGCGGGTCGGAAGCTAGAGGCGGTAGGGAGCGCCGCTGCGGATGATGGATTCACGCACCAGGACGTCCATGGCGTCGAGGGTGATCTCGGGCATCTCTCGGTACTTTTGCAGCACCGAAAGCTCGGTGCAGGCCAGAATGACGCGGTCGCAGCCGCTACGGGCGAACTCCCACATCACGCGGTCGAACTTATCCATATCGGGCTCACGTCCGGCCTTCACATCATCGTAGATAAGCGACATCACATCGTTCTGACGTTTCTCGCTGGGATAGACGACCTCGACACCCGCAGCCTTACATTCGCGGCCGTAGACGCCCGCGCCCACGGTGCCATCGGTGCCCATGATGCCGATCTTATGCACCGGCTCGGCCGGCATACTCAGGTTGGGGTCGAACTCGCACTCCCCCATCACCGCACCGGCCAGAGCATAGCGCACCGACTCACGCGGCATGTGGATAATCGGCACCTTCGTAAACGACTGGATCTGGTCATAGAAGTAGTGTGACGTGTTGCAGGGAATGGCAATGTGTGCACAGCCCAGCGACTCGAGTGCCTGGGCGCACTCTTTCATGGTCGCCAGCAGTTTGGCATGCTCGCCGGTCTTAATGGCCAGCGTGCGGTCGGGCATGGTCGACTTGGAGAGTACCACCATGTCGATATGTTCCTGATCGCAGGCAGCAGCCGTATGACGCACCACCTGGTCGTAGTAATACGACGTGGCCTCGGCGCCCATGCCGCCGATAACTCCCAGCTTCTCCATCGCCGCCTCCTTGGTGACGCTTGCGCAATTGCGCGTATCATACCCGCGCCCGCCCGATGCAAACCGGACGGGCGCCGCGCTCATCTACTTGTAATACGTCTTGAACAGCTTAAAGTGGCGCAGCTTGGTGTGCCACATGCGCAGCCAGCGGTTAAAGACAAAGTCGCCCTTCATAAACGAAGGGTCGGCGCCCTTGCCTTCCTTGTCCAGGCGATGCACCTTAGCGCGCAGCTCGGGATCCTTGACGTACTTGTCGACGACGCCCATGGGGACGACCATCCACAGGGCCTCGTCCTGAGCCGTCACAAACTCCGGCTCAAACGGACGGTTGAACACATACTCGTCCACCACATACTTGGCAACGTTAAAGCCGCTGTTGGTAACGTAGTAGTTGCTGCGGCCCTGGCGCGTGTTGAAATCGAAGAACTTAAACGAGCCGTCGCGCTCGTCGTACTTTACGTCAAAGTTGGAATAGCCCACAAAGTGAAGGTCCTCGAGCAACTTGCGCACGCCGCCCATGAGCTCGTCGTTGGGCTCGGTAATGATACAGGCATGGTTGCCGACACCGTGGGGCTGATGCTCCTCGAGCAGCACATGGCCCAGGCACATCATGCGCACCTTGCCGTTGCGGTCGGAATAGCTGGTGAGCACGCGCATGTACTCGTCGTTGCCGGGCACGCGATCCTGCAAGATCAGGTCGTCGGTGTAGCCGCTGGCATACGAATCGCGAATGACCTGTTCCAGCTCGGCGCGGTCGGCAATCTCATAGGCCTTCTTCTGGCCCTCGAACTCATGCTGCCACCACATGATGCCGTCAGAAGGCTTCAGAATCATCGGGTAAGGAAAATCGATCTGATCGAGCACTTCGGCAGGCGCCTCACCCTGAGCATTGAGCATCGCCTTGGTAAAAGTAAACGTGTGCGGATAGGGCACGCCATGCTTCTCGCACAGCTCGTAGAAGATCTCCTTCTTCTGGCACTGCTCGAGCATGCTGTAGGGCGCGTAGGGAGCGACGATGTTATCCGCCAGCTCATGAGCATCCTTGGCTTGAGCCACGAGAGCGACATAGTTGTCGCCACAGCCCACAAGGACAATCGTCTTATCGGCATGCGCTTGGGCAATGCCGTTGACGGTTTTGAGCATCACGGGCATGGTGTCGATATCCACGTTGGGCGTGTAGTCGATAATCTGACTGCGATACGCGGGACCCGTCTGATACTTGCCAAAGACCAGACTCTTGACCTGGTACTCCTCGTAGAAGGCGCGCGCCACCGAATAGGCGTTGATGTCGCCACCGAGCAGCACGGGAATGAACTCGCGCTCTGTAAATTGCAATGCCATGGAAACTTCCTATCATGAACTGCCCACACAACGGGCGGTCTTTGCGCAACTGATTTATTCTAGCGTGCCAAGCCGCCGGCGCCCAAAGCTCCACCGTATCTATGGCAATCGACGCAATCGTCCAGCACGAAGGCCAGCACGAAGACGGCGCTCACTGTTGTATGACAATGGGCAATGAACCTACCATTGTTGTAGGATTCAGCGTATTGACATCTTCGAGCGAAAGGCGCACACGTGCCCCAAGACCATCCGACCGATAATCCCATCCTCAATGCCGCGAGGCGCGAGCTAGCGGAACGTGCGGAAGCGACCGCTCCCCTGTGCACGGCAAACGACGCCTACAACGGACCCGCCCGCATCGTCTCGATCAACACGTCGGCACACAAGGGCACGCGCAAGTCGCCCGTCGCCGATGGACACGACACCGTTATAGAGCAATTTGGCCTCGCCTCCGACGCACACGCCGGGCATTGGCACCGTCAGGTTTCCTTTTTGGCCGCAGAGTCCATCCAGACGGCGCAGGCCCGCGGACTCGATGTGCGCAAGGGTGACTTCGGAGAGAACTTCACAACCCGGGGCATCAACCTGCTCTCGCTCCCCTTGGGCACACAGCTCAAGCTTGGCAGCGAGGTGCTTGTCGAAATCAGCCAAATCGGCAAGGTCTGCCACACACGCTGTGCCATCTACTATCTCGCCGGCGACTGCATCTTTCCCCACGAGGGCGTTTTTGGCGTGGTACTAAAGGGCGGAGAGGTCTACGCCGGCGACGATATCCAGGTAATCAAACTCGGCGACGGCACCTGTTCGTTCACCCCCGCCGAGGCCCTCGAAGAGATTGAGCAGGCTCGCCAGAAGGGCACGCTGTAGTTATAAAACCCCACGTTGAGATGGCTTTTACAGCCCATAACTCCTCTCAAACAGGGCTCTGTAACGTTAAAGTTGAACTCTATGGTTTCTCAACAATTCATCATAACTGCAGGTCAAAGCCAAAGCCTCAAGTTCAACTTGACCCTTTGGGACCTTTAAGGTTCAAGTTGAGGTCGAAAGCAGTAGTAGAATACCGTTCGAACCATAACCTACGATTGATTGCAGAGGGACTGGATGCAGCATTCGAATCATCGCACCGCAGCGCTCATTGCGTCGAAGCCGGCTCGTATCATCACGAGCGCCGCGCTCGCCGTTGCGCTGACGGCCACGCCGATGCTCTCCCCCGTTGCGGCGTATGCCGCCTCGCAGGCAACGCAGGACCAGCTTTCCGCAGCCCAGCAGAAGATCGAAGCCGCCACGAGCGCCTACAACGACGCCCGCACCAAACTCGATGACCTGCAAAAGCAGATTGACTCCAATGAGGCAAGCATCGAGGAAATCGAGGCCAAGCTTCCCGAGCAGCAGGCCAAGGCAAGCTCCGCCATGCGCGATCTGTACAAGTATCAGAAGGGCACCAATCCCATCGTGAGCTTCCTGGTCAACGCACAGAGCCTGGGTGAGTTCATCACGACCTGCAAATACACCAACCAGATCACGAGCTCGAGCGTCGACGAGATCGAAGAGCTCAATAACATGCAAACCGAACTCGAGCAGAACAAGGCTGAGCTCCAGCAGGCCAAGTCTCAACTTGAGGCAGAGCAGAAAAACGCCGAGGATGCGCTGGCGCAGGCCCAGCAGCTCCGCAGCGAGGCACAGGCAAAAGCCGAGCAGGAAAATGCCGCCGAGCTTGCCAAGCTTGAGGCCGATAAGGCCGCTGCCGCCGAGAAGCTCTCGGGCGAGGGCGTAAGCGGCAGCAATTCCAGCAGCCAGGCCACCAACACCAACACCACCATCGACACCACGGTGAACAACGCCAATACCGGTAGCTCCGATTACGATTCGTTCATTAATGAGTGGACGAGCCGCATCGACAATTATCTCGCCGGCTCCCCCATGGCGGGCCAGGGCTACAACTTTGCCGTCGCCGCTTGGAATACCGGTGTCGACCCCCGTTGGTCCCCCGCTATCGCCTGCATCGAGAGCACCAAGGGTGCTTATTGCGCTAATTCCTACAACGCCTGGGGCTGGAGTGCACGTGGCGGCGGTTGGCGCAGCTTTGGCAGCTGGAGCGAGGGCATCTCCGCTCACGTTGCCTATCTGGGCGCCAACTACGGCTCCACCCTTACCCCGGCTGCGGCCAAAAAGTACTGCCCGCCCACGTGGCAGGACTGGTACAACAAGGTCGCCGCTCAGATGAACCGCATCTAAGTGCAACTGAAAAGGGCCCCAATGGGGCCCTTTTTTCTTTTAGGTAGCGGAAGTATCGACGACGCCGGTCGCATTGGCAACCGCGACTATGACGATCATGCATAGGAGCAGCACACCCAATGCCTTGAACCAGAGTTTCGCGAGTTTCATGCCGCGATAGCTGTCGAGCAGTGCGAATCGCCGACGAAGACGGCGCTTATCGAGCAGCGCAAAATGCATAAGCGCCATAAGGCCATCGACAAAGAAAAAATACTCGATTATGAGAAGCCACGTCGGGTAGCTTTGGTTTGCTCCGGTGGGGTAAAAGACGGCAAAGTGACTTCCGACAAAGAACACAAGCAGCGAGAAGCAGACGAGCGTATTCCAAATGCGCCCCAAAGACTCCGGAACGCGAGAGAGCAGACCACATGCAGCGGAGGCGGCAGGGCCAGGAGGCCCTGCGGGGTTCTGGAGCCCTTGGGGCGTCAACACCGTCTCCGAGGCCGGAGTTCGGACAGGCGGCGCAGGAGGCCGCACGGGGCGACTCAGATCGTATGCCGCGCGCGTCGCCCGTCCCAACGCTTCCGCACTCGCAAAACGCTTGGCCGGGTCGAGCGCCATCGACATGCAGACGGCATCGGCAAGTGGAGTGGGAATGCCGCGCGCCTCGCATTGCTCGCGCATGTCGAGCCCTGGCTTAGGGTCGACTCCCGTCAAGCAGAAGAACAACAGGGCGCCAAGTGCGTAGACGTCGCTTCGCACGCTCGTCTGCCCAAACCCATACTGCTCGGGCGGCGCATAGGGTCGCGTGCCAAACTTGACGGTGTCGGCATCGGCGCCATCGTGCCATACGCGCGCGATCCCCAGGTCGATAATCACCAGCGATGAAAACGTCAGGCCATCATCAGGCGTATAGTTGGCACCTGTCACGATGATATTCGACGGCTTGAGGTCACGATGGATCACCGGCGCCGACGTCTCCCCCGCCATTGCAAAACCGGCGTGGAGCTCGCCCACGGCGTCGCAAAGGACAGGATACAATTCACGCGCATAATCGGGGGTGGCTCCCAGACGGTCCACCAGCGCCCCGAGCGTCTCCCCTTCGATGTATTCCATAACCACGTTGAGCTCGTCGCCCACACGACGACAATCGACGATTCTGGGCAGGTGCTCAAAACGCCTGCCTGCCCGCTGAACGGCAAACAGACGCTCGTATGCCCCGCCGATTTGAGCCGAAGCATCGATGCGTTTACGGACAAAGGGGCCGAGCGAGCCACCGCCGGTTCCTTCAAAGTACACGAGCTCGGTTGTTTCAACGGACGAGCGCTTAAGTACACGCTCCACGCGATAGCTGTCGTCGCAATCGAGCGACGCCAGGTGCTCGGCAAGCGCTGCGGTCAGCTCGTCATCGGAATATGTTGGGGTCTGAGTATCCATAGCCTCCATCATAGCGCAGGGCGCAGACACCCCATGGCATCCGCGCCCCGTTCGTTTGCATCGTTGTTCGGCAGCTCCGCCGGCTCAGATATCAGCCGCTAACTCACCGTCTCCTCGCCAAAGCGATACAGCTCCTCGTTGACCTTTTGGAGGCTGCACCCACGATCGATGCAAAAGATGATAATCGCATCGCGGCGGTCCTTGCAGTTAAGGACGCTTACCCCGGCAGCCGTCAGCGCACGGTTAGTCTCTTTGAGCGTCAGCGCCATCGCAAAGGCAATCTGCAGCACCTTATTGCGGCTCGGATGCCGCGCACCGGTAAAAATCTGATAGCCAAAGGTCTCATTGAGATCGGCCATACGAACTACGCGCGAGCGCTCCAAGCCCTTTTCCTGCAGTAGCTGCTTCAGGTAGTTCGAAAGCGACGGGGCGGCAAAGTCGTGTTCTTTGATATAGCCATCGATGTTTGGCGCGTCGAGAAGCTCATTGAGCAACTCGTCAGTCAGCTTTTTATCGGGCATACGACTTCACCTCCCCCAGTGCATACAACATGCTAGAAACCGCTTACGTCCGAACGCTCCCAACTGGCGACCTGATCGGGAGACACCGTGCCCAGCGCCTCGAACTTCCAGGAGCCGCCCGCCTTCAGATGATTGGTGTTTGCAAGAGCCGTTCCAACCTGGTTGCCACCAGCATCATACAGAACATACTCAATCTGAATGTAGCTCTTTTCCTTGTCCGTGTTATTGGTCAGCGTCCCCGTGATCTTATAGGCAAACTGATTGGAAGTGTCTTCAGCCTCGTCAGCAATGGTATACGGTTCTTGCGGTTCTTTTTGCTCCTCAGCCTGCTGTGTCGTCTCGGCAGGTTTTGCCGAATCGCTCGCAGGCGAATCGGTTGAGTTGCCGCCCATAGAGCCCACGGCACCGACAATAACCAGCACCACGATGACGCCTAGGACAATCTTACCGATCGGCTTCTTTCCCTCTTTTGCCATTATTCATCCTTCCTACGATCCGGCTACCGTGCCGGCACACAGCACATCGTAGGAAGGATTAAACTTGAATTCATTAGCTGAGAGCTAAGGTTGCGGTAAACGGCCAATGCAGTTATCCAAACGCCGAGCAAACGCACTTTGCGCGACCGTCTGCCGGCAGCGCATCAACCCACCGTGACGGATTCCCCGGTAAAGGCACTGACCATCAACAGGACAAAGAACACCAGGTAGCTGACACTCAGCGGGTACGCAATGACCAGGAATACAACCCAGCCGACATTGGTTTTACCGTCGGCACGGCGTCGCTCGCGATTGCGGCAGAGCCAAATCGTCACGCCGATGGCAGTGATAAACAGTACGAGTGCCGCCGCAGCCAGCCCAGCAAGCGCAAACATCACGCCAATGCTCACAGCAATAACCGGAAGCAACAACAAGCCGCATCCACACCCACCGGGACTATAAACGGCAGACTGTCGGCGTCGTTCCATCGTCACTCCAACCTCAATATCTTTGAGCACTACAACGCAGCGGCCTGCTGGACAGGAACGATCTTATTCAGCTCCGGTTCGATCCGCCTTTTCTCGGCCTCAAGGTCAAACGCCACCTGAGCGCGCAGCCAATAACCATCCGTCAGGCCAAAATAACGGCAAAGACGGAGGTCGGTGTCGGCCGTCACGCGACGTTTTCCCAAGACAATCTGCCCGATACGCTGAGCCGGAATCCCAGTCTCTTTCGCAAGGCGATATTGAGAAATGCCCATGGGAACAAGAAACTCCTCTTTGAGAAGCTCACCGGGAGTCACCGGCGACAGCAAATCGGCCGAAGTCTCATCACTTGTGATAATCGACGATTTCGACATTCCAAGCCATCTCCTGTCTCCACTCAAAACAGACCCGATAGCGCTCGTTAACACGGATGCTATATTGACCGGCACGATCGCCCTTCAAAGCTTCCAGGCGGTTGCCCGGTGGAACGCGAAGATCATCAAGCGAAGCGCAAACCTGCAGTTGGCGAATCTTCCTCAACGCAACACGCTCAAAGGGCACGAACCTCCTGACCCGCACACCCATGGCAAAGCGTTCGGTATCCTCATCTTTATACGATGCAATCATAGTATCGCCTTACGTTAGTAACGTCAAACGTTTCTATAGACTTACATCTCTATTATATCGTACGTTTGTTCGTGTTTTCTAGAACAAATTGTCCTTCGCGCCTTAGTCAAGCGAAAGCAATCGTTTGTAGACATCGAGGCCTTTGAGTAGGATTTCCTCGTCAAAGAGCATGCTATCGGTATGCAGGGCGCTTGTTGCATAGGCGGGGCAGCCATCCGAATCACTCGGGTTGTCTTGGTCCTCTGGCACGCCCGTGCCTAGCAAGAAGAACACGCCCGGCAGATGGCGCTGATAGAACGCGAAATCCTCGGCGATTAGCAGCGGCTCGTCCACGAGCTGCAATTCGGGCAGAGCGGGCGCGACGCTGGCAAACAACTCGGGGTCGTTGTCGACCGGCGGATAGCCCTCGGCAAAGTCGAGATCATACGTGCAGCCCGTTGCGGCACAGGCATCGTCCAGCACGCGGCGCACGCCTTCGCGCGCCCGGTCGAACATGTCGTCCGTAAACACACGCAGGCTTCCGGCCACATGGGCCTCCCCCGCCACCGCGTTGCAGACGGTGCCGGCCTGCAGCAGACCAAACTTACCGATACAGGGCTCGTCGGTGCCCAGCTCGTCCATCAGTTCGCGCTCGGCAACCAAGAACTTGGCAGCCGCCAGCGCTGCATCGTGCGACTCCTCGACCGGAACGCCATAGGTCTTAGCGATATGGATGCTCGTCCCGTGAATATGAATGTGCGTCTCACTCGAACGCGCCAGCAACGGACCGGAGCAGCTCGCCAACGTGCCGGCGAGCAGATCGGGCCACACATGGAAGCCAAAAATGCGGTCAGCCCCATAGCGCTCGAACACACCGCTCTCGCATACCGTCTTGGCACCACCGGTCGTTTCCTCGGCCGGCTGGAACACAAAGAGAACGTTGCGCCTAATGGCGCCCGGCTGCTCGCGAATCGTACGGTCGACAAAGGTCGCGGCGGCAAGCGCCATAGCCATGTGTCCGTCATGTCCGCAAGCGTGCATCTTGCCGGGATGGATCGAGGCAAAGGCCGCTCCCGTCGCCTCCGCGATGGGCAGCGCATCCATATCGGCGCGAATCGCCGTGGCACGCGCGGCACCAACGCCAGCGTCGAAGAAAGCGCAGACGCAGCTGGGACACGGATGGGTCACCTCGCAAGCGAGCGGCGCCAACACGCCCTCGATATAGGCGATAGTCTGCGGAAGATCGAAATCGAGCTCCGGAATGCGGTGGAGATCGCGGCGATAGCGACGGAGTTCTTGGAGCTCGGTCATAGAGAATCCCTTCGTGAGGCACATCTGTTGCAACTTATTGTGATACAGGATTGTGGCACACATGTTTCCAGCATATTGCTGCATTTTTTAAACGTTATATACGAATACTCTTGTTTGGTAAAGTGCAACGTGATAGGGTCTTTACCACTTGATAGAGGCGCGGGCACGAAGAGCCGCGGGCGAGCCGGCAGGCTTTGACCCCGTGGGGAGGCGAAACCCGCCGAACTGGGTTTTTCGGGCACGAACAACCTGGTGGGCCTGTGGGAAACACCCACAGGACTGTCTGCAGCAATGCGGGAGCGCTATCCGGACATTGGGTCCACGCTATGCGGATTCGATGCGCAGATGGCGCCGTCTGGATAGCGAGGTTTACGGGACATGGCATTGACCCCCAACGAGGCATATGCGGCCAAGCAGCCGTTTGTGGACAAGGAGACACTCGAGCATATCGTCGAGCAGTTCCCCACGCCGTTTCATCTATACGACGAGGCGGGCATCCGCCGCAACATGCAAGAAGTGCGCGACGCCTTTGCATGGAACCCGGGCTTTAAGGAATACTTTGCCGTCAAGGCCAACCCCAACCCGGCGCTCATCTCCATTCTCAACGAATACGGCTGCGGCTGCGATTGCTCGAGCTATACCGAGCTCATGATCGCCCGCTCGCTGGGCATCACGGGACACGACATCATGTTCTCGTCCAACGACACGCCGGCTGCCGACTTTGAGCTCGCCGACAAGCTGGGTGCCATCGTCAACTTTGACGACATCAGCCACATCGAGTTCTTTGAGCGTGTTGCGGGGCCCATCCCCAAGACGGTCAGCTGCCGCTTTAATCCAGGCGGCCTGTTCCAGCTCTCCAACGGCATCATGGACAACCCGGGCGACTCCAAATATGGCATGACCACCGAGCAGCTCTTTGAGGCCTTCCGCATGCTCAAGGCCAAGGGCGCCGAGAATTTTGGCATCCATGCCTTCCTTGCCAGCAACACCGTCACTAACGGCTACTATCCCAAGCTCGCACGCATCCTCTTTAAACTTGCCGTGCGCCTGGAGCGCGAGACCGGCGCACATGTCGCCTTTATCAATCTGTCCGGCGGTGTGGGTATCCCCTACCTGCCCGAGCAGCAGGCTAACGACATTCACGCCATCGGTGAGGGCGTACACGCAGCCTACGACGAGATTCTGGTCCCCGCCGGCATGGGCGATGTGGCGATCTGCACCGAGATGGGTCGCTTTATGATGGGCCCCTACGGATGCCTGGTCACCAAGGCCATCCACGAGAAGCAGATCTACAAGGACTATATCGGCGTGGACGCAAGCGCCGTCGATCTGATTCGTCCTGCCATGTATGGCGCCTACCACCACATTACGGTGATGGGCCAGCCGGGTGGCGACGACAAGACCACAGCGCCCGTCACGGACACCTACGACATCACGGGCAATCTGTGCGAGAACAACGACAAGTTCGCCATCGACCGCGAGCTTCCGCATATCGACATGGGCGACCTGCTCGTGATTCATGACACCGGCGCGCATGGCCACTCTATGGGCTACAACTACAACGGCCGCCTGCGCTCCGCCGAGGTCCTGTTGCGCCCCGATGGCTCGGCAGACCTCATTCGCCGCGCCGAGCGCCCGGGCGATTACTTTGCCACGCTCGACGTGCTGCCGTGCGGCCGCGAGCTGCTGGCCAAATCGCGCGCCGAAAGCGCCCGCCGTCGCGCTCAGGACGAGCGCCTGGCAGTCGCCGCCCAATGGAACAAACGCGTCCAGATCGCGGAAGCGAAGGAGAAGAACATGGATATCCGCAATCTCGAGGGCTCGATCGTCGCCCTTGTCACGCCGTTTAAAAAGGACGGCAGTGTCGACTTTGACGCGCTTGAGCGCCTTATCGATTTCCACCTGCAAAATGGCACTGACGCCATCCTCACCCTGGGCACCACCGGTGAGAGTGCCACGATGACCGATGACGAGGACAACTCCGTCGTCGCCGCCGTGGTCAAGCAAGTTGCAGGCCGCATCCCCGTCATTGCCGGCTCGGGCTCCAACTCCACGCAGACCATGCTCACCAAGTCGCTCACCTATCAGGGCCTGGGCGCCGACGGTCTGCTGCTCATCACCCCCTACTACAACAAGTCCAATGAAGAGGGTATCTATCAGCACTTTAAGACCGTCGCCGATGCCGTGGACATCCCCTGCATCCTGTACAACATCCCCGGCCGCTGTGGCTGCGGCATCAGCGAGCGCAACGTAGAACGCCTGGCCGCGCACCCCAACATCATGGGTATTAAGGAGGCCTCGGGCAGCGTCGCCTACGCGGCCAAGATCGCCCACCTGCTGTCAGACGACTTCCGCATGTACTCGGGCGAGGACGCGCTTACCGTACCGCTCATGAGCCTGGGCGCCTCGGGCACCATCAGCGTGTGGGCCGATGTTCAGCCGCAGCTCGTGCACGACATGTGCCGCGCCTATCTGGACGGTGACGTGGCACGCGCCCGCGATATCCAGATTGCTGGCCAGCCGCTCATCAATGCCCTCTTTAGCGAGGTCAACCCCATCCCCGTCAAGGAAGCGCTCGCCCAGATGGGCATGATCGAGGCAAACTACCGTATGCCGCTGTGCCCCATGGCAGACGACACGCGAGCCGCACTTACCGATGCTCTGAAGGGAGCTGGTCTGCTTGATTAAGACCGTCATTATGGGAACGGGCCGCATGGGCTCGCTCATCCGCACCACCGCCGAGGGCGTTGTCGACGCCGCCGGTCAACCCGTTTTTGATATCGTGGCCCAGATTGGCTTCGATTTGAGCAAGCTCGAGAACGCACCGGCTGCCGATGTGATTATCGACTTCTCGAACGTCGCGACCTTCGACGCCGTCGTCGCCTATGTCGAGCGCACGGGCGCGGCATTGGTCTCGGGCACCACAGGCTACACCCCCGAGCAGATGGACCGCCTGCGTGAGCTGGGCCAGAACACCCGCGTTATGCACTCGGGCAATTACTCCATCGGTATCGCAGCCCTGCGCCATCTGGTAGCGCAGGCTACACGCGAGCTGCCCGGCTTTGACTGCGAAATCGTCGAGACGCACCACAACCAAAAGGTCGATGCCCCCAGCGGTACCGCCAAGCTGCTGCTCGACGCCGTAGTCGAGGCCGAGCCCGAGGCAGGCTACCACCCCGTCTATGGCCGCGAGGGCATGTGCGGCGCGCGTGACCCCAAGGAGATCGGTATGCACTCGCTGCGCGGCGGCACCGTCGCCGGCGTGCACGAAGTGAGCTTTTTCGGCCAGGACGAGGAGGTCACGCTCACCCACCGCGCCACGAGTCGTCAGATCTTTGTCAACGGCGCCTTGGCAGCCGCGCAGAAGCTCGTCACCCGCGAACCCGGCTTCTATACGTTCGACCAGGTCATGTTTGTCTAACCAGGTGTCAACCGAATCCGCCCAAAGGAGAGATAGCAAATGAGTAACGCAGCCGAGATGGATGCACAGGAGATTATCAACTACATCGCCACCGCGCCCAAAAAGACGCCCGTCAAGTTGTACGTGCGCGAGAAGCCGGGCATGAAGGTTGCTTGGGGCGACGCACATGTCTACGGCGGTCGTCGCGGCAAGACCGTCTTTGGCGACTGGGATGAGCTTAAGGCCATCCTGGACGCCAACGCCGATTCCATCGATTACTACGACGTGGAGAACGATTGCCGCAACTCCGCCGTGCCCATGCTCGACCTTAAGGGCATCAACGCCCGCATCGAGCCGGGCGCGATCATCCGCGACCGCGTCGAGATTGGCGACCGTGCCGTCATCATGATGGGCGCCATCATCAACATCGGCTCCGTTATCGGCGAGGGTTCCATGATCGATATGGGCGCCGTGCTGGGCGGCCGCGCCACCGTGGGCAAGAACTGCCACATCGGCGCTGGAACCGTGTTGGCAGGCGTCGTTGAGCCCGCAAGCGCCACGCCCGTCATCATCGAGGACGACGTCATGATCGGCGCCAACGCCGTGGTCCTGGAGGGCGTACGCGTGGGCAAGGGCGCTGTTGTTGCCGCCGGCGCCGTGTGCGTCGAGGACGTCCCCGCCGGTGCCGTCGTGGCCGGTGTCCCCGCCCGCGTCATCAAGATGCGCGACGAGAAGACAGACAGCAAGACCGGCCTGGAAGAGGGCTTACGTCAACTTTAATAGTTACGCGGTTTTGACAAACCGCGTTTTCGCTGACGTATGCCCAACCTGCGGCGCAATGTCAGCAACCAAGCCGAAAACAAAAAAGGCCGAAGTCCCGAAGGGCTTCGGCCTTTGCTTTCTCGCTGTAGGCGCAACGCAACTTATCGATTCTCGATGCTACCGATATTTTTGAGCTCGATGGAGATGAGGCCGTTAGGCTCATTGACGAACTCGATGTACTCGGAGTTGGAACCCATCTCGGCCGGGAAGCTGATCTCGATACCCGTGTCGGTACGGATCTTGTGATTGCGCACCGCCGCGCGTTCGACCTGCTTGCGCTCCACGGGCACACGCTCAGGCACCTTCTCCTCGGTCAGTGCCGCGCGCACGCTCTCCTTGATGACCGGCTCGTCCTCAAAGACCTCGTCGACGATATCCCAAGGCGGCAGCTCCTCGTCATCCTCGACCTTCTCGGCCACAGCGGCCTTAACCTTTGCGAGCGCCACGGCCGTGTTGGCACCGTGCTCCCCGGCGACTTCCTCGACCACACGCGTCACGGTGTCGATGACCTCCTTGCCCGATACGCCCGTGTCGCACTGCAGCAGGCCATCGGGGATAAGCATACGGTCCTCGCCGGCGATCTTGCGTTTCTTGTCCACGTAGCCGATCTCCATGGTGCTCGCGCGCACGATGGCATAGCTCGGCACCTTTTGCGAGGGGTTCGGCAGAATGGCGTAGTGGCGCGCGATGTCGTTGCGCACCTCCCCTTCCTCGCGGCCCACTTCGTGCATAAAGGCCTGCTTGGAGCCCAGCAGCATCACGGCAAACCAGCGGGCATCCTCATCGTCGTCAAAATCGGCCACGAGCACGTCGGTGGACTCGGCTTTCTCGGCCTTGGTGAGTTCGGAAGAGATGAACTCCGCAATCTGCTGCGACAGGTCCACGAACTCGCGCTCGCCAAAGAAATAGCTCTTGAGCTCGCCGCCGAATGCGGAGTTCTCGGCAAACGTGGCACGCTTGTTATCGGCCGAAGTGCGCGCGCGACGCAGATGTGTGGTCACGAAGTTGCGGACAGTACGGCTTTCGATATCGAGCTCGCGCTGGCTCATGACGTTGACGGCAGAGTCAAAGTCCAGGATATGCAGAATCGCGTGATTGATTTTCATATACGGCATTCCGTTCTAGATCGATTTCGGCACGAATCAGTATAGCGGTCGAGCCCGCCCCAGGCGCTTCGAAGATTGGTGCATCGGGGACAGGTTGCTTGCACCAATGGTTAGCGCAGAAGTTCGGACTGCCACGCCTCGAGTTGTTCTGCCAAGCTCTTACCGGCAGCGGACATGTCGATCTGGGGCCGTTTGGGCAGCAGTGCGCATTTAAGGATTGCTACGATGGTCTGCGAGACAAAGCGTCGTGTATCCTCGTCGAAGCCTTGCGCAGCCTGGAGCATCACGGGCAGGCTCTCGCGCAGATTCCCAGCGATATCCGCAAACCGTTCGGCGCCCGTAGCCTCAAACACGGAGAACAACGCATCTACAAAACGCTCGCGTTCGCTAGGCGACACTGCAAGCAGCATCTCGCGAATGGAGCCATCAACGTATCGAGCACCGGCAGACAGGCGCTCACAGTACACGAAGTCGTGACCATCAACCACCCAGCTAAAGGGATTGTGCTGCAGCAGGCTGAACTCGGTGCTCTCAACGATGGCATAGTCCTCCTGTGTCTCGAACATCATGCCAAAGATCGACGACCGAGGTAGCGTCTTGTCGATTCGACCGGAAAGATCGGCAAAGGCGTTGCCGTTCAGAAACTCCTCGACGAAGCCCGGACCATCATGGGAATACGCCCGTTCGATTCGCTCACGGGCGACATCGGAGCACATCGCCGCACCGTACACCGCAAGGTTTCCGCCCTTGGAATGACCTCCGCACAAAAGCGGCCCGTCAATCGCATCCGCCGCCTCGTCCACATAACGTGCCGCGGATTCCTGGGCCGGCACAGGACACCGGAACGCCATGTTAAAGTCTTCTTTCCAGCCCACAATCGTACTATCGGTCCCCCGGAAGGCAAGATAGCTAAACCCTGCCGGAAACCGGAACGCCATGGCTGCAAACTGCTCTGTCGCCACCACATCGCTCACGACACGATAGCCGCAAACGTGCACGCCACGGTAGCGAGGACTTGCTGCCACGGCCTCCAGCAAGGCCCTGCTCCCCTCTGGGTCCCACAAGTCGTCAATCATGTCCCGGTAGCACTCGGCACGCAGCAGCTCGCGTACGTCTAGGCCCTGCCAGTTCGTCAGCTCCGCCATATCACCCGGCAAACGCAAATAGGACAACCACGCAAAGACCAGGCTGTCCACCGCGCAGAACGGCCGCTCCTCAAACGGATCAAACGCCGTCTGGGCATAGGTCAAAAAATTAGGCGAATCCGACATGGCCCTCCCATCAACTATGGTGTATTGGGATGGTGCATTGGGGTCAGGTTACTTTGCACCAAAAGGCGCCCGGGCCGTGTGGACCCGGACGCCTTCATTGTAGCTTTTCGCTCTAGCGAGCTTGATTTAGCAGGAGAAATCGACGCTGTCGATGATGTCCTTGAGGGCCTTGGCGGAGACGGTGAGCTCATGCTGCTCGTCATCGTTCAGCGGCACGGGGACGCGGCAGACAACGCCGTCGCGGCCAACGACAGTCGGCATGGAGATGGCAAGATCGGAGAGGCCATACTCGCCCACCATGAGCGAGGAGACAGGCAGAACGGTCTGCTCATCGCGCATAACGGCGGTGCAGATGCGCTTGACGGCCATGGCGACGCCATAGTAGGTGGCGTGCTTCTTCTCGATGATGGTGTAGGCGGAGTTCTTGACGTCCTCAGCGATGCGCTTCTCGGCAGCCTCATGCTCCAGGTGGCCGTGAAGCTCACAGAAGGTGTTCAGCGGAACGCCGGCAACCTGAGCGCTGGACCAAGCGACAAACTCGGAGTCACCGTGCTCGCCCATGACATAGGCCTGGACATCGCGCGGGTCAACCTCGACGTGGGCACCAAGCATCTGCTGCAGACGGCCAGTGTCGAGCACGGTGCCGGAGCCGATGACATGGCCCTCGGGCAGGCCGGACATCTTGATGGCGGCATAGGTCAGAACATCAACCGGGTTGGAGACGATGAGCAGAATGCCTTCGAAGCCGGACTTCTTAATCTCGGGGATAATGGACTTAAAGATGTTAACGTTCTTGTTGACCAGGTCCAGGCGAGTCTCACCGGGCTTTTGGGCAGCGCCAGCGGTGACGACGATCATGGCGGCGTCGGCGACATCGGAATAATCGCCGGCGTAGATCTTCATCGGCTCGGCAAATGTCATGCCGTGCGCGATATCCAGGGCCTCACCCTCGGCACGATTCTTGTCCACGTCGATGAGGACCATCTCGGAGAACAGACCACTCTGCATCAGCGCGAACGCCGAAGACGAACCGACGAAACCGCAGCCGACAATAGCGACCTTCTTCTCGTTAACCATTAGAAACTCCCATCTCTCTCCACAAACAAGCCGCCCGGGAACGACCCGAGCGGCTTGCCGTAATCCCAATACATCCAATCGGGACTTTGATTATGCTCCTATTCGCAGCCAAAAATCGACCGTTTACCGAAATTGTTTGCAGAATTCGTAAAATAACTGCACGAAATCGGTTTCGAGCTATTGACGGGTCGAAATAGGTTTCTAATACAGGCCAGCCTCGCGAATGGCCTCGACAGCCAAAGCGATCTGATCGGGCGGCAGGACCAGTGCCATACGCACGTGCCCCTCGCCCGAAGGGCCAAAGCTCGCGCCCGGCGTCACCACAACGCCGGCCTTCTCCATAAGCTCCTCGCAAAACGCCATGGAATCGGTGCGACCACCGGGAAGCTTGGCCCACACAAACATAGAGCCATGCGCGTTGGGACGCTCCCAGCCCAGGCCCTCAAGGCCGTCGCACAGGGCATCGCGGCGTTCCTGGTACTTCAGACGCTGCGCCTCGACCTCATCGCGCGGACCGTTCAGGCAGGCGATGGCAGCCTTCTGAATCGGGAAGAACATACCAAAGTCGATCTGGCCGCGCAGCTTGGCAAAGGCCGAGACCACATCCTCGCGACCGACCAAAAAGCCGATGCGTGCGCCGGTGACGTTAAACGACTTAGAGAGCGAGAAGAACTCCACGCCCACCTCGAGCGCGCCAGGGTACTGCAGGAAGCTGCCACCCGGCTCGCCGTCGAACACGATATCGGAGTAGGCATTGTCATGCACGATCAACAGATCATGCTCGCGGGCAAAGGCGATAATCTCCTCGTAGACCTCGGGCGTGCCCACCGAGCCGACCGGGTTCGCGGGCAGCGACACGATCATATACTTGGCGCGATCGGCCACCTCGGGATCGATGCCCGCCACATAGGGCAGGTAATTGTGCTCGGCAACCAACGGATAGTACTCGAGCTTGGCATCGGCGATCTTGGCACCCGCCTCAAAGACCGGGTAACACGGATCGGGAACCAGAATGGTGTCACCCGGATCGAGCAGGGCCAGGCCCAAATGGCCCACGCCCTCCTGCGTGCCGTTGCACGACTGCACCATAGACGGCGTAATGCCCGAAACGCCAAAGCGGCGCTCATAGTAATCGCACACGGCTTGCTTGAGTTCGGGCAGGTCGCGCAGGGCATACTTCCACATCTCAGGATCTTGGGCTGCCTGCGTGAGCGCCTCGACCACATGGTCGTACGGCTTAAAATCGGGCGTGCCCACGCTCATGTTGTAAATGGTCTTGCCCTGAGCCTTCAGCGCGAGAAGCTTGTTGTTGAGCGAGGCGAAGACCTCCGCGCCAAAGCGGTCGAGACGCTGCGATGCCTGCATGGTGCCACCTTTCGATATGAAAAACGCGGCGCTCCGACAAGAGCGCCGCGCGATACGGGCCATCAGATTGCAAAAGTGTAACGCTTGCAACCCCCGTATTGGTTCAATTTAGCCAACCTTAGTCAACTGGATTGAGCGCGTCGATCTGCGCAAGCCACAGACGCGAGCTAGCGTCACTCGGCATACGCCAATCGCCGCGCGGGCTGAGCGTCACCGAGCCCACCTTGGGACCATCGGGCAGGCAGCTGCGCTTAAACTGCTGGGCAAAGAAGCGACGGTAGAACGTACGTAGCCACGTGTAGACGGTCTTGGCGTCGTAGACGCCCTCGAAGCTCTTGAGCGCCATGCGGTAGATCTTGCCCGGCTCAAAGCCAAAACGCAGCAGGTAGTAGAGGAAGTAGTCGTGCAACTCGTACGGGCCCACCAAATCCTCGGTCTTCTGCGCAATCTCGCCGTCGCCCGTGGGCGGCAGAAGCTCGGGGGACACCGGCGTATCGAGGATATCGAGCAAGACCTCGGCAATGCGCCCGCCAAAGACATCGGCGGCATAGCGTACCAGATGGCGCACAAGCGTCTTGGGCACGCTCGCGTTGACGGCGTACATGCTCATGTGGTCGCCGTTATAGGTAGCCCAGCCGAGCGCCAGCTCCGACAGGTCGCCCGTGCCAATGACAAAACCGCCAGCCTGGTTGGCCAGATCCATCAGAATCTGCGTACGCTCGCGCGCCTGGCTGTTCTCGTAGGTCACGTCCTGCACGGCCGGATCATGCTCAATGTCCTTGAAGTGCTGTTCCACGGCCGCATGGATCGAAACCTCGCGGAAGCTCACGCCTAGGTCGCGGGCGAGCGACTCGGCATTGGACTTGGTGCGGTGCGTCGTGCCAAAGCCGGGCATGGACACGGCTGTGATACCGGTGCGCGGCAGCCCCAGCGCATCGAAGGCACGCACGGTCACAAGCAGTGCCAGCGTGGAGTCCAAGCCACCCGAAAGGCCGATGACCGCAGCCTTGGTACCTGTGTGGGCGAGGCGGGTCTTGAGGCCCGCAGTCTGCAGGTCGAGGATGGTCTCGCAACGCTCGGCCAGGTCGCCATGGTCGGCCGGCACAAAGGGCGCGCGGGGGAAGACGCGGTCGATGTCGAACGCATCGCGCAGGACAGGCTCTTCGGCCAGCACGCCCTCAAACGAAAATTCAACGGTCGTGGCCTCCGGCGCATCGTCGGTACGCGTCCACGTCGTCGAGCGACGGCGCTCGGCAACCAGGCGGTCAAGATCGACATCGGCAACCGCCATATCGCAGGTAAGCAGTTTAGTGGCGGCGAGCTTGGATCCGTTTTCGTAGATAAGGTTCTCGCCCGCAAAGACCATGTCGGTCGTGGACTCGCCCTCGCTCGCGTCTGCATAGGCATAGGCGCAGTACAGGCGCGCGCTCTGGTTGGAGATGAGGCTGCGGCGGTAATCCGCCTTACCGATAATCTCGTCCGAAGCCGACGGATTGAGGATCACCGTCGCACCGGCAAGCGCCATCTCGGTCGAAGGGGGCGCCGGCACCCACAGGTCCTCGCAGACCTCAACGCCCAGCACCATATCCTCGGCATCTTCATCACAGCAGCGGTAGACAAGCCCCGAGCCCAGCGGAACCGGACCCTGACCGGCAAACTCGACCCACACAGGATCTGCGGGCGCCGGAGCAAACCAGCGGCACTCGTAGAACTCGCCATAGTTGGGCAGATACTTCTTGGCCGTGAGGCCCAAAAGCTCGCCCGCGCAGCACACGGCGGCGCAGTTGTAGATATTCTCGGCAACTGCAACGGGAAGACCGATGGTAAAGACAATCGGCAGCTCACGAGTCTCGTCGAGGATATGCACCAGAGCAGCCTCACAGGCATGCAGCAGCGTGCGATTATGGAACAGGTCGGCCGCGGTATAGCCGCACAAGTTAAGCTCGGGCAGCACCAGCGCGCGAACGCCGCGCTCGGCAGCCTCGCGAACAGCCGCCAGCGCAACCTCGGCATTGCCCTCGACATCGGCCACGCGAATCCGTGGCGACGCCGCCGCCACACGCAAAAAGCCATCGTTCTTATTAGCCGAAACGCAGCATTGCCTTGTTGATCTGGACACTGGAGGCCCCTTCTACCCTGAGATTCAGTCTAACGGTCGTTCACATATCTCTAACTAGCCAAAGCAACCTCCCAGTTTACTGAGAGGCCAACCTGTGCTAAGAGCATGTATTTCAAAATTAAGGCATATCAACGTCACATCTGCATATCAACGTCACATCTTTCGCAAATAATTCAATTGAAACACAACTACCATCATAATTGAAAATACACCAAGTCCTGTAACGAGAATTGAGAACATCGCGATGCTCGTGAACAGCGAAACAAAGAGTGTTGAAATAACAACAGCAACCGATTGCAAAGACTCCCTAATTGAAAACAGGCTTATCGATTCAGATTCGTCTCTCGCCAAATCCTGCAGCGATGTTATGAGAAGCACATCTTGAATGGCGTTTCCGGCACCGACGATAAAAAGGAAAATAAACGATATTCCAGACGCATAGCGATAGCCAAACGCCAGATACGCACCGAGCGCAAGATACGTCACAAAACAATATGATTTAATGCAATCGGAACCACTAATTAAACGACCATATATTGTATTTCCGAACAACAGTCCGATTGTAAGACTACTCTGAAGGAATCCGTATTGTATCGATGACGAGTCAAATTGCAATTGCGCAATAGCTGGCAAAAGAGAATTCAGAGAGCCGAATGCCACGCCACTAGAAATATCGATTAATAGGAAACCAATTGCCAAGTGCTTCGCGCTAAGATCACTAAATGCAGTCCTGTTTTTTTCATTTTTGCTTATCCCCTCTTTATCATTAACCTCGATAACCGACGGAACATCTCGCAGCAACCAGAACGACGCGGCAAAAGAAAGCGCGTCTAATGCAAGAACAGCCTCCGCCCCAAATTGAGCGACAGCAAAACCGCCGGCAACTGGCCCCAGAACCATCATCAAATTCTGCAGAAACCCAAACGAATTATTAATTACGTCGCGATTGATACTATTCGTATTGGCTCTTAACAACGAGTAAAAGCAGGGCATTTCAACCGTTCGGCAAAGCGATACCGCGCACGTAATAGCAAACATACTCCATTTACTATCAACAAAAATATAGCAAACGAATAATCCCGCGCGAATTAAGTCTGCCAATCTCATGGCCTGCAGTGTCCCGATACCCATCTTCTGAGGCAGCTGCGCGAGCGCAACTGAAAACAGAGAGGGGGCAAATCTGCAGCAGACCATCAAAGCAGTTGCAGAAACATCGTGAGTTACCTCGTAAATCAGCATTGGCAAAGCAATATTCGCACACCAATTGCCTATTTCGCTTATCCCTCTAGCAATATATAGGACCCGAACCGGACGGCTAGCTCTCAATACCGTGAACATCACGATTAACCTCGTATTTCAGGCCTCGCTCATCCCTTAATAGGAATCCATAATCAACCAAGTACCGCCTCAACACGGCATAATCAGGATAGAGCTGTGACAGCACACGATTAACCTGAAGCTCCGTATAACTTGTATTTAATTCAAAGAAAGAGACGGCCCATAGCAGCATGATTCTTTTATAGCTTTCCTTTTTTGGAATTGAAACCAGCTCGCCATTCTTGAGAAATCGTTTTTTAAAGTCTATTAGCTCATCCATTCACATCCTCCATTTCATACGCATCTAATACTAAAAATGCATACGCTTTAGGTCATCTCATTCGGCTTCTATATTCGAACTAAACTCGAACTAATCTAAATGATTTGCTCAAACACTCTTCGAAAGCTCGTTTTTCACTCTGAGTAAAACGCCCTTCCCAGTCAGTCCACGAACAGGAAGGCAACTCACAGCGAGCGGAGTCGAAGCCCTCTGCCGTCGGTCGTTCAAAATGCACGACAACCTTTTCGATATCCCCATCTGCAATCAGGTCAGAATGAACGACCTCGGTACCGTCTTCGAATGTCATATACGGGTACATCACGTAAACCACCTCGCAATCGTAAATCCAGTTTAGCATCAAGCTATTGCACCAAAGACAGCAAGCCCCCTTGATGAGTTGATGGTATCTGTTAAATGTCACGTACGATTCACATCTGGTGGGTACCCTGATGGCTACACGAAACGAAGCAGATTTACACCGGGAGGACCCCGTATGACAACCAAGTACACCGACGCGCCGCGCACGCGCGTCATGACGCCAGCATCGCTCAACAACGGCGTGCACGAGAACCATTCCATCGGACAGACCATGGCCATCGCGCCCAAAAAGGGCCTGTTTGACGACATTTCCATTCCCCAGATCATCGCCGGCGCCGCAGCTGCCGCCACGAGCGTCGCACTTGCCTCCAAGATTGGTATCGCTGGTTCAGTAATTGGCGCCGCCGTGAGCTCGGTCATCACCGTTGTGTCATCGCAGGTCTACCGCCACTTTATCTCTGCCAGCGCCGAAGCCATCAAAGGTACGCACGCCGCCGTCGACTACCCCGCCGGCGCCTACGAGCCCGTTGAGTTTAATGCCGAGGAGCACCTGGGCGGCGCCGCGACTACGCAGGAGATGCGCCAGATTGCGGGGCGCGCGACCACGGCGCGCGTTGCTCCCGACAGCCTGCGCGCCAAGGCGGCGGCAGAGCGCAGTCAGACGCAAAAGAAGGTCATCGTCTTCTCGATCGCCATCGCCATCGTCGCGGTCATCGCCTGCGCCGGCGCCATCCTTATCACCACCGCCGGTGAGGGTCTGGGCGAGCGCCCCGAGCCAATCCTTTCGTCGCGCACGACGGAAAGCGATGCAAATGGCAACACCCAGTCGCAAGACCAGCAGGCACAGACGGACGGCACGCAAGACAGTTCCACCTCTACCGATTCGTCCTCGAATACCCAAAACCAATCGCAGGGCGCCGATTCTTCTGTGAACAACAGCGGCGCGCAATCCGGCACGACCGACTCAAGCCAAACGACTGACGGTTCGCAGCCGAACACGGGAGGCCAGACGAGCGACACCACGTCGGGAACGGGTACAGCAGACAGCAACAACAGCAATTCAAGTGGCACCACATCGGGCACGGCATCTGACAGTTCAAGCCAAGGCACGACATCGGACAACTAGGCGCTGCATCCCCAGATAGGCAACCTGTACAACGGGCGCGAATCGATAGCGGTTCGCGCCCGTTTGCCTTGGGCGACGAGATGGCAAGCCCCGCGCGATGGTAAGATGCTTTGGTGTGTAAAGAGGAGATTTGCCATGAGCAAGACAATAGTTACGCCCACGCTTTCGCTGGGCAACCACATCTATCTGTATCGCCTGCTGCGCGATGCGATTGGATGCGGCAAGCAAACGTTTATGACGCAGGTCGAGGAGGCACTCGCCGCTGGTGACATGGCCGCTTATGACCTGGGCTTCGAGTCCACGCGCGAGCTGCTCGAGGAGCTCGACGACTGCATTAAGCTGACCGTCTTTAAGGGCGGTCGCCTGTATGCCACGGTCATCGCCAACGAGGCCTGGGATGCCGCCCTTGCCAAGGGCGAGGACAAGCCCAAGGCTGCCAAGGGAGCCAAGCAGTCCTACAAAAAGAAAAAACGCGGCGAGAAGGACCTCAAGGCCGTGCGCCCCAAGCACGTTAAGCGTCCCGAGCCTGAAGCCATGGTTGAAGCCGTGCCAGAATCCGAGCCCGAGGCAGAGATTGAAGTCGCTATTGAGGTAACGGCAGAAGCCGAAACCGAAACCACCGCCACGACTGATCCCGAAGTCATATCCGAGCAGGAAGCCACTGCGGAGCTCAACGAAGCTCCCAAGTCGACAACCGAAAAAACCGCCGACCAACCCGAGACGCCTTCGTTCCAAAACAGTGATGTCTTTAGCGACGAGGCCGAGGACGATCAGCCCGCCGATCAAGACGCTACCGAGTCGACGCCGAAGCCCGAGACGCCGCAGCCCGCCATCTCGCTCACGGTCGTCTATGACCCCGAGAACGCCAACGCCGGCATCACCACTATGGCATCCACGCCCATCGAAGCAAAGTCGAGCGTCGAGAATGAGAGCGCGATGCAGGTTGAGTTTGAAACTGCAGCTGTAGACGCGCCCGTCACCGTGAAGCCCGCAGATTCCGCAGTTAAGCCGGAACCGGTGCCTGAGCCCGCACCCGTCATCGAATCCGTGCCCACCTCTACTTGCGACCAAGTTCCCGCACCGGCACCGGCTTCGGTACCCGCAGCGGCCCCAACCCCCGCACCCGCAGCGCCCGCCATCCCTGAGGACTTCCCCGTCGATTTCGCAACCGAGGTCTTCTGCCCCGGCCCGCTTCTGCACCAGTTGTCGACCTATCTCCCCTACGGCGCCGACACGCTCGGCATTGTCGGCGAGTACTACTGGATCGCCCGCGAGCGCGGTACCATCGAGGCCGGCCGTAACCGCGCGAGCTTCCCCCTGCGCTACACACAGGCCGGCGAGCGCCACGAGGTTGCCGTGCGCATCCGCCGCAACACCACCGGCGGTCTCGGAGCCGCCTGGGCCATCGACAAGGTCGAAGCCCCGGTCGAGTAAAAAACGGCCTCGGATAGCCAATTGACCATCCGAGGCCGTTTGAATTCAGGCCTTTTAGTTGTCATCGGCGCATATAGACACCAGAGAAGCAAGCTCATCCTCAAGTTGCGGAGCAAAGTATCTAAAAGAAACCTGCGCTCCAGTCGGTATCGACTCAATCATATTCGCAGCATTATCTGAAACTCGGTACGATGCAGTTTCACCTGTCTTCAAATCCTCTATTGAGCAGACAGCGTCTTCAGCATCAATCGACCTAAGCACGCCTTTTCCTTGTAACATCACATCGGCATGCCCGCCAGCTATTTCTAATGAACCTGAGTCTGTCGCAGTCACTTCTCCGGAACCTCCGCGCGATATCTCTTCCTTTGTTGAACAGCCCACCAATGAAGCCATCAGCACCAAAGACAGAGCTAGACGAATCGCCCTACTTCGAAAAAGTCGTTCCATAAGTCCACGCATAATAGCTCTGATCATACTTCAGGAAGGATAAAGATGAATTCCAGCCGTCCGCTATGCCAATCATCTGCCTTGTCTCTCCAGTTTTCTTACCAGTAAGTGTGGCGTAAGCCTCCGCTGTTACAGAATGGGCTGATCCGTTGTACAAACTCGCATGTAAAACATTCGGTCTATTAGAGTTAATCTCATTTTGAATGCTCGCGATAGCCGGAGAGGAGACAGTGCGGGCGATAAGAGTACTTCCTCTGCTTGCGCAGTAATTTGTAAACCCCGTTGCACAGGTTGATATCGGCGTTCCACCCAAAACAACGCCGGGAACAGTCTGTTCTTCATCGGAAAGAGCATGGGTATTGGTGTAATTCCATATCTGCATATATTGCGAAGGGTCGCTATATAAATTGGCAATGCCATACAGTTCCGCAACGTTCGAAAAAGCTGTCACCATACAAGCATAGTGGGCGGTAAGCCTCTTAATCTCGCTTTCATCATATGACATAAACTGAGAAATGGAACGAAATCCAGATACTGTGTAATCCTGCATTTGAGTTGCGTAAATTACAACATCGTTCCAGCTTGAAGGTTTATTCGATAAAACGACAGGCCGTCCTTCTATGGAAACAGCCGGGATTGTTCTTCCGCAATTTGTTGTTATTGAACCGTCCAAAGATTGCACGCCGAATTCGAATGGATTGATCATTACGACTGGGTTATTGAACGAATAAGACTCGACACCAAGATCTCCTCCCCGATCCATAGGGCTGACTAAGCCGTCTCCAAAACGATATCCCGTAAGTATTTCATCATCTGAAGCATCTAAAACCAAATAGCCCGCGGCTCTATTGGATGTCACAACCGGAACAATGTAACCAAGCGGGGACCCATCAACATCTACAAAAGGAATAGGGTCAGAAGGCGTATACGAATAGCCGAGGAGTCCCTTTATATATTTATCGGCAAGCTCTTGCGCAATTTCAGAAGTAAATTGTATCTGCTCACCATCAATATTGCCCGTCGAAGCAAAAACCTCTTTCGGACGTGCGGCTAAGGCGACAATTGAAGACGCGACAAGTTGCAGAAAACGACGACGCGAAAGCATATGTTCTTCTTTCTAGAGAAGCGACTTATAAGGTACTCCTATTCTATAATCTTTTTTTAACGTTACAGCACTGGTTATATTTCAATTCGATTTGCTTATGTCCTTGCAACCCAATGCGTCTTTACGTTTTAAACGGAATTAGAAAATCACTCATAGCAAAAACGGGCTTTAATCCCAAAGAGATGACTTTGATTATGAATCAAACCAGCAGCCAGGGCATAGCTGCAGTGCAATCGCTACAAGAAAGGCCGCCCTTGGTGGCGGCCTTTCTACTTGCTACTAGTCGCGCGTCAGCTTGCGGTGAATACGATGCGGCTGGGCTGCGTCCTCGCCCAGGCGCTCGATGCGGTTGGCCTGATAGGCCTCGAAGTTGCCCTCGAACCAATACCAGTTGCCCGGGTTCTCGTCGGTGCCCTCCCACGCCAGGATGTGCGTGGCGACGCGGTCCAGGAACATACGGTCGTGGCTAATGACCACCGAGCAGCCCGGAAACTCGAGCAGCGCCGCCTCGAGCGAGGACAGCGTCTCGACGTCGAGGTCGTTCGTGGGCTCGTCGAGGAGCAGCAGGTTGCCGCCCTGCTTGAGCGTAAGCGCCAAGTTCAGACGGTTGCGCTCGCCACCGGAGAGTACGCCGGCGCGCTTCTGCTGGTCCTGGCCCTTAAAGCCAAAGCTCGCCACATAAGCGCGGCTCGGAACCTCGGTCTCGCCGACCATCATGTGATCCAGGCCATCCGAGACGACCTCCCACAGGTTCTTATCGGGGTCGATGCCGGAACGGTTCTGGTCGACGTAAGAAATCTTGACGGTCTCGCCCACCTCGAGCTCGCCCGAAGTCAGCGGCTCCAGACCCACAATCGTCTTGAACAGCGTGGTCTTACCGACACCGTTGGGGCCGATGACGCCCACGATGCCGTTGCGCGGCAGGGTGAATGATAGGTCGTCGATGAGCACACGGCCATCGAACTCCTTGTGCAGGTGATGGGCCTCGAGTACCTTGTTGCCCAGACGCGGGCCCACAGGGATGCGGATGTCGGTCCAGTCGAGCTTCTGGCTTGCGCGCGCCTCGGCCTCCATCTCCTCATAGCGAGCCAGACGGGCCTTGTTCTTGGCCTGACGGGCCTTGGGCGAGCTGCGCACCCACTCAAGCTCGGCCTCCATGCGCTTGGCGAGCTTGGCGTCGCGGTTGCCCTGCGCCTCGATACGGGCGGCCTTGGTCTCCAGATACGTGGAGTAGTTGCCCTTGTAGGGATAAAGGTGACCGCGGTCGACCTCGCAGATCCACTCGGCAACGTTATCCAGGAAGTAGCGATCGTGTGTGACGGCAAGCACCGCGCCCTGGTAGTTGTGCAGGAAGTGCTCGAGCCACAGGATCGACTCGGCGTCCAGGTGGTTCGTGGGCTCGTCGAGCAGCAGCAGGTCGGGAGCCTCGAGCAGCAGCTTGCACAGGGCCACGCGGCGGCGCTCGCCGCCGGAAAGCACGTTGACCGGCATATCGGAATCGGGCAGCTGCAGGGCGTCCATGGCCTGGCCGAGCTTGGAATCGATATCCCAGCCGTCGGCGGCATCAATCTCGTCCTGGAGCTTGCCCATCTCGGCCATGAGGGCGTCCATGTCGCAATCCGGGTCGCACATCTCCTCGCCGATCTTATTGAAGCGATCGACCTTGGCGATCATATCGCCAAACGCCATGCGCACGTTCTCGATAACGGTCTTGTCGTCGTCGAGCGGCGGCTCCTGCTGCAGGATACCCACGGTGTAGCCGGGGGTGAGCCTGGCATCGCCGTTGGAGACCTCCTCGATGCCGGCCATGATCTTGAGCAGGGTCGACTTGCCCATGCCGTTGGGACCCACGACGCCGATCTTGGCACCGGGGTAGAAGCTCAGGGTCACGTCGTCAAGGATTACCTTGTCGCCATGGGCCTTGCGAGCCTGATACATCTGATAAATGAACTCCGCCACAGTCATTTCTCCTTATCTAGCTGCGGAAATCTTCTCCCCCTCTCCGTTTTGGAAAAAGCGGAGAGGCAGTTCGCGCGTTCTAATAAAAAGGGGCATGGTTGCCCACACCCCCTAATACTACCTGGGAAAAGTCCCCCGGAACATACTATGAACTGCGTACGCTAGTTTTCCGCAACCTTAACGAGCGGCTCGCTGCGATTTGCGCCACAACAGATACGAGTAGACGTAGACGGCTCCAACCGAACCAAACGCCAGAACCGCAATCACCGCGGCGACGACTTCACTCGAAAGCACGCTACCCGCCACGCCCATCACAATCAGGCCAATACCCAGCACCATAAAGCAGGCGCCGCCAAAACGCTGCGTACGGCGCCAGTTCTCGGGATCGGCAAGCGCCCAAGGTGTCTTGATACCGAGCGTATAGTTCTGCTTCACACGCGGCAAGTAGTTGCCTACACCGATGAACAGCAAACCGACAACACCGGAAATCAGCACGTTAACCGAACCGACCGCCGGCACCACGCCCCAGACCGTAAGCTCTCCCAGCCAGCTTATGGCGCACATGAACAAGGTGAAGGCGATTACGAAGCCCTGGTAGAACTTGCCCGAGGTTCGATATGCCTCACCTTTGGGGTCGATGCGCGGCACCACGCAGAACATTGCGAGAAGCGCCAGAGGCAGCACACCGAGCGCAGAGGCCATCCAGCTAGGACCCCAACCGTCGACGGCGCCGTTCGCGCCCCAGTGCGTGGGAATCTGCGCAGGCAAGCTCGGCATCACCATGAGGTGCGCTACGACATTGGCGACGCACAGAGCGACCAGCGCAATCCACACGCGCGACGATACCCCCGTGGGGTGAATGCCCTTGTTTTCGTTATTCATCCTTATCACCTTCAGTGTTTGTAAAGCCCATAAACCAGCCAATTAAATCCTGCATGACGGTGGTGTTTAAGCTGTATACGATGTTTTGGCCATGGCGCTCGTCGGTCACCAACCCGGCGTTTTTGAGCGTCGCCAAGTGATGGCTCAGCGACGGCTTACTGATATCGAAATGCTCGGCAAGCTCCCCCGCCGTGCAATTGCCCTCGCGCAGCAACTCCAAAATGCGCCGTCGCGTTGGATCGGCAAGCGCCTTAAAACCCTCTCCCGGCATAAGACCCCCTTTCATCATCTCTCATGACGCGCACACTATACTCGATATTTAGATGTTTGTCTAACTATCTAATCGCAATGCTTCAAACCACATCAAAGCAAACGCCATCGCAACCTATGGGCGATTACCTATAATGGCGATAGCTAAAACACGACCTGCTTCCCCATCGGAGGATATTTATGACCGAAACCACAGCCGCAACTCCCATCGAGACACGCGACACCAAGCTCGAGATTATCATGGGCCGCGAGGCACTCGATAAGCTCGCCGATGCTACGGTGCTAGTGCTCGGCTGCGGAGGCGTGGGCTCCAACTGCTGCGAGGCACTCGCCCGCGGCGGCATCGGTCATTTCGTCATTCTGGACAAGGACATCATCGCGCCCAGCAATATCAATCGCCAGGCCATCGCCTTTCACAGCACCGTCGGCAAGCGCAAGGTTGACGTGATGGAAGCCATGATCCACGACATCAATCCCGCCGCTGCCGTCATCAAGCGAACTGAATACTTGCTGAGCGACAACATCGATGATTTCTTCGCGAGCGTTTTGGAGCAGACGGACGGCAAGCTCGACTACGTCGTCGACGCCATCGACACCATCTCGGCCAAGCTCACCATTGCCAAATATGCTCAGGACCACGACATTCGTTTGGTTAGCTCCATGGGCGGGGCCAACAAGCTCCATCCCGAGTGCCTCCGCTTTGCCGACATTTTCGATACGGTACGTGACCCCATGAGCCGCATCATGCGCAAAGAATGCAAGAAGCGCGGAATCAAGAGCCTGCATGTACTGTTTAGCTGCGAGGAATCGGTTAAGACACAGCCCCGCGACCCTTCCAACATCCACGAGCGCACCGAGCTGGGAACCGCCAGCTTTATGCCGCCCATCATGGGCCAGATGATCGCCGGCGAGGTTATCCGTCAGATCAGTGGCCGCGGCACCGAGCGCGTGCGCGCCGATGGCCAGCGCCTAGACTAGCGGAGCGCGCCGAGATGGAGCCCCGGTTATTTGATGCACACTGCCATCTTGATTTAATGGCTCACCCGGACGCCGTTGCTGATGAGGCAACGGCACTGGGCTTGGGTCTATTTGATTGCGGCGTCGATCCACGCGACTTTTCGGCCGCAAACGAGCGCGCTCGTCGCCACCCGGGCATCATCGCCGGCGTTGGGCTTCACCCCTGGTGGCTCGCCGATGGCCACTGCGGTTTTGCCGAAGTCAATCTGCTTTGCGAAGTTGCTGCCCAAGAACGCTACATCGGCGAAGTCGGACTCGACTTTTCCGCGCGCTTTGCTGGAAGTGAGCCGCTACAAATACAGGCACTTAACCGGCTCTGCGATGCGCTCGTGCAGCATCCTCTTACCGGGCGCGTGATATCAATTCACGCCGTTCGTTCGGCAGGAGCCGTACTGGACGTCCTCGAATCGCATGGACTACTCATCCCAAACCCCGACTCCCCCGCTATCATCTTCCACTGGTTTAGCGGCACTTCGGACGAACTCACCCGCGCGCGTAATGCGGGCTGCTATTTTTCCGTCAACGAACGCATGCTCGCGACCAAGCGCGGTCGCGAATACGCACGACAGATTCCACTCGACCGCCTACTGCTCGAGACCGATGCGCCGGCCGAGCCAAACACAGAAACAAGCACGCAGTCGCTCATCAGGTCGCTCACAAGGACCTCAGAACGCATCACCTCGCTCAAAAACTGCGACGCAAAGCGCATCGAGTCGATAGTTTTAACAAATGCGCGCTCTGTTTTTGACCTTCGCTAACCCCTGGTGTGCAAAAAATGCCAAATATGAGTACTGCTACCGGAATGGATACATTTCTTTTAACTTTCCAACCGCCAGAATAATCCCCGATTGTCCGCTAATTAAAGCTTTTACAGTCATTCATCCTGCGTTTTCGCAAATCTTAAACCCCTCCAGACGCTCAAATCACGTCTGAAGGGGTTGATTTTGCTGCGACTAAATTAGTCACAGTACTCATATTTGGCATTTTTTGCACACCGGGTCCCGAGGAGGCGCCTGCACCTCCCCGGGACCGCTCGGCTATTCGACGATTGGTGCTCCGTGGCCCCAAGAACCTTCCATGCCGCACACGGTCGAGGCAAACCCGGCAGCAAAGTCGAGCGCGCGCTCGATGGCCTCGGCGCCATCCTCACCACGCTTGGCGGAATCGAGATAGCACATCAAAAACGAGGTGAGGAACGAGTCGCCCGCCCCCATGGTGTCCTTCATGTCCGTTACCGGTTTAGCCAGCTGGCGGTAATAGCGCTCGCCGTCGTAAGCAATGCAGCCCTCGGCGCCCGCCGTAGCCGACACAAAACGCGGACCCAGGCCCTTCACCCATGCCAGACGTTCGCGAATCTCGTCCTCACTCGCGGCATCCGCCGCACTAAAGAAAGCGAAATCGACGTAGGGCGCAATCTGCTCGTAGTACTCGTCGGTGGAGTCGTCCGAAAAGTCAAAAGAGACCGTGACGCCCGCAGCCTTCAACTTGGGCAGCTCGCGCTCGGTGAAGCAATAGTTGCCCGAATGAACCACATCGAACTGCTTCATGTACGCAAGATCAAAGCGATCGAGGACATAGCGCGCATCGCCACGGATACCGCCCTCGTTGGAGCCAAGGAAGACACGGTCACCGTCAACGACGGTCACGCGAGCCGCTCCGTTCTCGCCAATCATCTGCTCGCACTTGTCAAGCTCGATACCCTCATCCTCGAGGCTTGCAATGACATGCTCGGCAGCGGCGTCATTGCCAAAAATGCCCATGTATGCGGAGCGTGCGGCACCGCATTTCTTGGCATAAACGGCGAAGTTCACCGCATTGCCGCCGGGATACATGGTGTGGATATGCTCGTAGCGATCGACGACGTTGTCGCCAAATCCGAGCGCGTTAACGTTAAATGCCATGGCCTTTGCCCCTTCTAGTACTCGACAACACCCATATAGCGACGGAAATCGGGATCGTGATCAAACACCTTGCCGCGTGCAGCACGCAGCTCGCAGTTCATGGCGTAGAACAGCACCGGGTCCAGATAGGCACGGACGCTCGCCGGCACGGCTTCCATACCGTACTCCTTGGCATCGAGCACCATCAGCGTATCGGTATGCGTCTTAAGGAACGCCAGGGCGCGCTCGTCCATAGCACGGCACTCGCTGGAGCCCATCTGCAGGAAGTAAAAAACGCCATCCTGAGTAGCCTCGAAGGGGCCGTGGAAGTACTCGGCAGAGTGGATGTAGCTACAGTGCTGCCACTGCATCTCCATAAGAGAGCAGATAGCGAAACCGTAGGTCTGGCTAAAGTTGGGACCGCTGCCCAGAATGTAGAAGAACTCGTGCTCCTGGCAAAGCTTGGCAAAGCGATCGCCCAGCTCGGCATTTACCTTCTCGCGTGCCGGGGGAAGAATCTTATCCATCTCGGCGATACCGGCATACATATCGGCAAGATCGGCGTAGCCCTCCTGCTGATCGAGCAGCTCGGCCGCAAGCGACAGCGAAATGCCAGCGGGGACCTCGGCCTGCGGCACGCCCTCACCCCACGGGTAGACCCACGTGGTCCACTTGCCGGAGTCGATCTTGGATCCAGCGTTGTCGGTCTGGGCGATCACCGTAGCGCCGGCAGCAAGGGCAATCTCGCAGCCCTCGACGACCTCGGGGGTGTTGCCACTGTGGCTACAAGCGATGACCAGGGACTTCTCGCCCAGACGACGCGGACGCATGATATCGAACTCGCGAGCCGTATAGATATACGAAGTGAAGGTGGTTGCCTCGCGCTGCAGAAGCTCATGGGCCGGGATCAAATCGATCATGGAGCCACCGCAAGCAATCCAGTAGACGCTGTCGAACTTGCCCTTCTCGGCAATTGCCTCTTTGATCAGATCGTGTGCGTTCATATCCAGTTCCTTTCTTGTTTGGCCGCAATCAATGACGTTGGCTGCGTGGCCGATAGTTGTTTTAGTCAATCAGATATTTCTCGAATGCGGCCATGTTCTTGGCATCTGCCGCCGCCGGGTCATCGTAGTAACGACCGTCCGTGATTTCCTGGCCCAGCATGCCGTCGAAACCATGGGCGTTGAGCGTGGCGACAAAAGCGTCCATATCGTGCTTGCCATCGCCCCACACCAGATGGCCATACGGGTCACCGTCGATAAAGTGCATCTCGTGAATTGCCCCATCACCAAAGGCGGCAAACCAGTCCTCGAGCGTCTCGCCTGCAACGCCCATCGCGGTTGTATCAACCATGGGCTGTAAGTACGGGCTCGCGACCTCGTCAATCATGCGCTTCGCATCGGAAACCGTCGTCACAAGGTTGCTCTCCTCGGGACGCAGACTTTCCATCGTAAGCACCAGACCGTGCTCGCCGGCATACTCCGCCAGAATGGACAAGTGCTCGCGGCTGCGCTTCCAGGCTTCCTCGCGGTCCTCGTCCCAGTCGCCCCAGCCCGAGTTGACGGACATACGGTCGCACCCAAGTACCTCGGCAAGCTCAATGCCGTGCTTAAAGTACGCCAGGCTGCGCTGTTCATGCAGCGGTTTGCGTGCGCAGTACTGCCAAGGATAGACAACATTCTCGGGGCACAGAGTACGATACCTAAGCCCACGGTCTGCAGCCTTTTTCGCCAGGACCTCAGCCTCAAAGTAGCCCGTGTGGTCGAGCGTCACATGCGGCTCCGCACACCACAGCTCAATGGACTCAAAGCCCAAGCGCTGCTGCACATCAAGGAAGTAATCGAGCGACCACATGATGTAGTGGATATTCATGCCCGCAATCTGCTCGCGGCGCAGCGTCGGTTTGGATTCAGGCATCTTATGCCTCCTTATCTCGATCGAACACGATTTGTCCGTCCGACATCGTCATGTCAACCGCAAGATCGCGTGCGTCGCGATAATCGAGGTCGAACACATCCCGATCGAGCACGCAGATATCGGCAAGCTTGCCAACCTCAAGCGTACCCAGCTCATCTTCGCGCATCAGGTCGTACGCGCCCCCGGCAGTCCAAGCGCACAAGAGCTCGACAAGCGTCAGCGTGTTGACCTCATTCACGGGCAGTCCGTCGTCGAAGTATCCGCCGCACGCACTGTAGATTGACTCGCCCAAGCTCGGAATCAACAGCGGCAAATCCGTGCCACAGCACACTGTGCATCCGGAATCTTCCATGCCGCGGCGATTCCAGCTGTGCAAAAGTCGCGTCTCGCCAATTTGTCGACGCATCATCGACAGGCAATCCTCGCGCCGGTCCAGCGTCAGAATCTGCGGATAGACCTCGCAAATTCCACCTAACTTGCCAAACTTGACAAGATCGGTCGGGTCAGAGTTCTCGAGATCGGTAATCGCATGGCGACGAAGCATCCGTCCATGCTCGTCTCGAGGCAGCGAGGCATAGAGCGCCACGGTGCGACGAACGGCGCCATCGCCCTGGCAATGCAAGGAATATCGGAAGCCGTCAGCATCAATTGCACGCAGCTCGTTCTCAATCAGATCCCACTCTGGCTCCTCGACGACCGTCTTGCCGGCAGCGCCCGCATCGGCCGAGTCCTCATAGGGGTCTATCATCTCGGCAAGCCCCGCCCATACGCCGCGATCGGTCATACGGTTGAAGCCAGAAAAACGAACGAACGGTCCCCGGAAGCGCTCTCGCGCCTCGCGGGCATATGCCAGATTTGCACCGGCGCCCACCGGCTGCGACATCATAGAGACGCGAACCGTCAGCTCACCAGATTCCTCACGGCGAGCCATTTCGTCGGCAAAGCCGTAGTAGTCATCAAACGCCATTTCCTTGATGGCGGTAACGCCGCGCTCGTTAAGCATGCTCATGTAGTCCGAATACCCGGCACGCACCTCGGGCAGCGCGAGGAAATCGCTCATCATGCGCCAGATCTTCTCGGCATAGCACGCCTGGGGTGTAAAGCCGTATCGCGCGCTGGCGGCAGCATTGAGAACGCAGGTCTCCGCACCCGATGTAAAGCAGACGACGGGGATATCGCCAAAACAATCGTCAAACACAGCTGCTGTATTTGCGTTCTCGGCATCCGATGCCAACGTTTCGGGTAGGTTGTGGCCAAAAGCCGCCGCGCAATCCGGATGATCTTCTTTCCATGCACGCAAGAGCGACACGGCCTCTTTGGCATCAGCGATGCCGGACAGATCAGACCCCAACGTCCGCAGCGCCCAGCCTGTATAGAAGGTATGTACATCGATCAGGCCAGGCATGACGGTGCGGTCGCCCAGGTCAACTACCTCGTCCGCCTGGGTCAAATACGAAGCTACCTCACACTTGGTGCCAACAGCCTCAATTCGATTGCCACGGACCGCTACGAAACCTTCAAACGGCAGGTCCCCCGTACCGGTAAAGACGCTCTTAGACGTCAGGACCGTCAAACGATCAGACATCACAACCACCTACACCGGAAGCATGCCAGAGATTGCCGTTACGATCAGGCCAAAGACGACCATGAAAATGAAGAACTTCCAAATGGTCTTCCACCATTGGCCAAACGAAATCCTAGCCACGGCAAGACCGGCGACCGTCATGCCCGCCACGGGGCTGATGGTGTTGATGGTCTGGTTGGCAAACTGGAGCGCGGTGACGGCCGCCTCGGGATTGAGGCCCATGAGCTCGGTCAGGGGGCCCATAACGGGCATGGTGAGCGCCGCCAGGCCAGAACTCGAGGGAACCAGCAAAGAGAGCAGGCCAAGGACGATATACATAAACGTGGTGTAGACGGCGGCGGGTGCACCGGCAAGCGCGGTAGCGAGCGCCTGGAGGATGGTGTCGATGATCATGCCGCCCTCGGCGATGACCAGAATACCGCGAGCGATACCGATAACGATGGCAGCGTACGCAAAGTCGGCGAGACCCTTAACGAACTCCTCTGCGATCGTCTGCTGGTCAAGACCGCCCAGGATACCGGCAAGCAAGCCCATGCCAAGGAACACGGCGGAAATCTCATTCATGTACCAGCCCTGGGTAACAAGGCCCCAGACGATGATGCCCATACCGCAAGCAAAATCGATAAGCACGAGCTTCTGACGGATAGTGAACTCTTCCTCGATGGAGGCATCGGTCACGGAAAACTCAATACGCTTGAGCTTATCGTCCTCGTACACAATGGACGACTCGGGGTTTTTCTTGACGCGCATGGCGTAGCGCATGGCCCATGCGATACCGACGGCAGTGAAGATGACCCAAGAAACGGCGCGCAGCCACAGTTGCGGATTGCCCTCGATGCCAATGATGCCTTGGGCGATCAAAACATTAAACGGGTCGATGGTCGAAGCACAATATCCCAGGTTAGGACCAAGGAAGCAGATGATGAATGCCGTCATCGAGTCATAACCGATACCCATCATGATGGGAATGAAGATGGCATAGAACGGCAGGGCTTCCTCAGACATGCCAAACGTAGTGCCGCAAATGGACAGCAATGTCATCGTGATGGGAATGATGAGGATGTCCTTGTTCTTGAGCTTTTTAATCACACGGCTCATGCCGGCATTCAAAGCGTTGGTCTTGGTGATGATCGCGAACGATCCGCCAATCAATAAGACGAACGCAACGACGTCGGCAGCCTCTTGGATACCCTTGGTGGGCGCTTGCAGAACCGCGAAGATATCCTGGCCCAGATTGATGGTCTCGCCGGTCTCGGAATCGGTGTAGTTCTTATCGACCTGTTCATAGGTTCCAGCAACGGCGACTTCACGCTCGCCCGCCGCTGTCGAAATCGTCTTGCGCTGATACTGACCAGAGGGAACGATCCAAGTCAGGACCGCAAAGACAACGATCAGCAAGAACATGATCGTATAGACATGCGGTAATTTGAACTTAAAACGTCTGTTTGTCTTCTTCGCCTTCGTATCTGACATAGATACCTCCAAAGAACTCGAGACTGCATCGCATCTCGCTTCAACGTTTGCACAATGCAAACGTTCTATGACGTCCCATAGATTACCAGCAGCTTTTTCCTTCATCAAGATAATTTCAAACTGATTGCCGCAACGCGGTTGAACGGTTGCGTTTGCGCCGTGAACGGTATGGAAACGCCCGGTGAGATGATCCACCGGGCGCTTCCATTCGCAATGTCCTAAATGTCAAAAACGTAGCGAGACCCAACGATCCGCTGACGACCGATGATAAACGGCCGCCGCTGCTCATCGAAAAAGAAGGCTTCCATATAAAACAAGGGTTCGCCAACGGGAACTGCCAACAGTCGAGCGACCTCGGGCGACGCGCACGCGATCTCGAGCGTGCACGGGTCGGTAAACGCGGGCGTGCGGCCCGTCCGGTTGCGCACGAACTCAAAAATGGATTGGTTAGATAGAGGTGCCGTTGATAGATAGGCGTTGTCCTCGTAAACGTATATGTTGTTCTCGAGCATGACGGGGACTCCATCGGCAGTACGTACACGCTCAACGCAAATCAAATCAGTTCCAACGGGAACACCAAAGAACTGCGCTTCGGTAGAATCCGCCGGCAGTATCTTTCTCGAAATGACGCACGCCCCCGGCTCCATTCCGTTAACGCGGCATGCGTCCGAAAAACTCTGGACGTCATCCTTCTGGCGAATCTTGCGCTTAAGCTTGGGGGCGTTGACAAACGTGCCTTTCCCCTGCCGCTTCGTTAGATAGCCCTGCTGGACGAGCTCCTCAATAGCGCGTCGCACGGTAACGCGGCCAACTTTATAGTTCTCAGCCAATTCGAATTCGTTGGGTATCCGCGCGCCCGCCTTGTAGGCACCGGAATTGATTTCGTTTTTAATGATATCGATAACCTGTTGGTACAGCGGTATCGCTGCTTTACCGTCAGTTAGTCCTTCAGTCGGTGGCATATACCCTCTCCCAGCCCAATTAAGTCAAAAGCGGGCTTAAGGGCATTCAACAAGCCCTTAAGCCCGCATTAGCATAAAGTATGCTTGCTGCCGCACCAAAATGTCGGGTATTTACTCATCTGACCCGAAAAACGCGCAACTACCGCGCTCCTAAGAAAGCGTGAGCAGCTCCGGCAGCTGGTCGATAATCTTGTCCGCGGCATCCTGGCTAAAGCCAAAGCGCTCCTCGCGCTTGGCAATAACTGTCAGGCCGGCTCGCTTGCCGGCAGTGATGCCAGGCACCGAATCCTCAACGCAGCAGCAGCGATTCGCGGGCAGCCCCAGCAGGTCCAGCGCATGCAGGTAGATGTCGGGCTCGGGCTTGCTCTCCTTAAACTGCTCGCCGCTCACCACATACTCAAAGGCATCCGCCAGCCCGCACGCATTGAGCACTTCCTCGATGCTATCCATGGGAGACGAGCTGGCAAGCGCCACGCGAACGCCACGGCGCGGCAGCTCTCGAATCGTATCCACGGCGCCTGGGTTAATCAAAGCCTGATAGTCGCGCGGACGCCTATGCGCCCACTCGTCCCAACGGGCCAACGCTTCCTCGCCAGTGAAATGCCCCCTACCGGCGCGCTCAAACCAATCGACCAGCATACGCAGGAAGAACTGATGCGAGGTACCAACCTGCCCGTTCAACTCCTCTTGAGTCAGGTTAAGCCCAAGCTCCTTGGCAAACGCGGCAGTCTCGCCCAGGTAGTAATACTCGGTATCGACAATGACGCCGTCCATGTCAAAGATAACGGCGTCGAACGGAAATGCGGACACGGCACCCTCCCTAACAAAAGGGCGCCCGCAAGCGGACGCCCGAGCCATGCACTATCGGCGATTCTAACCCAGCAGCTTATCCAGCGCCACCGCAATGCCGTCTTCGTTATTATTGGCGGTCACCATCTGGGCCACGGCCTTAACCTCATCGATGGCGTTTCCCATGGCAACACCGGTGCCGGCCCACTCAATCATAGACTTGTCGTTCTGGCCGTCGCCAAACGAGACGACCTCGCTGGCATCGATGCCGAGCTTGGGCAGGGCACCCTCGAGCGCGCGGGCCTTGTCAATACCGGGCGCCGTGTACTCAAAGTACCAGTCGGCCGTAAACATACCCGAAAGCGTCTGGGTAAAGGGCGCGTACATCTCCTCGTGATGCGCCTGCAGGTAGGCCGGATCGCCCGCCGTCAGCAGCTTGTCCACGGGATAAGCATCCGCCACCTCATGAAGGCTCTCGACTTCGCGAATCTTAAGGTCGCAGGCATCGCGCTCGTATTTGACGATATTCTTCTGCGAGCCGTCCGGCAGTGTAATCATGCAGCGATACGAGTCCTCTACATGCAGGTCACGCCCGAGCGAGATCATGGGGATCACATCATAGTTTTGCAGGTGATCAATCAGACGGTGCAGCTCGTCAGCCGGCATGGCCTGGTCAAAAAGGACCTCATCGGTCTGAGCGTCGACCACATGCGCGCCATTAAAGGCAACCAGCAGACCGTCATGGTTTTGAAGGTCGAGCTCCTGCGCCAGAGCATGTAGTCCCCATGCGGGACGGCCCGAAGCCAAAATGAGCTTAATGCCCGACTCCTGCGCCGCGAGCAGCTTTTCGCGCGTGCGCGGGCTAATCACTTTCTGGTCGTTGGTGAGCGTACCGTCAATATCCATCGCGATGGCTTTGATTGCCATATATGCCTCCCTGTCATTGAATAACCTTGTCTGAGTCATCATACAGAACAGCCACCGCGACTCCGTTTGCAACGGGAAAAATGTCATATTGTCCCGAACATGAACGGCGTGTGGTCGTGAAGCTTTATCGCTCAGGTCAAATACGTCTGCTAGCGACGCTCATCCGTCGGTGCGCCCTCGACGATCGCGATGCCCGCCGATGCACCTAACGCGCTGGCGCCGGCCTCGATGAATGCGCAAGCCTCTTCGTAATTATGGATACCGCCCGCCGCCTTGATTGCCACGGCATCGCCGAGCACCTCGTGCATCAGCCGCACGTCCTCGAGCTTAGCACCGCCAAAGCTTCTGCCGGTCGACGTCTTAAGGAATCCCGGCTTGGCCTCCAGCGCGATCTCGCATACACGGCGCTTGGCGGCGTCGTCGCCGTCCAGCTTGCACATCTCGACGATTACCTTGTCAGTGATGCCATGCGCGCGACAAAAATCAGCAATGGTAGTCATCTCGCGCTCGATGGCATCAAAATCGCGGTTCTCGATCGACCCCTGATTCAAAACGTAGTCAATCTCGGTAAAGCCACACGCAGCGTATTCCTCAAACCTCGCAAGCTTCTCCTCAAGCGTCATAGTGCCCTGGGGAAAGTCGATAGCGCCGGCAAGGATGATGTCAGAGCCCTCGAGCATGGCGCGGCCCGTCTCGTACTCCTGCAGGTTCGCAAATACGCAGCGAAAGTTGTACTTTAACGCCTTCTCGACATAGTGCTCAAACGTGTCCTCGGGGGCATCAATATAGTCGATGTATTTATTGATGGGTTTGGCAAGCGTCATGCTGGGCCTCCTTGTTCAGGGCCGACAACCGATTCGTGGTTTCACGCGAAAAACCACGTTCAATGTACGCCCGGCATGCAAGGACAGCGTCCGCATTCCGACAAGTGGTATGAAATTAGCCGTAAACGTATAATTTACGGCAGCGAATGGCACCGCAGGCGGATGCCGACAGCAAGACATCCCCCCCTCAATACACCCTCATGCCCATTTAAATAGCAAGGGGCCCGTATCTGTTGGGATACGGGCCCCTTTCGGCCATGACCTATCTCAGCAACAAAGACTACTGCGGTGAGCGCGGTAGAACTCGATCGCACCATCTTATCCGAGCCGGGACACGCTTGCATAGCGTGGCGCGTGACGGTTGCAAAACCACCCCATTTGAAACAAAGGCAAAAAAGTACTTGCAAAGACGCGTTCCGACATATAAGTTGAAAAAAGACCGCCGTTGCGGTTTTAAGTAGATCGAGCATATGAAGTTTGAGTTTTAGCGTGTAAGAGAAGGAAGATCGGCAAAGTACAACCCCAAACGCAATGACAACTTAATGAGGTAACTGCCACATGTGAGGCACCCAGGGCATTGCTGTCTCGATTTTGAGCACGATGCCTTCCGCCTTGCATGGGCCGTTCCATCCCACCCCTGCAGCAACTGCCTCACGGGCTCATTGAAAACCGCATAGCACCCCAACGTCAGCACATCACCCACGGCAAGCGCATCACTCACGACAACCAACACATCAACAAACAGCACGAACATCAACCGATTGGAGAAGCTATGACAAACCACCACGCTGAAGACGGCGATAAGAAAAGCATTCTGGATGCCCGCATTGAGCGAGCATATGCAAACGAATATGACGCCGCCTTTGCCGCCGCGACCATCAAGAACTACGCGTCGCTACCGCTCGCGACGATCTTGGCCGACCACCCTCAACTGCTGAAGCGCTGCACAAAGATCATGGGCGACCCCGACATTCGCAAGCTGACAGACCCCTATGCCCCAAAACGCGACAACGATTCGTACGTTCTTACCGTAGGCTGCCTAGCCCATATGCTTACGGCGCTCGACACGAAACTCAAGCTCGAATGGGAACCCGACGAGCGTCATGAACTCGAAAGCAAGCGGGACACCCTGCGCACCGCACTGTTCCTTCCGTTGGACGGCCTCAAGCGCTGCAACGTCGAGCTCAATACACAGGCGCGGCAAAAGCCCGGGACCACGGGGCGGAAAACTCCAAGACCCCATGCGGCCATCGTCGACCGCAACCGATATAACCGCATGACCGCGCACTTTTCCGCCGAGGGAGCAGCCATAAGGACGCTGATCGATCTGCTGTGCCTCCTGAGCATCAACGAGCTATTTGAGGGCTATCTCGCCCTTGTTCCCGCGACGGCACCCAAGTCGGTAGCAAAGATCATCGAGACCTGCAGACGCCAGTTTGAGCGCCATCGCAATGGCAGTGAGATGAACGTCAGCATCGCGCAGTACTACGCGGCTCATTACAAAAATGACGGATGTGCCCCTGTCGATCATCAGCTGCGGCTCGCCTACACCACGCCCACCGCAACGCTCCATCGCTTTGGAGCCCTTGGCGCTTGCGAGCCGCACGAACAGGCAGCCTGCCCCACAACCGAGCTCGACCTCAGGCTCGGACGAACCCTGTAGCCCGCCAGCCCCTCCACGGGCAACAATCCTATTCCACAACACAACCAACAGAAAGGAGTCCTCATGGACACCAATCATTCCCCCATCATCAGCCCCCTCACCATGCGTGAATCCGCCCGAGGTATCACGCTCACCAGCATTTACGATGAGATGCTCGCCCGTCGCGAGCTCTCCGTCATGGGAAACATCGAAACCCCGATGGCCCACGACCTATGCCAGCAGATCCGCCTGCTCGATACCACCGACCCCAGCCGCCCCATCACCATATTTGTCGCCAGCGCCGGCGGAAGCGTGCGATCGGGTCTTGCGATCTATGACGCCATGCGCCTCGCATCGTGCCCCATCCGCACCGTCTGCCTGGAATTCGCCGCGTCCATGGGCGCCGTGATCTTTATGGGCGGCGACGATCGCCGTATGGCGCCCCATGCAGAGCTCATGATTCACGACCCGCTGATTCCCCAGGGGGCAGGCGGCTCGGCACTTGCGCTGCAGGAAACCAGCCGGCGTCTCATGCAGACCCGCAAGACCCTCACGCAAATCCTCTCGGACCGCAGCGGCCTCACGCCCAAGCGCATCCAGTCCCTCACTGCAAAAGACACCTACCTTTCGGCCGAGCGCGCCGTCGAGCTCGGCTTTGCCCACGAAATCCTCTCGACCACCAAGGAGGTCGCCCATGTCTAACCTCGCCAGCCGCCTCGCCGCATCTGAGTCCGCATCGTCCACCATCCTCGCCAAGGATCGAACGCTTTCCTGCGACACCCGCCAAACGGGACTCAACAACAACGCACTTGTGATCGGCCCCTCGGGAGCCGGCAAGACCCGAAACGTCCTCAAACCCAACCTGCTGCAAATGAACGCAAGCTACATCGTGCTCGACACCAAAGGCACGCTCTGTCGCGAAGTGGGACCCGTGCTGGCAGCCCACGGTTACCGCGTGCAATGTCTCAACTTCGCCGACCTCAACACCGTCCCGGCCCTTGCGCCCGGCATCGAGCGCTGCGGCTACAACCCCCTGAGGCACATTCGCCGCAAGGCGGACGGCAGGCCCAACCAGCAGGACATCCTCTCGGTGGCAAAGGCCATCTGCCCCATCGAGGACAACAACCAGCCTTTTTGGGATCATGCGGCGGCAAACCTGCTGTCGTGTCTTATCGCCTACGTCACCGAACAGCTACCCGCCGACGAGCAGACGATCAGCTCGGTCATCAAGCTGATCGAGCACCTGCAGGACGGCGCCACGGGTCGATTGTTTGACGACCTGATCACGACCGACCCCCAAAGCTATGCCCTCTCGCTATGGCGGCGCTACGCCATTACGCAAAATGCCGAGCGCATGCACGCGAGCATCGTCGGCATCCTTGCCGAAAAGGTCATGTGTCTGGGATTCGACGGTGCGGCACAGCTCTATCGTGAGTGTCATCAGGTGGACTTCGCTTCCATGGGACACACCCCCTGCGCCCTGTTTGTAACCGTGAGCGATATTGACCGCAATCTCGATCCGCTGACCGGCCTCTTTATTTCGCAGGCGTTTATGGGCCTCATTCGTGAGGCCGATAGGCAGCCCGACGGCAGCCTGCCCGTGCCCGTGCGCTTTATGCTCGATGACTTCGCAAATCTGCAGATCCCCCAGATCGACAACGTGCTCTCGATTATCCGAAGCCGCAACATCTGGGCAACGCTGCTGCTGCAGTCGACCAACCAGCTCGATGCGCTCTATGGCGAGGCACGCGCACGCTCCATCATGGGCAACTGCGACACACATCTGGTGCTGGCGTTCCAGGATCCCGAGAGTGCCCGGGTGTTTTCCGACCGCGCCGACGCGCTGCCCAGCACGCTCATGGCGACGCCGATTGATTGCTCGTGGCTCTTTGTACGCGGTCGCACTCCCGAACAGGTCGAGCGCTTTAGGCTCGAAGACCATCCGCTCTACGGGGAGCTGCCCGAGGCGCAGCGAGGCCATGCGGAGGCCAAGATCTAAGCGCAGGGTTCTCGCAGCGCGCGGCGCCCCGGCGATGTTCCACAAAGGCCGTGCGCCCCGGGACCACGGCAAAGCAAAGGGGCCCGCATCCGATAGGATACGGGCCCCTGACTATAAGGCACGATGCGTTAACAGCAGCGACTACTTACGGTGAGCGCGGTAGAACTCGATGAGCGCCTGAGTCGAAGCGTCCTGCTCGGCCTTGGCGGCATCGTCGTGGAAGGCAGGGGTAATCTGCTTGGCAAGCTGCTTGCCCAGCTCGACGCCCCACTGGTCGTAGGAGTCGATGCCCCAGACCGTGCCCTCGACAAATACGATGTGCTCGTACAGGGCGATGAGCTCGCCGAGCGCAAACGGAGTCAACGTGTCGCCGAAGATCGAGGTCGTCGGGCGATTGCCCTCAAAGCAACGGGCCGGGACGATCTGCTCGGGCGTGCCCTCGGCACGAACCTCGTCGGCCGTCTTACCAAAGGCGAGCGCCTTGGTCTGGGCCAGGAAGTTGCCCAGGAACAGCTCGTGAACGTCCTGACCGCTGTCGGTCGCAGGGTTGGCAGTGTTGGCGAAGGCGATGAAATCGGCCGGAACCACCACAGTGCCCTGGTGCAGCAGCTGGTAGAAGGCGTGCTGACCGTTGGTGCCGGGCTCGCCCCAGAAGATCTCACCGGTATCGGAGGTCACAGCGCTGCCGTCCCAGCGGACGTGCTTGCCGTTAGACTCCATGGTGAGCTGCTGCAGGTAGGCCGGGAAACGGTGCAGGTACTGGCAGTACGGAAGCACGGCGTGGCTCTTGGAGCCGAAGAAGTTGACGTACCAGACGTTGAACAGGCCCATCAGCGCGACGGCATTGTTCTCAAGCGGCGTATTGCAGAAGTACTCGTCGATGGCGTGGAAGCCCTCGAGGAACTGCTGGAAACGCTCGGGGCCGAGCACGACGATCAGCGACAGCCCCACGGCGGAGTCGACGGAGTAGCGGCCGCCGACCCAATTCCAGAAACCAAAGGCGTTAGCGGGGTCGATGCCGAAGGCCTCGACCTTCTCGAGTGCGGTGGAAACGGCGACGAAGTGCTTTGCCACGGCCTCGGCGTTCTGCTCATCGGAGCCATCGATGGCGCCCTGAGCCTTGAGCTGCTCGAGCATCCAGGTCTTGACCTCGCGGGCGTTGGTGAGGGTCTCGAGCGTGGTGAAGGTCTTGGAGACGATGATCACGAGCGTGGTCTCGGGATCCAGACCCTTGAGCTTCTCGGCCTGGTCGTTGGGATCGATGTTGGAGATATAGCGGCAGTCGATACCGGCGTCGGCGTAGGGACGCAGGGCCTCGTAGGCCATGACCGGGCCCAGGTCGGAGCCACCGATGCCGATGGACACCAGGTGCTCGATCTTTTTGCCGGTAACACCCTTCCACTCACCGGAGCGCACGCGCTCGGCGAAGGCATACATGCGGTCGAGGACCTCGTGCACGTCGGCGACGACATCCTGGCCGTCAACGATGAGCTGGCCCTTCTCGCTTGCCGGGCGGCGCAGCGCGGTGTGCAGGACGGCGCGGTCCTCGGTGGTGTTGATGTGCTCGCCGGAGAACATGGCGTCGCGGCGCTCCTCGAGCTTCACCTCGCGGGCAAGATCGCACAGCAGCTTGACGGTCTCATCGGTCACAAGGTTCTTGGACAGATCGAAGTGCAGGTCACCAGCGTCAAAGCTCAGCTTGTTCACGCGCTCGGCATCGGCGGCGAACCAGGCCTTGAGGTCGATACCTTCGGCCTCGAGCTTCTCCTGATGAGCCTCGAGCGCCTTCCAAGCGGCAGTCGACGTAGCATCGATAGGTGCGGCAACAGTTGCCATAAAGTCCTCCTCAGCATACGGGCGCACGCCTCCATGCGCCCGGACATTCAGATGCCACTATTCTAGCGCAGGTCAAGACTACAATCAGCGAGCGTTGCCAATCGGCCCCCCAAACGGCAACCGACCAAAAAGGGACAGGTTTATTTTGGCAGGTCAAACGCTTTACCAACCAAAAATAACCCGTCCCTTTATGGCAAATATCAGGCCGCGGCGCAGACGCTACCGAGCAACTCGCGCAGAGGAGACCCGATGCCCTCCAGCAGTTCGGGCGCGATAATGGCAAAAACCGGAACCTCGCCGGTGCCCACGACAGCAGGTACCTTGCCCTCCGAGACAATACATCCATAAGGGACAAAACCGTCTTCGCCGGCATCGAGCACCGCCATGCGACGCGCGAGTTCGCGCGCAAAGCCGGCGGTATCGGCATCGCCGATCGCCAGGACAAAGTCCACGCCTTCGTCGGTCGCCTGGGCCACGGCTTCGTCGATCAGCTCGTCTCCCCCGTCGCCCTCAACCGAGCCGCAGCGGAAAAGTACACGCTCGAGTAGGGCTCGATCAAGCGAGCCAAGTGCCGCCGAGACAAGCTCATCGCGCGTATGCTTGTCACCGCCCAGCACGACCAGCGCCTTGGTGCCACCGTAGTGAGCGACCAGTCGTCCACACCAGCGAGCCACGTCTCCATCCGCAACAAGGCGCGTCGGCATACCAAACCCATAGTTGACCATCGTATCCACAACCCTTCCGTGCATGTAGGTGGCACCAATCGTTAGGCTCATGCTACGAAGCGAGGTTTTCCGAGCTGTTTCGCACTCTTTAGAGCTGCGTTAAAACCCGATGCAGCCGCACGGCCATACCTACCAAAACAAACCAGTCCCTTTTTGGCAGGTTTTGACGATGTCCGGACGAGCGGGTATTATCGAACATGCATTCGATAAGAACATGTGTTTGATGGGAGGCTCGGATGGCACACGAGCAGCACACCTACATCTGCATCGACCTCAAGACGTTTTATGCCAGCGTCGAGTGCGTCGATCGTGGGCTCGACCCGCTCACTACGTGCCTGGTCGTTGCCGACGAATCGCGCGGGCGCACGACCATCTGCCTCGCCATCACACAGGCCATGAAGGACCTCGGGATACACAACCGCTGCCGTCTGTTCGAGATTCCCGACGGTATCGACTACATCAAGGCCGTACCGCGCATGCAGCATTACATGGAAGTGTCGGCGAAAATCTACGGCATCTATCTGGAATACGTCAGTCCGCAAGACGTTCACGTCTATTCCATCGACGAATGCTTTATCGACGTGACGCCCTATCTGGACCTCTATCACACAGATGCGGAAGGGCTCGCCTGCACGCTGCGCGACGAGGTCTTGGCGCGCACCGGCATCACGGCGACGGTCGGCATCGGCCCCAACCTATTCCAGGCCAAGGTGGCACTCGATATCACCGCCAAGCACGTACCCAGCCGCATCGGCATACTCGACGACGAGACCTTTCGCAAGGAAATCTGGCCCCATCGTCCCATCACCGATATCTGGGGCATCGGCCCCGGCGTGGCAGCACGACTCGAAAAATACGGCGTCTACGATCTGATGGGCGTCGCGGCGCTCGACGAAAACCTGCTTTACGACGAACTCGGCGTCAATGCCGAGTATCTCATCGACCACGCCTTCGGACGCGAGCCGACAACCATCGCCGATATCCAAGCCTATCGCCCGCAAGCAACTTCGACCACTACAGGACAGGTGCTCTCGAAGGGCTATGCCTACGAGCAGGCCTACACCGTCTTGCGCGAGATGGTCGACAGTGCCGTGCTGGACTTGGTCGATAAGCACGTGGTATGTGACAGCATCTCGCTCTTTGTGGGCTACGCGAGCGAGCGCGCCGACATCCGCAGGCTTGATGCCAGCGGTACTGCACAATATGTGGACGGATGCGGACACCTGCGCTCGAGTACGTCGAGCATCGAACCCACCGCAACCGCCGGCCCCGAGCTCGCACCCCGTGCGCCCAAGCCCGTCCAGTGCGATGACGAAAGGCGTCGCCTGGTGCGCGAAGCGCAGGCAATCGATGGCATCTTTGTGGGAGAGCATGGCGGCAAACCGCGTGGTGGCTATGCCGCGCTCTTTGCGCACTCCAACGCCTCGCGCAAGCTGCCCGAGCGCACCAATTCGTTTAAGAAGATCATGGGCTATTTCGATGAGCTCTGGGCGCAAACGGTCGACCCTAAACGACCGGTCAAGCGAATCAATCTGGGCTTTGGCAATCTGGTGCCCGAAGAATTTGCCACCATCGATCTGTTTAGCGATATCGAGGCCGATGAGCGCGAGCGGGACCTGGCGCGCGCCGTCCTGGCCGTGAAAGGCAAGTACGGCAAGAACGCGCTCGTCAAGGGATTAAGCTTTACCGCCGGCGCCACCGCGCGCGAACGCAACGAACAAGTTGGAGGACACCGTGCCTAAACCCAAACAACAGCCCGTGCGCCCGCCGACCGCCTTCGAGCGCCTGGCGGACCCCGAGGGCAGACGCCGCGCCGCCGACCCCAACCTCACTGCCAACGGTGCCGTACGCGCCAACCGCGCCGCACAGTTTATGCCCTTTGCCGCCCTCACGGGATACTACGAGCTCGTGCGCAAACAAGAGATCACTGTTGAGCTCAAATGCGAACTCACGGAAGAAAAAGCCCTCGAGCTTTCGAAAAAGCTCGAGGGCCTCAAACGCGGCGACTTGGTGCGCGTCACCTATTACGATACATACGGCTATCGTAGCCGCACCGGCATTCTCGACGAAGTGCTTCCCGCGTTCAAGCTCCTCAAACTCAAGGACATCGCCATCGACTTCGACGATATCCAGGACATCGAACTGCACGGACGAGCCTAGACAAGGAAGCGCATCTAGGGCGGCGCTTACAGCGTCATGACGTAGTAGCCCGCGTCTTTCACGGCCGTCTCGAGGACACCGCGATCGATCGGCTGCTTAGAGCGCACGCGTGCCGTGTGGTCCGTATACGTCACCGTTGCCCACACGCCATCCAGCGCATTCAGGGCATTGGCCACGTTCTGAGCGCAGCCATCGCAACTCATACCGCCGATGAGCAGCTCCTCGCTATAGGAATAGTGCGACGCATCGGTATCCCCGACCACGACCTTCTTGGCCTTCTTTCCGCTCGCGCCGTCACTGCAGCAGCTCTTTCCGCGAGTCGAAGCGGCAATGCGACGCAACCCAAAATACAAACCGACGGCAATGACGGCCAGCACGATGAGATTCGCAGGGTTGAGCAAGTCACTCATGCGTTCCCCTTTCAAGTAACCCTATCTAGATACCCCCATGGGGTGTCCCCATCTTAACCCAAAATCATGTCCGTTCGGTCAATTAGTTTCCCGCTTCAAACTTTTTTGTTGACCATGGCTTACTTTCGTGTATAAGTTTTCCTAGGCTAACAGTTTAGATCTGTAAGGAGCGCCGTGACTCGAACCATAGACATCCCAACGTTTCAGGCAGCAGTCGTGCGCAACTGCTCTCCCACGCTCGCGGGCATCAAGCCGGCATCGCTCTTTACCTATCCAGGCACCTATGCCCACGGGGACGGCTCGACCGCAACCGAAACCATCGCAGAACGCCGAGCACGCCTGCTCAACGTTGTCGCCCAGTGCAATCGCGAGCTTGACCCGTTCGGTATCCACCTGAGTGTTTTGGTCTGGCGGCCCTGCGGAGCGCTCGTGTATATGTACCGAGCCAAAAGCCTCACCACCTATTTCGCAGACCCTCGCGCCCAAACGGCGCTCGCCTCGGAAGGCTACGACACAAGAGACCTTTCGACATGCCTTGTGCATTTGGCATCACGCATCACGCTCGCGAGCAATAACGTCGCGGAATGCGCCTGTAGCCAGACTCGATGCGCACTACCCCAGCAAGCTAGCTGCAGCAACGACTGTACCTGCGAGTTTCCGCACGAAATAGGCTACTTCCTCGGATATCCCTACGACGACGTGCACGAGTTTATCGTCCAGCGCGGCGAGAACTACAAGGTCTTTGGAGCTTGGAAGGTCTACACGAATGTCGAGCAAGCGCTTGCGATGTTTGACGCCTACCGCGCTTGCACTCAATACCTCACCTTTGTCTATCAGCAGGGCTGCAGCTTGGCGCAACTTGCCCAGGCAACCCGATAGAACATAGAAGCCGCGGCAACCTGCCGCACAACTGAAAGGACTCAACATGAGCAAGATCGCCGTCGTCTACTGGAGCGGCACGGGCAACACCGAGGCCATGGCAAACCTCGTCGCCGAAGGCGCCACGTCCGCGGGCGCCGAGACTGAGGTCATCCCCTGCGCCGACTTCTCTGCCGACAAGGCCGCCGAATATGATGCCTTCGCCTTCGGCTGCCCAGCCATGGGCTCCGAGGAACTCGAGTACGATGAGTTCCAGCCGATGTGGGACGAGGTCAAGGAGACTCTCGGTGACAAGAAGGTCGTCCTCTTTGGCTCCTATTCGTGGGCCGAGGGCGAGTGGATGGACAACTGGAAGGCCGACGCCGACGATGCCGGCGTCAACGTCGTGGACTCCACCATCTGCTACGACGTGCCCGACGACGAGGGCGAGACCGCTTGCAAGGCCCTCGGAGCCGAGCTCGCGTAACGAACCCAGGGCTTCCAAAAGAGCCTGCATCAAAGCACATCCCCATCCCTACAAAAGAGCGGGGGCTGGATTCAAGTCCAGCCCCCGCTCTTTTGTAACGGCAGTTACATCAACCGGCTACGAGATATTGCCCAAGAACGCCTTGGTGCGCTCGCTCTTAGGATGGTCGAAGACCTCGCTCGGCGTACCCTCTTCCACAATGACGCCACCGTCCATAAAGACGACGCGGTCGGCGACATCGCGGGCAAAGCCCATCTCGTGCGTCACGACGATCATGGTCATACCGTCGTGCGCCAGGTCGCGCATGACGCCCAGGACGTCGCGCACGAGCTCAGGGTCGAGCGCCGAGGTGGCCTCGTCAAAGAGCATGACGTGCGGGTTCATCGACAGGGCGCGGGCGATGGCAACGCGCTGCTGCTGGCCGCCCGAAAGCTGACTCGGCATAAAATCGATGCGCTCGGCAAGACCGACCTTGGTCAGCTCCTCGACGGCGATCTTCTCGGCCTCTTCCTTGCTGCGCTTGAGCACCTTTTGTTGCGCAAGCATGACGTTCTTTTTGACCGACAAGTGCGGGAACAGGTTGAACTGCTGAAAGACCATGCCCAGGTGCGTACGCACTTTGTTGAGGTCGACACCCTTGGCGCACACATCCACGCCCTCAACGACAATCGAACCACTCGTAGGATGCTCCAGACGATTGATGCAGCGAAGCATCGTCGACTTGCCCGAGCCCGAAGGACCCAGGACTACGACGACCTCGCCCTTGTGCACATCCAGATCGATATCGCGCAGGACCACGTTATCGCCAAAGGCCTTCTGGAGGTTCTTGATGCTGACGACGACCTCGTTCGAGTTATTGGTTTCGCTCATGATAGGACCTCCTTACAGACCGGCGATGTGATCGGCAGGCGTCGCGACAACCTGCCCGGCGCTCTTGGTGGGACGCTTCTTTTTGGTTTCGGCCGTACCCAGCAGTCTCGCCTCAAGACCGCTCACCAAGCGCGCAAGCGGCAGGGTGATGACCAGATAGAACAGGGCGGCAACCACGTACGGTGTAATGGAGCCCGTCGTGGCCACGATGGTACGGGCGTTCATGACGATCTCGACCACACCCACGGCGGCAAGCAGCGACGTATCCTTGTAAAGCAAGATAAACTCGCTGGTCAGCGTAGGCAAAACATTGCGGAACGTCTGCGGAATCATGACATAGAGCAGCGTCTGGAACGCGTTCATGCCCAGCGAACGCGCAGCCTCGTTTTGGCCCTTGGGGATCGACTGAATACCGGCGCGGAAGATCTCACACAGATAGGCAGACGAATTCATGGCCATGACGATAACGCCCAAGACATAGTCGTCCACCTTGACGCCGGCCAACGGCAGACCGAAGAACGCGATATAGATCTGCAGGAACGCCGGCGTACCGCGGATGATATTCACATAGATGCCGGCAAGGCAACGCAGGATGCGCGACTTGGATATGCGCATGAGCGACAGGGCGAAACCGAAGGGAATTGCCAGCGGAAACGCCACAAGCACGATCGAGAGCGACATAAGGAAGCCCTTAAAGACGATCGGCAGGCTTTGGACCAAAATGACCGGGTTCAAGAACAGGCGCAGGAACATATTGGAGTTCCAGGCCTCGACCCACGGCTGCTCCTTAAGATCGGCCAGGAAGTTATCGAAGGCCGTCACGCCCTTGATCTCGACGGAAGGAATTTTTGAAATCTTCTTGGTCGAACCGTCGGCGAGCGTATAGGTGCCGCTAAAGGCCTCATCGCCGCCCTCGACGGGGAAGGTCACGCCGTAAACCTCGACACGGAAAAAGCCGCCGGCAGGCGCCGTCTCGCCAAAGTCAATCTTGAGCGTCTGGCCATCAGCCTTGCACGTGGGTTTCATGGGCGTACGATCCATGAGGTCCTCGCCCGAGAGCATCGTCAATCGCGTGTCATCGGTACCAAACGTCGTGCCGTCGACAAACGTCAAAGAAAGACCGCTCAGCTCCTCATCGGCATCGGCCTGGACCTCCCAGGTAATGCGCGTCTCGGTACCGCCGACCACAGCGCTGCCCGAACCGGTGTTGGGTCGAGCGGTAATCTTTGCGGTCTCAAGCGCCTGGGCGGTCGTGGGCGCATATGTCCCCACACACACCAGCGCGAGCGCCACGGCCATGACGCAGACTAGCTTTTGGAGCAAGGCGGGCAGTGGAAAACGCTGCTCCGCAGCCCCTTTGTTCAGTCGAGACAAGGTGGCTCCTATCGTAGAAGTTGTCGGCAAAACGAGACGGAAATGCTCTCCGTCAAGAGAAGCGCAAAGGCCCTCTCCGCCAAAGCGGAAAGGGCCCGCGAGCAATCAAGTAGCTATTTTACTTGATGTTGTACTTAGCCATGAGGGCGTCAACGGTACCGTCATCGGTCAGGTCCTTGATGGCCTGGTTGATGTCGTCCTTGAGCTTGGTGTTGCCCTGGTTGATGGCGATGGCGTACTCCTCGCCGGTGCTAATCTGCTTAATGGTCTGGCAGGTGTTGAACTGCTCGGCGGTCAGCTGGCTGGCAACGGAGCGGTTGGTGACTACGGCGTCGCCCTTATCGGACTGCAGGGCGCTGAAGCACTCGGTGGCGTCCTTGTAGGGGACAATCTTGGCCTTGGGGAAGTTCTCCTGGGCAAAAGACTCGGCGGTCGAGCCAGACTGGACGATGATGGTAGCATCGGCGTTGTTGAGCTTCTCGCTGTAGTTGTCGGCCGTGATGTCGGTGTTATCGACCTTGGTCACGATAGCCTGATCGTCCATGTAGTAGGAATCGGAGAAAGTGACTTCCTTCTCACGCTCGGGCGTGTCGGTGATAGCCGCGATGGAAACGTCATATTTGGCGCCCGAAGCGACGCCCGGAACCAGCGTGTCAAAGTCATTGTTGACATACTCGACATCCAGGCCCAGCTTGTCGCCGATAGCCTTGATGAGCTCAAGGTCAAAGCCCTGATAATCGCCGTTGTCATCCTTGTACTCAAACGGAGCGTACTCGGCAGAGGTGCCGACGGTCAGCGTACCGTCCTTGACGAGCGCGTACTCCTTGGAGCCGTCGACCTTCTCGACCTTAGCGTCGTCAGAGCTGCTGGAACCGGCATTAGAACCAGAGGTGGCGTTGGACGAGCCGCAGCCCGTCAGAGCGAGGGCGAGCGCCATAGCACCCGTGGCGGCAAATGCGCCAAGCTTCTTCAGCTTCATAATCAGTCTCCTTCCGGTGACCTCGTTTGATTCAGAGGTCTGCAAAAACTGTTGGCTATTATGCACCCGGAATTACGAATCTGCAATGAGAAAACTGATTGAAACAAACCCATAACGTGAATTGAATACTCTACTTTGTGACAGTCGTTACTGCTGCAATGACCTTAATAGTCTAATTTCAGCTGCATAACCTGCAAGTTCGTTCGGAGTCTCCAAAATAAACGGCAGCGAACGCAAACGGCCATTCGATACAATATTCTGCATAACCTGCATACCGCCACCAAATTCCTCGCCGCCAAGGTATCCCTTGCCGATGCACTCGTGACGATCTTTATGGGCGCCACAAGGGTTCTTCGAATCGTTGATGTGTACGGCATGCAAGCGATCGATACCCACCACGCGGTCGAACTCGTCGAGTACGCCGTCCAGATCATGGATGATGTCGTAGCCGGCATCGCTCACATGGCAGGTGTCCAAACAAACGCCCAGCTTATCGGACAGCTCTGGGCACTTGGCGGCAACGCCCTCGATAATGCACGCCAGTTCTTCAAAGCTACGGCCCACCTCGGTGCCCTTGCCTGCCATGGTCTCAAGCAATACCGTCGTCTGCTGTCCCTCAAACATCACCTGGCACAGCGTGTCGACAATCATCTGAATGCCGACGTCTGCCCCCTGTCCCACATGCGCACCGGGGTGGAAGTTGTAGTAGTTGCCGGGCAGTGCTTCCAGACGCTGCAAGTCCTCGGCCATTGCCTCCAAGGCAAACTCGCGCGCCCGCTCTTTGGCAGAACAGGGGTTGTAGGTATACGGGGCATGCGCCACCAGCGGTCCAAAGTCGTTTTGCGCCATAAGCTCGCGCAGAGCCGCCACGTCATCCATGTCAAGTTCTTTTGCCTTGCCACCGCGCGGGTTGCGCGTAAAGAATGCAAAGGTATTGGCGCCAATGGACAGCGCCGTCTCCCCCATCGCCCGATAGCCCTTCGTCGTCGAAAGATGACACCCGATCGTCAGCATCTCCAACTCCCCCTCATCAGTTGCGGTGAAATACGGTCTATTGGTGCCTTATTTTGGCGCAAACAGACCGTATTCCACCGCAAGTTATAAAAGGGGCATCAGAGATGTGGGCCGCCAGGCACCACGGGCGCCGGCGTCATGATCCCCTGCGCGTCAGCGCCAAGTCCTAGAGGGCTAGACGGATCGCATCGATGATGTGCGCACAGTGCTGCGTGGCGGCAAGGGGCATGACGGGACTCTCGAGTTTCCCCGCCCGGATGAGCTGGGTCGCATGCTGGATTTCGCCGTAGAAATCATCGATCTCAAACGGGGCATTTATTTCGAGCATTCGACCGTCGGAATACTTCACATGGGCGAGCTCGGGGCGATGGAGACGCTCGATTTCCAACGAGCCCCGCTCACAGGCAATCGTTAAGCGGCTTTCATATGTTGCTTTGCCGTCGCACACCATATGAATGGGTATACCGCCGACGCTCATACGGATCTCGTCGGCCCAATCGACGCGGCCGCCCGATACGTCACGCCAGCGAACTTCACGGGATGAAACCTCGCACGCGCCCGCGAGCAAATCCTCAAACCAACCGACCGCATAGCAGCCCATGTCATATAGACAGCCGCCCTGCAACGAATCAAGCAGATAGCCCGAAGGAGGCTCGCCGTAATCGAGCTTTTGCACGCTTTCAATCGAGACAATACGGCCAAGCTCACCCGACGCAAGCAAGTCCTTCACGCGAGTGCGCATCGGGCAAAACCGATTCTTCATCGCCTCCATAAACAGCACGCCGCGCTCACGAGAGGTGGAGGCAATCGAGAGAGCCTCTTCCTCACTCAAAACGGCCGGCTTTTCGCACAGCACGGCCTTTCCGGCGCGCAGCGCGCGACAGGCCCAACGCGTATGCATGCCATGCGGAAGAGCCAAGTAGATTGCGTCGACATCGGGGTCGGCAATCAGCGCGTCATAAGCCGCATTGCCGTTATCGTCGACCGAGGCGTGGCCATGCGCAGCATCGATCGAAAACGCTCGGCAAAATTCCTCGACATGTGCAGGAGTGCGACCGGCCGCAGCCACCAGCCGTGCCCCGTCGACCTTCTTGAGCGACGATGCAAATCGATGAGAAATGTGTCCGGCACCCAAAATGCCCCAACGAACCTCACGCAAATCATCACATGAATCCCGATGGCCCACGACAGCCCCCTTCAGTTGCGGTGAAATAGTTCCTGTTTGGCCCCTATTCTGCCGCAAACAGGAACTATTCCACCGCAAGTTATAAAAGGGTCATGAGGAGCGCGTTTTGCCGAAGGCCTTAAGCACCGCCGTCACGGGGCCCGGCTGGAAGCGTCGGCGCACGTCATCGAGACGCTCGGGGATATCGATATGCTGCGGGCAGTGGCGCGTGCATTTGCCGCACTTGACGCAATTGCTCACCAGCTTGGCTTCGCTTGTGCGCACCGCGCTCGCCGTAAAGTATTGAGACAGCCCCGTAAACCAGCTGTGCGCGTAACTCGCGTTGTAAGCGGCAAAGCAGCCGGGAATGTTAATACCCTTGGGACATGGCATGCAGTAGCCGCATCCCGTGCAGGGCACACGGTTCGATTTCTCAAACTCCATCAACACGCGCGCAATCGTGTCGAGCTGGTTGGCCGTCATCGAATTCGGCAACGCGAGGTCTGCCAGTGACGAATTCTCGTCCACCTGCGCGGTATCGGTCATACCAGAAAGCAACATGGTCACCTGGGGATGATTCCACACCCACGAGAGCCCCCAAGCGGCAGGCGTATGCAAATGTCGATCGCATGCACCATCGAGAACAGCGCGCGCCCGCGGAGGCAATTTGCCTGCCAAGCGTCCGCCCAAAAGCGGCTCCATCACAAACACCGCGAGACCTCGCTCGGCGGCGGCCATGAGCCCCGCCGTTCCCGCCTGATATCGCTCTCCAGCGTAGTTGTACTGAATCTGGCAAAAGTCCCACTCATACGCATCGAGCATCGTAAGGAAGTCCGCCGCGCTGCCGTGGTACGAAAAGCCTATCTGACGAATACGCCCTGCAGCCTTTTGCTGCGCGATCCAGTCCTCGATGCCCAGCGCCACCACGCGCTCCCACTGCGCAGGCGAGGTGATGTTGTGCATAAGGTAATAGTCGATATGGTCGGTCTGCAGGCGGCGCAGCTGCTCGTCGAAAAACCGATCGAAATCCTCCGCGCATTTGCACGAAGCATGCGGCAGCTTGGTTGCGAGCAAAACCTGGTCGCGCAAGCCCAGGCGTTCAAGCGAAGCGCCCACGCAAGCCTCGTTGCCGGGATAGAGATAGGCCGTGTCCAGATAATTAATCCCCTGCTCCACCGCACGGGAGATGATGGCATCGGCCGTCTTCGCATCGGGATGTCCCGGCGCACCGGGAAACCTCATGCAGCCCAGACCCAGAGCGGATATTCGGTTACCACTTTTGGGGTCAACACGGTATTGCACGGCCCCTCCCTTCGCCATCAGCGCCCCGGCAAGGCGAAACACAATGGTCACGCAGCCGAAACATCGTGGAATCGCAATCGAGAACGTATCGTAACGCAGCAGAAATCGAGCTGTCACGGCACCGCTTTAACATCAGCAAAAAGCCCGATGAAAGGAGCCGGGCATGACCACGCGCATGTCTTTGCGGTCTGCCCCGCAGCGTAACGTCCAGACAAACGTTTCTTTTTCATAACAGCCGCCCCGCGCACCCACCAATCACCTTGGCAGCATACAATCCATCAGGCGCCCCTTACGCGGGCGCCTTTTACATGGGGAGATGATTCACATGCAGATCAACAAGGTCGCCTTTATCGGCAAGGGCGGCGTCGGCCTGCTCTACGGCAGCATGATTGCCAAGGCCCTCGGCAACGACGCCGTCGAATACGTCATGGACGACGCTCGCTTTGAGCGCCATGCGAACGACGCGCTCACCGTCAACGGCAAGCCCTGCGATCTCACGTCCGTCCGCGCCAGCGAGGCGACACCCGCCGATCTGGTCATCCTGACGGTCAAGACCACCGGTCTCGACCAAGCACTCAAGACTATGGAGCGTGTCGTGGGACCCAACACGCTCATCGCCTCGCTGTGCAACGGCATTACGAGCGAGCAAAAGATTGCCGAACGCTTTGGCTGGGAGCATACCGTTCTTGGTATCTGCCAGGGCATGGACGCCGTGTTCCTCAACGGCGCGCTCACCTTTACCAATGCGGGCGAGATTCGCTTTGGCGCGGCAGCGGGCACCGACCCCGCGACTGTCGCCGCTATCGACGAGCTCTATACGCGCTGCGGCATCGCCCATACCGTCGAGGACGACATCGCCCACCGCATGTGGGCCAAACTCATGCTCAACGACGGCATCAACCAGACCTGCATGGCCTACGGCGGGACCTACGGAAGCGCCACGGAGCCGGGCTCCGAGCAGCGCCGCTGTTTTGTCTCCGCCATGCGCGAGGCGCTTGCGGTTGCCAACGCCGAGGGCGTTGAGCTGACCGAGGCAGACCTGACGCAAATGGTGCACCTCATCGAGGGAATCGACCCCACCGGTATGCCCTCGATGGCGCAGGACCGCATCGCAAGGCGCAAAACCGAGGTTGATGAGTTCGCGGGCACCATTTGCCGCCTGGCCGCCAAACACGATATCCAAGTGCCGCAAAACGATTGGCTCTACCAGAGGATTCGCGAAATAGAAGGCAGCTGGTAGTGCTCGGCATACTGCAGCCAACAGATCCAATGGTAAAGCCGCCGCAAGGGGCACTCCCCTCGCGGCGGCTTCCTTTTTCATCTTTGACCAAAAATCAGCTTCACAACGGTTAGAGCTGCGACTCCGACGCCTGGCCCTCATCGTCGCGACAAAGGGCTACACCCGCACTTCCCAGCAGCGCGGCCGCGATCAACACGCCAACCACGATAGAGGCAGCCCCACAAGACCCCTGCATACCCGCGACGAGCGCGGCCGTAGGACCAAGGCAACCAAGCATCAACGCGACGGCGGCAACGGCAATATCTCGAGCATTCACAAGACCACTTCCTCCAAGAGAAAGACCTTATTTCTCAAGAACCAGTGTGCCCCGCATCCATACGCCCAGCGTACCGCCACGGTAAGGGCTCTGTTAACTCAAACGCATACATAGAACGGACGTCCTTACGTTGCCCTAAAGCTCGGTAAAGACGCCCGTCCGCCAAATATCCGTGATGCAGAAAAATTACCAACCGGTGTAGTAGTCGGTGGTTCCGGCAGCGCAACCGGAGTCATAGACCTTGCAATCACCCTTGGAGCCCGTAAAGGTCGAGCCCTGGGCCATATCGCCCGCGGCAACAACGTAATAGCCGTCGGAATCGCGCCAGAAGCCCTCAGAATCCTGAGTCCATTCGCCCGTGCGATAGTGATAAAGCACATTGCTGCTGTAATAGGTCTCGCGGCGCCCGTTGTAGTTATTGACACCCGCAGAGCGCGTCAGGCCCGATCCGTTCGCGTAGGACGCGGCAGACGCGTAGGACGGAGTGTAACCGGCGTTGTAGTACGAAGCCTGGGCGACCTCGGCAGCCTCCGCCTCGGCGGCAGCCTCGAGCGCATTGCGCTTGGCATCCTCAAGCGCAATGCGCAGCTCATCGAGCTCGGTCGACTTGGCGTCGACCTCCCCCATCGTCAACAGGCTACCCGCGCCGTCGATGCAACCCTGCAGCACAGCGCGCTCGTCATCGGTGGCATAGTCACCGTACATGTTCATGATGATCTGAGCGCGCATCTCCAGGGAATCGCGCTTGGCCTCCATCGAGGCGTTCCACTCCTGCATGGAACCATAACCATCGCCGCGATAGTCAACGGGCTGTACCAGCGTCGTCTCGGACGGAGTAGATCCAACCGTATCGGACAGTGTTGCGGCGTGGGCATCAGTTGCACCGGCGCCCGCCAAAAGTGCCACGGTCAGAGCGGCGGAAAGGGCGGCGGCTTTCGGTTTTCGTGAATCGATCCTCATGTAGCTGGAAACCTCCGTAGTGCGTTTTTGCTGCGTTTGAGCTGCGTGTGATTCGATCGCGCTGCATAGTACCCCGAGCAAATCGCGACCTGCGGTTTTACTCAAAAGGCGCACGTCAATTGCGTAAAACTCACATCCTCTTAACAGGAGTTTTCCACAACTCGAATGCATAAAGCGTGCCAAAAACCCTGTTTTTGCACCCTCTCTATGCAAAAAAGGCGCCTGTGCAACCATAGTTCACACAGGCGCCTTGAGCAGGCATTTTATGCAGTTATACCTATCGAGTCGCAAGGGGTCCTTGCACAAGTCGCCTTACTCGTCCAGCGCGGCGAAGGCCTGCTTCAGATCCCAAATGATATCCTCGGCGTTCTCGGTACCGATGGAAAGACGGATCGTGGAGGGCGTGATGTTCTGCTCGGCGAGCTCCTCGGCAGAAAGCTGGGAGTGCGTGGTGGTAGCCGGGTGTACGACGAGCGACTTGACGTCGGCCACGTTGGCGAGCAGCGAGAACACCTGCAGATGATCGATGAACTTCCAGGCTGCCTCCTGGCCACCCTTAATCTCAAAGGTAAAGATCGAAGCACCGCCACGGGGGAAGTACTTCTGATAGAGCTCGTGATCGGGGTGCTCAGGCAGGCTCGGGTGGTTCACCTTGGCAACATGGCTGTCCCCGGTCAGGAACTCAACGACCTTTTTGGTGTTCTCGACATGGCGGTCGACGCGCAGAGACAGGGTCTCGGTGCCCTGGAGCAGGACCCATGCGTTAAACGGGCTGATGCAGGCACCCTCGTCACGAAGCAGGATGGCGCGGACATAGGTCGCGAAGGCGGCAGGGCCGGCAGCCTCGGCAAACGAGACGCCATGGTAGGAGGGATTGGGCTCGGCGACCTGCGCATACTTGCCGCTCGCCTTCCAGTCAAAGTTGCCGCCATCGACAATCACACCGCCCAGCGAGGTGCCGTGGCCACCGATGAACTTGGTTGCGGAGTGGACGACGATGTTGGCACCATGCTCCAGCGGACGGAACAGATACGGGGTGCCGAAGGTGTTATCGACGACAACCGGCAGACCGCGCTTCTTGGCGATCTCGGAGATGGCGTCGATGTTGGGGATGTCGGAGTTGGGGTTGCCGAGCGTCTCGAGATAGATGACCGTGGTGTTGTCCTTGATGGCACCCTCGACCTCTTCCAGGTTATGGGCATCGACAAACGTGGTCTCGACGCCAAACTGGGAGAGCGTATGCTCCAGCAGGTTGTAGGAGCCACCGTAGATGGTCTTCTGAGCCACCACGTGGTCACCGGCCTGGGCAAGAGCCTGCAGGGTATAGGTGATGGCGGCGGCGCCAGAGGCGACGGCAAGACCTGCCACGCCACCCTCGAGGGCGGCGATACGGTCCTCGAAGACGCCCTGGGTGGAGTTGGTCAGACGGCCGTAGATGTTACCGGCGTCGGCAAGACCAAAGCGGTCGGCGGCGTGCTGGGAGTTGCGGAACACATAGCTCGTGGTCTGGTAGATAGGCACGGCACGGGAGTCGGATGCGGGATCGGCGCTCTCCTGGCCAACGTGCAGCTGCAGGGTATCGAAACCAAAGGTGTGCTCGGGGTTGTTGATGAACTGGCTCATGATGATCTCCTTGATCGAACAAAAGTAATAAGAGTGAGAGAAGTAAGTCGCTATCTCCTGATTACGCCAACGGGCGCAAACAGGAGCCCGGCATTCGTCTTGGTAAGCAATTCATATGCGGGCCTCCTTTCGCATCCCGGTTCCGTGGTTGGCTTAATTACCTACCGCCTTTGTGTGTTTTGAATAGTACGAGCATTGTTTCCCTCGGTCAATCACTTAAAAGCGCTAACCTGTTATCGGTTTTATAGATAGCTATCGAAAGGACGGGCGCCGATGACCCTCCAACAGCTTCGCTTTTTGATCGCCGTGGCAGAATCCGGTTCGATCAACGCCGCAGCCCAGCGCCTCTATACGGCACAGTCCAATATCTCCAATGCCGTCAAAAGCCTGGAGCAGGAACTTCATATCGAAATCTTTACGCGCTCCAGCCGCGGTGTTGCACTCACCAACGACGGCACCGAGCTTTTGGGTTATGCACGCCAGGTCGTAGAGCAGGCCGACATGCTCGAGGCCCGCTACGAGGACGGCGGTACCCCGCAAGCCCGCCTCGCCATTTCCGCCCAACACTACGCCTTTTCGGTCGAGGCCTTTGTCAACGTGGTCGAGCGCTGCCGCGACAGCAAGTTCGAGTTCATCATGCGCGAGACCACCACAGCGCAGATTATCGACGACGTGCGCGCGTTTCGCAGCGATATCGGCATCCTCTATCTGGATGACTTTAATACCCGTGTCTTGCAGAAGGCCTTTACCGATGCCCGAGCGAGCTTTCATCCCCTCTTTAATGCAAAAGTCCACGTGTTCGTCAGCGAACGCCACCCGCTCGCACGCCGTTCGCAGCTGTCCCTTGCCGACCTCACGCCCTATACGCGCTACAGCTTTGAGCAGGGAACCTCGAACTCCTTCTATTACGCCGAGGAACCGTTTAGCTATATTCCCTGCAACCGCAATATCCGCGTATCCGACCGCGGGACGCTCACCAACCTGCTTATCACCTCGAACGGCTATGCGCTGTCGACCGGCGTACTCTCCAGCGAAATGCAGTGGGGCATGGCCTCGATCCCCCTGGCAGACGCCCCGACGATGCATGTGGGCTACATCATGCATGACGACCGCAAGCCCTCTCCCCTCTTGCAGCAATACCTCGACGAGCTCAACCGCATCATCCATGCCAACCAACTGTCGGAAGACGGGGTAGAAATCGTAGATTGCTAGCCCCCGGCGGGCATGGCGCTACAATGGTCACTCACGCGAAACGTACCCAACGAAAGGAACCATGTGAAGGTCATCATCTATACCGACGGCTCGGCCCGATCAAATCCGGGACGCGGCGGCTACGGCGCCGTGCTCAAATACACCAACCCCGCCGGCAAGACCTTCACCTCTGAGCTTTCGCGCGGCTACGCCAAGACCACCAACAACCGCATGGAGCTCATGGCCGTTATCGTGGCACTCGAGGCGCTCAACCGCCCCTGCGACGTCGAAGTCCATTCCGATTCGCAGTACGTCGTTAACGCCTTCAACAAGCACTGGATTGACGGATGGAAAAAACGCGGCTGGAAGACCGCCAACAAGCAGCCCGTCAAGAACCGCGATCTGTGGGAGCGCCTACTCACCGCAAAGAGCAAGCACAAGGTTGAGTTCATCTGGGTTAAGGGTCACGCCGGCCATGAGCTCAACGAGCGCTGCGACGAGCTCGCCACCACGGCGGCCGACGGGGCCAACCTCGATATCGACACCGGCTTTAACGAGAGCGACCTGTAACGGCGTTTTCGTACGCTATTTCCTGCCCCTTCGCGCTACACTCATCCTGTAAACCGAACGGCACGAGGGGGATACATGCTGCGTATAACGACCATCGGCACATCCATGATCACCGACGACTTTATCCAAGTCGTCAATGCCAACGACCAGACTGTATTCGTAGGCACGCTCTCGCGCAATGCCGAGCGCGGCGCCGCGTTTACCGCCGAGCACGGCGGCGAACGCAACTTCACCGCACTCGACGAGCTCGCGTCCGCCGACGACGTCGATGCCGTCTACATCGGCAGCCCCAACGCGCTCCATCACGAGCAGGCGCTCGCCTGCATCGCCGGTGGCAAGCATGTCATCGTCGAGAAGCCCTTCTGTGCCACCGAAGCGCAGGCGCTGGAAGTCTTCCGCGCTGCCGAGGCAGCAGGTGTCGTGGCCCTCGAGGCCATGCGCCCGCTTCACGACCCCGCCTTCCACGCCATTGAGGACGCTCTGGGCGAAATTGCGCCCATTCGCCGCGCCTCACTGCGCTTTGGCAAGTATTCCTCACGCTACAACGAAATCCTCGCTGGACGCGCCACCAATATCTTCGACTGCAATATGGCATCGGGTTCCCTCATGGACATTGGCATCTACGCCGTCGAGCCCATGGTCGAGATTTTCGGCATGCCCTCTGGTCTCACCAGCATGACCACGCTGCTCGACCCCTCAACGCAAGAGCTCACCCATGGCCCCATCGACGGTTGCGGTTCCATTCTCGCCAGCTATGGCGGTGGCCGTATCTCCGTCGAGCTCGCGCACTCCAAAATTACGAATGACCTGCTGCCCTCGCAGATCGAAGGCGAGCGTGGCACTATCCAGATCGACCATCTGTCCACGCCCCGCAACGTCCGCATCGATTATCGCGGCGACGTCGTACGCGGCTCGGCGACCGAGGCACCGCGCGAACAGGGCGACAACGGCCGCGTGCTCGACCTGCCCAAATCGAGCAACACTATGGAATACGAACTCGCAGACTTTATCACCGCCATCGGAGGCATCGATAACGTTAAGGAAGAGATCTGGGAGACCCCGGCGGGGCGCCATGAGCTTGGCCACTATCGCGATGTCACGCTTGTCTCACTGCGCATCATGGATGCCGTGCGTCAGCAGGCCGGCATTACCTTCCCCGCCGATTCAGTCAAGCAGGCCTAGCGATGGGCTTTTTTGACAAGTTCTTCTCCGGCGGCAGTCGAGAGCCTCAAAAACCATCAAACGTTGAGCTCGAGCTGCGCCGCAGGCTTACTGTGCTCGCAAGCGACGAGGCCACTCAAGACACCCCCCTGCGCTACTTCCTGCGCTGGGCGGGGCAAGTCCAGGGCGTTGGTTTTCGCTTTACCAACACCAACCTCGCGCAGGCACGCGCACTCACCGGCTGGGTGTGTAACATGGAAGACGGTTCGGTCGAAATGGAGGTACAAGGCGCGCCCGCGGATATCCTGTCTCACCTCGAAGCGCTCCATGCCTCCTATGAGCGCATGGGAACGCGCTTTCGCCTCGTAGACGCCCAAGTCCGAGCCCCACTTGCCAATGAAGACGGTTTCAGTCCTCATTATTAGTATTGTGTGCTAAATACGGTATCATTTACCTACGACCGTTGATAGAAAAGAGGCGAGGCGCATGGCGATGCAAAGAAGAAACACCAAGCAGCGGAAGCTGGTTCTTGATGCCGTGCGCCAAAGCTACAACCATCCCACCGCCGATGAGATCTACAACGCCGTGCGCGAACAGGACGACAGAATCAGCCGCGGTACGGTCTACCGCAACCTCAATCTCTTGGCCGATGCCGGGGAGATTCTCTCGATCAAGACGCCGGGCGGCAGCCGCTTCGATCGCACCGTCGAGCCGCATGCGCATATTATCTGCACCTCGTGCAACCGCGTCATCGATGTGCCGCTCCCCTTCGACGCCCGGCTCGATGCCAAGGCGTCCGAGCAAATCGGTTGGAACGTCACCTCGCACTACACCATCTTCGAGGGCCTCTGCCCCAACTGTAGGTAGATTTTGGGACATGCCTACTCGGCAAGCAGGCGACGCAGTTCTTCTTCGACCGTGTGCACATAGCGGACGCGGTCATTAATGCCGCGCATGCTGGGATTGCAGCTTTCCATCAGATAGGGATGGCCCACCACGTTGAGCATGTCGCGGTCGTTTTCGTTATCGCCAAACGCCATCATCTCATCGGGCGAAATTCCCAGGGCACGACCGTAATCGGCAAGCGCGGACCCCTTGCCCGAATCAAAGCCGATAAAGTCGGTCCATTCGGTTCCCGACGTCATCACATCGACCCGGTCGCTAAAGCGACGCACAAAATACTCCAGCGCCGCCGGCTGCTCTGTCTCGGGCGTTTGAAACGCAATCTTAATGACATCCTCGTCAATGTCCTCGGGACGGTCGACCACCGCCACATCGCAATGGACCTCGTAACGCAAATGGTCGACGAACGCATCGTTGCCGCTTATGGTGTAGAGGTGCCCCTCGCAGGAAAGGGTTACATCGGCATGGGGGTAGGCGACTACGGCATTCGCGATATCCATCGCCAGGTCACGCCCCATAGAGCGCTTGACAACGGCACGCCCCTCGCTCATGACCAGGGCGCCGTTTTCGCACACATAGACAAGCTCGTCTGCCACCGGGGCAAACAGGTAGCGCAAACTCGCATATTGACGGCCACTCGCCGGCATAAACACAATGCCGCGACGGTGCAGCTCGTCGATGAGCTCAAATGCCTCGGGGCGTGGCTCGCGCTCCCCCGGATGCAGCAACGTGCCATCCAAATCGCAGGCGATCAGCTTGATTCCCTCAAGACCCATATGTTCCCCCAAAGCATCCCATCAACAGCAAGACGGACTTTGAATAGTTGCCTCTCAAAGTCCGTCTTACGCATACGCACGTTAGCCGCGCGCCTTCTTTACGATCGTAAAGTCTGGAGCCATACTCACAACAACATCCGCCGCGCTCGATGCAAAGCGTCGACTGGCATCGAGCTCGCGTGTGACCACCGAGAGCCGAACGCCCTCGATGCCCCGGAGCATGCGACCCAAAACCGGTTGCACCGGCGTATACATGCGCACGGTATGCTCGTCCGAGTCACCCCGGAAGAGCGGCGCGTGCATATTGCCGATCTCCCAGCACGCATGCGCGAGCGCAATCGGATCCATGCGGTCGACTTCGACCAAATAGACCTCGGCACTGCGCAGGCGCACGACAACCACTACGGGCACCGTGCCCGTGCGGTCGATAGCGAGCACGTCGCCGTCGGCAAGGCGTTCGCCATCAGCGGCATCCAGCCGGACATTCACCGTGCGCCCCAGCTCCGTCACGCCCACAAACGTGCGCGTATCAGCCTGGTCCCAATCGAGTAGCAGCTCGTCAACCTCAAAAATGCCACCCATCTCCCGACGAAGCAGGAGTTCATAGGACGGGTCGTTGAGATTTCCCAAGCGCTCCGTAGCTACCAGGTCCCCGGACATCAACTAGTCCTCGACCTCGACGAGCTCGATATCAAAGTTGAGATCCTTGCCGGCGAGCTCGTGATTGGCGTCAAGCGTCACGGCCTCGGGCGTCACGTCGATGACGACGGCGGGGACAGGCATGCCGCTCGGCGTGGACAGGAAGAGCTTCATGCCCTTCTCGATCTGCTCGATGTTGGGAACCTGCTCGGCCGGGAAGGTGATAACCATCTCGGGATTGTGCTCACCGTAGGCATCGGCCGCAGGAATGTGTACGGACTTCTTCTCGCCCACCTGCATATCGATAACGGCGGCGTCGAAGCCCTTGATCATCTGGCCGGCACCGCAGGTGAACTCCAGCGGCTCGCCGCGATCGTAGGAGCTATCGAACTGCGTGCCGTCGTCGAGCGTGCCACGATAATGGGTCTTGACCTTCTTGCCCTGGTTGGACATGGTAACCTCCGTAATAAGGGCGGCGCACAACGCGGGCCGCCGTGAACATATGGCGCTAACTATACCCTAGTCATACAATTCAAAGACAGTTTGCAAAGAAACGCTGCAACCGGAGGAACCATGGCATATCCCGTATTTGACCTACATTGCGACACTGCCGACCGCATCGGCTGGACCACGCTCGATCTCGACTTGCGCTTTACCGCGGGCACCGACGGCTATTTCCCCGGCGACGAGACGCATCCGCAGGATTTCGACCTTATCGAGGGCAACGCCTGCGCCATCTCGCTCGCAAAGATCGGCAACACGCCATGGGCACAGTGCTTCGCCACGTTTGTCCCCGACGAGATTCCCACCGCCCACGCCGCGCGCTTCCAGGCGCAGATCATGGCGCACATAAGCGGCCAGGCCATGCTCAACCACGACCGCATGGTCAACGTGCGCAGCGCCGCTGACATTCGCCCTGCACTCAAGGACGGCAAGGTTGCCTGCATCCACACCATCGAAAACGCCACGTTCTTTGCCGAGGACCCCGCGCTGATCGAGGTGCTCAAGAGCCTGGGCGTTCTCATGTCATCGCTCAGCTGGAACGCGCAGGGACCGCTCGCGAGCGGCCACGACACCCACGCCGGCCTCACCGCCGCCGGCATCGAGGCGCTTACGCAGATGGAACACGTCGGCATGGTACTCGACGTCTCCCACCTCAACGACGAGTGCTTTGACGAGGTTGTCGCCCACGCCACGCGCCCTTTCATCGCCAGCCACTCCAACTCCCGCGCGGTTTGCGGCGTCAAGCGCAACCTCACCGACGACCAGTTCCGCACCATTCGCGACATGGGCGGTATCGTCGGCCTCAACTACTGCAGCGAGTTCCTTTCCAACGACGCAACCGACGAGACCGCCGCAGACGTCACCTTCGACCAGCTGGCGGCACATATCGAGCACTGGCTCGACCTGGGCGGCGAAGATGTCATCGCGCTCGGCGGCGACTGGGACGGTGCCACGGTACCCGCTTTCCTCTCCGATGCCAGCAAGATGCCCAAGTTCCAGAACATGCTCTCCAAGCATTTTGGCAAGACCGTGATGCAAAAGCTCTGCAGCGACAACGCGCTTGCCTTCTTTGAGCGTTATTAATTTCACATCCCTTGAGCGGGCCGGCATGCCGAACGGTCGACATGCCGGCCCGTCCCCAATCTGAAGGACCGCTTTTGACGCAGCAGTTTACGATTTCCGTATCCCGACCGGATGGGACGCCCATCCCCGTCGTCGTTACCAAAAAGCGCGTCAAGAACCTCAACCTACGCGTCACATCGAGCGGTGAGGTCCACGCCAGCGCACCGCTCGGCGCCAGCCGCGAGCGTATCGAAGCGTTTGTGAAGCGCAACAACGCCTGGATTATCGGCCGACTTGCCCAGCGTGAGCAACGTCAGGCAACGTCACGAGAGCCACTCAGACCCTCGTCCATCATTGCGCTTTGGGGCATGCCCATCACGGTACAGGACGCACTCGACCACAACTTTGCGTCACCCGCACCGCGACCCCAGCAGGCCACCTTCGCAAGTTTTATGGGTGCCGACAAGTCGAACGAACGCCCACAGGCCAAGCGGCTCGCAATCCTCGACGGTCTAACGTCCGACGAGCTCCAAGCCCACATCGACCAGCTCTATACGTCCGAGGTCACATCGGCGCTGCGCGATATTTTGCACGCGTACGAAATCGCAATGGGCGTCTCCGTTTCCCGCGTTTCCGTACGCAGCATGAAAACGCGTTGGGGCTCGTGCACGCCCAAATCCGGCGCCATTCGCATCGCACGAGAACTTGCCGGCTACCCCGTCGAATGCCTCGACATGGTTGTCGCCCACGAGCTCGTCCACTTGCTCGAGCCAAGCCACAATCAGCGGTTTCACGCCCTGCTCGACACGTACTGCCCCAACAATAGAGCTCTGTCGCAGCGACTCAAAAAACCGCCCGCCAACGAGCTTTAGCGTCAGCTAGCGCACGCGCTCAATCTCGACGCCACAGCTTGCCAGGGGAAGACCGACGGGCGCCCAAGGCTTATCGAGCTTAACACGCACGCCAAGCAGCAAGGGATAACGACGTAGCAGCATCTGGGCCACACCCTCGGCTGCAGCCTCGATGAGCTTAAACGTATGCTCGCGCAGATAGCCATCGACATCGTGGCACACCGAGCCGTAATCAATAGAGGCATCCAGGTTATCGTGCTCCCCCGCCGCGCGCAGGTCGGCATAGAGCACCAAGGACACGACAAACTTCTGCCCCAGGGCGTTTTCCTCGGGATACACGCCGTGGTTGGCAAAGACCTCGAGACCATCGATAGTAATGCGGTCGGCATGGCGCAGGTCGTCATAGCTCACATGGGGCACCGCCGTTGCGGCGGAAATCTCGCCCCTGCCACGACGGGCAAGCTCGGCACCCTCGGTCTTGGTTGCATTCTCGGGCAGCTTTTTGTTAGTCATCGCGATCGTCTCCTTCGTTCAGAACCCCGACCGCGCATACCGACTACACGCGAATCGACAGGTTCTTTTTATCATCGCTCCAGTTGCAGGCATTGCGCGCAGGGCATGCAAAGCAGGCGCGCGACGCTTTGTCGGCTGCATAGAGCAGACGCTCAAGCGGCTGGCTGTTCACGCGCAGCTTTCGATGGCCCAGAATGGCCGTCTTAATGGCTGCGGCATCTGCCGGCTCAAACGCCACGTCTTCGGGCATGCCGCCGAGAATCGCATCGGCGACGCGTTCGCTTGCAACATCATGGGATATACCCGATTCATACTGTTCATCTTTGCCGATATCGTGAAGAAGTGCCGTGGCATAGATGACCTCGCGGTCAAATTTGAGCTCTTCCTCGAGATTCTTGATCCACATAATACGGGCGACATCCAGCAGATGGTCGATACCGTGGCGGCAAAAGATGCGCCCCGATTCCAACTGCGCAATGTTTCCCAGATGCCGCCGGAACAGTCCGTTGGCACAGATGTAATCAATGCGAGGCATGGCATCAAAGGGAGTCAGGCCCGAAGCCATAAAGCCGCGACGCGACGTTCCTTCATCGGTCTTCGATGCAAAGTCGTTGACGACTCTCATGGTTAGCGGCCCAGCATCCTAAAGAATCGCTCCTCGAGCGACGGATCGGTCTCAAAGACACCGCGACGAGCAAGCGTTACGGTCTTGGTACCGGGCTTTTGCACGCCGCGCATGGTCATGCACATATGCTCGGCTTCCATCAGCACGATTGCCCCTTGGGGGGCAAGATATTCCATGAGGGCATCGGCAACCTGTGTACACAGCTGCTCCTGCAGCTGCAGACGACGGGCATAGACCTCAACCGTGCGAGCAAGCTTAGAGAGCCCTGCGACACGGCCGTTGGGGATATAACCAATGGCGGCCTTGCCATAAAACGGCAGCAGATGGTGCTCGCACAGCGAGTAAAACGTGATGTCGCGCTCGATAACTAAATCGTTCGAAGCGACGGCAAAAGTTTTGGACAGGTGCTCCTCAGCGCTCTGGTCCATGCCGCCGGCAATCTCGCCATACATACGGGCGACGCGTGCCGGCGTCTCCAGCAGGCCCTCACGAGTTGGGTCCTCGCCTATGCCCTCAAGCAACAGCTTTATGGCGGTCTCAACTTTTTCCTGATCGACCATCTAGGCCTCACTCTTCCGATTTTGCGTTCGCGCTATGGTACCACGCCCTCCGGCATCGGCCACAAGCTACATAGTATGGGTCGAATAGACCGGATCGTCCCGCCAAAGCTCCACAGCGTCGCAAAGCGAAACGCCCTCGCGCGCGGCACGAGCGCGCGTGGCGTTCATGTCGATCACCCGCTGATTACTCGAACCCCTAAAACGCAAGGAGATATCGTGCAGGTCTTGAACGAACGGGCCGTCCACCAACATATCGAGGCAGGCAAGGATACGGTCCGTCACTTCGGTATGATGACGGCCGCCCGGCATAAGCTCCTCGAGCACGTCGCCAGTAAAGCACCAAATGGTCTTCCCCGACTCCACAGGATAGGCCGCACGCGCGCGTTCGATAAAGTCAACGAGACCCGCCTGATTCTCGGGTTCCATGGGCTCCCCGCCCAGAATCGTCAGGCCATCAATAAAGGGATGGTCGAGACTCTCGATAATCTTGTCCTCGACGGCACGGTCGAACGGTTCACCCGCGGCAAAGTCCCACGCGACGGAGTTAAAGCAATTCTTGCACCCACGACGGCACCCGCTCACAAACAGAGAAGTACGAACACCTTCCCCATCAGCAATGTCGAAATACTTAATGTTCGCGTAGTTCATAGGTAACTCTCCCGGGAGGCCGGGACATATCATCCCGTCCTCAAACATTCTCGGCCTGCGGCCTGCGAAACTGCGGGCGGGACGATATGTCCCGGCCTCATGCAAAGGGTAACTCAATGAACGAAGCGAACATCGAGTATAGGGTTCGAGGTCTAATAAAAACTGGGTTGCGGCTCAACCGCCATCGCAAGTAAATCGTATCTGCAGCTCGAATTATTTCCGCTAAGAACTTCGAGGAGTGAGCAGACCGCATGCTGCATCTCAACTACGTCAACTTGGCTGCCCCGTAGCGAGGCCCCGGACCTTTGCTCGATATGAGTTCCGCACGAACAGGAGGCGCCAGTGGCGCCTCCGTCGTGAGCCAGGACTGTCCGAAATAGCGAGTAAAGGTCCGGGGCCTCGCTACGGGGCAGCTTGGGATGGTTATTAGAGATGCAGCACGCGGTCGCGGATCTCCTCGGTTCGACCCTGGTTCCAGAATTGAGTACCGATGTAGCCGCACGTACGACGGGCGACATTCATCTTCTCCTGATCGCGGTTGCCGCAGTTGGGGCACTCCCACACCAGCTTGCCGTCATCCTCGACAATCTTGATCTCGCCGTCATAGCCGCACACCTGGCAGTAATCGCTCTTGGTGTTGAGCTCGGCATACATGATGTTGTCGTAGATGTACTGCATCACGCGAATGACAGCCTTAAGGTTGTCCTGCATGTTAGGAACCTCGACGTAGGAGATGGCACCGCCCGGCGAAAGCTGCTGGAACATGCCCTCAAACTTGAGCTTATCGAAAGCATCAATCTCCTCGGACACATGGACGTGGTAGCTGTTGGTAATGTAGCCCTTGTCCGTCACACCCGGAATAATGCCAAAACGACGCTGCAGGCACTTGGCGAACTTGTAGGTCGTCGACTCAAGCGGGGTGCCGTACAGTGAGAAGTCGATATCGCTTTCGGCCTTCCACTCGGCGCATTTGTCGTTCATGTGCTGCATGACGGCCATGGCAAACGGCGTGCCTTCCTTCTCGGTGTGGCTGTGGCCCGTCATGTACTTGACGCACTCATACAGACCGGCATACCCCAGGCTAATGGTGGAATAACCGCCCACGAGCAGCTTGTCGATCGTCTCGCCCTTCTTAAGGCGCGCCAGGGCGCCGTACTGCCAAAGAATCGGCGCGGCATCCGAAAGCGTGCCCATCAGGCGCTCGTGACGGCACAGCAGGGCACGGTGGCACAGCTCAAGGCGCTCGTCGAAGATCTTCCAGAACTTGTCCATGTCCTGATGCGAGCTCAGCGCGACATCGGGCAGGTTAATGGTCACAACACCCTGGTTAAAGCGGCCATAGTACTTGGGCTTGCTCGGGTCATAGTTGAACGCGTTGGCAACGTTGTTAAAACCGTTGCCCGAGCGATCGGGCGTCAGGAAACTGCGGCAACCCATGCAGGTGTAGCAATCGCCGTTGCCCGCAGTCTCGCCCTTCGACAGCTTAAGCTCACGCATCTTTTTCTCGGAGATGTAGTCGGGCACCATGCGCTTGGCGGTGCACTTCGCAGCCAGCTGAGTCAGGTAGAAGTACGGGGAATCCTCGTAAACGTTATCGTCCTCGAGCACATAGATAAGCTTGGGGAACGCCGGAGTGATCCACACGCCAGCCTCGTTCTTAACGCCCTCATAGCGCTGACGAAGCGTCTCCTCCACAATCATGGCAAGGTCGTGCTTCTCCTGGGGCGTACGGGCCTCATTGAGATACATAAAGACCGTCACGAACGGCGCCTGGCCATTCGTGGTCATAAGGGTCACGACCTGATACTGAATCGTCTGGACGCCGCGACGGATCTCGTCACGCAGACGATCCTCAACAACCTCGCGGACCTTTTCGGGAGATGCGGAAACGCCGAGCTCCTCGAGCTCGCGGGCGACCTCGCCGCGAATCTTTTGACGGCTCACCTCGACGAACGGGGCAAGATGGGTCAGCGAAATCGACTGGCCACCGTACTGGGAGGAAGCAACCTGAGCGATGATCTGCGTCGCGATGTTGCAGGCAGTCGAGAAGCTGTGCGGCTTCTCGATCAGCGTGCCCGAAATAACAGTACCGTTCTGGAGCATATCCTCCAGGTTCACCAGGTCGCAGTTATGCATGTGCTGGGCAAAGTAGTCCGAATCATGGAAGTGAATCAGACCCTCATTGTGAGCATCCACAATCTCCTGGGGCAGCAGCACGCGCTGCGTCAGGTCCTTGGAAATCTCGCCGGCCATGTAGTCGCGCTGAACGGAGTTGACAGTCGGGTTCTTGTTGGAGTTCTCCTGCTTGACCTCTTCGTTATTGCACTCAATCAGCGACAGAATCTTGTCATCGGTCGTGTTCTTTTGGCGCTTCAGGCTCTGAACATAGCGATAGATGATGTAATGGCGAGCGACCTCGTAGCAGTCGAGACGCATAATCTCGTCCTCGACCAGATCCTGAATCTCCTCGACCGACACGGTGTGGCCCGCGTTCTCGCATGCCTCGGCGACGTTTTGTGCCGCGTAAACCACCTGGCGGTCGGTAAGACGAGAGCTCTCCTCGACCTCCAAGTTTGCGGCGCGGATGGCATTGACAATCTTATCGATGTCAAAGACAACCTCGGTGCCGCTGCGCTTGATGATCTTCATCCTCTTGCCTCTTTCGCGTCGAAATCGTATTGCGCTTCAGAGCCAAACGATGCCCGGCAGGGCTTGCCCCTGTCTTGCGGCGCCGTCGCGCAATCTGTGTTTTCGAAAACCATAGGCCCTCATGCGGACAATCCTCGCAGCCAATCAAGGGGCTCGAAGATCCATCCAAATGGGGCGAATAAGGTCCTCGTTCTCTGTCCGCCATCTATCATACGACAAAGAGGCATCTATATCCTGTATTCTTTTTTTAGGTCAAACACAACATATAGTGTTTCAGCAGGTCAAAGCAATTAGTCATTTTGCAGACGCATTAATTATGAGGGGTTCTTGGCAAGTCGGTAAAACGTTACCAACACGGCTACCTGCATGGCAGTTATAAAACCCCCTTAGTCAAGCCGCTGACAAATCCTACCAAAACCAAGCCGCTCACGCCAAAAGAATCCAAAAGATTATGCTTGACCAACATGTTGCGGTCACGGTCGGCCAGGACGTATGCAATCTGTCGGCACCTCTATGGGATGCGAAGACCATCGCGTACAGACCTTGGATCAATATTTGGTGGCTTATTTGGCGGCGTGCTTGGTGGTAAAACAAAACAGCCCAGAGGACATAGCCTCTGAGCTGCGAACATTTGGTGGGCGTTAGAAGATTTGAACTTCTGACCTCTTCCGTGTCAGGGAAGCGCTCTCCCCCTGAGCTAAACGCCCAAATGGAGCGGACAACGGGGCTCGAACCCGCGACCCCAACCTTGGCAAGGTTGTGCTCTACCAACTGAGCCATGTCCGCCTGCAAGGATTTAATATACGGGATGATCCACCCAAATGCAAGAACTTTTTTTAAAAAGTTTTGCGACGCTCCCGCGAGGGCATCAGTCGTCACGAAAGGCACGGACAAACGCAGGCTCGCAGCGAGATGCCCCTACATCTCACCGAGCATGATCCAGGCAGAGCTGTCCTGCGTGAGCCTGCCGTCTGCAAGCGGTGATGAGGTGAGCAGGACCCTGCCCGCCGGCAGCTCCACGGGTGCTGCACCGAAGTTCGTCACACACGTCCAGCCGTTATCGCGGCGATAGGCGATGACGCCGCCCTCAGCGCCCTCGGCACCATCCGCAAGACCGGTGCGCCCGTCAAGATCGAGCCACGCAAGATCGTTGGCGCACCCGCGCAGCTTGCGCCGCAGCCAGAGGGCGTCACGATAGAGCGCAAGCATCGATGCCGGGTCCACTTCTTCCCTATCGGCAGCATAATCGGAAAACCATGCAGGCTGCGGCAGATGGGGCGCCGCATCGGCGTCTGCCGGCGAAAACCCAAACGATCCGCCATGCGCGGGATCGTCCGCCGCCACCCACGGCAGGGGCACACGACAGCCGTCGCGCCCCTTCTCACGCTTCGGTCCGTGCGTATTGGTCGCAGTAGGGTCTTCGAGTGCAGCCCACGGGATATCAGCCACCTCAAAAAGGCCGAGCTCCTCACCCTGATACACGTATGCCGAGCCCGGAAGCGCCAGCTCAAGCAAAAGGGCCGCCCGCGCGCGGCGCTCGCCGAGTTCACGGTCCTCGTCATAAGACGACCCGTCGCGCAAGAGCCAGTCGAGCGCAATCTGGTGGTAGCGCGTCGCCTTGATTTGCGGCAGGGCATAGCGTGTCGCCACGCGCGGCACGTCGTGGTTGGAGAGTACCCAGGTCGAGGCGGAATCGGATTCGACGGCTGCCTTCAAGCCCTTCTCGATTGCAGTGTGCATGTCATCATAGGTCCAAGTGGCCTTGGCAAACTCAAAGTTGAATGTCTGGCCAAGCTCGCTGGGACGCGCGTAGAGATACTGGCGCTCGGGCAGCACCCACGCCTCGGCAACGGCACTGCGCGGCGGATTATAGCGGTCGAACACGCGGCGCCACTCGCGATAGATCTCGTGGACCTCATTGCGGTCCCACAGCGGATGGGTGCCGTCGTCAACCATGTCATCGCCCTCGGCGAGATGCCACCGGTCGAGGTCATCGCGGTCGAGATCCTTGGCGAGACCCTGCGCCACATCAATGCGAAAGCCGTCGACGCCTCGATCGCTCCAAAACGCCAGGACGTCGCAAAAGAGCGCGTGAACCTCAGGGCATGACCAGTCAAAGTCCGGCTGCTCGGGCGTAAACATGTGCAGATACCACTGACCGTCCGCAACACGCGTCCATGCGGGGCCGCCAAAGTTGGCATTCCAATTGGTGGGAGGCAGCTCGCCATGCTCGCCGCGACCATCGCGGAAGATATAACGGGCGCGTTCGGGCGATCCGGGGCCGGCGGCAAGAGCGGCTTTGAACCAGGGGTGCTGGTTGGATGAATGGTTGGGCACGATGTCGACGATGACCTTGATGCCGCGCGCGTGAGCCGCAGCGATCATGTCATCGAAGTCGTCAAGCGAGCCGAGACGTGGGTCGACATCGCAGTAGTCCGCCACATCATAGCCGCCATCGACAAGAGGCGAAGGGTAAAACGGGCTCAGCCAGATGGCCTCGATACCCAGCCGCTCAAGATAGTCCATCTGCTGGGTAATGCCCGCGATATCGCCCAGACCCGAACCAGTCGAATCCTTAAACGAGCGCGGGTAGATCTGATAGATCGCGGCATCGGACATCCATGAGCGCGAAGAAGACTTTTCTGTAGCCATGGGGCGTATCTCCCTTGCAACGAGGTTATGCGAGATGCCCACGATGATACGCCCAAAGCGGACATTCGCGGCAAACAACGCCACAGCCACGACCCAAAACGCTCGCCCCCTCTCGGGTTCGAGCCTAGGAGATAGGTACAAAAAAAGCCCGGCTACCGTAGTAGTCGGGCTGTTGCGTTTGGAGCGGACAACGGGGCTCGAACCCGCGACCCCAACCTTGGCAAGGTTGTGCTCTACCAACTGAGCCATGTCCGCATATGTAAAACAAAACGGGCGCCGGAGCGCCCGGATGTTGCCTGGAGGCGAAGCCCGGATTCGAACCGGGGGTAAAGGCTTTGCAGGCCTCTGCCTTACCACTTGGCCACTTCGCCGAAAAAGGACCGCCTAAACGGTCCGGAAATGCAATGGAGCGGACAACGGGGCTCGAACCCGCGACCCCAACCTTGGCAAGGTTGTGCTCTACCAACTGAGCCATGTCCGCTTGCGGGTTATTAATTTACGCGAGTTATCCAAAAGACGCAAGTACTTTTTTCAAAAAAGTTGCCGGCCGCGTGTTCTTGGTGGCTAAACGCGCTAAAGCGATTGGCTAGGCACGCGATTCCAGTGCTCCGCTAAATAGCTTCACCATCTGCACGCGCGTGCCGGTGCCGTCTGTGCGACGAGCAACCTCCACGTTATCGACGAGCATACGCATAAGCTTGATACCACGGCCGCGTTCCTCAGATGCGACCGGTTCGCTCGCTCCATCGATAGAATAGCCGGCACCCCGATCAAGCACCTCAACCACGACGCGATCGCCATAGGCCTGAACCGTCAGGACGCACCCGATACCGCCCGCATGGTCATAGGCATTACCCAGCGCCTCCCCCGACGCCAACGCGACATCGTAGCGCTCGTCGCGGCGCAACGGAAGCGATTCAAGGAGTTCGGCGATGCGATGTCGATAGTATGGAAGATTCTCGATACCCTGTCGGACCTCGACGCTCTTGCTCCATCGTGGCAACTCTCCCACCGGAATAGCGGGAATCGACTCACGCGCCGGACCCGCAACATGAAGGATGTCGACAAGTCGGGCAATCTCCAAAAAGCGAATGATCTCATCGGAGGCGTTAACGAGCGAAAGCAGGCCCTCTCGCCTCATGAGCTCTCTGGCACGTGTAAGCAAAAACGCCAAACCCGTCGAGTCGATAAAGCCCACGGCCTGGCAATTGATGACAACGCGACGCACGCCCCGGTCGATCAGATTATCCAACCGTGGACGCAGCACGGACACCGAGGCGATGTCGACATCACCCGGTGGCGTCAAAACCGCTATGTCATTCCACTCATTCATACGACCATGGTTCCCCAAAAGAGCTCGCTCGATGCATACATATCTGCAGCTGCGCAGATTTTGCCCGTCAAGTATCGCGGTCTACGATCGACCCCGTAAAAACTCAAGGGAAACCAGCGCAATGTCATCGTCCAGCGCCGACTCGGTAAAGCGGTCAAGCTCTCCCAAGACCTTACCGCAGATTCCCGATACACCCTCACCCGAGACAGAGAGCAAAAGGTCACGAAGGCGCTGCTCGCCAAAGAAAGCACCCGAGCGATCACGTGCTTCGATTGCTCCGTCGGTATACATGAATAGCATTTCACCAGGAGCGAACGTAAACACGCCTGTCTCGTACACCATGCTCTCAAAGGCACCGATCACGCCCGATTGGCACCCAAGGAGCTCCACTTCTCCCCCTCGGGTTTCTCCGCCGCCAAGCGGCGTCGACGACGGTCTAATGACCATAGTGGGAGGATGTCCCGCAGAGCAGTAGGTAGCGCGACCCGCTTTAAGATCAATCTTGGCGATAAACGCCGTCACGAACGTCTCGACCCTCGAAAAGCCCATGAGCATGCTATTGAGCGAGCGGGCCATACGGGCGGGCCCAGCACCCTCCCAGGCATAGGCCGTCAGCGCCGTCTTGACGAGCGCTGACATCGACGCCGCCTCGATTCCTTTGCCGGATACATCGCCCAAAATCATAACGGCGCAATCGTCGGGAAGACGGACAAGAGTATAGAAGTCGCCGCCAACCAACGCCGAATTCGTTGCCGAAAGGTATACCGAATCGGTCGCGATACCCGGAACGTCACCAAGCGAATTTCTCATGCCAATCTGGAGGGTCTGAGCGATATGGCGCTCCTCGCGCTTTTGAGATTCGCCCTCGTAGATCAGTTCAAAGTCATGCGCCAAGTGCACCAAGTAGTCATATTCAAGGTCATCAATCGGCTCTTGACTACCGTCACGAAGCAGAAGCGCGCGCGTCGTCGGGCCTTTCGCAACAGAAGCAGGAACGATCGCGTCGTTGCTGTGTTTGCCATCACCCTCAGAGCGCGGGCGCCCCGCCTCGATGCCGGTGTCGACGTAGAGACCCTGGCAAGGCAGACCATGCGCCCTAAGCCAGCCTCCCATAGGCATCGATTCGTCAACGCGAGTTATACGGACGTGTTTAAGATCCTCGGCACTCGTGCCGCCCAAAACAGACGCCTCAAAGCCATCAGAGCCAACCCCCAAACGTGCCGCTGGCGCCGTCGTGGAAAAGAAAAGTTTCTCGGGATCGTCCGGCAAAGCAACGCGACTGCCGCCTTCAAAATCTATGACATAGGAGCCCAGACTGGCGTCATACTCAACAGGGCAAAAATGACAGTTGAGCATATTGCAAATCTCGGACGATATAGCCTGGGTAGCCGCGGCGGAATCGTCTAGAAAGGTAAACAACTCATCACGTAAGACATTGAGCGAGCGGCCAAGCTCGGCCGTGCGACGAGAGCGAAGGCTCGATGCCATGCCGACCAGCTGGATAGACAGGTAATCGCAAATGACCTCGAGTACATTAACGTCATAGGCGAGCGGTGCCTGAGGGCGCTTCCAACCAACTTCCAGCACGCCAAGGATCTGCGTACCGTAAAAAACGGGAAGACAGATCTCGCTGCGGTACGGAGGCATATCCTGCACGCGCAACAGGTGCTTAGAACGATTGTCCAGGTCCATGAACATACCGGAGGCAGCCCTATCACCCTCAAGGTCCTGTTGAATCGACAAGCGACAGGCACGCGACTCGCGAAGAACATACGTCGGAATGCCAGCGCCATACGGCAAAAACTCGGGCAGGTAGCTGTCGTGCAGCTCCTTGGAGACACCGCGAAGCTTAAAACCGCCGCTCTCAGAAAAATAGATAGCGGCACCCGAAGCATCGAGCGTTCCTACAAGCTGGTTCAAAACGATATCTAACAAACTGGGCAGCTCATCGGAGCCCACCGTGCTCATAATGACCGACAATGTACCCGAGAGACGCTTATTCGCCACTCTAAGCTCCGAAAGTGCACGCTTGAGCTGACGGTCGTGCGAATACTGTTCTTCGATGCTATGGAGTGCCACCAGAACGCGCGGCGCACGGCGGCCAAAGATTCGAGGCGGCGTAACCGAGCCGGCACAAACCAGGACGGGAATAAACGATCCGTCACTTAACTTGAGCATCAACTCGCTCTTTGTTCCATTGGTCTCAAAAGGAAGCCGATGCTCTGTCGCGCGTTCAAAAGCCGACGAGTACAAGAGGTCTTTAACGTCCCCGTTGATCACATCGGAACGCTCCTCGCACATCAAGTCGAGCAAGCGATTATTTACATGCAAAATGGTTCCGTCGAGCTCGCAGATAATGACAGCATCGCTCGTGATCTCGACCAATTGGGCAACGTCCGCCCACTCATTGCGCTCAAGCGTTTCCATCGTGAACCTCACCGTCTATCGGTAACAAAAAAGCCTCCGAAGAGGCTTCTCAAATGCGATGGTGTCGGAGGCGGGACTTGAACCCGCATGACCAAAAAGCGGTCACTAGCACCTCAAGCTAGCGCGTCTGCCAATTCCGCCACTCCGACATGCTATGTTGTTGATTCGCGGTTCGCTTTGTTGAACCCGCGCGTTCAACGAGGAAGATAATAACCTATGATTCGAGAACTGTGCAAGCACTTTTTTCAAAAAAGTTTACGAATTTGTAAATGCGCAGGTAGAATGACCTGTTCGGGCCGGAATGAGGTTGCTTTCCAACGCGTCCTCGGGCATGCGGCATTATTTTGATCCGCGCTTCGCGCTACAAAATAATGCCGCCCCCTGCGGAATGCGTTGGAAAGCAACCTCATTCCGGCCCTAGGAGTATGTACTCCGGACACAGTTCTCAAACATGTTCTGAGGCTGATATATATTTGGTGGCTCGGCTTTGCCGAGCCCTTATATGAGGAGGCCGGAGCCAAAGCTCCGGCCTCACTAACTTTTCCATTTGATTAAGTGAGCGATCAAGGAATCGCACTCCCCCTGCCGAGTTAACGTAGGGCCCGCCCTGGTGTTACTTTTCAGAACACTCCGCAGGACGCAAGAAACCCCCGCCGCACGAAGTGCGCAGCGGGGGTTTCTTGCATGTCCGAGGACGTTCTGAAAAGTAACAACAGGGCGGGCCCGGACGAGAACAAACAACTACAGGTCGATGTGCGATTCCTTGATCGGGAACGGCTCCGCGAAGTGACAGGCGCAGCAGTGGCCCGGGGCAACTTCCTTAAACTCAGGAAGCTTCTCGGAACAGATGCCCTGCGCGATCGGGCAGCGCGTGTGGAAACGGCAACCGGTCGGCGGATCCAGCGGTGACGGCGGATCACCGGCAAGGATGATGCGCTTACGGGTCTTCTGGATATCCGGATCGGGAACCGGCACGGCAGACAGCAGCGACTGCGTGTACGGATGGTGAGGCTCGCTATAGAGCGTCTTCCAGTCCGAAACCTCAACCATCTTACCCAGATACATAACGGCAACGCGATCGGAGATGTGCTGTACGACGGACAGGTCGTGTGCGATAAACAGATACGCGGTACCGAACTTGTCCTGCAGTTCCTTGAGCAGGTTCAGAACCTGGGCCTGAATGGACACATCCAGAGCGGATACCGGCTCGTCACAGATAATCAGCTTGGGCTTCAGCGCAAAAGCGCGGGCAATACCGACACGCTGACGCTGGCCGCCCGAGAACTCATGCGGATAGCGGTTGATGTGCTCGGGGTTCAGTCCAACGACGTCGAGAAGCTCACGGACGCGCTCAATGCGCTCCTCCTTGGTACCCACACCATGAATGGTCATGGGCTCGGAGACAATCTCACCGATGGTCATACGAGGGTTGAGCGAAGCATAAGGATCCTGGAAGATAAACTGCATCTCACGACGCATGTCCTTGATCTCATGCTTGCTCATCTCGGCAACATCTTTGCCCTGGAAGAACACCTTGCCGGCGGTCGGCTTGGTCAGACGCATGATAGTGCGGCCCGTGGTGGATTTACCGCAACCAGACTCGCCAACCAGACCAAAGGTCTCGCCAGGATAAATCTCAAAAGAGATGTCGTTTACAGCAGAGACGACGCGCTTGGAAAAACGCTTGGCGAACATGCCGGACTCTGCGGGAAACTCCTTGGAGAGGTGCTCGACCTTCAGCAGTGGAGTGCGCTCGTTATTGTCTGCCATTTACGCCTCGCCTCCCTTCTTGGAATCCTTGCGCGTACGGGACGTCTCAGGAGCGTTCTTGAGGAACTCGGGGTCACCGGAATAGTGGCACGCAGAATAGTGACCGGACTCGGTGACAACGCGCTCAGGGCGCTGCTTGCGGCACCTGTCCGTCGCGTAGGGGCAACGAGGAGAGAAGACGCAGCCCTCAGGCAGGTTCATGAGCGAAGGCGGGTTGCCGTGAATCGGCGTCAGCGGCTTCTTCTCTTCGATGGCCTGCTCCGGGATGGAGCGGATAAGACCCCAGGTGTAGGGGTGGCGGCTCTCGTAGAAGATTTCCTCAGCAGTACCGAACTCAACGGGGCGGCCGGCGTACATAACCATGATCTTATCGGCCATATCGGCGACAACACCCAGGTCATGGGTAATCATGATGATGGCGTTGCCGTTCTTCTCCTGCATCTCCTGCATGAGCTCGATAATCTGAGCCTGGATGGTAACGTCCAGGGCAGTCGTGGGCTCGTCGGCAATCAGAATATCGGGATCGCAGGCAAGGGCCATGGCAATCATGACTCGCTGACGCATACCGCCAGAGAACTGGTGCGGATACTCATTGACGCGCTTCTCGGGCTCGGGGATACCCACGAGGTCCAAAAGCTCGGTGGCACGCTTGAGCGCCTCCTGCTTGGAGTAGCCACGGTGCAGACGAAGACCCTCGCCCACCTGCCTGCCGATCTTATAGACCGGGTTCAAGGAGGTCATAGGATCCTGGAAGATCATCGCGATATCGTTGCCGCGAATGTGCTGCATCTCTTCCTCGGTCATTTCGAGGATGGAGCGGCCGCGATAGCGAACGTCACCGCCCTCGATCTTTCCCGGAGGCATCGAGATGAGGCCCATGATGGTCATGGCGGTCACGGACTTACCGGAGCCGGACTCACCGACGACGCCCAGGGTCTCGCCGCGATCGAGCGTGTAGGACACGCCGTCGACAGCGCGAACGACGCCATCCTCGGTGTGGAAATACATCTTAAGGTCATCGACCTCGAGCAGATGCTGGCCCTCAGGAACCGGCTGGTCCTTCAGGTCCACATAGTTCTTGTTCTTCTTCATCCTTATGCGTCCTTCATCTTGACGTCGAGGGCGTCGCGCAGACCGTCACCCAGCAGGGTGAAGGCGAGCACCGTCGAGAGAATTGCCAGACCGGGCATGATCATCATCCAGGGAGCGGTCAGAAGATACTGCTGACCGTCCTGAATCATGGAGCCCCACGAAGGCGTAGGCGGAATAACGCCCATGCCGAGGAAGGACAGAGCGGACTCGGTCAGAATGGCGCCACCAATGTTCATGGTCGCGTAGACCACGATGGAGGCGACGGAGTTCGGGAAGATGTGACGCACGACGATACGAGCATCAGATGCACCCATCGCGCGCGCTGCATCAACATAGTCGTTTTCCTTGACCGTCAAGATTGCAGAGCGGAAGACGCGCGCAATCGAAGGCCAGCCAAGAATGCCGATGGCGATAAAGACGTTCTGAAGACCACGGCCGATAACGGCGATCATGGCGACAACGAACAGCACGTACGGGAACGCCAGGAAGATGTCCGCACAGCGCATGATGATCGTATCCCAAATGCCGCCGTAGAAACCGGCCAGGGCACCCATGACCAGGCCGATCAATGTGGAGATGGCGGTGGCCATGATACCGACAGAAAGCGAAACGCGTGCACCGTAGATAACGCGGACGAGAATGTCACGACCAAGGGCGTCGGTGCCAAACGGGTGCTCTGCACACGGAGCCAACAGCGATGTCTCGGCCATGGTGGTCGAATCGGAAGCCGTCGGCGAACCGAGCCAGGGCTTAGCCCACAGATCTGCGGTCAGGGCAACCACAACGACGATGATGATCCAGCAGACACCGATAACGGCGAGCTTGTTCTTACGAAGACGCTTAAAAGCGTCGCCCCACAGCGTGCGGGACTTGGCGGGAGCAGATGCGACCTTGGTGGCGGTAGCCTGCTCCTGAGACTGAGAATCAGTTTCCTGCATGAGACGTACCTCCCTTAGGCCTTATCCGACGGACCGCCAAGGCGGATGCGCGGGTCGAGGAATGCATAGCTAATGTCGACGAGCAGGTTGATCACCATGACGACGACAACGATGAGCGTAACGCCGCCCATAACGATGGGCCAGTCACGCATGCTAATGGCGCGATAGACCTCATAGCCGATACCGGGCCAGTTGAAGACCGTCTCGGTCAGGATGGCGCCCGAAAGCATGCCGCCAAAGTCGACACCAATATAGGTAACGACGGGGATGAGTGCATTCTTAAGCGCATGCTTGACGATGATCGCACGATTGGAGAGACCCTTGGCCTTTGCCGTACGGATGTAATCCTGGTTCATGACGTCAAGCAGCTGCGAGCGCATAATGCGCGCAGCATAAGCGGTCGAAACCGAAGCCAGCGTAATGGTCGGAAGCACATAGTGCATCCAATCCTGATACTGAGAGCTGGAACCGCCGGCACCCGAGATCGGCATGGAGATTGCACCGCCCGTGGCGTCCTTGAGGATGACGCCAAAGAACAGCTGCAGCAACATACCGAGCCAGAAGGCCGGGACCGCAACGAGGATCGACGTGGTGAGCGTTACCAAAATATCCCAGAAGGAATAACGCTTTACCGCCGAAATGATACCCGCACCGATACCCATAATTGCCTCGAGCACGATGGCGCACGCGGCAAGTTTGACCGTATACGGATACTTCTGGGCAAAGATTTCCGTAACCGGCAGCTTGCGCTGATACGAATTGCCCAGATCGCCATGAAGCAGGCCGTTCATGTAATACAAGTAACGGTCCACGAGCGACGTTTGAACGGGGTCGCCGTTCTCGTCAAGGATCGCGTTGCCGTCCTCGTCCGTCTGGACCAGGTGATAGCGAACGCGAAGCTGAAGCTCCACCTCGGGGGACAGAGCCTTGTCTCCACCGATCAGCTTGATCGGATCTCCCGGCACGATATTCTGGAGGGCGAACAGAATCAGCGTAACGCCCAAAAACACCGGGATGAACTGAAGCACACGTTTAACGATGTACTTACCCATACCACTCCCCTATCTAGGGATTAACCTAAATGGGATGCCGATCGCCAGACCGGCATCCCAAAATTACCATCAGCCAGTTTACCCCAGGTTAGGGAGAACTGTATGTTTCCCATGAGGTCTACGTAAATACTTGACCCTCACGGAAGCTGCAAACTCTTAGGCGAGCTCAGCGGTACCCAGATCGGCGTGCTTCTGCGGATCGACATAGAGGTGCTTGATGCGATCGGAGCCGGCGACAGTGTGCGTGTAGAACATAATCGGGATGACCGGGCAGTCGGCAGCGACCATTGCGTCGGCCTCCTGCATCTTGGCGACGCGCTCCTCATCGTCAACAATAGTACGAGCCTCGTCGACCTTGGCGTCGAACTCGGGGTTGCTGTAACCAGAGCGGTTGTCGCCACCGAGGGAGTCGGAGTGGAACAGCGGATACAGGAAGTTGTCCATGATCGGGTAGTCGGCAATCCAACCCAGACGACCGAACTGATAGTTAAAGTTCTGATACTGCTCGAGCAGGGCAGACCACTCGAGGGTATCGGAGACAGCGGTAACACCAACCTTGGCGAGGTCGCCGATGATGGACTCCATGATCTCCTTGTGACCGCCGTCCTGGTTGTAGGAAAGGGTCACGCTAATGCCACGATCGCCGTTAGCGCCAGCGGGAGCAACCTTGTCGAGGTACTCGTTAGCCTTGTCGACATCGTAGGCGCAGAACTCCCATGCGCCCTCCTTGTAGCCATCGATGCCCGGAGGAACAATGCCGTCGGCAGGGGTACGGGTACCCTTGAAGATGGTCTTGCAGATGGCCTCACGGTTGATGGCCAGGGAGATACCCCTACGCAGGTCGGCGTTGTTGAACGGCTCGGCCGTGGTGTTGCAGGTCAGATAGTACGTGGAAGGCTCGGCGCCGAGCAGCATGCGCTCGCCGTCTCCCATGGTGTAGCCGTCCTTGGACACGCCGCGATCCTTCTTGGCGGCATCAATCTGAGCGACGGGAACGTCGCAGACATCGAGGTTACCCGCCTGGAACTCCTTGTAAGCGGTCTCCATGTCCTTGATGACCTGGAAGTGGATGCCATCGATCTTGGCCTTGTCGCCATAGTAATCGTCGAACTTCTTGACGTTGATCTCCTGGCCATCCTCCCACTTGCCGTCCATCATGAACGGGCCGTTACCGACCGGGGCAAGGTAGAAGCTCTTGACATCGGACTCGGCGCACTCGGGAACCGGGGCCAGAGCCGGGTGAGAGGCGACGAAGGGGAAGTCGGCGTAAGCGGAAGCCAGCTTGACGACGAGGGTCTCATCGTCGGGGCAGGTAACACCGCTGAGCTCGGTAGCGTTACCGGCAAGCAGATCGTCATAGCCCTCGACCATGGAGAGGTGATAGGAGACCTCGGAAGGGCCGTACTCGGTAGCGACAGCCGACTTGGTGTTGACCAGACGCTCCCAACCGAGCTTGAAGGACTTGGAGGTAACGTCGTCACCGTTGTGGAACTTGGCCTTCTTGATCTTGAAGGTAAACTCGGTGGCGTCGTCGTTGGACTCAAAGGACTCGCAAGCCAGCGGAACAATCTCGCCCTTCTCGGCGTCGTAAGAGGTCAGAGCATCAAAGAGCTGGTACTCGACCTGAGTGCCCTGGTCCTCCTGGACATTGTAGGGGTCGATGCAGACCGGGTTGTTGATGTAGAAGTTCAGCTTCGAACCGGACTCAGAACCGGAAGCGTCGCCGCCCTTCTTGCCGCATGCGGCAAGAAAAGCCATGGAGCTCGCAGCAAGGGTACCGCCGACAAAGGCGCGACGACCCATAACGGGCTGGTGGAACATAGAATCAGCCATGCCATCCTCCTTATGAGATAGGACAAAGAAATGTTCAGTCGGACACATGTCGAGACAATCCGATCCGAACCATCAAAACGCCGCCCGTTGCTATGGCTGGTTATGCACAACGAACCAACGTTTCTCAATACAGTAGCGCATTTTATGCACGATTTGGGGCTAATTCCGGTCAACGGTCGAGAATTTCTTTAGTTGGGCGAAGTATGTGGGGATATTTTGGCTCTGTTACAAATATGTAAACAAAAAGGGTCCCGCACTTGCGGAACCCTTTTCAAGTATTTATGTGGCTCGTGCTTAGTAGCCGACGATACCCTGCGGGAAGAAGAACATGCACAGGACGACACACACGGCAAAAACGACGGCCATAATTACCGTCAGGCGATCGAGGTTCTGCTCCATGACGCCCGTGGCAGAGCTGGAGTTATACAGCGAGCTAGCGATCATATCCGAAACGCCGGTGCCCTTACCAGAGTGCATCAGGACGAGAATCGTCAGCGCCACGGCAGAGACAGCCCAAACGACAAACAGAAGAATCTGAAACGGACCCATAGATAAGCTCCTTAATAGAACAATTCAAACTCCAGTACTGTACCACAACCCCCAGCACTCCCCCATCAGCCATTTGGTGACGAGGTAGAAATAGCGCAAAAAAGAGGGTTGTCCGGTTGTGGACAACCCCCTTACTAGAAAACGGTATTTGTTTTCTATTAGGCCTCGGTGGCGAGTACGCGACCCGTCATCTCGGCGGAAGGCTCAATACCAGCCATGGTGAGCATGGTCGGAGCGATATCGGAAAGACGGCCGTCCTCGATACCGGTGAGCTGTGCCTTCTCATCAACGATGATGAACGGCACGCGGTTGGTGGTGTGAGCCGTGAACGGATGCTTGGAACCGTCGGAAGCAACGTCAAACATGTGATCGGCGTTGCCGTGATCGGCGGTAATCAGCGCAAAGCCGCCCTTAGCGAGAATCGCCGGGACAACCTTGGACAGGGCATCGTCAACAGCCTCGACGGCCTTAACGGCAGCGTCGAAGACACCGGTGTGACCAACCATGTCGCAGTTTGCGAAGTTCACGATGTAGAAATCAGCGCGATCCTCGTTGATGGCGGCGACAAGCTTCTCGGTAACCTCGGGAGCGCTCATCTCAGGTTGCAGGTCGTAGGTAGCGACCTTGGGAGAAGCGACGAGCACGCGCTCCTCGCCCTCCTTGGGCTCCTCGATGCCGCCGTTGAGGAAGAACGTCACGTGGGCGTACTTCTCGGTCTCGGCGGTGTGCAGCTGCTTCAGGCCATTGGCGGCGATAACGTCGGCCAGAACGTTCTCGGGGAACGTCTTGGGGAAGGCGACCTCGACGTCAAACGTCGGGTCGTACTCGGTCATCGTCACAAAGTGCGAAAGCTTGATCTGCTCGCGCTCAAAGCCGTCGAACTCCTTGTCCGTGAACACGCGAGTCATCTGACGAGCGCGGTCGGGACGGAAGTTGAAGAAGATGGCCGCGTCGCCCTCGTGGATGCCCTCGTTGTGGGCAGCGAAGGGCTCGACGAACTCGTCGCCGCGCGGATCCTTCTCGTAGTAGGCCTTGATACCGGCAACAGGGTCGGTATCGGCATCGGATGCGTTGACCATGACATCGTAGGCGCGCTGGATGCGCTCCCAACGGTTGTCGCGGTCCATGGCCCAATAACGGCCCGAGACGGTGGCAACGCGAGCGTCGCAACCGGTCTCCTCGGAGATCTTAGCCAGGAAGGCGCAGAACTCACTCATGTAACCGGCACCGGACTGCGGGTCAACGTCGCGACCATCCATGAAGGCGTGGACGCGAACGGTCTTGACACCGTGCTCGGCAGCCATCTTGACCAGAGCCTCGACGTGGCTCATATGAGAATGAACACCGCCAGGGCTCATAAGGCCCATGAGGTGGAGAGTCTTGCCGTCAGCCTTGACGTCGTCCATAGCCTTGACGAAGACCTCGTTCTTGGCGATGGAGCCGTCCTTGATGGCATTGTTGATGCGCGAAAGCTCCTGGAACACGATGCGGCCGGCACCGATGTTGAGGTGACCCACCTCGGAGTTGCCCATCTGGCCATCGGGAAGACCCACGTCCTCGCCCGAAGCGCCGAGCGTGGTGTGGGGGTACTTCTCGTACAGGCTATCGAGGAAGGGCGTCTTGGCAGCGGCGACGGCGTTCTCGCCATCGGCCGGAGCCAGGCCGCAACCATCCATGATGATCAGGAGTGCAGGAAGATGACGCTGTGCCATATGTCCTACTCGCCTGCCTTGACGACCATAGAGGCGAAGTCGGCAGCCTTGAGCGAAGCGCCGCCCACGAGGGCGCCGTCGACGTCGGGCTTGGCGACGAGCTCGGCGATGTTGCCGGGCTTGGCAGAGCCACCATAGAGAACGCGGATGCCGTCGGCGAGCTCCTCACCGAACATCTCCTTGAGGGTCTCACGGATAGCGCCGCAGACCTCCTGAGCGTCCTCGGCGGTAGCGGTCTTGCCGGTGCCGATGGCCCAGATGGGCTCGTAGGCGACGACGACCTGCTTGGGGCAAGTGATCTCGAGACCCTCGAGACCAGCCTTGACCTGGTTCACGACGTGCTCGACATAGGTGCCGGCCTCGCGGACCTCAAGGGACTCGCCGCAGCAGAAGACAGGAACAAGACCGGCGGCAACGAGGGCCTTGGCCTTCTTGTTCTGATCCTCGTCGGTCTCGTGGAAGTAATCACGACGCTCGGAGTGACCGATGATGCAGTAGGTGCAGCCAGCGGACTTGAGCATGTCGCAAGAAGACTCACCGGTGAAGGCACCCTTGGCCTCCCAGTACACGTTCTGTGCACCGAGGGCGATGGGGGCAGCCTGAATACGGTCATGAACCGTGGTGATGTCGATGGTCGGAGGGCAGACGAGCACCTCGACGCCAGCCGGAACCTCGGGCAGAGCCTGAGCCAGCTCGTCGGCGAGCTTGGCGGCCTCGGCGACGTCGTTGTTCATCTTCCAGTTACCAGCGATAAGAAGGGTGCGATTAGGCATCGAGAAGCGCCTCCACTCCGGGCAGGGCCTTACCCTCGACGAGCTCCATGGAAGCGCCACCGCCGGTGGAGATCCAGCTCATCTTGTCGGCCAGGTTAAACTTATTGACGGCTGCGACGGAATCGCCACCACCGATGATCGAGGTGCAATCAGCCTCGGCAACAGCCTCGGCGATAGCCTGGGTGCCATGAGCGAAGTTGTCGAACTCGAAGACGCCCATGGGGCCGTTCCAGAACACGGTCTTGGCGCCCTTGACGGCCTCGGCGTAGAGCTCCTCGGTCTTGGGGCCGATGTCCATACCCTCACGGTCGTCGGGGATAGCGTCGGAAGCGACAACCTCGGGGACAGCGTCCTCGCCAAAGTGATCGGCAACGCGGTTGTCGATGGGGAGCAGGATCTTGACACCCTTCTCCTCGGCCTTCTTGAGCATCTCGCCGGCGCGCTCGACCCAGTCCTCTTCCTTGAGGGACTGACCGACGGACAGGCCCTGAGCCAGGAAGAAGGTGTAGGCCATGCCGCCACCGATGATCAGGGTGTCAGCGGAGTCGATGAGGTGATCGAGAACGCCGATCTTGGAAGAAACCTTGGAACCGCCGACGATAGCGACGAAGGGGCGCTCGGGCTCGGCGAAGATGCCGGTCAGCGTGTCGACCTCCTTCTCGAGCAGGAAGCCAGCGACTGCAGGCAGGTAAGCGGCGGGGCCCACGACGGAACCCTGGGCGCGGTGAGCGGTGCCGAAGGCATCGAGAACGAAGACGTCACCATAGGAAGCGAGCTTCTTGGCGATCTCGGGATCGTTCTTCTTCTCACGCTTGTCGAAACGGACGTTCTCGAGAACGAGGACCTTGCCCGGCTCGACGGCGGCGACAGCCTCAGCAGCCTTCTCGCCGTAGGTGTCGGCGACAAAGGCAACGTCGAGACCAGAGAGCTCAGCGAGCTTCTTAGCGACAGGCTCAAGGGAGAGCTCAGGCTGGAAGCCGGTACCCTCGGGACGGCCGAGGTGGCTCATGAGGATGACGCGAGCGTTGTGCTCAACGAGGTAGTTGATGGTGGGCAGGGCAGCCTTGATACGGGTGGTGTCGCCAACGACGCCATCCTTGATAGGCACGTTGAAGTCAACGCGGACGAGAACGCGCTTGCCGTCGACATCGATGTCGCGGACGGTCTTCTTGGTAAAGGCCATGTTTGCTTCTACCTTTCGTACGTGTCTGCCTCCCATTACGGCAGACGATTTCCTATAAAAAGGGCGCGACCCTAGGGTGTAAGCCCTATGAGGCCGCGCCCTTCTTTAGACGCTCAACGAGCTATTCGCTAAAAGCTAAATTAAGCAACGAACTTCTCGAAGTACTTGATGGTGCGGACCATCTGAGAGGTGTAGGAGTTCTCGTTGTCGTACCAAGAGGTGACCTGAACGAGGGTCTGGCCGTTGCCGAGATCAGAGCACATGGTCTGAGTGGCGTCGAAGATGGAGCCGTGGGTCTCGCCGACGATGTCGCGGGAGACGATCTGGTCCTCGTTGTAAGCGAAGGTATCGGGGATGGTCTCGGCGTAGGCCTTCATGGCAGCGTTGACCTCGTCGACGGTGACCTTCTTGTCAACGACGGCGTAGAGGTTGGTCAGCGAGCCGGTCGGCGTCGGGACGCGCTGGGCGGCACCGATGAGCTTGCCGTTGAGCTCGGGGAGAACCAGGCCGATGGCCTTGGCAGCGCCCGTGGTGTTCGGGACGATGTTCTCGGAGCAGGCGCGGGAGCGACGGAAGTTGCCCTTGCGCTGCGGGCCGTCGAGCGGCATCTGGTCGCCGGTGAAGGCGTGGATGGTGGTCATGATGCCGGAGACGATGGGAGCGAAGTCGTTCAGACCCTTGGCCATCGGGGCGAGGCAGTTGGTGGTGCAGGAAGCAGCGGAGATGATGTTGTCCTCAGCGGTCAGCGTCTCATGGTTGACGTTGTACACGATGGTGGGCAGATCGCTGCCGGCCGGAGCGGAGATGACGACCTTCTTGGCGCCAGCGTTGATGTGGGCCTGAGCCTTAGCCTTGCTGGTGTAGAAGCCGGTGCACTCGAGAACGACGTCGACGTCGAGGTCGCCCCAAGGCAGGTTGTTGGCGTCGGCCTCCTTGTAGATCTTGATCTCCTTGCCGTCAACGGTAATGGAATCCTCGCCAGCGACGACCTCGTGATCGCGAGCATAGTTGCCCTGCGTGGAGTCGTACTTCAGCAGGTAAGCGAGCATATCGGGAGAGGTGAGGTCGTTGATAGCGACGATCTCGGAGCCCTCATGACCGAACATCTGGCGGAAGGCCAGACGACCGATGCGACCGAAGCCGTTAATAGCAACCTTTACTGCCATTGTGTCTCCTTTCGTAAGGCCCCCGCAAGCTACAGCGCCTGCCGTTGAGGCCCACAAACTAACCACTCGCCTAATATACCTTTTTTTTGGCTTGAATTTCACGAGAATGCTCGAAATTGAAAATCAAATTTGCGTTAAAACGCTTTAACGTATAAAACAGCAGTTAAACCACCATAAAAGCTATTGCGTTAAACTACCCGCTTGCTTCAATGAGCTTTTCAAGGCGCAAAACACGGTGATACAAGGCCGACTTCGACAAAGGAGGGTCGGCCATTTCCCCCAAATCTCGCAGTGAGAGATCGGGGTAACGCTCGCGTAAGTCACAAAAAACTGCCAGAGCGTCCGGCAGCGTTTCGCGCAAACCGCGCCGATCAAGCTCATCGATGAGCGCAAGCTGATGTTGGGCGGCACCGGCACTTCTGGTCTGGTTGGCAAGCTCTGCGTTCACGCGACGATTCACGTCGTTCTTCACCAGCTTAACCGCGCGGGCCTCTTCAATCTCGGCAACGCTGCGCTTGGCGCCAATCAGCTGTAACAGACGTTTAATCTCCTCGGCACTCTTGATGTACACGGCATACGAGCCGCGACGCGCATTGACGCGGGCGTGAACTCCAATCTGCTCCAGAAGGTCGCAAAGTCCCTTTGCATACTCCTCGCCCTGAACCGCGATCTCCAAATGAAAATCGCCACGCGGGTCGGCAACAAAGCCTCCGGCAATCAGCGCACCGCGAATATAGGCGAGCCTGCAGCAAGGACGGGCGACGATGTGGCGCGGCACACCCGCGACGAGCCCTCCCCTACGGTCGAGAATGCCCAGCAGCACCAGAGCCTTATCCAAATCGGGCTGATCGGGCAAGGTGATGAGATAGTTTCGTACCTTGTGCAGGACCGACTTACGAACCGTGAATTCGGTCTTGAGCTTAAGGATACGATGCGTCAGCGCAATCATCGTGCGCGCCACAGCACCCGTCTCGGTCGCGACCGTCAAGCGGTACCGTCCCGAGCCCGCCAGCGAAAGCGTGCCGCTCACACGCGTTAGCGCAGCAAGCGTCGACAAATCGCAGTATTCGCATTCTGGTTCGCAGCGCGCAAGCTCGTCACGCACCTCAGCGGTAAACGACATGTAAACCTATGCCTTCGTGTTGGCACGCGACAGGTCACGGTGGGAGATGCTCACATGATACTGAGCACCCTCCAGGTAGCGGGCCGTGGCCTCGGCAATGGCGACGCTACGGTGCTGTCCGCCTGTGCAGCCGATAGCAATGGAAAGCTGCGGCTTGCCCTCTGCGATATAACCCGGCATGACCGTATCGAGCAGCTGGGTCCAGGCCTTCCAGAACTCCTGGGTCTTGGGGTGGTCCAAGACAAAATCGGAGACCTTCTTATCGAGACCGGTCATGGTGCGCATCTCGGGATCGTAGAAAGGATTGGGCAAGAAGCGAACATCGATCATGATATCCGCCTCGATGGGCATGCCATGCTTAAAGCCAAACGAGAACACGTGGACATCCATAAGCTGCTGGTCGGACAGCTCGGAAAAAGCCATGCGCAGCTTGTTGCGCAAGGCAGAAGTGCGCAAGCGGCTCGTGTCGATAATCATATCGGCTCGATCGCGAACGCCCTGCAGCTGCAGACGTTCACGCTGAATAGCGTCGGCCGTGGTCTCCCCCGGCTTTGCAATGGGATGGCGACGACGGTTTTCGCTATACCGGCGAATCAGCACCTCGTCAGACGCCTCGAGAAACACAATGTCGCAGCTCATCTCGCGCTCTTCCAGTGCGGCAACAGCATCGAGCAGTTCATCGAACAAGCCCTGGCTACGCAGGTCGCAGGTAACGGCAAGGTGCCTGCCCACGCCCGTATTGATGCCAACGAGCTCAGCAAGCTGGGCAATCAGGCGTGGGGGCAGGTTGTCGATACAAAAATAGCCCATGTCCTCAAACACATGCATGGCTTGCGTTCGGCCCGAGCCGGACATTCCGGTGATGATAACGATATCGGGGATACGCTCCGAGCGCTCCGCCGCATCCATGGCATCTCCCTTTTGCATGTGTGCCTCCTAAAATAAGCGCGGGACCCGGCCAGCGGATCCCGCGCGATCAATTGCCTTTATTGAGTATACCGCCCCAAGCGGATACAAGGCCCGTCTTACGCCTCAAGCGCAGCCTTGAACCAACTTGTAATACTCGTGGGGTGCGTGATAGCGGTGCCGACGACAACGGCCCACGCGCCGGCGTCGATTGCAGCGCGAGCCTCCTCGGGCGTATGCACGCGACCCTCGCAAATGATGGGAAGGCCGGGAAATTCCTCGGTCGCCTGACGCAGGAGCGGCAGGTCGGGGCCATCGGCCATGGTGCAGTCGATGGCGGCGACACCGTGAGAGAGTGTGGTGGATACCAGGTCGAAGCCCATATCAACCGCACGGCGAATGTCCTCGATGGTGGCACAATCCGCCATCAGGAGCACACCCTCCTCGTGCAGCGGGCGGAAGGTGTCCTCGACCGACTTGCCATCGGGACGCGGACGATCGGTGGCGTCGATCGCCACGATATCGGCACCCGCAGCAACGCAGGCACGAGCGTGACGCAGCGTCGGCGTGATGTAAACGCCCTCGTGCCCGTCCTTCCACAGACCGATGACGGGAACCTCACAGCGACCCTTAATGGCGGCAATGTCGGCAAGGCCCTGGCAGCGAATGGCGGCGGCGCCGCCAAGCTCGCAAGCGCGAGACATTTGAGCCATGGTCTCGGGCGTACGAAGCGGCTCGCCCATATACGCCTGAACGCTCACGACGAGCTTGCCCTTCAGGGACTGGATCAAAGGATCAACGGTCATGTTCGACTCAACCTTTCTCAAAACAGCCTTCTGAGACACCGCACCTTGACGTTCAAACCGTCGCTCGCGTACCGAAGTACGCTTCGCTCCTCTTTCACGTCAATCTGCGGCACCTCAGAAGGCGCACTTGGTAGTTATGTTTACTTCAACGATGCAAGAAGGTGTTCGGCGGCACCGATGAGCGGCGCGTCGCCCTCCAGAGAGCCGATGAGAATCGGCGTGTCCTGAAGCGGGTCGAGCGCCTGGCTGGCATAGCCCTCGTGCACCGAGTCCTTCCACGTCTGTGAACGCCAATCGGGGCCTTGGTGAATCACGCCGCCCGAAAGCACGATGACCTCAGGGTCCAGGATGTTAGCGAGCGAGCCCAGGCTGGCGCCCAGCGCAAAGCCGGCGTCATGAATGACCTCGGTCGCCTTTGCGTCGCCTGCGCGGCACAGGTCGTTCACGTCACGGCCGACCGAAGGACGGCTGGGGTCGACGCGGCCAAAACGCTCATCGTACATGCGCCCGATTGACGTTCCGGAAGCAACCGACTCCAGATGGCCGGAACGCCCGCAGGCGCAGGGAATGCCGGCGGCAGCCGAGCACTCGATGTGGCCCATATGGCCGGCAGCACCATGGAAGCCCTGCATCACGCGGCCGTTCTCGACATATGCGCCGCCGATGCCCGTACCGATGCCCAAACACAAGACGGAGAACTTGCCCTTGCCGACGCCCCAGTGGGCCTCGCCCAGAGCATGAGCCTGCACGTCGCCTACAACGGCAACGGGAAGGCCGAGGTCCTCGCGCAGACGCGGCCCCAACTGAACACCGGACCAGCCGGGCATAATCTCATTGGCATACGCGATGGCGCCCGTCTTGGGGTCGACGACACCGGCAGCGCCGATGCCAACTCCGAGGACCTCGACATCGGGATTTGCCTCAAGAGCTGCCTTGATAGACGCCTCGATGCGCTGGAAGACTGCTTCGCCACCCTCCTGGGCCTCGGTGGGAACCTCAGCCTCAAAAACGGGATGGGGCACACCGCCGTCAGCCGGATACTCCATGATGGCAGTCGCGATCTTAGTTCCGCCGATATCGACAGAGCAGACGTACTTGTTCTCCATGTCGTTCTCCTTCGGAGACAAAAACAACTACAGGAAATGCGCCGTCAGGCTAGCCGTCACAGCGCGGTAAAGGTTTTCCAGGTGCCCGAGATCGCCGAGAAACCGTGCGGCCATTGACCTAATGGGTCATGGCCGCACGGTTGAACGGCGAGGTCGGGTGCCTGGGAAAGCTTTAAAGGAGACCGTTGTCCTGGAGGACCTTGCGAATCGCCTCGACGTTCTCACCGGTCATGGCCTTCACCGGGCGCGGCATGGTCGGGCTGTCGAAGATGCCCATGAGGTTCATAGCGGTCTTGAAGGCGCCGACGCCACCGGCATAGCCCTGGACGCCCGAGGTGACATCCCAGATGTGCGAAATCTCATTGAGGCGATCCTGCTCGGCCTTGACGGTAGCCCAGTCACCAGCCTGAGCGGCCTTCCACTGACGAACGTAGCCCTCGGGCTCAACGTTGGCGAGACCCGGGACAGAGCCGTCGGCGCCACCGAGGTAAGCGCCGTCGACAACAACCTCGTGACCGGTGAGGATGCTCATCGGATGGCCGTTCTTTTCGTTCTCCTGAACGAGGTAGCGGAACGAGATGTCATCACCCGAGGAATCCTTGACGCCAGCAAGGACGCCCTCGGCGCCGAGCTTGGCAAGAAGCTTCCAGGGAAGCTTGGTGTGGACGCACACGGGGATGTCGTAGGCGAAGATGGGCAGGTCGAGTTCCTCGTGAAGGATGCGGAAGTGCTCCTCGACCTCGGTCATGCCCTGCAGGGCATAGAACGGGCAGGTGGCGACGAGCGCATCGGCGCCCAGCTCCTGAGCGACCTTGCCGTGCTCGATCATGCGCTCGGTCTCGGTGTCGATGATGCCGACCAGAACGGGAACGCGGTGGTCGACGATACGGACGGCCTCTGCGACAATCTGGCGACGGCGCTCGTCGGTGGAGAAGACGACCTCGCCCGAGGAGCCCAGGAAGAACAGGCCATCGACGCCGGCATCGATCATGCGGTTGATGCTGCGCTCAAAGGAGGCAACGTCGAGCTGGTGGTCTTCGGTATCGGGAACAACGACGGGAGGGATAACGCCGGTGAATTTCTGAGTTGCCACAAGAATCTCCTTAGTTGTCTGGCGGGCAGCCCTATGCCGCCCACTCTTGTTGGCGGTGTCCAGGCCGTCTAGGCCAAAGAACACGAATAGAACGTTTGGTTAAAGAAGTCGACGACTTCGTTTTCGAACGCATTGATGCGCTCGTGAGCGTATTTGGCATAGATGATATGCCTCCGGTCACACTCAAGACCGTTGAATACGGCAAACTGACCCTTGGGATCACTCACGGTATCCATGAGCGATGTGCCCATGAGCACCGAGCCACGAACCCGAGGCGACAGCGTCTCGAGACCGCTGGGAAGCGGATTGGCAAGCGCCGTGCAGGCAAGGCCCCGCTCGTCCAGAGCAGAAACCGCCAGCGCGACACCGCCGCCAAGGCCCTCGCCCCATGCAAAGATGCGGTCGGGATCCATGCCATCAAGGTTGCGCGCAACCTTCGCCAACGCGCAGCCCCAACGGACACGCTCGACAAAAGCAGGCGAGGTAATCCCCTGCTGCAGATCGTTGGATCCAATAGTCTCATCGTCCAGCGCGAGGACGGCATACCCCATGGCGACAAATCTCGTCATGTGATGCCAGCCGCGCACGGGTCGGTCGATGTCGTGAAACATCAGGCATAGTGGCACAAGCTCGGATGCCCGGTCACGACCAACAGGCTCAATCAAACGGCCGTGCACGACATACCCGCCGAGCTCAAAGGAAACCTCGGAGTAGCGCGCGCACGGATTTGCGAAATCAATCGCCGTAACGGTCAGCCCGCAAACCTCAAGTTCCGAAGCGGCTGTCTCCAACTCGGAAACATCCGCAGAAGCATCGCCGCGCCAATCCCGGAAATCAGAGAGCCTTGACGAAACCGTCCCAGCAATTCCCGCAAGCTCGGGGACAATCAGCTCATCGATATTGCTCTCGCACTTAGACATGAGCCTCCCCTCCCTTGCAGAAAAACGGAATGATCAGATCGTCAAAATCCTGAATCTCCTCGTGACCGAAGCCTTCAAAGAACTCATGACGCTTTTCGCAGGTCAGGTTGTTGTAGACTGCAAACTGCGTCGCCGGAGGGCAGACGATATCGGCTGTGCCCGTGCCAAACAGCACGGGGCATTTGACCATGGGGGCAAAGTTCTTGGAATCGAAGTACGCCAGCTTGGCATAGGCTTCGTCGATACGAGTCGAGTCCTCGTCAAACCAGCGAGACCAATAGCGCAGGCCCTCGTAGGCGATGTCGTCGGCATCCAAATCCCAGACCAGGCGGAAATCCGACAGGAAGGGATAGAGGATGGCGGCGCGATTGATAAGCTCGCTGTTAAGCGCACAGGTCGCTATACCCAAACCGCCGCCCTGCGACGCGCCGTTCACAAACACACGGGCAAGATCGATGCCCTCGAGCTCGCGAACAATACGGCACAGAATGCGAATATCTTGGTGCAAGCGGACATAGTAGAGGTTGGCCGGGTCACCGTCGATACCGGCGACGATATGGCCCGCGACCGTTGTGCCCTCAAATCCGCCAATGTCCTCGGACGGACCTCCTTGACCAGGACAATCGAGAGCAATGAGCGCCATGCCCATGCCCGCAAACGATGCCTGCTCAAACCAGCTGCGACTCGCACCTGGATATCCATGGAACTGAAGTACCAATGGCATGGGCTCGTCCGAGACAGGTTTAAGGTACTTGGCGTGCAGGCGAGCGCCACACATGCCGGTATACCAGAGATCGAAAAGCTGGCAGGTCACGGCATCGGTGACCGATGCCGCCTCGATCGCATAGTCAAGCCCGACGGCGTCAGCCTCGGCCATGCGATCCTTCCAAAAGAGATCGAAATCTGATGGACGGGGCGTGGCGCCTCGATATTCACCAAATTGCTGTTGTAGCTCCTGAGCACTTGGCATGGCTCGTGAACCCAACCTTTCGAAATCGCAACGGAGGTGCGCCCGGCAAGGGAACCGGGCGCACGGGAGGGAAAGCGAGGCTACTCGCCGAGCTTGGGATGCAGCAGCGACGGCGCAGCGCCGAGCAGCATCTTGGTGTAGGGGTCCTGAGGGTGCTGGAAGACCTGCTTGGCCTCGCCCTGCTCGACGATCTTGCCGCCATTCATAACGATGATGTCGTCAGAGATATAGCGGACCGTCTGGATGTCATGGCTAATGAACACCATGGCCAGGCCGAGCTCCTTCTTAAGGTCGGTCAGCAGGTTCAGAATCTGCGCGCGGACCGAAACGTCCAGAGCCGAGGTGGGCTCGTCGGCGATGATGGCATCGGGGTTCAGCGACAGGGCACGGGCAATTGCCACGCGCTGACGCTGGCCGCCCGAAAGCTGGCCGGGAAGAACCTCGGCGGCGGAGCTGGGCAGGCCGGTGAGCTCCAAGAGCTCCTTGACGCGCTTCTCCTGCTCGGCCTCGGTACCCAGGTTGTGGACGCGCATGGGGTCGAGCAGTTGCTCGCGAACGACCATGCGGGGATTGAGCGCCGTGGCCGGGTTCTGGAACACGACCGAGATGACGCGACCCATGTGGCGACGGTCCTCGGCGGTACGTTTGGTAACGTCCTTGCCCTTAAAGTAGACCTTGCCGCTCGTGGGGGCCTGCAGGCCGCACATGACGTTAGCCGTGGTGGACTTTCCGCAACCAGACTCGCCGACGATGCCGATGGTCTGTCCGGGCATGAGCTTAATCGTTACACCCTGGACGGCGTGAACCAGGTTGGGGTGCAGAATCGAGCCGGTACGGGTCCTAAAGGTGACGTGGACGTCATCAAGGAAGATGATCGGCTCGACGCCGTTGACTGCGGTCTCGCTCATCTACATCACCTCCGCGTGAGGGGTCAAACCATTTGCCTTGAGCACCTCGTCGGGGAGCTCGGAATAGAAGTGCTCGGTGCCGGGCACGCGCTTGAAGACCGGACGGGTGTCCAGGCCAATGCGCGGATGACTCGAGCGGGGTGCGAAGCGATCGCCCTTGGGGAAATCGCGCGGGCTCGGAACGGCGCCGGGCACCTGGTGCAGGCGGCCCGAACCGCTCTCGATGGACAGGACGGAACCCAGAAGACCGCGAGTGTACTCGTGGATCGGGTTGGTGAGCAGCTCCTTGGTGGGCGCCTGCTCGATAACCTGGCCGGCGTACATAACCGTGATGTTATGGGCGACCTCGGCGACCAGTGCCAGGTCGTGCGAAACGAAGATCATGGCAAAGCCGAGCTTGGCCTGAAGGTCGTTAAGCAGCTTGATGACCTGCTTCTGGACGGTAACGTCCAGAGCGGTCGTGGGCTCGTCGCAGATGACCAGCTTGGGGTCGCGGGTAAGGGCCATAGCGATCAGAACGCGCTGACGCTGACCACCGGAAAGCTCATGCGGATAGCTCTCGAGCGTACGCTTGGGGTCGAGGCCCACGAGCTCCAGGAGCTCCTCGGCGCTACGGGTGCCGCCGCGCTTGGTGAGCTGCTTCATCTGGGCGGAAATGAGCATGGAGGGGTTGAGCGAGGACAGGGCGTCCTGATAGACCATGGCGATATCGGTACCGCGCAGGCCGAACCACTCCTTCTTGCTCATCTTGAGCAGATCGCGGCCCTCCCAGAGAACCTCACCAGAAAGGTGCTCGTCATCGTCGGTCAGGCCCATGATGGCCAGCGTGGTGATGGACTTACCGCAGCCGGACTCGCCTACCAGGCCCATGGTCTGGCCGGGACGGACGTCAAAGTTGACGTGGTCGACGACGTTGATATCACCGTGGTGCTCAAACTGAATGCAGAAGTCACGGACCGAGAGAATCGGCTCGACAGACTCGTCGGGCACATGGCGGTCGTTACGCTTGAGCTCGACATCGCGCAGGGCGCCAAGGCGAGCGGAGAGGGACTGAGCCTGCTCCTTGTAGGCACGAACGGGGTCGGAGACCAGCAGATCGGCCTCGCGACGCTTGGAGGAATCGGTCGGATCCAGGGCGGCGGAGGGAGCAGCGGCCATGGCGTCGGTAATACCCTCGGAGAGGATGTTGAGCGCCAGGCAGGTGATCATAATGGCCAGGCCCGGGAACAGTGCCTGCCACCAACGGCCAGCGAGCACGCCGCCGCGGGCGTCGGCGAGGATGTTGCCCCAGGTAGCGGTGGGCTCCTGGATGCCGGCGCCGATGAAGGTCAGCGAGGCCTCGAAGATGATGGCGTCTGCGACCAGGGTAACGGTGAAGACCATGATCGGAGCGATGCAGTTGCGCAGAACATGCTTGATCAGAATCCACGGAGCCTTGGCGCCGGACACGATGACCGCGCGGACATAGTCCTCACCGTACTCGGACACGATGTTGGCGCGCACGATACGGGCGATCTGCGGAGTGTACATAAAGCCGATGGCGAAAATGATCGACGGCACGGAATTGCCCAGGATGGAGACGAAAACGGCTGCGAGGGCGATACCCGGGATGGACATGATGATGTCCAGGATACGCATGATCGCCTCAGAGATAGACTTGCGCGAAACCGCTGCAAGGGCGCCCACGACCGAGCCGCAGACCAGAGCCATGGCAGTGGCGCCAAAGCCGATAATCAGCGAGTAACGACCACCGTAGAGCATACGCGACAGAATGTCGCGGCCCTTATCGTCGGTACCGAAGATAAATCCGTTGCCGGGAGCCTGGCGAGCCGTAAAGATCTCGACCGGGCTATAGGGGGCAAGAAGGGGCGCCAAAATCGCAGTCAGGGCGACCAGCACCAGCACGACGGCGGCAATCTTAGAAGACAGCGTCATCTTCTTCCAGCCACCGAGCTTGAGCCCCTTGGAGGCAGCCTTCTCGAGCTGCTCGGTTTGCTTCTCTCGAATCTTTACCATAATCTACACCGTCCTGATGCGCGGGTTGATGAGCAGGTAGAGCATGTCAACCACGATGTTGATGATGATGAAGGCAAGAGCAACGACGATAACGACGCCCTGAACCAGGTTCGCCTCGTTGCCCTGAACGCCCTGCAGAATCGCAGTGCCCATGCCGGGGAGGTTGAAGATAACCTCGATGACGACGGCGCCGCCCATGAGGTAGCCGATCTTAAGACCGAGGGTGGTGACCGGGGTGATCAGCGCATTGCGAAGAACGTTGATGCCGACGACGACCTTCTCGGGAACGCCGGCGCCACGAGCCATACGGACATAGTCCTTGTCGAGCTCCTCGACCATGGCGGTACGCACGATACGAGTCATCTGGCCCGTCAGCGGAAATGCCAAGGCGATAGCGGGCATGATCATACGTCCCAGATAGCCAACCGGATTCGTGGTGAAGTGAGGCAGAGCACCCGATGCCGGGAGCACCTTAAGGTAGGAAGAGAACAGCAGGATCAACAGAACGGCAAGCCAGAACGACGGGGTTGCCAAGCCGGCGATGGAAAAGACGCGGATCACTTGGTCCGGCCATTTGTCGCGATACAGTGCCGCGATGACGCCGAGCAAAAACGAAACGACCGCACCGATGGCAAGACCGATGAAGGTCAGCTGCATCGTGACGGGCAGGGCCGTGGAGATGCGCTTGGCAACGGAGTTGCGGGCAGCGCCGTAGGTACCCATGTCGCCATGAATCAAATCGCCCATATAGCGCACGTAGCGCACAGGCCAGGGGTCGTCCAGACCATACTTCTCATGGTACTCGGCAACCGCCTCGGGCGAGGCACCGTCACCCAACGCCGTGTAGGCGGGGTCGGTCTTGGAGAACGACATAAGGAAGAACACCAGGACGGTGACGCCCAATGCCATGATCGGCAGCGCCACAAGACGCCTTCCAATCAAACGTAGCAAGTTGTTCACGTTCTCTCCCCTTTCTTTTGTCGGTAGGACCAACTGGTATATGAGTACGGATACTCATTACAAGACCCGAGCGACATCGTTGCCGCCCGGGTCTTTGTTTCAACTATGAGGATACGGTCCCAACGGCCGACATCCTGCATACAGACTCAAGCGAGTCTTACGCCTTGACGGTCGCAACGCCCCTGAAGGACATGCTCGTCGTGCCGATGCCCTTGAAGCCGTCGAGAGCCTCGCCGTTGGGCGCGGTGGACGGATCGTCCCAGGAAGCGGAGACGGTCTTGACGTGGACAACGGGGTACAGAACGGCGTTGTCGGCGATGATGTCGAAGCACTCGTTCCACTTCTTCTGCTGCTCGTCGCCCTCGGCGGCAAGAGCCTCGTCCATGAGACCGTGAAGCTTCTGCCACTCAGCGGACTCCTTCCACGGGCAACGGGTCTGCATCCAGACGTTGTCGCCATACCACCAGTTGAGCAGCAGGTCGGGGTCAGCGCCGAAGCAGGAAGGATCGCCAGGGGCAAGGAGGATATCGTAGGCCTCGCCGCCGTCGATGGCAGCGTAGGTGGCCGGCGAGGTATCGGTCTGGATGGTCACCTCAAAGCCGAGAGCGTCGAGGTCGTTCTTGACCTGGGCGGCCATGCCCTTGATCTGCTCGTTGTCGGTGGTGCGCAGGGTGATGGCACCCGGGGTGATGCCGGACTCCTCGATGAGCTTCTTAGCCTTCTTGGCGTCGGTCTTGTACACCGTGGAAGCCTCATGATAATTGGTGAAGCTCTTGGGCAGGTAGCAGCTGGCAGCGGTGGCAAGACCGGCGAAGGTGTTGCTGACCATCTTCTCGGTGTCGAGCGCATACATGACAGCCTGACGGACCTTGACGTTGTTCCAAGGCTCCTTGGCGACGTTGAACATGATGAAGCGGGTGCCGAAACCCTGAACGTTATCGATCTTGCAGCCGGCGCTCTCGAGCTGGTCGACGGCGTCAGCGGTAACGAGCTCCATAACGAGCGTGGAGCCCTCCTGCTGAGCGGTAACGCGAGCGGTGGGGTCGGTCAGGATGCTGTACTGGATCTTCTTATCCTCGGCAGCATACTCACCGTTGTACTCGGGGTTGGGAACCAGGGTGATCTCGGTATCGGAGATAGAGTCGTACATCCAGGGGCCGGAGCCGATCGGCTGCTTGGCGCGATCCTCCTCGGTCTGGGTGGCCGGGGTAACGCGGATGATGGCAAGACGATCCTTGAGCAGAGAGAAGTTGGGGACCTTGGTCTTGACCGTCACGGTGCTGGCGTCCTTAGCCTCGATGGACTCGAAGGGCTGGAAGAACGGAGCATAGGTAGCGGAAGCGGCGCAAGCGGTGTAGGAGGCAACGACATCGTCAGCGGTGACCTCGGTGCCATCGGAGAACTTGGCGCCCTTACGGATGGTGACCTCGAAAGTGGTGTCGTCCACGGACTTAGGATCGTCGGTGGCGAGCTCGTTGAAGGTGCTGTAGTCGTGGTAATCGATGCCGTAGAGGCCCTCGACGACGTGCCAGTTAGCACCCAGGCCCACAGCGGAGCCGGTGCTGGCGGGATCGAAGCTGGACGGAGCGTAAGCGGAACCAGCGGTGATCACGCCGCCGCCACGGTTGGCGGAATCGGTGGAACCGGAAGCGGAACCCTCGTCGCTAGAGCTGCCACCGCAGCCGGTGAGACCAAGCCCTGCGACAGCAGCGACGCTGCCGGTGAGGCCGAGGAACGAACGCCTGGACATACCCTTGTTGATGATGGCCATGTCTTCTCCTATCAATAGAGAATCTTACTCGGGAGCACCTAGACTTGCCCCCGCGCAACTTGCGGACGATATATACCTTACCTACCGACGAACCCAACTGAGGTGCCGCGCTCGGCGACCGATACATACATACGCTTGAACGGTATTTACTACCGTTCACCGAATTCGTTGACAAACGATTCGCCAGACAGTATGTATCGGCGAGGTGAGATATCAGTCTTCGTCAACCCGCAGGATAGCAGGGTTTTCGCTTGGGTTAGTCAAACGTTTTAGCGTTAATAAAACCCGAAACCAGCAGGCAATCATGGCGAAATAAATGGTTGAAAATCGCGCAATCATGTATATCAGTTGTTTGGCTCGTGTTTAGCTATCGGAATGGCCAGCCGCCGCCTCGGCGCGCTCGGCATTCCATGCAACGAGCGCCTCGTGGACCGCCTTGGCAACATCGGCAGGTATGCCGCGAACTTCCGCGATCTCTTGCTCGCTCGCCGCGCGCAAACGCTTCATCGAGCCAAAATGGCGCATAAGGGCACGTTTTCTGGTGGGTCCCACGCCTGGAACTTCATCGAGTACCGAAACCGTCATGGCTTTATCGCGCAACTCGCGATGGAACGTGATGGCAAAACGGTGCGATTCATCGCGAACCTGTTTAATTAGATAGAGCGAAGCAGACCCGGTCGGCAGCACGACGGGAGTCTCGTCCCAAGGCACGAAAACTTCCTCATCGGCCTTCGCCAAGCCACAAACCGGTATATCGAGCCCAAGAGCCTCAAGTTGCTTGATCGCAGCGGTCAATTGCGGCTTACCGCCATCGACAACGAGCAAATCGGGGCGCGAGCCAAAGCGCTCGTCGACCATGCGCTCGGGAGCATAGCGTCGTCCCAAAACCTCGGACATCGACACGAAGTCGTTTGCCTCGTCCAATTCGGCCTGAATTTTAAAACGACGGTACTGGCTCTTGTCGGCGCGTCCGTTGGTAAACACCACCATCGAGGCGACCGTAAAGGTTCCATGCAGCGTCGAGATATCGAAGCACTCGATACGCATCGGCGGCGCCGGCAGCGCCAGCGCGCTTTCGAGCTCCAGGAGCGCTTGATTGGTGCGGTCGTCAGCGTACCCCGTTCGCATCATGTAGCGCATGAGGGCATGGCGCGCATTTTTGGATGCCATATCGAGCAAACGGTGCTTTTCGCCACGCTGCGGCCTATGGAGATGGCAGGAACGCTCGCGCTTGCCTGCAAGCCACTCCCCCAGCGCCTCCGCATCCTCAAGCTCGACAGAGAGGTTTATCTCAGCTGGAATATCAGCCGTCTCGTCGTAATAGCGCTTAAGAAAGCCCGATTGAAGTTCCTCTTCGTCGACATCCAAACCCTTATCGAGAACAAACTCGCAGGTTCGAACCGTTCGACCCTCACGCACGACAAAGACGCAAGCGGCGGAGATGGTCTCCTCGCGATAGAAACCGATGACATCGATATCGACACTGGAGGGAAAAACGACTTGCTGACGGTCGTCCAGACCCCTGATGACCTCCAAACGACGTTTGACGCGTGCCGCGCGCTCAAAGTCGAGCGCCTCGGCGGCATCCGTCATCTCGGAGGTCAGCTCATCGACGACATCCTTGCGATGGCCCGACAAAAAACGCTCGACACGCTTGACGTTCTTGGCATAGTCCGTAGGAGAAATCGCGCCGACACACGCACCTGGGCCGCGCCCGACATGGTAGTCGAAGCAGGGACGCCCGTTTTGCGCGCAAATCATATTGACGATGTCTTCCTCGCCCTTGTGGGACTCGACGATACGACGACAACGACGCCACTCCGCACAAGAAGCCGAGCAGATCGGGATCACCTTGCGCAGCGTGTCAATGGTCTCACGCGCCGCGCGGCTATCGGTATAGGGACCAAAATAACGCGTTCCCGGCTTATGACGCTCGCGCGTGTATTTGATAGCGGGATACAGGTCGCCCTTTGTAATGGCGATAAAGGGGTAGCTCTTGTCATCCTTGAGGTCGACGTTAAAGTACGGATGGTACTGGCCGATCAGGTTGCGCTCGAGTACAAGCGCCTCATGCTCGGTTTCGACAACGATGTAGTCAAAGCTCGCAACCAATTGCATCATGAGCGGTATTTTTTGGCGCTCATCCTGCAGCGTCACGTACTGGCGCATACGGGAACGCAGGTTTTTCGCCTTGCCAACGTAGATGACATCGCCCTTGGCATCTTTCCAAAGGTAACATCCGGGCTGCGTGGGAACGCGCGAAACCTGCTCGGCGAGTGTTGGAATGTTGTCGTGACCGGCCACACGCACCTACTTGCGACGAAGCAGCGCCGAGACCTCGGGCATCTTAAGAACGACGGCAAGGCCAAAGGTAACAGCAAGCGAGACGACACCCGCAACGCAAACATAGCCAAGAGTAATCAGAATCGAGCCGCCAAGTACCCCGACAAAGTGTTCAAGCGCCCACATGACGCCGGCGCCTGCGGCAGCCCCTAGGCCGCCGAGCAAAAGGCCAAAGAAACCGCCATGCAGGATAGATTTGACCTGAAGGCCACGCAGGCGACGACGCAGCCACCACAGCGAACAGCCGACCAAGATCACGTAGTCGACAACATACGAAAGCGCGATTGCCGGCATACCGAAGCCCAGCACAACGCCAAACAGCAGAACCGAGCCAGCCTGGCCGATGGCGGAATACAGGCAATAGCGGCTATAGGGCTTCATGTCGAGCAAGGCAGAGAAGCTCTTCTGCATCAACACGACCACGCCGTAGAGCGGCAGCGAGAGCACCAGGTAGACAAGGTACTCGGACACCAGCGCCACGCCGGATTCATCGAACTTGCCGGCACAGTAAATCATGTTGAGCGGACGTGCGAAGACAATCAGGTACAGTGCGAACGGAATCAGGAAGAACAGCATCTGGGCGACGCCACGCGAAATGCCCGTGCGAACGCTGTCGTAATCCTTCTCCTGTGCGTCATGAGAGAGCTCGGTATAGAGCGCCGTCGAAAGCGAGGCGGCAATCAGCGCGTAGGGCAGCGTGTACCACAGGCGCGCATAGGCGATGACGGAAGGACCCGTCTCGGGCTGGACCACCAGCGCGGCAGCGTTGGTGATAGAAGTCGAGACAAACATGCACACCGTGGCGAGCAGCGTCGGGATACCGAGCGCAATCGTCTGGCGCAGCGCGGGGTCCTTAAAGTCGATATGGATATGGGGATGCACGCCGTGCTTGCCAAGCGCGGGAATCTGACATGCCATCTGAACAAAGACACCGAGGGTCGTACCGGCCGCAATCAAGATGATGCCGGCACGTTCGCCAAACTGTGCGGACACGGACGCAAAACCCATAAAGCTCGCAATGACGATCACATTGTTGAGGACCGGGGCAAACGTCGACCAGAAGTAGTCGCGGTGTGCGTTGAGAACGCCCGAGAACACCGAGCCCAAACCATAAAAGAGAATCTGGATGGCAAAGAAACGGAACATGAACGCAGCGGTATCCATGCTGCCGCCGTCACCCGAAAGGAACGATTGCGTCCAGATAAAGCCCGGGGCGAACACGGTCCCCAGCAACGAAATGCCACCCAGCACCAAAAGCAGAATGCCAAGCAGGTTGCCCACGTACTCGTTCGAGGCCTCGCGACCCTGCTCACGCCTCACGCCCATGTACACGGGCAAAAACGCCGTCACGAGCATGCCACCCATCACGAGTTCGTAGAGCATATTGGGCAGGTTGTTGGCGACCTGATAGGAGGACGAGAGTAGCGACATGCCGATAGCGGCCGCCATTGCCCACGTGCGGATAAAACCGGTGACGCGAGACACGATAGTCAGAATGGTCATAAGCCCGGCGGAACGACCAACCGTGGAGTAGTCCGACGAGCCCATGTCGTCAGTGTCATCTCGCGACGAAGAAGCTTCGGATGAGGGCGTCTGAGGCGCAGATTCTTTTGCAAAATGAGCTCCGCACTTCAATTCTTCCTGCGGCATCGCTCAGTCCTCTCTCGTAATCGCGGCAACCGTCGCCCCGCAAAATGCAATTAAATCATCGGGTGCAAGCTCGAGCTGATAACCACGCTTGCCTCCCGAAATAAAAATGGTATCCCAAAGGACGCATGTCTCATCAATGAGCGTCCGGTAGCGTTTTTTCATACCGACCGGGCTGCAGCCGCCACGAACGTAGCCAGTCGCCGCAAGCAAATCCTTCACATGCATCATGGCCAAGGACTTCTCCCCCGCGGCACGCGCGGCGGACTTTAGATCGAGCTCGTCGGCAACAGGGATGCAGCACACGACATAGTCGTTGGACGGTGTCACGCAGACCAAAGTCTTAAATCCTTGACCGGGCTCCTCGCCAAGCTGCTCCGAAATCGCAACCCCCAGACCCACCGACTCATCACCATCGTCTTCGTACGTATGTAGAACATAGGAAATGCCGGCGCTTTCCAGCTCGCGCATCGCATTGGTTTTTGGCGTCTTTACAGCCTTTGCCATGACATATCCTTTCCCTCGCATTCGGACGCAAGGATTAAGTATATGTCCAATTCGACTGCATACGTCACTTCGGCACAGCAAGCGCCATCGAATCACAAGGAGTCGATGGCGCCCATAAACTGAATCGCCTATTTATTGAGCATCAAGTTGAGCCTGACGCTCCCGGTCACGCCTGAGCAACGGCGCCAAAAACTTGCCCGTATAACTCTGCGGACAGTCCGCAACCTGCTCCGGTGTGCCCGAAACCACGACGGTTCCGCCGCCGTTACCGCCCTCGGGACCCATATCGATCAGGCGGTCGGCAACCTTGATGACATCAAGGTTGTGCTCAATCACCAGCACCGTGTTGCCCGCATCGACCAAGCGCTGCAGCACATCGAGCAGCTGGCGGACGTCCTCAAAATGAAGGCCGGTCGTCGGTTCGTCCAAAATATAGAACGTCTTGCCCGTCTGGCGTCGATGAAGCTCCTTGGCGAGCTTCACACGCTGCGCCTCGCCGCCCGAGAGCGTCGTGGCGGGCTGGCCCAGGCTCACGTAGCCTAAGCCTACATCGTACAGCGTCTGGAGCTTGCGCTTAATCTGCGGGATATTCCCAAAGAAGGCCAGCGCCTCGGTGACGCTCATGTCGAGCACGTCCGAGATGGTCTTGCCACGGTAGGTGACCTCGAGTGTCTCGCGGTTGTAGCGTTTACCGCCGCAGGCTTCGCAGGGAACGTAGATATCGGGAAGGAAGTGCATCTCGATCTTGATCTGTCCGTCGCCCTTGCACGCCTCACAGCGCCCGCCACTCACATTAAAGGAGAAACGACCCGGCGAGTAGCCGCGCGCCTTCGACTCCGGCGTACTCGCAAACAGCGCGCGAAGATCATCCCACAGGCCGATATAGGTAGCAGGGTTGGAACGCGGCGTGCGGCCAATCGGCGACTGGTCGATATCGATAACCTTATCGATACACTCGATGCCCTCGATTTTCTTATACGGACCCACAGGGCGCGTCGAACGGTGAATGACATTCGTAAGGGCAGGCGCAATGGTGTCGGTAACCAGGGAGCTCTTGCCCGATCCCGACACGCCGGTAACAACCGTAAGCGTACCAAACTCGATCTTGGCGGTAACGTTTTTGAGGTTGTTGGCTCGAGCGCCCGTAATTTTAAGGCAGCCGCGACCGGGCTTGCGCCGTTCATCAGGCACCCGAATCATTCGTTTACCGGTCAGGTAAGCGCCCGTCATCGACTCAGGACACGCCATGATATCGGCAGGCGTTCCCGCCGCGACTACGTGCCCGCCGTTGACGCCGGCTCCGGGCCCCATGTCGATCACGTAGTCGGCGGCACGGATTGTATCCTCGTCGTGTTCGACAACGATAACGGTATTGCCGATATCGCGCAGGCGCTCGAGCGTCTTAATCAGGCGCTCGTTGTCACGCTGATGAAGACCGATCGAGGGCTCGTCCAGAATATAGAGCACGCCCATGAGACCCGCGCCAATCTGCGTTGCCAGTCGAATACGCTGTGCCTCGCCACCGGAAAGCGTCGCCGAGGCACGATCGAGTGTCAGATAGTCGAGTCCAACATCGACCAGAAAACGCAAGCGCTCCAGGATTTCCTTGACGATACGGCCGCCGATAAACTGTTGGCGCTCGGTGAGTTCCAGGCCCTCAAAAAACTCGAGCGACTCACGGCACGACAGGCAACAAACCTCGTAAATGGACTTGCCGCCCACGGTGACGGCGAGCATCTCAGGGCGCAAACGAGCGCCGTGGCAGCTCGAGCACGGCTCCTCGCGAATGTACTTCTCCAGGCGCGCCTTGGTGTTCTCGTTCGTCGTCTCGGTATAGCGTTCGTACAGGATGTTGCGAACGCCCGAAAACTTGGTATCCCACTGGCTGCGACGTCCGTCGAGCTTTTGGTAGTCGACCGAGATCTTCGTATCGCCCAGGCCATCCAAAAATGCACGACGCACGCGAGGGGGCAAGTCCTCCCACGGCGTATCGGCGCTCACCTTAAAGTGTTTGCAGACCGCAGCAAAAATCTGCGGATAGTAGTTCGAATTGCCAAACAGGCTACCAAAGACTCCGTCGGCAATGGACTTCGAGGGATCCTCAATCAGCGCCTCGGCATCAACGGTTTTCTTAAAGCCCAGGCCGTCGCACTCAGGACATGCGCCATAGGGCGCGTTGAACGAGAAATCACGCGGCTGCAGGTCATCGATGGAGTGTCCATGCTCCGGGCACGCTAACGCCAGCGAATACTCCAGCAACTCGCCTTCGGTCCCCTCGGGAGCGTCGCGGTCGGGCAGCAAGTATACGTTCACATTGCCGTGCGCCAGCGCAGTCGCTTGTTCAACGGACTCGGCAATACGGCCCAGCGAGTTCTCGCGAATCACGATGCGGTCGACTACGACCTCGATATCGTGCTTGAACTTTTTGTCCAGATCGATCGGGTCGTCGAGCGAGCGCACTTCGCCGTCAACGCGCACGCGGCTAAAGCCCTCGGCGCGAAGGTCCTCAAACAGTTTGGTGTACTCGCCTTTTCGCCCGCGCACCACCGGTGCCAGCACAAACGCGCGGCGGCCCTCCCCCGCCGCCAAGACCTTGTCGGCAACCTGGTCGGTCGTCTGGCGCTCAATGACGCGGCCGCATTCGGGACAGTGCGGGGTGCCCACACGAGCGAACAGCAGGCGCAGATAGTCATAAATCTCGGTTACGGTGCCAACCGTCGAGCGAGGGTTTTTAGACGTCGTCTTTTGGTCGATCGACACCGCCGGCGAAAGGCCGTCGATTGAATCCAAGTCGGGTTTGTCCATCTGGCCCAAGAACTGGCGCGCATAGCTCGAAAGGCTCTCGACGTATCGACGCTGGCCCTCGGCATAGATAGTGTCAAATGCCAGCGAGCTCTTGCCCGAGCCAGAAAGACCGGTAATGACCACGAGTTGGTCACGCGGAATGGAAACATCGATATCACGGAGGTTGTGCTCACGAGCGCCGCGAATAACGATAGAAGAATCAGACATGGAAGCTCCTTGCCTCCTATTGCATCGAATCATACTGCCGATGAGTTTAGCGCACTCGACGCGCACAGATGTTCGTAATACAAGATTCGCAGACCTTTAGCTTTGCGTATCGGGTGCTTTGTTTCTCGAAATGCCGTGGAAAGGTTACGGTAATCTAATACTGAACTTAATTTGCTGTAACAGAGGAACGTCCATGACCGAAGATATCCCCCTTGAAATCACTTCGAGCGACATGGCCAATCTGCCCATATTCATCGCCGTCCTTATCGTGGCCATCGTCGTGGTGCGCGTATATTTTTCAATCAAACACAATGAAAAGCCGCCCATTGCCCGCGTCTTTTGGTGCGCGACGCTCCTCATCCCGCTCGGCATGGTAGCTGCATGGATTACGAATCAATTGCTCGTAAATGAGGACAATTCCCTATGGGTCCTTTCTTATTCGGCGCTCGGTGCTACCGCCGTCATACTTCTTGTCGAGCCCTTGGTTTCGGGACTTATCGACCAAACCGATCTTGCGACGGGAACGGTTGCCTGTATTTGCCGTGACATCCTTGTCATCGCCGCTGTTTCAGCGCTCTCGTTCGTTTCACTCGAAATTGCCTGTAACGAAACGTTCTATCGCATTCCCGCCAACTCATTCGGGTTTTCCGTCGGGCTGCTCGCGACGGTTCTGCTCTCCCTTTATTTGCTGGGACAGCGTCATGGAGGCGTCATGGCCCTCGTGCCCGTCGCCTGTTGCATCCTTGGCATTGCCGAGCACTTCGTCATAACGTTTAAAGGCGAGGCCATCCTGCCAAGCGATATCTTGGCCCTTGGCACCGCAATGGAAGTGAGCGAGGGATACGAGTTTACCTTTACCGCCGGAATCGTAACCTCTCTCGCCCTGCTGGAGATTTCCCTGGGGCTTCTTTCGCTTATCCGACCGAGAAAGCTCCGTACGCCCACCCATGTCTTCCCCGCAATCGCCGCTAACCTCTGCGCTTTTCTGCTAGTGACCGTTGTGGGGCTCTCGGGCTTTTCCAGCATCGACTTGGAGCAGGCGCTGAATTTTGGATTTGACCGTTGGCAGCCCATCACCACGTATGCGTCTCAGGGTTTTATCACTTCGTTCACCGAAATGGTCAACGAGTTGCCCATTGAGAAGCCCGAAGACTATACGCCCGATGAGGCGCAGAGCATCGAGCAGGAGCTCGCCGCCACCTACGACAGCACGTATGGCTCGAGCGAGCAGCGCGCGGCGGCCGTTGCCCAGTTCAATGAAATCAAGCCGACGATTGTTGCCGTCATGAATGAGAGTTTTAGCGACCTTTCGTGCTTTGAGCAGCTCCAGGCGGCCGGGTACACCGGCCCCGCATTCTACAACTCGCTTCCCGACACACTTGTTCGCGGCACCATGCTCGCTTCGGTCGCCGGTGGCGGAACGGCGAACTCCGAATTCGAATTTTTGACCGGAGCGACAACGGCCTTTGTCGGATTAGGCAAAATCCCCTATCAGCTATATCAGATGAATGGCGTCAACAGCCTGGCAAAGGACCTTAAGGAGCTTGGGTATACCGCTACCGCTATGCACCCGCAAAACCCCGTCAACTACCATCGAGATAAAATCTATCAGCAGCTGGGCTTTGGAGACTTTCTTTCAATCGGCGATTTCGAAGGTGCGCCCTGTTACCATGCCGGCGTATGCGACTACGCCACCTACGACAAGATACTCGACCTGCTTAGAACCGACGAAGCCCCGCAGTTCATCTTTGACGTCACGATGCAAAATCACGGCGGCTACGACTATGGCACCGTTCCCGCCGAGGAGCTGACAAACTATTGGGTCGAGGGAGCCAGCGAGGGCGCCAATAGCGCGCTCAACACCTATCTCACCTGCATCAACGCATCCGACCGGGACCTCGAGTACTTTATCAACGAGCTCCGCAATATCGGCAGACCGGTTGTTCTTGTCTTTTTTGGCGACCATCAGCCGAGCGCCGCAACAACTCTCAACGACGAGCTGTACCTTCAGGAAGATACGGCAAGCCACGCTTTCCGTATCTATCAGTCGACATATTTTGTCTGGGCTAACTATGAAATCGCCGGCAATACCGAGCTCAACGTCTACGACACCGTCGGGGCAAACGAGGTTGCAGCCATTACCCTTAATAAGATCGGCGCCCCGCTCACCGACTATCAAAAGGCTCTGCTTGCAACAAGGTCAGATGTGCCCACCATCAATGTCGCCGGCTACCTTGGTGCCGACGGGCTGCGCTACGACTTGGAATCTGAAGACAGCCCATACGCCTCGACGATCGACAAGCTGCAGCGCATGCAATACCTCGAGTTCGCCAGCAAAGTTCAGTAAGCCCGCCCATTCGCTTGGACCCATCGTATTGCAAGCACGCTCGGCCCAAATGCATCGTAAATGAATCCCGCTCGCAAACGAGGGTACAATGACGCTCGTGTCACATCACGGGGCCCCGGCCCCAACATATACAAAGGAGTCATACATGGGTTGCGAGCACGCACAGGCCGCCGGCGGACAAACGTCGCCGTCGCAATTTGAGGAGAATACGCTGTCCGAGGTCAAACGCGTCATCGCCGTGCTTTCCGGCAAGGGCGGTGTCGGCAAGTCGTTTATCACCGGTGCCATCGCCACCGAGCTTGCCCGTCACGGCCACAAGGTCGGCGTCCTCGATGCCGACATCACCGGTCCCTCTATCCCCAAGATGTTCGGTATGAGCGGACGCCACGTCCATGCCCTTGGCAACCTCATGCTGCCTGAAATCTCCGAGCACGGCGTCAAGGTCATGAGCTCCAACCTTCTGCTCCAAAACGAGACCGACCCCGTCCTTTGGCGCGGTCCGGTCATCGCAGGCGCCATTAGGCAGTTCTGGAGCGAGACCTCATGGGGCCCCATCGACTACCTGCTGGTCGACATGCCTCCGGGAACAGGCGACGTCGCTCTCACCGTCTTCCAGTCACTGCCCGTCGACGGCATCGTCATCGTCACGAGCCCGCAGGATCTGGTCTCGATGATCGTCGCCAAGGCGGTCAACATGGCCGAGAAGATGAACGTCCCCATTCTGGGCATCGTCGAGAACATGAGCTATATTGAGTGCCCCGACTGCGGCAAGAAGATCGAGGTCTTTGGCAAGAGCAAGCTCCCCGAGGTCGCAGAGCGCTATAACCTCGACATCTTGGGCACGCTTCCCATTAATCCGGCACTCGCCGAGGCCTGCGATAAGGGCGAGGTTGAGACCGCGCTGCCCGATGGCATGTTGCCCAAAGCAGTCTCTGCCGTCGAGGCTATTACCCCGCACGAGACCGACGAGGCCTAAGTGAACACGAGCGCCTTCTATGACGTCCTGGTAATCGGCGGCGGGGCTTCAGGCCTCGCCGCCGCCATTACGGCCGCACGTGCTGGCAAAAGCGTCTGCATCGTTGAGCGCGATGTCGCCTGCGGCCTTAAGCTCCTTGCGACCGGTAACGGCCGCTGCAACCTCTCCAACGAATCGATTGATCCTCAGCGGTATAACCACCCCGCATTCGTCGAATCTGTCATGGGCCCCCAACCCGAACAAAAGCTTATGGGTTTCTTCTCCTCGCTGGGCATCATGACAACCTCCGAGGAAGGCCGACTGTACCCGCGCTCCCTTCGCGCCGAATCGGTGCGCGACGCGCTTCTCAACGTTTGCGACCGCCTAGGTATCACCTTAATCTGCGGAGCCAACGTTGCCTCGGCGCACAAAGCTTCCGAAGGCTGGACACTCCAAATAGACCGTCCAGCGCGGGCACTCAAGGCAAAAAAGCACGACGACCGAAAATCGGAGCTCCGCTCGCTTCGGAAAGCGCTCGCCGATGTCCCTCGCAAGAACGAGGCCCTGCAGGCATATGCCGTAATTATCGCCACGGGTGGTAACCCCACTGGTATCGCCGATACGTTTCGCCTCCCCCTCACTTCGCTGCGCCCCATCCTCTGCCCCGTATCGGCAACGGTCGTCGGCGATCGGGCGGCACTCAAGACGTTGGATGGCCTGCGCGTCCGCGCCCGCTTGACGCTCGCCCGCAATCATAATGAGCTCTGGCACGAAGACGGTGAAGTCCTGTTTCGAACCTTCGGTATCTCGGGCGTCGCTGTCTTCAACCTCTCCCGTCGTATCCAGCACGGCGATACGATCCTGCTCGACGTTTTCCCCGACCTCTCCAAAGACGAGCTGCTCGATATGCTCAACCGGCGCGTTGAGCTGCTCGGCGGCTTTTCGCCCCGCGATCCCCGTTGGCTCGACGGCATGCTCGCCCCGCAACTCTCCCGCGTCGTCTGCACAGCGTTCGAGCAGTGCCATCCAGGCTCCAACGATGTCATCCACCTGGTCTCGATCCTCAAGCACTTTAAGTTGCTCGTCGAGGGAACAGCCGAGGAGCGCTCGGCGCAGGTCACGCGTGGTGGCGTATCTGTCGAGAGCATCTCAACACCCAGTCTACGCGCGAGCAGCGCTGTCGACGCCCCGCTTTACGTCTGCGGCGAAGCGCTCGACATCGACGCCGATTGTGGAGGCTTTAACCTTGCGTGGGCCTGGCTCTCGGGCATTCGCGCTGCAAGCAGCCTGTATCCGCGCAGTCTATAATCAAAAACGCATTCGGGCCGTCTGGGATACCGGACGGCCTCTTTCTTGCCTCTAAGGAGACCTCGATGATCGAAATCACCCAAGTCAACGCTTCGCTCGATGAAGCCGGCGATGAAAATGCCTGCCTCATTGTTGGCAAGCGAGTCGCCAAGCGCGTCCTACGTTGCAAGGACTCCGAGATCAAGTCCATCGAGCTCCACCGCAAGTCAATCGACGCTCGCAAAAAACGAGACGTCCATTTTATCCTGAGCTTTCGTGTTGAGCTGACCAGTCCCCACCTCGAGCGAGAAGCGGTCGACAGCGTTTCCGAACGTGACCGCTCGCGCGTACGCGCGATAGAAGACGATGGGTCTTCATTCCCCTCCCCCGTCTCCGACGCATCCAAAGAGCGCCCTGTCGTTGTCGGCGCCGGATGCGCCGGCCTTTTCGCTGCGCTTACGCTCGCCGAAGCAGGTCTTAAGCCCTTGCTCATCGAGCGCGGCGACCCGGCATTTCGCCGCTCGCATGCGATCGACCTCTTTCTAAAGGAGCGCAGCCTCGACCCCGAGAGCAATATCCAGTTTGGCCTGGGCGGCGCGGGGACTTTCTCGGACGGCAAGCTCAATACGGGAACCAAAAATCCCGCCCATCGCCTTATCCTCGAAACCTTCGTCGAGGCGGGTGCGCCCCGCGATATTCTGTGGGATGCCAAGCCGCACATTGGCTCCGACATCCTTCCCACGGTTGTCACCGCTATATCCCAGCGCATCGAGCAGCTCGGAGGTGTCGTCCGTTATCGAACGAAGCTCGTCGACATTCGCATCGACGCGTCTGGCGCCATCACCGGCATTGATGTCCAATCGTCCCAAGACGCCGCTTACGAGCCAATCGAGACAAAACACCTCATCCTCGCCTGCGGGCATTCTGCTCGCGATGTTTTTGAGCTCCTTAAGGACCACAACGTGGCCCTCGCACAAAAGACCTTTGCCATGGGCGTTCGCATTGAGCATCCGCAACGCGACATCGACCGAGCCCAATATGGAGCCTCGGCGGGACATCCAGCGCTCGGGGCGGCCCCCTACAAACTTGTTGCCCATCTTCCCAACGGCCGCAGCGTGTTTTCGTTTTGCATGTGCCCCGGCGGACAGGTTGTTGCCGCCTCTTCAGAACCGTGCCATCTGTGCGTCAACGGGGCCAGTCTCAATGCCCGCGACGGACGCAACGCAAATGCCGCCCTGCTCGTTAACGTCACGCCTGAGGACCTTCCCAACGATGACCCGCTCGCCGGCATCGAGCTCCAGCGTGCCTGCGAGGCGGCCGCCTATCGCCTGGGCGGTTCCAACTGGAATGCACCGGCACAACTCGTCGGAGATTTCCTCGCAGGACGCGCCAGCAAGGCGCCCGGAAAGGTAAAGCCCACCTATCCGCTCGGTGTGACCTGGACGGCAATTGACGAAGCCCTGCCGCAGCATATCGTCGAGTCGCTCCGCCTGGGGCTTCCCCTACTCGGAAAAAAGCTACGAGGCTACGACCGCCCCGATGCCGTTCTTACCGGCGTGGAGACTCGTTCGAGCTCACCGGTCACTGTCACCCGAGACCGAACGTGCCATGCCGTGTCGACCCCGGGCCTCTACCCTTGTGGTGAGGGAGCTGGATATGCCGGCGGCATCATGAGCGCGGCCACCGACGGCATCCGTTGTGCCGAAGCCCTGATCGCAGACCTCTAACGCACGAATTCCAGTGCGCAAAAGACACAGGCCCCGAGCTCCACAGGGAACTCGGGGCCTGTTCGCTATTTCTTAAACCGTGCACCCTGGCGTTTTCTGCCCGATGCGAAAGTGGAACCCTTGCGGGCCTGCGAACGTAAGCGCTCGATCGTCTCGTCCTCAGATGCACCCTCGAGCATCGCCCGAATCTGAACGACGGCATCGCGCAGGCGAGCCGCCTCCTCAAAGTCCATGGCGGCAGAAGCGTTGCGCATATCCTCTTCCATGGTTTCGACGATCCGCACAAGTTCATCATGTGGCAGTTCCTCGAGCTGCTCGGCAAGCGTCTGCTCGGACGACACCGTCTCCGGCGCAGCGCCCTCGCCGTTTTCATCGGGCGTATAGAATGCGCCGTGGCCCAACGAATCGCCCTTCGAACGCCCCTTGGAGCCAACGGTTTTCTCCGCCTCGGCAATGAAGCTCGAGATGTCATTGATGGCCTTGCGAACCGTCTTGGGCACAATGCCGTGCTCTTCGTTATAGGCCATCTGGATCTCGCGTCGGCGCTGCGTCTCGTCGATTGCCTCTCTCATCGAATCGGTCACGACGTCCGCGTACATAATGACTTCGCCGTCGGCATTACGGGCCGCACGACCAATCGTCTGAATCAGCGAACGGCGGTTGCGCAAGAAGCCTTCCTTATCGGCATCGAGAATTGCCACCAGTGAGACCTCGGGAAGATCCAAGCCCTCGCGAAGCAGGTTGATGCCAACGAGAACATCGATCTTGCCCTCGCGCAGCGTTCGCAGGATCTCGACACGGTCCATTGTCGCCGTATCAGAATGCATGTAATTGACCTTAATGCCCGCATCAAGCAGATGGTCGGTCAGGTCCTCGGCCATGCGCTTGGTCAACGTGGTCACCAGCACGCGCTCCTTGCGGGCAACGCGCTCGCGAATCTCGTCCTCAAGATCGTCAATCTGACCGCGAACCGGACGCACATCGATCTTGGGATCGAGCAGACCGGTCGGACGAATAATCTGCTCAACGTCGTTCTGGCTAACCCGCAGCTCGTAATCGCCCGGCGTGGCCGAAACATAGATAAACTGGGGTATCCTTGCCTCAAACTCATCGAAACGAAGCGGGCGGTTATCGAGCGCCGAGGGCAGGCGAAAACCGTGTTCCACCAGCGTCACCTTACGCGAGCGGTCACCTTCGTGCATGCCGCGAATCTGCGGCACCGTCACATGGCTCTCATCGATGATGCAGAGCATGTCCTTAGGAAAGTAATCGATCAGGGTAAACGGCGGCTCACCCGGCTTGCGACCGTCCAGATGACGCGAGTAGTTCTCGATGCCGTTGCAAAAGCCCATCGTCTCGAGCATCTCAAGATCATAATCGGTGCGCTGCTGCAGACGCTGCGCCTCGAGCAACTTGTCGGTCGCCTTGAGCTCCGCCACGCGCTTCTCGCACTCTTCGCTGATCGATTTCAGAGCCGCCTTGACCTTCGGCTTCTCGGTCACGTAGTGCGATGCCGGCCATACGGGGATGGCCTCGTACTCACGCAGCATTTCACCGGTGACCTCATCGATCTCGGCAATCAGCTCAACCTCGTCGCCAAAGAACTCAAACCGCAACGGATGCTCGGCATAAGGCGGATACACGTCGACAACATCGCCGCGCACGCGGAAAGTGCCGCGTGCAAGGTCATAGTCATTGCGATCATATTGAATATCGATAAGTGCATGGATAAAGTCATCGCGCTCGAGCGGCACCTTCTTGTCGACGTTTGGAGCCAGACCCGCATAGTCCTCGGGAGAACCAATGCCATAGATACACGAGACCGATGCGACAACGATCACATCGCGTCGAGAGAGCAGTGACGCGGTCGCCTGATGGCGCAGCATCTCGACCTCTTCGTTAATCGAGGAATCCTTCTCGATATACGTATCGCTTTGCGGCACATACGCTTCGGGCTGATAGTAATCGTAGTACGACACAAAATAGACCACGGCGTTGTCAGGGAAGAACTCCTTGAGCTCGCTCGCGAGCTGAGCGGCAAGCGTTTTGTTGGGAGCCATGACTAGCGTCGGCTTCCCCAGGGCCTCAATAGTCTTAGCCATCGTGAAGGTCTTGCCCGAACCAGTCACGCCCAGCAAAACCTGATAGCGATCTCCGTCCCTCACGCCCTGCACAAGCGACTCAATGGCCTTAGGCTGGGAACCAGCGGGCTCGTATGGAGACACGACCTTAAACGGCACCTCAGAGCCCTCAACGCCAAAACGTTTGAGCTCTCCTCCAACACGCTCAACTTCAAATTCCGCCATGGATACTCCTAACTCATATATCTGCAGTATACGCAGGCGGCAGGCATAGTCCTATACGAACCGATCGGGATAGAGGGTCTTGTAGCGAACCCAGGCATTATTGACACGAATCAGATACGCCTGCGTCTCGGGAAAAGTGATTGCATTATGAAGCGACGTGCTCTGCTGCGCCCATCCGTCGACATTGCCCATGCCGGCGTTATAGGCGGCAATGGCACTGTCAGTCGACCCGTTAAAATACGTTAGAAGATACGAAAGATACGCACAGCCAAACTCGATGTTCGTAGCGGGATCGTTAAGGTTATCGGCTGAATACTCGCTACCATCGACAAGACCCTTGGCAATCATATCCTGGGCAGTCTCGGGCATCAGCTGCATCAATCCCTGAGCGCCTTGATTCGACTCTGCCTCGGGATCCCAATTCGATTCCGACTTTATGACAGCACACACCAGATACGGATCAAGATTGTGCGAAATGCTCGATTGCTTTACGTACGCCTCGTAGTCAATTGGATACAAAGGCTTAAACAAGGCGGCAGGGGCATACGAGTAGACGAGCGAAATAAGGCCGAAGACGAACATAACGGCAAGTGGCGCCACGCGATACCACGTAAAGAAGCGTGTCTTAGGCATCGGCCTCATCCTTATCCACTACATCCCCGAAGCCATGGCGTGCAAGCCATGCGTCCAGTTGTTCAAAGAGCGAGTTATCGCCTGCCGCATTATCGATTACCGTCGTAGCGAGATTGCAAAGCGAAGCCTCATCAGGTTGGCATGCAGAGCGCGCATCAAAATCAGAGGACTCCATACCACGATGGATGGCACGCTCGCGACGAACTGCTAAAGGAGCGCTGATAACCAGAATTTCATCAGCTAGGCCAAAAGCATCCTCAAAACCAGTCGGGGCAGAAACCTCGACAACCGCAAAGGGATAACGGGGGGACGAAACCGTACAGCAGACAGGATCGAGAATCCTCAGCGAAAGCTGCTCAATGAGAACAGGGTGCACAATGCTATTGAGCCGCGCAACTGTATCAGGAGAGGCGAAAGCTCGAGCGGCAAGGAGATTGCGGCGAATGCCGCCCTCCCCGTCCAGAATGTCCCAACCGAATTCTTCCGCGAGGGCATTGACGATATCGGAGCCTGGCACATACAGCGATTTGGCAAGCTCATCCAGATCGATAAGCATGGCGCCATGAGATTTGAGATAGCGGCAGGCAGTCGACTTACCCGAAGCAATATTACCCAAGACAAAAACGGTAAACATCAAGTCCTCCCTAACGCCAATGGGAGTTATTATCGCGCAAATACAAAAGAAGGACTCAAAATACAGCCAAACAGTAAGACAAGCTAAACGAAGGCGAGTTCTTGTATTACAGCTCTCCTTTAAAGCAAAAAAGGGGGAGGCAGCGAGGCCTCCCCCTTCTCCATTTTCGCTGACGGCCCGGTGCCGTCCACCGGTCAGCGGCGCCCTGGCCTCCCACGGGCTGACCCCGCAGT
>UQLH01000003.1:0-99722 GCA_900541805.1 uncultured Collinsella sp.
GGATATCGGACACAGGGGCCGCAAGGGCCCTTACACCAACTTTCTCGACACTACCCCGTTCTGGGACGCTAAACAGTCCGTATATCACCGCAAGTTATGAGGAGTCCTCCGGGATAGAAAAGGCTCCCAGCCAGATAGCTGGGAGCCTCATCACATGCTATGTCGAGCAAGATTTAGCAGACGCCCTGAGCGAGCATGGCGTCGGCGACCTTCAGGAAGCCGGCGATGTTGGCGCCCATGACGAAGTTGCCCTCCTCGCCGTACTCCTTGGCGGTATCGTCCACGTTGTGGAACATGCCGCGCATGAGCTGCTCGAGCTTGCCGTCGACCTCCTCGAAGGTCCAGGACAGGTGCTCAGCGTTCTGGCTCATCTCCAGGCCGGACACGAGCACGCCGCCGGCGTTGGCAGCCTTACCGGGCATAAAGGCGACGCCGTTCTCCTGGAAGTAGGTCGTGGCCTCGATGGTCGTGGGCATGTTCGCGCCCTCGCCGACCACCTTGCAGCCGTTGGCGACGAGCGCCTGAGCGTCCTCGAGCAGCAGCGTGTTCTCGCGTGCGCAGGGCAGCGCGATGTCGCAGGGCAGCTGCCACACGCCACGGCCGTCGCCCTCGTGCCACGTGGCATTGGGCTTCTCGTCGACATACATAGCGAGCGTAACGCCCTTGTCGTGGCCGGAGCGCTTCTTGTTGTAGACGTGCTCGAGCACGGTGTAGTCGATGCCGTCGGGATCCTCGACCCAGCCGTGAGTATCGGAGCAGGCCAGCACCTTGCCGCCGAGCTGGGAGACCTTCTGGACGGCGTAGATGGCGACGTTGCCGGAGCCGTGCACGACGACGTTCTTGCCCTCGAAGGAGTCGCCGCGGCTCTTGAGGTACTCGTCCACAAAGTAGGCCAGACCGTAACCGGTGGCCTCGGTACGGGCGAGCGAGCCGCCAAAGGAGAGGCCCTTGCCGGTGAGGACGCCGGTCCACTCGTTGGTCAGGCGCTTGTACTGACCGAACAAGTAGGCAACCTCACGGCCGCCAACGCCCAGGTCGCCGGCGGGAACGTCGGTGTTGGGACCGATGTGGCGATAGAGCTCGGTCATGAAGGACTGGCAGAAGTGCATGATCTCGTTGTTGGACTTGCCCTTGGGGTCAAAGTCGGAGCCGCCCTTGCCGCCGCCCATGGGAAGGGTGGTCAGGCTGTTCTTGAGGATTTGCTCCAGGCCCAGGAACTTGAGCATGCCCAGGGTGACCGTCGGGTTAAAGCGCAGGCCGCCCTTGTAAGGTCCAATGGCAGAGTTGAACTCGACGCGGTAACCGCGATTGACCTGAACCTTGCCCTGGTCGTCGACCCAGGGAACACGGAACATGACGATGCGCTCGGGCTCGACGAGGCGCTCAAGCAGGGCGGCCTCCTCGTACTCGGGATGGGCGTCGAGCGCCGGCTGGATGGTGCCGAGAATCTCGGTCGCGGCCTGGATGAACTCAGGCTGCTCGGGATAGCGGGCCTTGAGCTCTTCGAGAACTTTCTGCGTGTAGCTCATGCTTCCTCCAATTGATGGAAAAGAAAAGTGTCGTTCGAGGCGCCCCATGCGCCGCGAGCTTTATCGAGTATGGATAATATCGCACCGTTGCAGCAAAGTTTCGCATAAGCCGACGAGCAGATGTTTCGTTTTGATTACGATGCAGGTAGAAGCGTTTTTGAGTGCCTGACATGCAAAACCCGTGTTTCAAACCTGTTTCGTCCACATGTTCCAAACCACCACATTGGGGACAGGCACCTTTGTGGTGGTGTTGGTGGTTAGAGGACGAGCTGATGGTAGTCGGCAGGGGTTATGCGGCCCTCGGTGGCAGCGCGGAAGGCGGCGAGCGCATCACCCGAGAACGGCATGGCCCAGCACAGACCGCAACCTGCGGTAATGGAGCCGGGCAAAGGCATAATGCGCCCGGGCACGCCGGCATTCAGGCAAAGCTGCTCGCACTCCATCACATCGAAGGTGCTATCGAACGAAACGATGATCTTGCGCTCGTGGTCGAGGGCATCACCGGACGGGCCTTCGCGGTGTGCCTCACGATACGCCGCAGCGGCCGCCTCCTCTTCCGCAGTATGTCCACAGCCACCGCAGCCGCAGGTACAGGGCTCGGAACCATCGCAAGTGCAAGGCTCTCCCGTGTCGGGACAAATATCGTGAGACATGGCAACTCCAATCGTCTAGGCGAGTAACTCGGCCGCCGCAAACTCCTCGGGCGTATTGACGTTTTCGAAGCAGAGCGTCGAGCCCGCGGCCTTAACGATCTGCGGTTCATCCATATAACCAGCCTGAACGCGATTGATCAGGCAGCGAATGCGCTGGCGGTCGCAGGCGAGCAGCTCATGGGCGGCCGGCGCACACGCGTCACGGCGCCAGACGGCGCAAAGCGGCTCAATCCCCCGCTCCTCGCACGGCACGCACACGTCGAGCGCCTCGGCCTCAACACGATCGGCGAGCGCGCCGATGAGTTCCGGCGAGACAAACGGCATATCACAGGCGACGATAGCCGCGAGAGGAAGCCGAGCCGCAGCCAACGAACTCGCGATGCCGCGCATGGCGCCCGCCGACCCTTCAAGGTCCGCCACCACACGCGGCACCAGGCCGCCAAACGCGCGCTCCTCAAGGTAGGCCAACTCGCTGGGACGCGAAGTCGTCACGACCAACTCGCCGGCAACTGGCGCCAGCCGACCCAGCACGCGCTCGATGAGCGGTTCGCCGCAAAACGTCATGCGCGCCTTATCGCGGCCCATGCGTGAGGACAGCCCGCCCGCTTGGACGACGCAAGAAAGATCGACCCGTCTTACGGTAGTCATACGGCAAAACACCTCCATCGGCATGCTCGAAACCCGACACACGAAGCCAGATACCGTCGCCGATAAAGCGGGCGGCACGGCAAACCCACGCAAAAACAAAACAGCGCCTTTGCGGCACGCAGCAAGACCGCGAGCACAAAAGCGCTGGTAGCGTATGGCGGGAACGTATGTGAATCGAACACATCCAAGACGTTTTGCACGCCTCGCAACGGTTTTGAGGACCGCGGAGCCCACCAGAGCCCATCCGTTCCCAAGTGCGGCGGTATTTTACCAAACCGAGCAGCCAATCTATCGCAGGGAGCGCAGGCCGCCAGAATCCTTGTCGAGCACCGTAAAGCGCACGGCATCTAGGTGCTCCAAGATGCTGATTGCACGTTTGCGCGACACACCCAGGGCCTCGCGCAGTACGCTCGTGGTGGCAGCACCGCCGGCTGCCTCAATGGCGGCGGCAACAAGCTCGCGCGCATGGGCCTCGGCGGCAGCGGACAGGGCAACGTCGCGCTCGACCTTAACGATCGAGCGATTGAGCGAAAGCTCGCGCAGGGCACGCGTCATGGTGTCGCGATCGAGCTGCAACTGCTCGCCCACCTCGGGCAATATCGGTGCATCGAGGCCGGCTTCGTCCAGCAAGGCAACGATACGTTCGCAGGCCTCGCGCACCACACGCGCCGCGGCGGCAGCGGAGTGCGGGTCGAATACCTCGGCACCCTCGGCGGCACACACGCCACGCGAGCAGCCCTCGGCAATCAGAGCCGCGGCAACGCCATCATCAGCGGCAGGCCACGCAGCATGGGCAACGGCGCCGGGCGTAAAGCCCGTCTCCTTGGGAGACGCCGCGTGCATGGCTGACAGGGTCGCCGCCAGTGCATCCATCGCGGCGTCGAGCACCACGGCGTCCGCCAAGAGGCCCGCATCGCCCGCGGCAAGCTTGCGAACGGAGCCCTGCGCCACCAATCCGCGCAGTGCGGCATCGGCCTCGCCGACACCAAGATCCAAAGCCTCGGCAACATCAACCGCCGTAACCGGCAGCGTCTGCAGCGCCAGCCAAGCGCCCACACCGCCCGCGATATCGCCGGACTCGATCGCCGCATACAGCGCACGCTCTCCTTCGGCAAGCTCGCGCGAGCGACGGCAGCGCGAAAGCAGCACACGCCCGCCGCCAATAAGCATCACGGGCGAATAGGACAGCACCACGGCATGGTCCCCGGCACGCAGCGGCAGCGAGTTTTCCAAGCGCACCTGAACAATACGGGTCTCCCCCACCGCCATGGGGGCCTCGCCCTCCATGAACATGATGCGACCGACAACCTCGGCTGTACCCGCCATCACGTGCACACGCGCACCCGACTCGAGCACACGCGGCTTGGCTCCCTCGCGACCCAAATACGTAAACGCCATCATAAATCGCATCGTCTGGCCAAAGCGGCCTGCCACGCCGAGCATCTCACCGCGATCGAGCGCGGCGACGGCATCGCCCACCAAGTTGAGCGCCACACGCTGACCGGGCAACGCCCGCGGCGTATCGCCATGCACCTGAATCCCACGCACACGACAGACCGTACGCGACGGCAAAGCCATCAGCTCGTCGCCCACCGCAACCGGCGCATCGTGCAGCGTTCCCGTCACGACGGTGCCGACGCCCTTAATCGTAAAGCAGCGGTCAATCGGCAGGCGAGGCGCGGCATCGCTCCGCTCGGCGCGGGAACGGCAGGCATCCCAGCAAGCGGCAACCTGCTCGTCGAGCACGGCGAGCAGCCTTTCGATCCCCTCGCCTGTCTTGGACGACACAGGCACGATCGGCGCGTCCGCAAACACGGTACCCGACAAAAAGTCATCGACATCAAGCTCGGCAAGCTCGGTCATCTCGGCATCGGCCAGATCACACATCGTCAGCGCGACCACCATATGCGTAACGCCCAGCAGCTCCAGCACATGCACGTGCTCGCGGGTCTGCGGCATCACGCCCTCGACGGCAGAGACCACCAGCACGGCAACGTCGATGCCCGTGGCGCCCTGCACCATGGCCCGCAAGTAATGCGCGTGGCCCGGCACGTCGACCAGGCCAACGATCTTGCCGCTCGGCAACGCCAGCTCGCCAAAGCCCAGCTCCACGGTCATACCGCGACGGCGCTCAACCTCCAGACGGTCGGGGTTCTTGCCGGTCAGCGCCTCGATCAGCGCCGACTTACCGTGGTCGACGTGACCCGCCGTGCCAACGATAACGGGACACTCCACCAGCGCTTGAACCTCACTCATCGAGCAATCGCCTTCTCAACGCACGCGACGAGCGTCGATGCCGCCGTCTCGATATCGCGGTCGCCCACGAGCGTGCGCACATCAAACAGAATGCGGTCGTGCGAGGTGCGCGTGACGACCGGCGTGTCGAAATCTTGGACGAGCGAGCGCTTGAGCGCGTCGACGGACAGGCGCTCGTCAACAAGACGCACGGCAACGCACATCGTGGGCAACTCGACGGTAGGCAGCGAGCCGCCACCGGGGGTCGACGATTCCTCGACGATCTCCACCTGAACAGCGCACGGGCAACCAACCTTATCGAGGCCGGCGACCATACGATCGCGCAGCTTGCGGGCACGTCGTTCCAAATGGGCCTGTGGCATCGTAAGCATGCTGAGCACCGGAATATTACGATGAGCCACGTCGGCACCGTCCATGTAGATGCGCAGTGTAGCCTCGAGCGCCGCCAGTGCGAGCTTGCCCGGGCGCAGGGCACGCATAAGCGGATGCGACCCGCAGGCCTGGACCAGGTCGCGACGGCCCATGATAATGCCCGCCTGCGCGGCACCCAGCAGCTTATCACCCGAGCACGACACGATATCGAGCCCTGCCGAAACCGAAGCCGGCGTGGTTTCTTCGCCGCCGCGCACCAAGATGTCGTCGGGCAACAGCGCACCCGACCCCTGGTCCTCGTAGAACAGCAGGCCGTGTTTGTGGGCCAGAGCAGCAAGCTCCCGAGAGCCCACCTCCTCGTGAAAGCCCTCGATGCGATAGTTGGAAGGATGGACCTTGAGGATCATCGCCGTATCGGGCGTGATGGCGCGCTCGTAGTCGCCCAAATGCGTGCGGTTGGTGGCGCCGACCTCGACGAGTTTGGCGCCCGAAGCCGCCATGACATCGGGGATGCGGAAGCTGCCGCCAATCTCGACAAGCTCACCGCGGCTGACGATAACCTCTTTACCCGCAGCGTGAGTCGCCAGCACCAGCAGCACCGCGGCGGCATTGTTGTTGACCACGAGCGCGTCCTCGGCACCGGTGAGTGAGCGGATCAGCTGCGCGGCGTGCTCCTTGCGCGACCCGCGCGAACAGGTGTCCACACTGTACTCGAGCGTGCTATACCCGCGCGCGACCTCGGCCACGGCTTTGGCAGCTGATTCCGCGAGCGGAGCGCGACCCAAGTTGGTATGGATAACCACACCCGTGGCGTTGACGGCGGGACGCAGGCTCGGCAGCGCGGAGCGATGCGCACGCCACTCGATGGCCGAGGCCAGCTCGCGCTTGGAACGCGGGGCGGCGCCGGCACGAATGGCGGCGCGCTCCTCGTCGAGCTCGGCCGTGACGGCGGCATGCACCACCGCGTCGCAGGTCTCCCCCGCCGCCTTCACAACCGGCCACTCTGCGAGCAGCTCGTTGACGGAGGGAATGGCGCGCAGGCGGGCGCGCACCTCATCGGACATGTTCTGGCTATCGCTCATGTGCGGCCTTTCAAAACCAAAGGTGAATCAATCGTTCGAATGTCAAACTATCAGCCAATTCGATCAGCTGAGTCAATTACTCGCTATTATCCTCGCGTGCCGCGATCTTTTCCACGCGAACGGCGTTTTCCTGGGTGAGCGCAGCGCCCGTCAACGGGTCCCAACGCAACGGCGTATGGTCGAGCGGGCCCACGCCCAAGGCTTGAGCGCCACCGGCATCGGCGCCAAACGAACGCCCGCCGGGAGCGGCCGAGGTGAAGATGCACGCCGGATGCAGATAGGGCGTCGTCTCCACGCGCACGCGGTCGCAGCCCATGTCGCTCACGAGTTCGACGATCTCGCCGTCGGCGATGCCCATGTGCGCAGCAGCATCGGCATTCATCTGCACGGCATCCAGGTCCGACCCAGCCTCGGCGGCACCTTGGGCCGCGAGCCTGCGCGAGGTATGCGACTCAAAGGGACGGTTGCCGCTAATGAGGCGAAACATCCCCGGGCCAGGCTCCACCATGGGAGCGATCCAGTTGGGTACACAACCCAGGCCGGCTCGTTCCCATACGTCGCTTGCCAGCGCAATTTTGCCGCCATCCAGGGAAATCGCCGGCTCACCCGTGCGCGACGGCAGCGGCACACCCGTATCGGCCCAACCGCGCTCCTTGAGCTCGTCCAGATCAATCCCAAAAGGCTCCACCTGGGCAGCTGCCAGATCGTCAGACGTAAACCGAAAGTACTCGCCCACGCCACATGCCTGCGCCAGACCGGCAAAAATCTCCCGACCGGGACGCGTGTCGTCATGCTGCACAGGCAGCACGGCGTTGCGGTAGAACACGCGCGCGTCGTTGACGCCCACGACCGTGCCCACGCCGCGGTCGGCCTCCAGATACGTCACGTCGGGCAGCACGAAGTCAGAAGCACGCGCCGTCTCGGACCAGCGAATATCAATCGTCACGAGCAAGTCAAGCTGCTGCAAAATACTCAACCAAGCCTGTGCATTGCCATAGCCCGCACCGGGGTTACTGGCATAGACAATGAGCCCACGCAAATCGCCGGCAAGAATCGACTGACCGATGGTCGTGCACAGGCCGCGCACCGGATCAACCAGCGGATAGCGCTCGGACCCCAGCTTGGGCCCACGCGGCACCGGCGGCGTCGCAAAGCGTGCGGGATCGAGGTCGCCCAACACAAGCGGCGTGGGCGGATTGAGGGCGCCGCCCGCATGCCCGAAGCAGCCCAGCAGCGCATCGACCAAGCAGATAGCGCGCGCGGTCTGGGTGCTATTGGCATACGCGATACCGATGCCACCATGAAAACCCGCATCCACCACAGCGGCAGGCGCGGCGGCAGCGAGATCGCGCGCCGTGGCGACAATCTCCGCGGCCGGCACGTCGCACATCGACTCGGCCCACTCGGGCGTCCAAGCATGGGCCGCCTGCGCCAGCTCGTCAAAACCAGTGGTATAGCGGTCCACGAACTCGTGGTCGTACAGGCCCTCGGCAATCAACACGTGGACAATACCCAACAGCAGCGCCAAGTCGCAGCCCGGGCGCACGCGCAGCCAGCGGTCGGCAAGCGCGGCCGAGCCACTGCGCCGGGGGTCAACCACGATAATCTTCGCCCCGCGCCGGCGTGCATCGTTGAGCGCGTCAACGGCCCCCATCGTTGACGAATCGACAATGGAACGCCCCAGGTACATGATGCAGTCGGTATGCGCTAGGTCGGAGGCGGGGCTGTAGCCCAGGCTGTACTCCCAACCGGTAAGTCGGCTTACCTCGCAGGCGCCGTCGGCACCGTACACGTTGGGCGAGCCCAGCGCATGCATAAAGCGATACGCCCAGTAGCGGTCGAACGAGGGAACACCGAGCGTCATGCCCAGCGCACGGGGCCCGCGCTCGTCAACAATCCCCAAAAGGCGCTCGGCAATCTGAGCAAATGCCTCGTCCCAGGTAATCGCATCAAACCCCGAGCCATCCCGGCGGCGTCGCATGGGGTGCACAATGCGGTCGCGCTCGTCAAACGGCATTGCCAGGCGATGCCGTCCGCGGGCGCACAGGGCACGCGCCGCGCACGGATGCCCCGGCACTGGCAACTCGGCCACCACACGTCCATCCTCAACATGGGCCGCAAAGGCGCAATCGGCATAGCATCCCCCGCATGTGGTCACCACGGCGCGACCGTCACGCTCCACAGCAGATGCCATCTCGATTACCCCTTTCATCAGCCAAACACAACAGGCCAACAGCCCGGCAACGAGTCCCAGACCCAAAAAGCCTCCCGCACGGCAACGCCCCGCGGGAGGCCAACGTCAAACAGACGGTACCTTACGCCTCGGACTTCTTGGCGTAGACAAACCAGTAGCCGAGCGCGATCAGAACCGCGCCGCCCACGATGTTGCCCAGCGTGGCGGCGGATAGATTAAACGCAATACCCGCGACGTTGAGCGCATCGGCCCCGGCAACCTTGGCACCATAGCCGCACGCGTGCATCACGGCACCCATGGGCAAAAAGTACATGTTGGCAACGCAGTGCTCAAAACCGCAGGCCACAAAGGCGGCGATGGGCAACAAAATGCCCACAACCTTATCGACTACGGTCTTGCCCGCAGTGCCAATCCACACGGCCAGGCACACAAAGATGTTGCACAGGATGCCGCGGAAGAAGATCGTCACCCAGTCGACCGTCACCTTGCCGGCGGCGACGCTCACCATGGAGTTGGCGACCGCCTCGCCGTTGAGCTTATAGATGCCGGCCATGTACACCAAAAAGACGATGAACAAGGCACCGACAAAATTGCCGACCCACACGACGACCCAAGCCTTGAGCATCTGAGCCAGGGTGATCTTTTTGCTCTTGAGCGCGCAGACCATAAGCGAATTGCCGGTAAACAGCTCGGCGCCGCACACCAGCACCAGCACCAGGCCCAGGCAAAAGCACAGGCCGCCCACGACGCGCTGGGCGCCCCAGCCCAGCGTGCTATCGCTCAAGAACACGGTAAAGAACAGGCCACCGAAGGCAATAAACGCACCGGCGAACATTGCCAACAGAAAGGCCTTTGCGACCGGCAGGTTGGCCTTGGTCACGCCGGCGGCCTCGGTCTTGGCCTCGATCGCGGCGGGTGCCAGGCAATCAGGAGCGGGGTACTCCACCTTGGAATCTGCCATGTCAATCACTTCTTTCCTAATCAGCAGGGACAAGCGCTCCTATTGCTCTTGTCCCAAGCGGACAAAGTGGGAAAAGTCGTTGGCGGCCACGGCGTCGTACACGGCGTCGACGGCGTCAAAGACCCCCGGGGACATAGGGTTGTAAAACTCCGTATCGCCCGGCTGAATCCCTATGAAGACGATATCTTCGCACGATTGCTCGATTTCCTCGATCAGAATCGACAAAGGGAGCGAATGCGTGGTGAACATCGACTTGCGGACCACGTCACGTTTGTCGAGCAGGCGGATAGACCCGACGGGCAGCGCCATGTCGGCGGCATCGACCAAAACCAAACGCGGCGGACGCTCGCGCTTGACCTCGATGATGTCATCCTCGGGCGTCTGACCGCCATCGATGGTGTACCAGCCGGCAAGAGGCGCGTCCTCCATCTTTTTGGAGAGCACGGGGCCGGCGGCATCGTCGGCGCGCAGCACGCTTCCCGCCGTGAGCACGATACCCGCAAACGGGGCGCCGTTCACGCGGCCATCCACAACGCGACCCATTACTGCAACCTCCCCGTCAGGTACACGCCCGACACATCGCGCACGCGCTCAACCAGATCGCGAAACTTCATTAAGAACGCGACCTGCTGGGCATGCAGGGCAAAGTCGTCATCGAACACCGAGATGCCAGCCTTGGCCGACCCGCGAAAACCGCGCTCGTCGAGCAGCATATCGCAGGCCTCGAGCAGCGACGGCACCGCCGCCTTGTCGAGCTGGCACTCGCCAAAGGAACGGATGGCCTCAAACTTGGTCTTGGCCTCACCCTCCGGCAGCACGTCGACGAGCGAATAGAACACGTTCACCGGCACCGACAGGCGCGGCTCAAAGCAGTCGAGCACGCCGGTGTGGTGGCCCACGGCGAGCGTGTAGTACAGCACGTCGCAGGCCTCCTGGGGAACGTCTTCCTCGGTCTCCACAAACTTACGCGTGAGCTCGTAGAAGACCACCTGGTCGGGCGCGTGGTCCAGGCAGGGGTCGGCGACGCCCTCGGCGGCCTCGTCGCTTGCGCGCGAGGCATCGCCAAAAGAGCCGCCGAGCATACCGGGGCCCGCAAAGTAACCAGAGCGGTCCGTGAGCTCCATCTAGCGACCTCCGGCCAGCACCAGATCCTGCAGCGCCGAGTACACCTCGACGCGGCGCGGATCGTCCTGCTTGTCGATGAGCAGCGCCATGGCACCGCGGATATCGCCCTTGGGCGCGCCCTCGAGCGTGTCCATAAACTCGTTGGCCAGGTCGCGGCCGTAACGGTAGCCGCTCATGGCTCGAGCCTCGCGCTCGATGGCAACGCGCAGCTTGTACGGCACGCCGGGGTGCAGGATATCGGCCTGCTCGCCGGCGGCCTCCACCGTGGTCTCGGCATGGAGTTTTTGGTCCAGCAGACCAAGTGCCATGGCAAAGCCGTAGACGGTCTGCGCGGGGCTGGGCGGGCAGCCGGGGATGTAGACATCGACCGGCAGAATCTTATCCGTACCGCCCCAGACGCAGTAGTTGTCGTAGAAGATGCCGCCGGTGCAGCCGCACGCGCCATAGGACACCACGATCTTTGGATCGGGTGCGGCCTCAAAGGCGCGCAGGGCCGGCATGCGCATGGCACGCGTCACGGCACCGGTGTACAGCAGCACGTCGGCGTGACGGGGCGAGGGAACGACCTTGATGCCAAAACGCTCGACGTCGAAGACGGGCGTGATGGAACCGAAGATCTCGATCTCGCAGCCGTTGCAGCCGCCGCAGTCGACACGGTAGACGTACACCGAGCGCTTGATCTTCTTAAGAAGGGTCGCCTTGGCCTTCTCGATGCTCTCGTCGAGCTCGATCTTGGTCGGGCGGTACTGAAGCCGCTCGGGCAAAAGCGTGGGTTCGGCCATGGTTACTCCTCCTTCGTTTCAAAATCCATGATGATGCCCTCGACCGGCGCCGGACCGGCGGGAATCTCGGGCGCATCGGGGTTAAGCTCGCGGTCGATATACTCCGGGTTCACGCCGTGGCCGCCCAGATACTCCATGCCGGGGCCCTGGGGCTCACCGGACGCAAGCGTCTCGTTGGCAGCCATGCCGCGCGCGTTGCCGGTCTTTACGGCCGAGGCGGCGCGCAGGGCGTCGAGCTCGCGCTTGCACTCCTGGCACATACCGACGGTACGGGCGGCCTGGATGGCCTCCATGCCGCCGGTCTTTTGCAGCAGGCGCTTGGCATAGTCGATCTCCTTGTGCGGGGCAAACGGCTTGCCGCAACGCGAGCAGTGCTCGAGCGTATAGACGCTCTTGCTGGTGAGGTCGTCCTTGCTCATGACGGCCAGCTCAAACTCCTCGGTGAGCTTGATGGCCTCCATGGGGCAGGCTTCCTCGCAGCGGCCGCAAAAGATGCAGCGACCGTAGTCGATCGACCAGGTAATGGTATCGGCCGCCAGGTCGGTGTCCATGCGAATGGCATCGGCCGGGCACGCCACGCCGCAGGCACCGCAGGCGATGCAGAGCTCGGCATTATGCTCGGGCTTGCCGCGCATGTCCTTGTTGGTGGGAAACGGCGCAAACGGGTACTTGACCGTCGCGTCGCCGGCCTTGGCGTTAACCTTCCAAAGCTTCAGCATATTAGAGCGCCTCCTCATCGAGCGGGGCGGCCATGGTGCCCTCGCCCGCAAGCGGCGACTTGTCACGCCAGACATTCTCGAACTGCTCCTTGTCGAGCACGTGGTCGCGCTTGGCGGCGACATCGGTCACCGTCACGCGGTCGGTGCAGGAGTAGCACGGGTCGAGCGAGCCGACGATCAGCGCCGCGTCGCCCACGGTGTTGCCGCGGAACATGTAGCGCAGGACCGGCCAGTTGCTATACGTAGCGGCCTTGGCGCGCCAGCGGTAGCACTTCTGGTTGTTGCCGAGCATGGCCCAGTGCACGTCCTCGCCGCGCGGCGCCTCGGTGGCGCCGATGGCGTACTTGTGCGGGGTGTACTCCCAATCCGTGGTGAGGATGGGGCCCGACGGGCAGTTCTCGAGCATGGTCTCGATCATGTCGATCGAATCGTAGACCTCCTGGATGCGGACGGCGGTACGGCCGAAGGCATCGCAGGTGTCGGCCGTAGCGGCGTGCATCTTTTGGACATCCGGATCGGCGTAGCCGTCGAAGGGATGGTCAAAGCGCACGTCGCGGGCATAGCCCGAGCCACGCATGAGCGGGCCGACCGGCGAGAAGTCGCGTGCGATCTTTCGATCCAGAATGCCGATGCCACTCGTACGCTCAATAAAGTTGGGCGTGGAGAGCAGCATGTCGACGAGTTCCTGAACCTCGGAGCGCAGCTGGTGGATGGTCGTGAGCGTGGAGAGCTTCTGCTCGGCCAAAATGTCGCGACGCACGCCGCCGATCACGTTGAGGCCGTAGGTCTTGCGGTGACCGGAGAGCTTCTCGGCCAGGTCCATGGACTTCTCGCGGACGCGGAAGAACTGCTGGAAGCCGGAGTCGAAGCCCGTGTAGTGCGATGCCAGGCCAATGTTGAGCAGATGCGAGTGCAGGCGCTCGACCTCGAGCATGATGGCGCGGATGTACTGGGCGCGCGGCGGGACATGAATGCCCTGGGCGCGCTCGACGGCCTCGGCATAGGCCACCGAGTGGGCGCAGCCGCAGATGCCGCAGATGCGGTCGGCGAGAAACGTCACGGCGTCATAGTTCAGGCGCGTCTCGGCGACCTTCTCCATGCCGCGGTGCACGTAGAACAGACGGTAGTCGGCGTCGACGATCGTCTCGCCCTCGACGAACAGGCGGAAGTGGCCGGGCTCGTCGGAGGTGATGTGCAGCGGTCCCATGGGAACGAGCGTGGTCTCCTTGCCCTTGGTGTCGGCCAAGAACTCGTAGTTTTCCATGTCGCTCGCGGGGGCGGGGCGGAAACGGTAATCCATCGAATCCTTGCGCAACGGGTACAGCCCGCTGGGCCAATCGTCGGGAAGCACCAGGCGACGGCGGTCGGGCAGACCCTCGGGAATCAGGCCAAACATATCGCGCAGCTCGCGCTCGCCCCACACACAGGCGGGGACGAACGGCGTCACGGACGGGAACGTCATCTTGGCGGGGTCGACCTCGGCACGCACGGTAACCCAGCCGGGGTCCTCCCCCTCCATGGAGATGACGTAGTACACGGCGTAACGGCCGCACAGGCTGCGCTCGTCGTTGCCGACAATCACAGGAATCCAGCCGTAGCGCTCGTAATACAGGTAGTGGACGGCCTCGGGCAGACGGTCCAGCTTGACGGTGATCGTCAGCTGGTCCTCGCACTGCCATTCGACCTTCTCGATAGCGCCCGGCACTGCAGCACGCAGGGCCTCGACGTGGCTTTCGCAGCGACGAGCGTAGTCCTTCTTTTCAGGTTCTGCCATGGTGCTAATTCACCTCACTTGTCTTGGTCTGGGAACCGAACACCATGCGGTAGAGAGGGGCCTCGTGGAGCTCTTCGACGCTCTGGTTCAAAACGACGGACGTTGCATCCTCGACGCCGCTCGTGATGGCGACCGGGGTGGCGATACCGAACCACATGACCACGATCGCGAGGGCGATCTCGGGGATGATCATGAGGGCGGGCACCTCGTGGCGCTTCATGCCCTCGGGCGCCTTGCCGAAGATGGACTTGAGCGCGATGCCGGTAAGGGCGAAGTACACGCCGGTGAGGCCGATGGCCACGAGCACGACCACCCAGATGGGACCGGACTGAACGCCGGCCACGAAGGTGAGGAACTCGGAGATGAACAGGGCGAACGGCGGGAAGGCGGCGAGCGCGAGCAGGGCGATGATGGTGAGCGCTGCCGTGACGGGAGCGATCTCGACGACGCCCTTGATCTTGTTCAGGTCGCGGGTGTGGTAGATGTGCTGGATGTTACCGGCCATGCAGAAGGCGAGCGCCTTCGTGAAGCCGTGGAAGATGCAGTGCAGCAGGCAGGCGGCGATACCGAGCGGGCCACCGATACCCAGGCACAGCGCGACCACGCCGACGTTGTCGACGGAGGAGTACGCGAAGCGGCGCTTGATATCGTCCTGCTTGAAGATGCACAGGGCAGCCACCAGGATGGACAGCGTGCCCAGGATGAGCAGGAGCGTTCGCGGATAGGTGTCGCCCACCGTGATGATGGACAGGGAGTAGAAGCGGATGATCACCAGCATGGCGCACTTGAGCAGCACGCCCGAGAGCAGCGCGGAGACCGGGCTCGGAGCCTGGGAGTGCGCGTCGGGCAGCCAGGTGTGCATGGGGAACAGGCCCGCCTTGGTGCCGAAGCCGATGACGATGAACGCGAACGCGAGGCGCACGAGCATCGGGTCGAACTGGTCGGCGTAGGGCATGATGGAGGTGAGGAAGGCGGCCTCATGCGCGTTGGGCATGATATCGGCGGCGTTCGCGTAGATGAGCAGCGTGCCGAACAGGCCGAAGGCCACACCGGCGGTGCAGACCATCGCGTACTTCCAAGACGCCTCGAGCGCCTGCTTGTTCTTGTAGATGCCCACGAGGAACACGGTCGACAGCGTAGTGGCCTCGACCGCCGCCCAGGTGAGGATGATGTTGTTGGACAGGCAGGCGAGCAGCATCGTGAAGACGAACAGGCTGAACAGCGCGTAGTACTGCTTGGTGCGCTCGGCCGGCATGGTCTTCTCCTCGATATCGATCTTGATATAGGAGATGGAGTACACGCCGGTGATGAACCCGATGATGCCTACCAGAAGGACGAAGATCGACGAGAGCAAATCGAGATGGAGCCACAGGCCCAAAGCGTCGATATTCTGCCCGCTCGAGAGCATGGTTCCCGCGGTGACGACCGAAAGGACAAGGGTCGCCGCGACGGAGATGGTGTTGAGCCCCGCGAAGACGTTGTAGGACGTCGTCTTGGGGAGCGCAGCCATAATCAGGGAGAACACGAGAGGACAAGCGAGCAGGGCGACCGTCAGCATTGAAACATCCATGGCCTACCCCTTCAATTCGGTCAGGTCGTGGGAGTCGAGCGACTTGGTGTCGTTCCAAATCCTCACGACGACGGCGGACATGATGATGACGGCGAAGATGGCGTCGGTGGCGATGCCGATCTCGATGATCTCGGGGGCCGTGGGCGCGAGCAGAGCGAGCGTCACGTGGCTACCGTTCTCCATAAGGCAGTACCCGAAGATCTGCTTGAGGATGTTGCGCTGGGAGATGATGCACGTGAGGCCGACGAAGAAGTGCGCGAAGCTGATGGCGAGGGCCGGAGTGGCCACCTCGGCGGTGGGCAGGCTCAGGCGCGTGACCACCGCGAAGCAGACGGCCACCTCCAGACCGGTGAGGATGATGGTCCAGGCCGGCTTGATGGAGGAGGTCAGCGTGCTATCGGCAGGCGAACCCATCTTCTTGTAGGCACGGTTGAGAATGAACGGAACGAGGATCACCTTGGTGACGAAGGCCGACGCGGCCCACATGAGAAGCTCGGTGGCACCGGTGGTGAGGCCCAGGGTGAGCAGCACGCCCACCAGGACAACCGACTGGATCGCGTACCACTTGATGGCGGACGGGATGGTCTTCGAGACGACCACCATGGTGGAGGTCACGATCAGAAGACCGCCCAGGATATTGACTAACGAATAACCCATGTCCTACCTCCTAACCCATCCAACTAGAGGACAGAGGACCGGCGACGACGACCATGATCATGAGGACGACGAACACGAACGCCATGGCGCGCGGAAGGGGCTGGCCGGCGGCCACGGTCTCGCTCGGCTCACCGGGCAGGACCTTACCCATCCAACGCAGGAACCATGCGAAGGTGGCGACGGTCTCGACGACCATGACGCACACGAGGACAAAGATGACCGTGTTGGTAGCACCAACCGCGAAGCCACCGGAAATAATCTGGAACTTGGAAAAGAACGTGCTCATGGGGGGCACGCCGGCGATAGCGGTCGCGGCGACCGCAAAGCCCACGCCCGTGACCGGGTACTTCTTCATGAGGCCCTGGATCTTGGGCAGCATACGGGTTCCCAGCGTGAAGCTGAGAGAGCCAGCGATGAGGAAGAACAGGGTCTTGGTGAACGCGTGGTTGAAGATGTGCTCGACGGCGCCGTTAAACGCCATCTGGCTTCCGAACACGGAGAGGCCCAGGCCAAAGAACACGTAGGCGAGCTGCGCGATCGTCGAGAAGGCGAGCAGGCGCTTCATATCCTTCTGGGGCAGGTACATGAGGAAGCCGAAGAGCATGGTCACGACGGCGTCGATGATGGCGACCCAACCGACGATCTCGGGGATATCGCCGGCGCTCGCAAGAGCGCGGGCGAACACGCACACGCCGACCTTAACCATGGACGCGCCATGAAGGTAGGCGGAAACGGGCGTGGGGGCCTCCATTGCGGAGGGCAGCCACATGTAGAGCGGGAACTGGGCGGACTTGGCCCAAGCAGCGAACAGGATGAGCAGCAGCACGACGGTCTTCATACCGGAATCGAGCTGGGAGATCGCGCTCAGCGCGAACGTGCCGGTTCCGGCGAACAGGAAGGCCGCGCCGATGTAGAGTCCCAGAGCGCCGATATGGGTGATGATGAGCGCCTTCATACCGGCTTTCTTGGCCGTGGGCGTCATGTAGTAGCTGATGAGGCCCCAGGAGCACACACCGGTGATCTCGAAGAAAACGAGCTGGCCGACGATGGTGGAGCTGTAGGCGAGACCGGCCATGGCGCCGATGAACGTGGAGAAGTACACGTAGAAGCGACGACGGGGCGCGTCGGGATGCTCCTTATTCTTATCGCTCATGTACGGGAACGAATAGATGACGACGAGCAGGCCGATAGCGACGAACGCGGGTGCGAGCAGCGTGCTCATCCGGTCGAATATGAAGCCCATGACCAAGGTCTGGCCCATACTCGCCCAGGTTACATCGACCGCGTTCATGCCGTTTCCGGCAAACGTCGCGGCCAAGCCAACGGAAGCGACCGTGGCGATGCCGCCGGCAAAGGCGCAGATCCATTTAGCGTAGGGACGCGGCAGCATGACGATGAGCAGGGAGCCCAGCATGGGGACGGCGATCGCCACCATGGCAAAGAGGGACAAGCTCGATTCGATTGACATAGTTTCTCCCTTCTCCCTACACGCCTACGACGACGAAGACGAACGCGAGGACCGCGATGCCGACGACGGCCCAGGTCTGGTTACCGAGCACCTTGAAGCGCGAACGGGAAACGGAGTTCTCGAGCACGCCGCAGACGACGAAATCGACCAGGCACTTGACGAGGAAGACGACGGCGCCCACGAGAGCGGTGACGCCGATGGTCGCGGGCTCTCCCCAGGGGATGAAGATGGAGGTGAACCAAGCGACGACCACGACCTGCTTCATGCCCATGGCGAGCTTCATCATGGCCAGGGACGGGCCGGAGAGCTCGGCGAGCGGGCCCTCCTGGAGCTCCTGCTCGGCTTCGGCCTGATCGAACGGAAGCTTGCCGAGCTCCATGTAACAGGCGGCCGCGAAGGCGACGCCGGCGAGGATAACGGCGACGACGCTCGAGACGTTGCCCGTAACGATGTGCTGACCCATGGTCGCAATGTCCGTGGAGCCGCACACGATGGCGACGGTGAACAGCGCGATGAGCATGGACGGCTCGATGAGCACGCTCATGAGGAGCTCGCGGATACCGCCGAAGCCCGCGTAGGCGTTGGAGGAATCCACGCCGGACAGCGCGAAGAAGAAGCGGGACAGCGCGAGCGCGTACATGATGGTGATGGCGTCACCAAAGACGGGCATGGGGCTCTGGAGCGTGAACATGGGCAGGCCCATGGCGAGCATAAACGACACCGCGAGGAACAGCGGCGGCATGATGCGCAGCACGAAGCTCGAGTCGGAACTCACGGACTCGGGACGCGCCATGAGCTTCGCGAGGTCCCGGTAATCCTGAAGGATGGACGGACCGCGGCGATTGTGCATCTTCGCGCGAATCACGCGGGCGAGGCCGGAGAAGAAGGGCGCGACCAGCATGACCACGAGGCCCTGCGCCATCGCAAGAACGATGTTCATAATATCCTCTCCCCTCTCTAGACCATGACCACGGCGAGCACGAGGAAGACCACGAGCGCCGCGACGATGTAGCAGATGTATACGGAGTAGTTGCCGCCCTCGATCTTGGAGGCGAGGCCGGCCAGCTTGTCGGCACCCTCGCTCGGTGCATCGACCAGGAAACGGTCGGGCAGGGGCTCGACGCCCTGGGCGACACCGGTGAGCTTCTGGAACACGTGCGCGATGGACCAGCAGATCTTGGTGCATACCTCGCGCAGGGTGTAGAGCGGGCCCATGAAGAGTTCGACGTCGGACGCGAAGCTCGTGGCGACGACGGGCATGTGCTCGTTGGGCTCGTAGCCGCACGCCCAAGGGTCGGTCTTCTTAGCGGGGGCCTTGGCGCCGAGGCAGGACCTCAACGCGAACGCGAGGCCGGTGAGGACCACGAGCGCGATGGCGATCGCGGGGGTGGAGGTGGCGGCACCGGAAATCTCGTTCACGAGAGACACGCCCGAGGTGGCTGTGACGGCGGAGCCGGCAAGCACGCTCTGGGCGACGTCGCCCAGAACCGGGGCGATGACCGGGGAGCCGATTCCCAGTACCACGCAGATGGCCGCGAGGAGCATCTGCGAGAACAACATCGGAGCCGGGGACTCCTTGGCGTTCGCGGCCTCCTGGGAACGAGGGCTGCTCGCGAACGAGACGCCGTAGGCCTTCACGAAGCACGTGACGGCCAGGGCACCGGTGATGGCGAGGGCGGCCGCGGAGGCGACGGCGAACACCATGACGACCGGGTCGGAGAGCGTCGAGATGTTGAACAGGGACTGGTAGGTGAACCACTCGGAAACGAAGCCGTTGAGCGGCGGGATGGCCGAGATGGCAAGGGCACCGATGAGGAAGCAGACGGCCGTGACCGGCATGCGGCGGAACAGACCGCCCATCTTCTCCATGTTGCGCGTACCCGTGGCATAGAGCAGGGAGCCCGCGCCGAGGAACAGCTCGCCCTTGAACATGGCGTGGTTGAGCGTGTGGTAGAGGGCGGCCATGAGCGCGATCGTCGCGATGACGTCGTTGCCCAGGGCGTGCGCCGTCATGGACGCGCCGACACCGAGCAAGATGATGCCGATGTTCTCGACGGAGTGATAGGCAAGCAGGCGCTTGATGTCGTGCTCGTGGAGGGCGTAGACGACACCCAGGACCGACGAGATGGATCCGAAGACCAGGACCATGAGGCCCCACCAGAGCTGGACGCCCGAACCCGCGAGCAGGTCGAGACCGACCTTGAGGATTCCCAGGATGCCGATCTTGATCATGCCGCCGGACATGAGGGCGGACACGTTGGACGGCGCCTCGGGGTGCGCCTGGGGCAGCCAGGAGTGCAGCGGAATGATACCGGCCTTCGCGCCAAATCCGAAGAACGCGAGGACGAAGCACGCGGAGGAGACGGCGGGTCCAAAGTCATGCGTACGGAAATCACTGAAGCTGAAGGAACCGCCCACGCCGTTGGTCATGAGCAGGAAGCTCGCCATGATGAGAACGAAGCCCACGTGCGCGATGACGAAGTAGAGCCAACCGCCCCTAATGGAGTTCTTGTTCTCCTCGATAACGACAAGGAAGTAGCTCGTAAGGGACATGAGCTCAAAGGCGACCAGGAACCAGAACACGTTGTCGGCGGTGATGACGAGCATCATCGAGGCGACGAAGGTGTTCATAAAGAAGCCGGCGCGCCCGACCTTGCCCGGGTACTCGTCGAAGTAGGACAGACCGTAGATGAAGCCCGCAAAGGCGAGAATCGAGATGAGGAACACGATCAGGCCCGCAAGGCCGTTGAGCAAGAGCTCGAGACGGGCGAACGGGAAGAAGAAGACCGTGTTGAGGGACGAAACGTCGCCAAGCACGGCCTCGAGGCCCGCGATGAACGACAGCACGGCCGCGACGGCGCCGATCAGGCAGCCGGCGGTCTTGGCGGCGTTGTCGGCCTTAATCAGCAGAACCGAGGCGAGCGCACCGATGCACGAGACGGCAAGCGATGCGATAAACAGCGTCATGCTATCCATTGTTTACGCTCCCTTCTGCTTTCTCGGACAGACCCTGGGCCACAGCGGTAACGTCGACGACCGGACCGTTTTCGATCGAGCGCAGGCGCTTGGCCTCGTCGAGCTCGCGATCGGCCGCGCCGCCCATGACGGTCAGCGCCTTGGTGGGGCACGCCGCCACACAATGCGGACCGTCCGGATCGAAGGCGCACAGGTCGCACTTAACAGCGCAGGTGTACTGGCCGGGAGCCCACGTAAGCAGGCTGCTCAGGGACTTAGGATACGAAGGCGTCGGGTCGCACATGCCTGCGACACCGGCGATAGACGTGCCATCGGGATGGATGGCTCCGAAGGGGCACGCGATGGCGCACAGCCTGCACCCGATGCACTCCTGCTCCTTGACGTGGATGCGATCGCCATCGTGCTCGATGGCATTCACCGGGCAGACCTCGGCGCAGGGGGCACCTTCGCAATGGTGGCAGGCAAGGGCGGCCGAAATACCGCCGGTCTTCACGAGCGCCAGGCGCGGCGTATCCTGAAGACCCTGCATCCGGTGGGCGTCGGCACAGGCGGACTGGCATGTTCCGCAGCCGATGCACCTCTCCGGGTTGATGTCGATGAAGCGGTTCATCCCCACTTCCTTTCAAAATAACGGGCCGGGCTCCCGAACGTACGGGACGCCCGGCCCAAAAAGCCAACGAGAACGGGACTACACGATTTGATTCACGTGCGTCTCGTCGTCGAACTTGGCGGCGCCAGGCTCAACGTCCTGGGGAGCGGCGGCGTCCACCAGAGCCTGCTTGAGCTCGGTGTACTGACGCTCGACCTCGCCCTCGGCCCAGACCTGGTCGGCGATAGCGTCGACCTGGCAGGCGGAGAACTTGTCCTCGGGCGTATGCGAGACCGGGTCGACCTTGTGCATGGTCAGCTCGTTGCACTTGCCGATCCACCACTGGTAGGTCATATAGACCGTGCCCTTGTTGATGCGGTCGCTCACGTCGGCGCGGCTGTATACCTGGCCGCGGCGGCTGTGGATCGAGACGATGTCGCCATTCTTGATGCCGCGTGCCTGGGCGTCCGCGGGATTCATGCGGACAAAGCCGGGCTCGTCGGCAAGCAGTGCCAGCGTCTTGCAGTTGCCGGTCATCGAGCGGCAGCTGTAGTGGCCGACCTCGCGGACGGTGCACAGGATGAGCGGGTACTCATCGTCGGGAAGCTCGGAGGGCGCCTCCCAGTCGTGTGCCATCAGGTTGGCGCGGCCGTCCTTGGTGGTGAACTTGCCACCAGCGAACATGTCGGGCGTACCGTGGTCGTTCACATCGGTGCTCTTGACGGGCCACTGGGCGTAACCGCCCTCGGGAGCCATCTTCTCGTAGGTCGCGCCCACAAAGTTGGGGCACAGGCTAATGCACTCGTTCCAGATCTGCTCGGTGTTGTCGTAGTGCATGGGGTAACCCATACGCGTAGACAGGTCCGCGAAGATCTCCCAGTCGTGACGGCACTCGCCCTTGGGCGGAACAGCCGCGTCAAAGTGCTGGAAGCTACGGTCGGATGCGGTAAAGACACCCTCGTGCTCGCCCCAAGAGGTAGCGGGCAGGATAACGTCGGCGAGCATGGTCGTCTGCGTCATAAAGATGTCCTGGCAGATGAACAGATCCAGCTCGGAGAGCGTCTTGCGCATTCCGGCCGAATCGGGCTCGGTCTGGACCGGGTCCTCGCCGTAGTTGTAGAAGCAGTGCACCTTGCCCTCGTCGACCAGGTGACCCAGGTCGGTGAGCTTGTAGCCCTCCTCGAGCGGGAGCTTTTCCTCGGGCACGCCCCAAGCCTTGGCAAACTTGGCACGCACTGCCGGGTCGGTGACTTTCTGGTAGCCAGGGTACAGGTTGGGCAGCATGCCCATATCGCAGGAGCCCTGGACGTTATTCTGGCCACGCACGGGCGCGAGGCCGGAATTGGGTTTGCCGATCTGGCCGGCAACGCAGGCGATGGAGGCGATGGTGTGCACCGTCTTCAGGTTCTGCTTCTGCTGGCATACGCCCATACCCCAGCCAATGATGGCAGAGGGCTTCGCCGTGGCGTACATCTCGGCAGCTTGGTGGATCAACGCGGGCTCGACACCCGTGATGTCCTGTACGGATTCGGGAGTGTAGTTCTTGATGGTCTCCCACCACTCGTCAAAGCCGTTCGTGTGCTCGGCGACGAATTCCTTGTCGTAGAGGCCATCGTTGACCAAGCAGTTGGCAAAGGCGTTGAGGAACGCAACATTGCAACCGTTCTTGATCGGAAGGTAGAGATCGGCGATACGCGCGGTTTCGATATGGCGCGGGTCGGCGACGATGATCTTGCAACCCTTTTCTTTGGCTCGCACGATACGCCTTGCGACGATGGGGTGCGAATCGGCAGGGTTATAGCCGAAGAGGAAAATGCAGCCCGCATCCTCCATACCGGGGATGGAGCATGACATGCAACCTGAACCAACCGTGTCCATCAGACCGAGGACAGTAGGGCCGTGTCAAGTACGGGCGCAGTTGTCCACGCTGTGGGTGCCGATGCACGCACGCGTAAACTTCTGCATGACGTAGTTCGCCTCATTGCCGCCGCCTCGCGAAGAGCCGGTGGTCATGACAGCGTTAGGACCATATTCGTCAATTATGGCCTGCATCTTAGATGCGGTGAAATCCAGTGCCTCGTCCCAGCTTACGCGCTCAAGATCCGCGCCCTTGGAGCGGCGGATCATCGGGTGCAGTACGCGAGGAGTCAAGATCTTGGTGTCGTTGATGAAGTCGTAGCCGCTCATGCCCTTAAGGCACAGCTCGCTCTGGTTGGTGATGCCGTTGAGCGGTTCGGTGCCCACGACCTGGCCGTTTTGGACCAAGAGGTTAAACTGGCAACCGGCGCCGCAATACGGGCAAATCACTTTATGCTTCTCCATGACACCCTCCTTCCTTTCTCTGCTACCGAATGCTCGGTACTTATTTTGACAATCAATGGGCCTGTCGCCCCAACGCTTACGCCTCGTTTTCGATGGTGGCGCGGGCACGCTCGGCAGTCAGTTCTGCCAGGCGCTCCTCGTCCACCAGGGTGAGGCCCTTGGTCGGGCACGCCTCGGCACACGCCGGACCGCCGGGACGGTCCACGCACAGGTCGCACTTGAGCACGAAGCTCTTGGTCTGCGAACCCACGCGAACGTCGCCCATCAAGACCGGGACCTGCGTAGTCGCCACGCTCACGGCGCCAAAGGGACAGGCCATGACGCAGCTCTTGCAGCCGATGCAGTTGTCCTCGTTGACGCCGATGCGATGGTTCTTTGGATCAAAGAACAAGGCGCCCGTAGGACAGGCCTTCGCGCACGGGGCATCCTCACAGTGATGGCAAGCCACCGGTGCGGAGATCTCGTACGTACGCGTCACGCGCAGGCGCGGCGCGGCGATGTTACCGGGGATGTCGTGCGCCTCGATACACGCCGCCATACAGGTTTGGCACCCAATGCAGCGTGAAGAATCGGCTACGACTCGCTTATTACCCATGTTGTTCACTCCCTCCTGAATCCCATGCCGGAGAGACCCTGTCGACGTTGCCCCGGACCGCCCGTGGTCCGGCATCGGCGTATCGAGCGCATGCGGCGAAACAGGCGCTTTGATAGAGTTCCTCCAACGATATACAGGCTAAATATACGCAGTTGCAGGTGGCAAACTTGAGCATAGGCCCTGCAATACGGGTGTATTGCAGGGGTTTTGGCAGGTTGGAATTATTCTCTAGAAGCTATAAAGGTGAGTGTATTACATGCGTACGCCTCAGAGATTTTTACGCGCTCTCATTTTGGATGTACTACGCTTGTATTCGTGTTAATGGTTATTTACTTGAGTAAAATAAAGTAAAGGTTATAAAATTCTAAGACGTCGGTATATGCCGCATTTAACCGACTATATTGCACGTTAGCTAAGGGAGGGCAGTGATGTCATCGACGCAAAAACGAGCCATCCTGCAGGTGCGCATTCGCGAAGAGGACAAACAGCATGCCGAGCGCCTCTACGACGCCATGGGCACATCGCTCGCCGAGGCTGTCCGCCTTTTTGTCGCGCAGAGCATTTTGATGCGCAAGCTTCCCTTTCAGCCGGTCGCCGTGCGCTCAAAGGACGGCACCGCCGCCTATGGATCGCTCAAAGCATATGGAGACCCCAATCGCCGCTCCGAGGAGCGCAATGCCTGGATTGAGTACCTTGCTACAGAATGCGACGATTCGATTTTGGGTCCCGAGGAAGTAGATATCCATGAGTAGCACCATCATCGACGAGACCGTCATCCTGCGCTACCTGCTTAATGACGACGAAGTTCTATCACCGCGCGCCGCCAAGGTCATCGCCACGCGCACCGCTCGTGTCTATCCCGAAATCATCACGCGCGTCGTGGTCACGCTGCGCGACGTCTATAAGGTTCCCCGCGTTGAGATTGCTGCGGCAATGAAGAAGCTGCTCGATGACGTCATGGTCGACGAGCCCACCGTTGTCGCCCTTGCTATCAAACTCTTTGGCAAGACCCATATGGACTTTACCGACTGCCTCCTCGCAGCCCGAACCGCCATCTACAACGATGATGTTGTGAGCTTTGGCAAGCCCATCATCCAAGGCATGATCGATTACCGCCGCCAGCGCCAAACCGCTGCCGACGCCCGCGACCGCGCCGCCGACGCCCGCGGCCACAGTACCGACGCCGCCATCGACAAGCTCCGCCACCACCCCCGCAGCTAACCCCATCCCCTCCTAAGTTGCGGTGAAATAGTTCCTGGTTTTAGGCTTATTCGAGCTTTTCAGGAACTATTTCACCGCAACTTTCTGTAAGGGTGGTTTTTAGTGCCGCCGAGGGGCACTAATCAACCGTTTGCCGATATGTTTGGCTCCGACTCATGACTCTGACCTGCCCCGTCAAGCTTTTGGTCAGTTCATGGCAAGGTCTGGCGGACCAAATATGGGATAGCGTAGTGTCATTCACTCCCCCTCGAGACCATGGGGTCGAAAATGAGTCATGATAAACGCTGTTCCAAATCGCAAGCAGAGCTATTCTTCCGGTTATTCGAGGCCCATCATGGCGGGCATCTGTTTGTAGCTACCAAAAAATGGGATGAACGCTGTGCCTACGCGCTCATGCAAAAAGAGATGATTATTCGACTCTACAACCATGTCTACGCTGATCCCGCGTATTGGAATGACCTCGGCGTCGAAGATCGCATCTTTCAATTGGCATCCGCTATTGCGGTCGTTGAACCGGATGCCGTGTTTTGTGGAGCAACGGCGGCACTGCTCTATGGCGTCGGTTCTGCATATTCCCTTCTCGACAAGGTGCAAGTGCTGCTGCCGCGTTCCACCAGACGCGATATGTACGAATTCGTTGAATACCGACGCTGGCGGGCGGGCAACGTATGGCAGCTCGGACCGTTTACGTTAACGGATCCATATCGCACGGTGGTCGACATCGCCCGAACGAGCGCTTTTCGATATGCACTAGGCTATGTCGACGGGCTGGCTCGTGAGTACGGTGTCGAGCGTGAAGAATTGCGTGCATATGCACAAGCGAACTGCCGCGGACTGCACGGCATTGCGCGCGCATTTAACGTTTTTGAACACATGGATGGCAGATCGGATAACGGTGGAGAATCCGAGGCACGGGCGGCAATGATTCTGGCGGGAGTTGCCGCTCCCGAACTTCAGGTTGAAATCACTCGACCGGGAAACGCCGGCTATTATTTGGCAGATTACGGCTGGCAGATGCCAAACGGCTCTTGGATGCTGGCTGAGCTGCATGGACTAGGCAAGTTTGAGGACGATGCCCAAAATGATCCGGAACATACTGCGGCAAAAACCTATCGAGCTGCCCTTATGCGCGATGCGAACCTGCGTGCCATGGGCCACAACGTCATTCATTTCAAGCTCTCAGACACCTACGATGTCAAAACGTTCGGCTCCATGATGCGCGGCTACGGTATACCAACCACAAAACCCTACGCAGACTCCTGACCGGCTGCCCTCATCTTCTCGACAACAGAACCCATCATCGAACCAGCCCGCTCGGCCTCAATAAGTTGCGGTGAAATAGTTCCTGGATAACAGCTTTTGTGGCTAATCCAGGAACTATTTCACCGCAACTTAGGAGGGGATGTGGGGTCCCTGGCATGTATATGAAAATGGCTCTGATTCCCAAAAGGAACCAGAGCCATTCATCTATCTTATGGAGCGGGCGACGGGAATCGAACCCGCGTCATCAGCTTGGAAGGCTGGGGTTCTACCATTGAACTACGCCCGCAAGATATGGTCGGGACGACAGGATTTGAACCTGCGACATCCTGCTCCCAAAGCAGGCGCGCTACCAAACTGCGCCACGTCCCGAAGGTGTTGAGCAGCTAAGGTCTAAACCTTGCGTGTCCCAAAGCGAAGGAAATTATAAGGGAGACTCCCCGCCTGTGCAAGCATTGATGCCTTAGCTCCTCGAATGTGCAACAAAACGACTATGGAGCAGGCCGATCACAAAGGCAACCACGGCAACCGGCGCCCACGCGGCACCGATATCCGCCAGCGGCAGCACATCAAACGGCAGCCACGCGCCCGCAAAGAACGCATCGCGGACCGAGGTGATCACACTCTGCACGGCGACCACGCCGCCGACCCACACCCACACCTGCGGATGCGCGTCGCAAAAACCGTGTACCAAACCCATCAGCACCAGCACGATGGCGACGGGATACAAGGCGTTGAGCATAGGTACCGAGAACATAAGGATCACGTCGAGGCCCACGTTGGAGAGCACGCACGAAAACGCTGCGAACACAAAGGCGAGAACCGCAAAGGGACGGCGCATGGCCTCCTCGGAAGCCTCTGCTCCCCCTTCAACCACATACGTCTCGCAGAAGTAACGCGAGCAGCAGCTGATGAGGCCGATGCACACGTTCATACAGGCTAAGAAGAAAATCGCAAAGACGACAACCGTGCCGACAAGGCCAAAGTGCATGGAGGCAGAGCGGGCAAGGATGGCGGCGCCGTTGGTGGCATCGGGCATCACGGTGCTGAGCTGCGTGCCGGCAAGCGCCAGGCCGCAGTAGATGATGGCCATGAGCGCGCCGGCGATCACACCCGAACGCGAGATCTCGAAGGCCACGCGCTTGTCGTCGGTCACACCCAGCTCGTGGATGGTCTCGGCGATGATAATGCCAAAGGCGAGCGACGCGAGCAGGTCCATGGTCTGGTAGCCGGTCAGAAAGCCCTGCACAGCAGCACCGGCATTGTACGGAGCCTGCGGCGCGGCAGCGGGACCCAGCGGCGAGATCACGGCGGCACCCACGACTAGCACGATGAGCGCAATGAGCGCGGGGCCCGTAATGCGACCGAGTACGCGCGTGATGACGCCCGGGCGCAGCGTGAGCGCAAACGCGACGACGAAGAACCCGATGGCAAACACCAGACGTGCCGTGCCAAGCGAAACGCTCTCAGGTAGCAGCGGCACCAGCATTTCGAACGCCGTAGAGCTTGTGCGCGGAATGGCCAGGCACGGGCCGATGGCCAGGTAGACCGCCGCAACAAAGAACTCACCAAACTTGGGGTGCACGCGGCCGGCAAGCTCGCGCGCCGTTCCGGCAAGCGCGACGGCGATAAATCCCATGACGGGCAGGCCGATGGCGGCAATCAGAAAGCCGAGCATGGCGACCGGCGTGGCAGAACCTGCCTGCAACGCCAGCAGCGGCGGAATAATGAGGTTGCCGGCGCCAAAGAGCATCGAGAACAGGGCGATGCCGACGGTAACGACATGGTCGGAACGCAGACCACGCGAGGCGGATGAGGCCATGAGAGCACCTTTCGAATCAAAACAAAAACGGGACGGGCAAAAGACCCGTCCCGCAAGTATATACGCTTTAGCAGGCTAAATCGCGCAAAGCGTCAATCGCGGTGTCGACTTCCTCGTCCGTGTTGAAATACCCAAACGAGAAGCGAACCACGCCTTGGCGCTCGGTCCCCAGCGCGTGGTGCATGAGCGGAGCGCAATGGGCACCGGGGCGCGTCGCAATCCCCCACCCTTGCATGAGCGCGTCCGAGATCTCAGCCGAATCGATATCGCCCACGTTGAGCGACACGATCGCCGAGCGCGACGGCTGGTCAAAGGCGCCGTAGAGCTTGATTTCTGGAATCTCACGAACACCGGCGAGAAAGCGATCGGCCAGGGCGCGTTCGTGAGTCGCAATCGCTTCAACTCCACCCTGAGCCTCAATAAAATCAAGGCCTGCGGAAAGGCCCGCTATGCCATGACCGTTGAGCGTGCCCGCCTCAAGGCGCGTGGGCCACTCAAGCGGCTGCAGCGCATCAAAGCTGTGCACGCCCGTGCCGCCCATGGCCCACGGCGCCACGTCAATGCCCTCTGCCACGGCCAGGCCGCCGGTCCCCTGCGGACCCATGAGCCCCTTGTGGCCGGTAAAGCACACCACGTCGAGCCCCATGGCCTGCATATCGATATGCGCCGTGCCGGCAGACTGCGAGGCATCGACGATCACGAGCGCGCCGGCCGCATGGGCCATGACAGCCACGCGCGCAATGTCGACCGCGTTGCCGGTCACATTGGAGGCGTGCGTCACCACCACGGCACGCGTGCCCGGCGTGACCAGCTGCTCGAGCTCGTCGTAGTCGAGCACGCCGTTCGCGTCGCAGCCCGCATGCTCAACGGTCACACCCTGCTCTGCCGCCAGGCGGTTGAGCGGCCGTAGCACCGAGTTGTGCTCAAGCACCGTCGTGACCACGCGGTCGCCGGGGCACACCACCCCGTTGATGGCGGTGTTGAGCGCCGCCGTAGAGTTGGGCGTAAAGCACACATGGTCCGCCCGCGGGCAACCCAAAAGGCACGCGAGCTTGGCACGGCAAGCGTGAATCGTACGAGCGGCATCGAGGGCACCCGACGTGGCGCCGCGCCCGGCATTGCCAAGCGAGCACATCGCCTGCGTCACGGCATCGATGACCGCCTGCGGCTTGTGCATGGTCGTAGCCGCGTTATCCAGATAGATCATCGCACGACCTCCCACATATCAATCACGGTATAGCCCTCGGTAGGAACACTCGCCGCGGCGAGTTCGGCGCGCAGCAGCTCCTCATCGGCAGGCGACGCCTTCCACGCCAGACCGCAGCCGGCAGCGACCTCCCCGGGCACGGGAATCGTTCGCCCGGGAAGGCCGCGCTCGATGCATAGGGTCTCGCAACCCATGGCGGCCGCCGTGGTGGGAAACGTGATGACAAGCGCCGGGCGCTTCTCCCTCATGGCAACTCCAACCAATACGCTACGGGCGCACGACGCGCACGGCCTGCTCCATCTTCTCCACGATCACGTACATGTTGGTGACCTCGCCCACCGCAAGCTGGTCTTTAATGCCATAGTGGTCGAGGCAGGTGCCGCAGGTGAGAATCTCGACACCCTGCTCGGCCAGGCCCTTCAGGTCGTCGAGCACCGGCGAGCCCTCGACGGTGAGCTTGGCGCCGCCGTTGTAGAACAACATGGTCGCGGGCAGCTCCTCCTGCTGCGTCACGGCAAAGATAAACGCCTTCATGAGCTTGTGGCCCAGCTCGTCGTCGCCACGGCCCATGCAGTCGGTGTAGACGGAAATGACGAGTTTGCCCTTGCTGGCGCTGGCACCACAGAAGGCAGCGCCATCCTGCTCGGGATCGGCCACGGCAACGGCGCCAGAGGTCGCCACGGTCACGTGCCACTCGGCGTCCGAGATCTTCTCGACCGAAGCCGTGCAGCCCTTCTCCTGCGCCATCTTGGAGATGTTCTTGACAGCAGTCTCGTTGTCGACCGCGGTCACCACGGCACCCTCGCCATCAAGCTGCTTCAGGGCTTTGAGCGTCTTGACGACGGGCAGCGGGCAGGCATCGCCCATGGCATTGACTTCAATCTTGGTAGACATAGTTTTTCCTTTCGAATAAATCGTTTTGGAACGGTACATAGCTCAATAAACGTGTCGTTAACGGACAACGTGGACGGCAGGACCGCCCGGCACCGGCTCGCACACGCGGCCGATTGTGGCGGCAACGCGCCCCTCGGCATGTAAACGACGCGCAAGCTCGTCCACACCCCTCGCGGACGCCGCAATAAGCAAACCGCCCGAGGTCTGCGGATCGTACAGCGCATCCAGCATGCCCGGCCCCAGGTCATCGTCGGCAGCCACGCGCGGTCCAAAGAAGTCCTGGTTGCGGTAGGCGCCGGCAGGGATAATGCCAAGGCGTGCCATGTCGAGCACTTGGTCAAAGAGCGGCACCGCCCCCGACGCAAGCTCAATCTGCACGCCCGAGCCCTCGGCCATCTCGCACGCGTGCCCGATCAGACCAAAGCCCGTAATGTCGGTGCAGCCGTGAAGCTCAAGTCCCTCGGCCAGACGAATCGGAGCCTCGTTGAGGGTGCGCATCGAGTCAAACATGGCTGCGGCCTCGTCCTGCTCGATGAGCTCGCCCTTAATGGCCGTAGTGATGATGCCCGAGCCGATCGCCTTGGTCAGCAGCAGGACATCGCCCACGCGCGCACCGCTGTTGGCGAGCATGTGGTCGAGTGGTACAAAACCGCTCACGGACAGACCGTACTTGGGCTCGTCGTCGTTGATGGTGTGGCCGCCCGCGATGGAGCAACCCGCCTCGACGCACTTGTCGGCGCCGCCCGCCAGAATCTGACCGGCAACCTCAACGCCCAGACAGCTCGGGATGCACAGCAAGTTCATGGCATGGCTCGGCCGCCCGCCCATGGCGTAGATGTCCGACAGTGAGTTTGCCGCGGCAATCTGGCCAAACAGAAACGGGTCATCGACCATCGGTGGGAAGAAGTCGATGGACTGCACGAGCCCCAGGTTCTCCCCTACGCGGAAGACGCTCGCATCATCGGAGGTATCGAACCCCACGAGCAAGTTGTCGTTATGCACATTGGGTAAATCGCCCAGGACCTGGGCGAGGGCTCCGGGGGCCAACTTAGCGGCTCAACCGCTCGCGGCCGTCATGGACGTAAGCCTTATGGTGTCCTTAGCCATACGAACCCCCTTCCAACAAATCAACGACTTTAAGTATACGCCCCAGGCACGCTTCCCAAGAGACCGCCGACGGCTCGAACGTCGAAGGCGGCGCCGCAAGCGCCTGCGCGATAGCATCTGCCAGTGCGCGCTCAAACAACGGAAGGTCGGCCGCCACGGGCGTGTCGACATCCGTCATACGCGGCGACGCCACCCACGTCACGGGAGCACCGGGAAGCATCGCCTCCATCCAGGGACGAACGCCGGGCAAATCGGTCGCCACAACTTTGCAGCCGCACGCGAGGGCCTCGATCGTCACGAGCGGCAGACCCTCGTAAAACGAAGGCAGCACAAAGACGTCGGAACTGCGGTAGGCACGCACGAGCCCATCGCTATCCAGGCGGCCCGCCAGCGTCACCGGCACATCCGAGGCCGCGGCCAAGCGCTCGATACGCGCGTACTCGGCATCGTCCCCACGGCCGCCCACAAGTACCAAGCCAGATGGGCGGACGCCATCGTCAATCGGCAATGACATGGCTCGAACCAGCGACTCGACGCCCTTTTTAAAGCAAATCTTGCCCACATACACAAGCGATCCCGGCTGCCTCGCCACGCTTGCGTCGCGGCAGAAGACGCGATGGTCGTAGCCCGTCCCAATCACGTGGATGCGATCGGCATCGACGCCGCACACCAGGCCAATCTGCTCAGCCTGCTCAGCATGGAGCGCAAAGACGGCATCGAGCCGACGAACCGCACTTACGATGCGATCGCGCTCGAGCGCATGCGAACGCAGTTGGCGCAGGTCGGTCGAATGGCACACGGCAACAACCGGAACGCCCCGGACGCACTCGCGCGCCAATGCGGTCACCAGATACAGGTGATGGCAAAGCACCAGATCGGGCCGAAACTCAGCCACCGCCCGATCGATTGCAGCAGCAAATGCCCGCTCAAATGCCTTGAGCATCGAAGGCGTCAGGTCACGATAGCGCGTAGAGGGATAGGGCATGACATCGGACATGCCGCAGATGGGAAACGGCAGCTCGGGCGACTCGAACGGTACGGCAAACACGGCAGCACGCCGGTCCAGCTCGCCCTGGGTATCACCCGGTGCCGCGCCGCAAAGCACGGCGGCGCGATGCCCCGTCTCGATCTGCTCGCGCACGAGCGCAGCAAGGTAGGTACCGCTGCCGGTGCTATCTGGTTTTTGTGCCGAGATATTGAGGATGCGCATGTCGCGGTACACCCCTAGGCCAAGGCGGCGGCGCGAATCGCCGCGCCGATGGCACCTGCAAAGCGGGCCTGGGGCGAGGTGGTCACCGGCGACCCCAGTAGCTCGCCCAACCGCTCCACCACGAAGGCGTTCTCGCACAGGCCACCGGTCAGGTAGTACGGGGCGCCCGCGGCCTGTCCGGCCATGGTAGCCACGCGCGAGACCACGCTGTCGATCACGCCACGGGCGATGTTCTCGCGCGGCTCACCGCGACCGATCAGGCTGATAACCTCGCTTTCGGCAAACACCGTGCACATGCTGCTGATCTTGGTGGGCTCGCCGGAACGCGCCAGGTCGGCCATCTGCTGCTGGGAAATACCTAGGCGGTCGGCCATGATCTCCAAAAAGCGCCCCGTGCCGGCGGCGCACTTGTCGTTCATGGCAAACTTGGCCACGCGGCCACTTTTAAGCTGAATGACCTTGGTGTCCTGGCCGCCTACGTCAATCACCGTGCCGTGATCGCCAAACAGGCGCACGGCACCGGTGCCGTGGCAGGTGATCTCGGTTACGACCTTGTGCGCATAGGGCACGGCGACACGGCCGTAGCCAGTCGCGATCACGCGCACGTCGTCGGCTGTCACGCCATAGCCGGCCGCTGCCAGTGCCTCGCGCAGCCGCTCGGAAGCATCGACCGAGGAGAACCCGGTTGGCTGCACGCACGTCCACGCCACCGAACCCTCCCCATCGACCACAGCAGCCTTAGCCGCCGTAGACCCGATATCGATCCCGATCCCTATCATGGCTCTCTCCCAATCTAAACATCAAAGGTAGCGGCGCGTTCAGGCGCCTTAGCTCTAGGTTTCTCAGGTGCCGGAGATTGCCCCGAAAGAGGAGCGCAGCGTACTTTGGGTACGCAAGCGACGGTTTGAGGGACAAGATCCGGTGCCTGAGGAAGCTAGAGGGTTTCGATGAAGGCGGCGATACGGGTCTCGATCTGGCCCATGTCGCCGTTGCTGTAATCGGTCTCGATCTTCATGTACGGAATACCCGCACCCTCGACAGCCTCCTGCATGCGCGCACTCTCCACGTTAAAGGTGTGGCACGCCTGGAGCACGTTTTCGACCACGCCATCGACGTGATACTTCTCGCACATGGCCAGCGTGTTCTCCATGCGGCCGTCGTTAGGCGTCATGACCGAGCAGTTGATATCCAGGTAGCGGTCGGCGATGGCGCGCAGGATATCGGGCGCGTCCGGGTCGATCATCATGGCCGCCGTGCGCTCGCCCGAGCAGTCGTCCATGCACACGACCACACCGCCGTTGGACTCGACGGTGCGGCCGATCTTGTTGATCACGCCGCCCACCGGGCAGCCGGTGATCAGAATGCGCTTGGCATCCGCCGCAACCGGACGCTCGCCCGCGTCGTAGGCCTCGCGCAGCTTGGCAACCTTTTGCTCCAGCTGCTGCGTATAGGCCTCGATATCAAAGCTGAACGTACCGGCAAACATGGTGCTCATCAGGTCGACGCCGCTCATGGCCGCCGGCTGGTTGGCCTGCAGCGCAAACATCTCGAGCTGGGCAGCACGCAGGCGATTGCGACGACGGACAGCGGCACGCAGGTCGTCATCAGTAATCGTAATGCCGTAGAAGCCCTCGAGCTCCTCCTTGAGCAGGCGGCACTCCTCGTACCAGCCCTCGCGCTCGTAGGCACGGTCGCGACCCTGCGGCAGGTGCAGAATGTGCGTGCGCTTGAGCTCGTTGAGCAGCTCGTACATCTTCTTCTTGCCGTCGCAGGTGGTCTCGCCGATGATCATGTCGCTAAAGTACGTAAACGGGCACTTTTGCGAGTAGGCAAAGCCGTACGTCGATTTGATGAGCGGACACAGATTTGCCGGCAGCACCTTCTCGGCCTCGGGAATCACCTCATCGGACGTACCGCACAGAGCCACGCTAGCAGCCCCCGCGGCATCGATAATCTCGAGCGGCGTGTAGCTGCACAGAAAGCCGACCAGGCGATTACCCGCCTGCTTGTAATCCTTGACGCGAATAAACGCCGCCTTGCGCTGCTCGTTGAACTCCTCAAACGTGGACGGCAACGGCTGCTCAATATTTTCCGACATATAACTCCTTAACAAACCTTTTAACCAACCAAGGAAACGGCTTTCCCAGGTGCCCGAGGTTGCCGTGAAAGAGGAGCGCCGCGTACTTTGATTCGCAGGCGACGGTTTGAACGGCAAGATCGGGTGCCTGGGGAAGCCGCCGGGACGAATAGTCCTAAATGGTTTCCAAGAAAGCCTCAATCCTAGTTTGCAGTTGGCCTGCATCCTCACCGGCGTAGTCGGTCGTGATGTGCATAAACGGGATGCCCGCCTCCTCGGCGGCCTTCTCCACGGCAAACGACTCCATCTCGTAGAGCGTGCAGAACTGCAGGGCCACGTCGACGATGCCATCGGCATGCAGGTCCTTGGCCATCTGGACAATGTCCTTCATACGCTGGTCGTTGGGCGTAAAGACGGCGCAGTTGATCTTAAAGTAGCGCTCGGCGATGGCATCGAGCATCTCGTCGACCGTCTCGCCGGACTCGTCGACCAGGTCCTTGTAGTAGCGCGAGCCCGTGCAGGACTCCTCGCCTACCACAACACCGCCGGCCTTCTCGATGAGGTTGAACAGCTTCCAGTTGGGCACGGCCATGGGCGTACCGGTGTACAGGATGCGCTTGGTCCCCTTGGGCGCCACGCCCTCGCCGGCCTCGACACGCTGTTCGCACTCAGCCGCCATATCGTTGATGGCTCCGGTCAGACGCGGCGTGTCGTCCATAAAGGCGGCCTGAACGGTCAGCAAGCTGTCGAGACCGCTGATGGGCGCAGGGTCGGCAGCGCGGGTCGCAGCGAGGCGCTGCAGGGCACGACGCTTCTCATTGACGGCGTGGATGGCGGCCTTCAGACGCTCGGGCGTAATCTTGACGCCGCACTCTTCCTCGATCTTGGCGGCGAGCTTTTTGACCTCGGCCTTCCAAGTCACGAGCGTCGACTCGTCGTGTACGTTGGGAATATCCATGACGTACATGTTCTTTTGCGTGGCAAAAAACTCGTAGGCCTTCTTCTTGCCATCGCAGGTGTTCTCGCCCACCACCAGGTCACTCGACTCAATGTAAGGGCAGACCTCGCCCAGCTTAAAGCCGGCAAAGCTCTTGATAAGCGGGCAGGTGTTGCGCGGCAGGTGCTCCTCGACCTTATCGGTTGCCCAATCGGCACCAGAGCACAGACCAACGGGGATACCGTCGCAGGCGAGCACAATCTCCTCGGGCACATAGACGCAGAACGAACCGACGATCTTGGTGGCCTCGCCGGCTTCCTTCTTGTCGAGCATCTCCTTTATACGGCCGCTGTGGATGTTGGTGGCCACAAAGTCCAGGTAGGACGTGGACTTGGGGCGATTGTTCTGCGTCAGGAACATATCGCCGTACATCTGGCCCACGGCGCCCAGCAGCATGTCGTGATCGGCAAGATTCATGCCGAGGCTCTCCCACATCGGATGGAAATCGAATTCTTCAGCCATGACGGTTCCCCTCTCGAACCAAATACGGATAACTACGGTATTGCTGCACGGTGGGCGGCGAAAACCCAGCCGTGCCTAAACCCGGAATTTTGGGGAACCTGCTTTGCGGTCGATTATTTAGTTGTGCGTCGTCTCTCCCGGAGCCGTGAACATACCTGCTCATATGCGGCTCCGAGCCATATACAGGGCGCGCGCGGCAACGCGACGCGAATATGTCTTCTGCGGCATCAGCGCGCCCTCCTTTTCTCGTCGAAGGTAACTATATCAACGGTTGTCGTCCAGACGAACACCGCCGACATGCGTACGACAGCGTCGGGATGTGAGCATCTCACTGTCTGATAATTAATTATCAGACTGATAAGGTTTAGTCATGTAGAAATCGGCGAACGGCGAAGTGAAAACAAAGCGGTCGAGGACTACCTCCTCGACCGCATCGCCCCCGCATTATCGGCAAACGAGATGAATCCTGCTTGCATCAAAATGCATGCGCAGAGTCTCACCCGCCTGCGGCAGCTCTTCCACGGGTACACTCACCTTATTCACCTTCCACTGCAGACGTGTGGGCGCATCGGCGCGCGGCACGTCCAGCAACACCAGCCGCTCAAAGCGTGAATCGCTCACTCGGGCCACGTGCAAATCATAGCTGTTGCGGCCCCGCTCCGCGCGATTGTCAACATGGAAGTAGCTTGCCCGAATGCCCAGGTACGCCACATTATCGGGGACCGCGCGACCCACGTTAAAGGTCATGCCCCAGTCGAGGGCCTCCACTTCTTCGTCGCCGACCTTGCGCGCCCGGCTTGTGTTCTTGCAGCCCGTCAGGCGCAACGCCGCCAGCGTCTGCGGACGGCGGACCACGTCCTCGACGGAGCCGATCTCCTCCACATGTCCGTTATGCATCACGCAAATGCGCTTGCACAGGCGGCATGCCTCGTCAATATCGTGGCTCACGTAGAGGACGGTGCGGTTGCACACATCGAACAGGTCGAGCATGTTCTGCTCGAGCGCGCTCTTAAGATAGGAATCGAGCGCGCTCATGGGCTCGTCGAACATAAAGATGCCCGGATGCGCCGCCACCATGCGCGCAAGCGCCACACGTTGCTGCTGACCGCCCGAGAGTCGCGCGGGATAGCGGTCGGCAAAATCGGCTAGACCGAAAATGCTCAGATAACGCTCGGCGAGTTTTTTACGCGCGGCGGCGTCACCCGCGTCCTTTACACCGGCGCATACGTTATCGGCCACCGTCATGTTGGGAAACAGCTGATAGTTTTGGAACAACAGGGCGCATTTTCGCTCCTGGGGCGACAGGTCGATGCCCGCCGCCGAGTCAAAAAAGGTCACGCCGTTGACAACGATCTTGCCCTCGTCGGGCGTCTCCACACCGGCAATGCAGCGCAGTGTGCAGCTCTTGCCGCAACCCGAGGCACCGAGCAGCGCCACACGCTCCTCGCCGCCTTCGAGCTGCATGTCGAGGGTAAAGCCGGGATAGCGCTTTTTTATATCCAGAACGAGCGACATGGCCTATCGACCTCCCTGCGGCGCCGCATCATCGCGCATGAGCTCGGCCAGCGCCTCGCGATCGATGCGCAAGGCATCGCCGCCCGCCGGGTCGAGCGAATCGCCCTGTCCGGTGAGATCTTTGGCCTGTTTGCGCTCCGCACGGGAAAGGCCCCGCTCGCGATACTTTTGCGAATGAGCGGTGTACATATTGATGAACAGAATGACTAGGAAACTAAACACGATCACGACGGCGACCCAAAAGAGGGCAACCGACGTATTGCCGCCCATCCATTCAAAGTAGATGGCGATGGGAATGGTCTGCGTAATGCCGGCGTAGTTGCCCGCAAAGAACAGGGTGCAGCCAAACTCGCCCATCGCGCGGGCAAAGGCGAGCACCGTACCGGCGGCAATCGAGGGCCAGCCAAGCGGCATCATAAGCTTGGTAAAGATGCGACGCTCGGACCAGCCCAGCGTGCGCGCCGCATCGAGCATCTGCGTGTCGAGGCTCTCGAAGGCTCCGAGTGCCGTACGATAGACGAGCGGGAACGACACCACCACGGCAGAGATCACCGCCGCGGGCCACGTAAAGACAATCGAGATGCCGTGCGCAATGAGCCACTGGCCCACCCCGGTCGAGCGGCCAAACAGCATAAGCAGCAAAAAGCCGCACACCGTAGGCGGCAGCACCATAGGAATCGTAAAGACCGAATCGAGCAGGCCCTTGATGCGACTCGAGGTACCCATAGTCTTCCACGCGGCGAACAGGCCCAGCGCAAACGCAATCATCAGGGCAAGACCGCTCGTTTTGATGGAAACCCAAAACGGTCGGTAGTCGATACCGCCCAATAAGGAGGCTAGAGAGGTCAAGGGCCCCTGCTCATCCCGTAACACGACAGACGATGCCTCTACCATTTGAGCGCTATCAAGCCAACGCGCGCCGCCCTTGGCATCACCCGAGGCTGATGCGATCACCACATAGCGGTCCCCATCCGCACCGCGCTCGTCAAAGCCATAGGTATACCCGCCGGCATCAAACGTTGTTTCCGCCGTGACATACCAAGGAAGATCCACGTCCCCTAGCTGCGCACCTCCCATGCAGTTTGCGCTGTCGAGCTTACAGACGAGGGCCTTGAGACCCGATACGCACTCGTTGTCCTGCGGATCCAATCCATACTTCTCGACCGCCTTGGGCGATATCCACACCACAACGCGATCGGCAGCAGGCGCCACTACAAGGTCCACATCCTCGTCAACGGGAAACCGGTAGCCCTCAGGCTGGCCCTCCATCGCACGAGCGGTCCCCTTGGCCAACCGCTCAAAACCCTCGATCCCATAGGAAAGCCCATGAGCGGTCGCAGCAGCCTGGGCCCCGTCCTCAGCGTCCCCAGCAAACGCAAATCCCGGCACCCAGCAAAGCGCGAAGGTCAAAGCACAGGCGACAAGCATGCGGAATCTATTAAGCACGAAAAGCTCCAAGCGAATACAAGGACGGAGTGAAACACAAAACGATGGAATTATCGCGCCAAGCCGCACTACTCGGAAAGCTCAAAGCCGTACTTAGCCCAAATCTTCTGAGCCTTCTTGTTAGACAGGCAAAAGTCGATAAACGCCTTGGCCTCGTCGGCGTGCTCGGAGCTCTCGGCAACGGCACCCGGGTACACGATGGGCTTGTGCGAGTCCTCGGGGCACACGAAGGCCTCCTCGATGCCGTCGTAGCGGTAGATGTCAGAACTGTAGACAAAACCGGCCACGCAGTCGCCTGTGGACACATAGGCGGCGGCGGTGCCCACCTTATCGGCCAGTGCGACCTTGTCGGCGATCTCGGGAGCATACTCGCCGTCGTCGCCTTCGGTGCCGGTATAGAGGCCCACGGAGGCCAGAGCCTGGTTGGCGTACTTTCCGGCGGGAACGGTCTTGGCGTCGCCAATGGCGATCTTGCCGTCCAGATTCGCGACGTCGGCGATGGCCTCGACCTTGGTGTCGGAGCCCTCGGCGCGAATGATCACGAGGTCGTTGACGAACATGTCCTCACGCGTGTCGGCGTCGACGAGCTCGGCGGCCTCAGCGTCGTCCATGGTGCCCTTGGAGGCCGTGATGAGCACGTCGACCGCAGCACCGGCGCGCATCTGCTCGACGAGGTCGCCAGACGCCTTAAACTGCGTGTCGGCAAAGGTGGTGCCGGTCTGGTCGGTGTAGAGCCCTTGGACCTCGGGAAGGGCCTTCTCGAGCGAGTTGGCGGCAAAGACCTGAAGCTCGACAGCCTTCTTCATAGAGGAAGACTTGGCGGAGCCGGCATCGGAACCAGCTGGCTCGGACGTCTTGTTGCCCGAGCAGCCGGCAAGGCCAAGGCCGGCGGCAGCAGAAAGCGAGACAAAACCGCGGCGTGAAACCATATCGAACATATTCAACCCTTTCGGATCTTGTGCCCGGGTACCCCACCGCGGGCTTTAATCTGCAATCAGATTATACTTCTGCGCGAATAATGATTATGAGAAATTATTCTCTCCAGAGAATATAGTTTCAAGTTACCGTGCACCTCGGCGTCGCTTCGGCGGAAAACAAAAGCAGAGCGACCGATAAGGTCGCCCCGCCGCAGGTAAACCGCTTAGTTGGTATGTCCGCCGCCCGCTGTCATCTGAGCCGCATGCTCCAGCTGGTCTGCTATGGCCTCCCAGCTTTCGCGGGCGGCCTTCGTAGAACCGGGAAAGTTTACGACAAGTGTATGACCTCGTTGCATGCAAATAGCGCGCGAGAGCATAGCACGGCGCGTCTTGGTCATGGAGTAGGCACGAATTGCCTCGGCAATACCCGGCACATCGCGGTCGCAGACGGAACGCGTCGCCTCGGGCGTTACATCGCGCATCGAAAGCCCCGTGCCGCCGCAGGTGAGCACGACATTGGCGTGGCACTCATCGGCGGCTTCCACAATGGCATCACCGATCTCGCTGACGTCGTCGCGCACGACCACATGTGAGGCGACCGTCCAGCCCTGTGCCTCGATAAGTTCCTCGAGTGCGGCTCCGGCCTCATCCTGCAAAAGATCGCGTGTGTCCGAGCACGTCACGATCGATATCTTCAGCTCCATAGCATTCCCCCTACAACACGGCGCCCTCGGGCAGGTCGACGCGAACAACGTCCACGGCATCTCCCGCCTTGAGCTCGCACGGTCCTTCGTCAATACGCAACAGGCAGTTCGCACGCTGCATAGTTCCAAGCAGCGCCGAATTCTGTGTCTTAGCCTCGGTCACCAACAACTCACCGGTCTCGGGGTCGCGCAAAACCGTGGCGCGATCGAAGAAGCGGCGATGCTGTCGCTTTTTCACGCCGTGCGTGAGCGTCGCCTGCTGCACGGGACGCGCAACCTCGGCAAAACCGCGCATCTTGCGAATCGCCGGACGGGCAAGCATCTCAAAGCCCACATACGCCGCGGCCGGGTTGCCCGAAAGCCCCAGGTAGGGCTTACCCCCGAGCAAGCCAAACGTGATGGCCTTGCCCGGACGCATCGAGATGCGGTCAAACAGCACCTCGCCCTCGCGCCGGACGAGCGCCGTCACATAGTCGTAATCGCCCGCCGAGGCGCCACCGCTCGTAATGACAAAATCGCACTCTCGCGTGGCGCGATGTACCAGCTCGGCAATCGCCTGCTCATCATCGGGCGCGATGCCGTAGAACACGGGCTCGGCGCCGGCATCGAGTGCCTCGGCCATCAGCGCCGAGGAGTTGGAATCGCGAATCTGACCACGCGCCGGTACCTTACTCGGTGCGACCAGTTCCGTGCCCAGCGAGATGATGCCCACACGCGGGGCAGCGTGCACCTTCACGCTCGCGTATCCGGCGCTCGCCAGCAGACCCGCGCCCGCCGGAGCCACGACCTCGCCGGCGTGCATCACAACATCGCCGGCATGGGCCTCCTCGGCAGCAGAGCGAACGTTCTCCCCTACCTTGGCCGGCGCCGAAAAACTAACGTGCGAGCCCTCGTTGCCGTCACCGTCGAGCACATCGACGATCTCGTACTTCACCACGGCATCGGCGCCTTCGGGTACCGGCGCGCCCGTCATGATGCGGACCGTCTCGCCCGCGCCGATTGCGCCCTCAAACACATGGCCCGCGGCCTCGTGTCCGATAACGTCGAGCGTCACCGGCGCCTCGCCAGATGCCTGTGCCAAGTCCGCCGAGCGCACGGCATATCCGTCCATAGCGCTGTTGGCAAACGGCGAGATATCGATATCGGCCACCGCGTCCTCGGCCAAGGGAAAACCAGCCGCCTGCCACACGGGAATCTCGATGAGATCCGTCGGAGCAACGTGCGACAGGACAATCGACTGTGCGTCATCCAGCGGAATGAGTTTCTCTGCCATATGCACCTCTTAATGTCACGGCGCACAACAGGGGCGCCGATTCTTTATGCTTGTCACAGTATAATCCCCCGACGCACGACCGCGACTCGGCCTGTACCCGCAAATACACCTGTCGGTTGCAGGCTGCGAAACAGAATGGAAACCAACCCACCGGCTCGTTGCGTTTGCCGCGTTTTATAATGCTTGCGTTGCAACCTAAAAGAGGAACGTATGGCTCATAACGACAAACCCGAAAGCGCAAACGAGGCGCAGGATCATTCCCAGCCGCTCGACGACGGCGGCTTTTTCTCCCTGAACGACATCATCACGGCAGGCAGGCATCAGATCACCCGCTCCGAGCATCTCTTGGCTGCCGACACGCGCCGCAACGCCCGCAACCTACTCGCGAGCGCTAAGTTACTCGTACTCGTCGTCATCGTCTCGCTCGCCATGGGCGTTGCCGCTTGGGCGTTTTTGGCCTCGTTGAATATCGCGACCGACTATCGCGAGCACCATGTGTGGGTCTACGCACTGCTTCCCGTTGTGGGCGTTGCCACCGCATGGGTGTACAAAAACCACGGTCTTGCCGCCAAACGCGGTAACAACCTGGTCATCGACTCCGCTCTGGGCACACGCCTCATCCATATGCGCATGGCCGTCCTCACCTTCGTCTGCTCCACGCTCACGCACCTAACGGGTGGATCGGCCGGTCGAGAGGGAGCCGCGGTTCAGATTGGCGGCACCATCGCCAGCAACATCTCGAGCCTCGCCCACCTTAAAAAGCATGACCACCACGACCTCATGCTCGCCGGCATCTCGTCGGCCTTTGGCGCCGTATTCGGCTCGCCCCTTGCCGGAGCTTTCTTTGGCATGGAGATGTGCTTTATCGGCAAAATCGACTACACCGCGGGCATCTACTGCCTGGTCGCCTCGTTTACCGGCTACTTTACGTCGCTTGCCTTGGGAACCGAGTACGAAGCGAATGTTATCGCCAGCGTTCCCAACATGACACCACGGACGGTTGTCGTCGTTGTTATCAGCGCCATTATCTTCGGCCTGACGGCACGCCTCTTTGCCTGGTCGGTTCGAACCGTCAAGAGCCTGTACGGTCGCTTTATCACCAATTACCTTATTCGCGCACTCATAGGCGCACTCGTGGTGCTCGCGGCCTACGCGATGCTCGACGCCTGGAAGTATGCCGGCCTTGCCACCTGGCTCTCGGGCGCCGGGTTCTCCGGTAACACGACCCTTGCCGACGCAGCCATCAAGTTGGTCGTCACAGCGCTCACCCTGGGCGCCGGCTTCCAAGGCGGCGAGGTCACGCCCCTGTTTGGTATCGGTGCGGCGCTCGGCGGCTGGATCGGTTGCCTCGTCGGAATCGACCCCAGCTTTCTGGCGGCTCTCGGCATGCTCGGCGTGTTCTGCGCCGGCCTTAACGTGCCTATCACCACCTGTATGATGGCCATCGACCTGTTCCACGGCACGGCCGCCGGGTTCTTTGTCATCGTGGCCTTTATCAGCTACCTAACCGCCGGACACCGCGGCGTGTACCCCGCCCAGCGCATCATCTCGCCCAAGCGCCGTTCGCTTATTGTAGATGAGGGCGGTACGGTAGCGGATGCTATCGAGCGCCACAACGACCTGATAGAGTAGACGTAAGTATTCGCCGTGCAGCCACAATCGGGGGCAATTCGACCTGAGCGCGACCGCACCGTCACGGCATACGCCGGGAGTCGCCCCATGCACGCAACTGATTTTGGTCGCACGCTCATCATCGCCAACCCCGCCGCCCAGTCGGGTGCGGCGCGCGAAGTTGCCGAGCGCCTGCAACGCTTTTTGGACATGACCGCACGCGCATCCCAGTTTGACCTGGTGCTAACCGAGCGAAGGGGACACGCCAAGGAACTGGCCGCACAGGCTCAGGGCTACCGCACGGTTATCGCACTCGGCGGCGACGGCGTGATCCACGAGGTCGTCAATGGCTTGATGGCGCAAGAGGAGGACGCCCGCCCCGCTCTTGCCGTCCTACCCGTGGGCTCTGGCAACGATTTTGCCCAAACGCTCGGCATCGACGATTTCTCCGGCAAGGATTTTGGCGCACTGCTCACCTGTGAGCTGCAGCGTCAGGACATCGGGCGCATTCGTTCATGGAACCCCGCAAGCGGCAGCGGCGAGGCTACCGTTGAGTACTACGACCAAACGCTTTCGGTCGGCATCGATGCCGCCATCGGTCTGGGCACCACTGAGCTGCGCAAAAAGACCGGTTTGACGGGCGCTCCGCTCTACACCCTCTCGGGACTTGAGCAGTTTGGTCTGCGCTATCGTAACTACCCCATGACGGTCAGCTTTGACGGGGCACCCACCGAGCGTGTGAGGGCGATCATCATGGCGATTCAGCTGGGTCCTACCTATGGCTCGGGCTATCGCATCTGTCCCGACGCCGACCCCTGTGACGGCATACTCGACGTCTGCTACGCCTGCGGCCCCGTTCCGCGCGCGGTCGCGCTTCCCATGTTCCTTTCGGCCAAAGATGGCCACCATACCAAGCTGCCACCGGTTCGCATGCGCCGCTGTCGCCATGCCGAGCTCACCTTTGAGGAGCCCGACTACCCCATTCAGGCCGACGGCGAGCCCGTTGTCGCCTCGCGCATCGAGGTCGACATCCTCGCCGGCGCCCTCCACGTCTGGCACCCCACCCGCTAACCCCACCTAAGTTGCGGTGAAATAGGGACTGTTTATGCAGCTAAAGCCGCAAAACAGTCCCTATTTCACCGCAACTTATGAGAAGGCTATTCGTCGCTGCCCGGTTTGCGACGGTTGGCCTTTTTAATGGCGTTGAAGTGTTTGTCGTTGAGCCTGCGCTGGCGAGAGCGCTGAGGCACTTTGGTCTTGACGCGACGGCGCGGTGGACGCCCGCGACGCCCAAGCTCGGCGCGTAGCTTACGCAGACAGCAGCTACGGTTCTGGAACTGGCTGCGGCTCTCACGCGCCGTCACGACAATCCCCGAAGGGATATGTTTCATGCGTACCGCCGAGTCCGTCGTGTTCACGCCCTGTCCGCCCGGACCCGTCGCGCGAAACACCTGCACCTCGCAATCGCGCGCCAACTCCTCGACCGACATCTCGGCATAGCGCGCATACTCGCGCCATTCCATCTTGTTCCCATCCATATCAGCACCTCCCCTCATACAAAAAATGTGACAAAGGGACAGTCCCTTTGTCACATCGCATACCAATCGCTTGTGTTGCGCGCTTAGGCGAAGGTGATCTCGCCGTTCTCGCAGTCCATATCGGCGATACGGGCCAGGCTCTCAACGCGGAAGCCGCGCTTACGGAGCTTATCGCCGCCGCCCTGGAAGCCCTTCTCCACCGCAATACCAATTCCGGACACCTCGGCACCCGCAGCCTCGCAGATCTTGATAAGACCCTCGAGCGCGCACCCGTTGGCCAAGAAGTCGTCGATGATCAGGACCTTGTCGCCCTCGGACAGGAAGCGCTTGCCAACGATGACCGGGTACTCCTTCTGCTTGGTAAAGGAGTAGATGGTCGTGGCATATTGCTCGCCGTCGAGGTTGATGGACTGCGCTTTCTTGGCAAAGACCACCGGCACGCCGCCAAAATGCTGAGCCGCGATACAAGCCATGCCAATGCCCGAAGCCTCAATCGTCAGAATCTTGTTGATCTCGACACCCTCGAACAGACGGGCCCATTCGGCGCCCATGTGGTCGAACAGCTCAACGTCGCACTGGTGGTTGAGGAAGGCATCAACCTTAAGGACGTTACCGGCCTTTACGATGCCGTCATGGCGAATACGATCCTCAAGCTCCTGCATGGCGCAACCCCTTCTCGCGGCAACGATACCGCGCGATTAATAAACGTTGTTCGATAGTCTACCACGGACCGACCCCCGCCCGCCCCACAAGCCGCATCGCACCACAAACCAGTCTTTTTGGGACGGCGCGAATCGTGGCAGACAGCCTCCCAACACGCTAATGGCGGGCGCGCATCTTCACCAAACGCACCATGGCGAGCGCAAAGCCCACAGCGGCCACAGCCATGAGCACGTAGAACACCGAGCGAAAGCCGAATAGGAATACATCCGGACGGCCTGCAACAAAACTAGTCACGGCCTCGCCCATCGCCACGCTCATCTGCCCATACAGGATATTCGACGCCACCGTAATGCCGAGTGCCATACCCGCATAGCGCGCCAGGCTACCCAGGCTGCCCGCGAAGCCGAGTGCTTCGCGCGGAGCCGAGCCCATATACAACGAATTGTTAGGGCTCTGGAAAATCGACGTACCGCACGACATAAATGCGACGCAGCACACGATCACAGGGATAGAAGAGTGCTCGTCGAGCGTGCTTACCGCAAAGAGACCGCACACGTACACGCCCAGGCCAACCGCCGTAGGACCCTCGCAGCCAACACGGTCCGAAACCGTTCCCGAAAGCGGGCCGATAAAGGCATTCACCATCGGCAGCGCCAAAAAGAGTAATCCGGAAATGTCGGAACCAAAGCCGTGGGCGTCCTGAAAATAGAACGGCAGAATAAACTCGGATGCGCCAATGCCAACGAACACGATGAGCATGCAGGCAAGGTTGATGGTGAAGGCCGAATTTGCAAAGCAGCGACGCGCGGCCTCCGCCAGCGACATGGGGCGCTCGCCGGCCTCCGGCTTTACATGCGGCAGCGTGTAGAGCCCCACGATAAACGAGATGACGCCAATGGGCAGGTTGATGAGGAAGATGCTCTCCCAAGGAAAGCTTGCCACCAGCATGCCGCCGAGCACGGGGCCACACATCATGCCGAGGGCCACAAAGGTCGCGAGAATACCCATAGCACGGCCTCGTTCGCGCGCCGGAAACGACTCGGTGATGATACCCATGTTGTTAGCCATGGCCGCCGCGCAACCGACGCCCTGAACAATGCGTGCCAGGATAAGAACCTCGAGCGAGGCCGAAAGGCCGCACAGCAGCGAACCGACCGAAAAGACGATGACACCCAGCTGGAACACATTCACCTTGCCGCGCACGTCACCCAGACGGCCAAACGGCAACATAGCCACGCATGTCGCAAGCAGGTACACCGAGCTCACCAGCTGAATGCGATCGAGGCCCACGCCCAGCTCCTTTTGCATCACGGGCAGCGCCACGGTCACGACGGTCGAATCCAAACACACCATAAACGTCATGATGAGCACGGTAAATAGAATCGCCCATTTGTTCTTGCCATGGGTGTCGCCCTCTAGGGCAATATGCTCGCGGCGCAGCTGCTCTGCAGTTTTCTCCATATCCATCCTTTCGAGTGGCGCAACGCAAAAACGGGGCCCCAATCGCCTGTAAACAGTCGCAATTGGGGTCCCGCCTACGGAATCGGAACGAAAGGCCACCGAAGCTTTCTGCCAGCATCGGCGCCTTGTGCGAACGCTAGCCTAGCACTGCTCGAGCGCCTGCTCAAGGTCGGCAATCAGATCGGCCGTGTCCTCGAGGCCGCACGACAGGCGCACCATGTCGGCGGAGATACCGCAGGCGATGAGCTCCTCATCGTTCATCTGACGGTGCGTAGCGTTAGCGGGATGCAGGCAGCAGGTGCGGGCGTCGGCCACATGCGTGGCGATCTGGGCGAGCTTGAGGCTCTTCATAAAGGTCTCGGCCGCCGCGCGACCACCGTTAAAGCCAAAGCTCACAACGCCGCAGGTACCGTTTGGCATGTACTTCTGAGCGAGGTCATAGTACTTGTCGCCCTCCAGGCCTGGATAGCTCACGAAGCGCACCTTGGGATGGCTCTGCAGGAACTTGGCAACGGCCAGGCCGTTCTCGCAATGACGCGGCATGCGCACATGCAGGCTCTCGAGCGAGCTGTTCAAGAAGAACGCCGCCTGCGGGTTCTGCATGGGGCCAAGATCGCGCATGAGCTGCGCGGTGGCCTTGGTAATGAAGGCGCCCTCGCGACCGAACTTCTCGGCATAGGTCACGCCATGGTAGCTCTCGTCAGGCGTGGTGAGACCCGGGAACTTGTCCGCATGGGCCATCCAGTCAAACTGGCCGTGGTCGACGATCACGCCGCCCAGGTAGGCAGCATGTCCATCCATGTACTTGGTGGTGGAGTGCGTAACGATGTCGGCGCCCCACTCAAAGGGACGGCACATCACGGGCGTCGGGAAGGTGTTGTCGACCATCAGCGGCACGCCGTGGTCATGTGCGGCCTTGGCAAAGCGCTCAATATCGAGCACGGCAAGGGCGGGGTTTGCGATCGTCTCGCCAAAGACGAGCTTTGTGTTGGGCTGAAAGGCAGCCTCCAGCTCCTCATCGGTGCAGTCGGGGGCGACGAACGTGCAGGTCACGCCCATGCGGCCCATGGTGTGGGCGAGCAGGTTATACGTACCGCCGTAAATGGCAGAGCTTGCGACCACGTGATCGCCGGCACCGGCAACGTTAAAGATCGCGAGGAAGTTCGCAGCCATGCCCGAACTCGTGAGCATCGCTGCGGTGCCGCCCTCCATCTCGCAGATCTTGGCGGCAACCAAATCGCACGTGGGGTTCTGCAGACGGCTGTAGAAGTAGCCAGACTCCTCCAGGTCAAACAGCTTGCCCATGTGCTCCGACGTGTCGTACTTCCACGTGGTGGACTGGTAGATGGGCACCTGGCGCGGCTCCGCATCTCCCGGGTGATAGCCGCCCTGAACACATGTAGTACCGATAGTCTGCTCGCTCATATCTAGCTCCCTTGCCTGGGTTACGTTTTATTCGGTTCACGATACCGCTACCCTGCACCCCTCTCAACCCATCCCCAAGGTAGGTTATGGGACAAATTGATTAGGGGTATTTATCTCAAGCCTTGGGCATTTGCTCGATAGATAAAAATGAGGCATCCATAAAGCTCTCGATGATTACATGCCCCGTCACGGGTACCATAGGCGGATACACCGTGACCAAGGAGACAACGATGAAGCAAATCGATACCACCCAGCTCGACACCGCCGCCTGCCAGGCTCAGGCTGCCGAATACCACGCCCGCGGCTTTAACTGCGCACAGGCCGTTGCCTGCACGCTCGCACCTGCCGTCGGGCTCGACCCCCAGACCGCCTTTACCCTCACCGAGGGCTTTGGCGCCGGCATGGGTGGCATGACCGAGACCTGCGGCGCCATCTCGGGCGCTGTTGCCATCATGGGCTTTGTAATGAGCGACGGCATGGAGAACCCCAAGACCAAAGGCCAGACCTACAAGCTGTCGCGCGAGATTGCCAAGCGATTTGGCGAGAAGAACACGACGACCGTCTGCGGCACGCTCAAGGGCATCGGATCGGATAAAGGTCCGCTCCGCAGCTGCCCCGGCTGCATCGACGATGCCGTCGAGATCGCCTGCGATGTGCTAAAGCAGCTCGCCGAGTAAACGGCAGCAACATAAAACGACGGCCGGCGCGTTTGGGATCCATCCAAAAGAACGCCGGCCGTCGCCGTTAGAACTCGGCAAATTTGGGAGCGCCGACCTCGATCTCTTCGCGCCCCGCCATAAGCTCGCGCATCTTAGCGCAAAACGGCTCCTGCTCCCCCGCTTTGAATACCAGGTGAAGTGTCACGGCATCCGCGTAATCGGTATCCGAAACCTTGGCACCCGAATCCTGCGCCAAACGAAGCACCTGCTCATACTGCGGATAGGCCACATGCACGTCAACAGGCACGACGCTCGTCATCTCGACAATCTGCCCGGCCTCCCGAGCAGCTGCCACCGCCGCCTGCGTCGCCGCAGTATAGGCGCGCACCAAGCCACCAGGTCCCAACAGCGTGCCACCAAAATAGCGCGTCACCACGCAGCAAACATTTTTGAGCTCTGCGCCGCGCAACACCTCGAGCGTCGGCATACCGCTCGTGCGGCTCGGCTCACCATCATCGCTCTGGCGCTCGCGTCCATCGACTAAAATCCACGCGGGAACATTGTGTCGAGCGTCGTAATGACGCTTGCGAACCATCTCGATAAAGGCATTCGCCTCATCCTCGGACTCAATATGGACCAGCTGGGCAATAAACCGGCTCTTGCGGTCCAAAAACTCGCCCGAAACCTCAATATTCGATTGCAGAGTAAAATAGCTGTCCAACAAAGCCCCTCAACAACAAGCAAAGCAACAAACAGCCTCAATAATAAGGCAAAGCCCGTACCGTTAGCCCCAGTAAATAGAACGGCAACGTCAATGACCAGGCAAAGACAGCGAGACGGCGTCAGCTGAGTCGATTTGGCCCGAAAGAGGAGGGAGCACGCCTTATGGCGGCGACCGACGAATGAGCGCCAAATCGGCCAGCTGACGCCGTCGAAGGCGAGAACCCGTCAGCGCGAGCAAGGTGCCTTGAAAGACGAGGGCATTGACCTTATGGTCATGCCCGAAGGCTTGAAAGGCAGATTGCCGCGCTGACGGGTTCGCAGCGTCAACAAAGTGCTGAGTGGGCCTATAAGCCGGGTTCTGTCGTGAACGGTCATTTATCTTGTCTGCACGTTACCGTGCAGCTCCACGCACGCTACCCGAACGCGGACCGGGCCGGCCCATAGCGTTCCTATTCGCGCTTGCTCCGGATGGGGCTTGCCAAGCCGCCGTGTTGCCACGACGCTGGTGGTCTCTTACACCACCGTTTCAGCTTTTCCCTTTACGCCTTGCGGCGCAGGTGGGAGTCTTCTTTTCTGCGGCGCTTTCCGTCGGATCGCTCCGCCCGGCCGTTAGCCGGCATCCCGCCCTCTGGAGCCCGGACTTTCCTCACGCGTACTGCAAGCAGCACATCGCGCGACCGTCTGGCCCACTCAGCAGTGCAAGAGTGTAACACACCGTTGCCGCAGGCAATGGCACAACGCAAACGTTCGACACGATAAACCAAGAACCGCCATGCGTTACAATGGTCCTGTCGATGGGCAACGTCGTCAGTCGAGACGCGACCGCGCTCCGCACCCCTCCGTCTACTCGGTGCGTTCCCGCCTCCTCCCCGAGGCGGGATGTCGGCGTTTTTTCATGCAGCGACAACCAAATAGCCTGTGGACAGCATGGGCAGCATCGTGCATCTCGGCACCAAATGCAAAAAGGGACCCGTCCATTACGGACGGATCCCTTAAAACAAGTGATCGTCAAACCGATTTACTCGGCGTCGGTCTCCTCGTCCTTCTTCTCGGAAGGAAGCGGGGTAACCTCGATCTCGACGCCCAGAGTCTCAGCAGCGGACTTCATGGACAGGGAGATACGACGACGGTCGAGGTCGATCTCCATGACCTTGACCTGAACCTTGTCGCCCACGTGGGTGACCTGAGAAGGCTGATCGACGTGCTTGTTGGCCATCTCGGAGATGTGCACCAAGCCCTCGATGCCCTCGCCCAGGTCGACGAAAGCGCCGAACGGGACAAGCTTGGTCACAGTGCCCTCGACGATGGCGCCGACGGGGTACTTCTTGACCAGTGCGCGCCACGGATCCTCGGTGGTCTGCTTGAGACCCAGGGAGATGCGCTCGCGGTTGAGATCGACGTCGAGAACCTCGACCTCGACCTCCTGGCCGACCTTGACAACCTCGGAAGGATGATTGACGTGGTTCCAGGAGAGCTCGGAGATGTGGATGAGGCCATCGATACCGCCGAGGTCGACGAAGGCGCCGAAGTCGACGATGGAGGAAACGGTGCCCTGGAGACGCATGCCAGACTTGAGCTTGGACAGGATCTCGGAGCGCTCGGCCTTACGGGACTCCTCGAGCACGACGCGACGGGAGAGGACGACGTTATTGCGGTTGCGGTCCATCTCGATGACGCGAGCCTCGATGCGGGTGCCCATGTAGGAGGTGAGGTCCTTGACACGACGGAGGTCGACGAGGGAAGCAGGCAGGAAGCCACGCAGGCCGATGTCGAGGATCAGGCCGCCCTTGACAACCTCGATAACCTCGCCCTCGACGTTCTCGCCGGAGTTGAACTTCTCCTCGATGCGGTTCCAAGCACGCTCGTACTCGGCACGCTTCTTGGACAGGACCAGACGACCGTCCTTGTCCTCCTTCTGGAGAACCAGAGCCTCGATGGGATCACCGAGTGCAACGATGTCTGCAGGGTTAGCGTCCTTGCGGATGGACAGCTCGCGGACCGGGATAACGCCCTCGGACTTGAATCCGATGTCAACGAGCACCTCGTCATGCTCGATCTTAACGACAGTGCCGTTAACGAGATCGCCCTCATCAAAGTCGGTAATCGTACCGTCGATGAGGTTGTTCATCTCCTCCTCGTTGACATCGTCAAGAGAGAAAATGGACGAGTTCTGAATCTCACTCAAAGGTGGACCCCTTTCGAACTACGGGGCCCCGATTGCTAGGACCTACAGAAGGGTGCGACAAGCACACAACGTTTAGGAACACTCGGGAGCCGACAGATACTAATGTGACGCTTATGCAATCACGTTCGTATAGGTTACGGGGAAATGAGTTCGATTTCAAGCGTGAACTGCGATTTTTTACTCGTGTGGAGACTTTTTCGTAATCTTATGAACTCACGTCTCCGCAACTTGACGATAACCAGCCAGGCATTCGGCTTTGGGGTAAAGTATCCGGAGCCAACGATTCTGGAACGATTTATCGAGAAAGGTGCCCGCGTGCTCAAAGCAGTCGTTTTCGATATGGACGAAACGCTTCTCAGCATCAACCTCAACGCGTTCATCCTTCGCTATTTTAAGGATGTCTCTTCGATGCTCGCGGATATCGGGCGCCGCAGCCGCGGTGGTACGATGGCACGCCTCGGCACCATCCTGGTCGACCTCAACGCCAATCGCCGCAGCGGCACGGACAACCGCACCAATCTTGAGTTTTACCAAGAAGAGGTCGAACGCCGATGCGGGATCTGCCTCTCCGATCCCCTCATCTACGAGGCGTTTACCTATTACGATCGTGAAGTCCTGCCGTACAAGAACGACGATGTCATTAATGCCCACGCCATGCCCGGCGCGCACGCCGCGCTCCAGGCCGTACAGGACGCAGGGCTGCGCTGCGCACTCTTTACCAACCCCAGCTTTCCGCAGGGGGCCATCGAGTGCCGCATGGGCTGGGGCGACCTGGCCGACGCCCCCTTTGAACTCGTGACGCACATGGGAAACACCACCCGCTGCAAGCCCGATGCCACCTACTATCTAGAGCAGCTTCAGGTGATGGGGCTCGAGCCACACGAGGTCCTTATGGTGGGCAACGATCCCAAACGCGACTTCCCGTCCCCCGATTGCGGCATCCAAACCGCCTTTGTGGGCCAGGGCAAGCCCAGCCGAGCCACCTGGCGCGGAACCATGGAAGACTTCGCCCGCGACTTTAACGCCGTAATCGAAGCCTTCTACGAGCACCAAGTAGCCGACGAACTGTCTTAACAAACTCGAGTCTTGCCGATCATGATGTTGAGGATCTCGACGTCGGTGTCCTTCATGCCCACGCGGCCCACGTAGCCCATGCTGGCGATTGTCTGCTCAACGGTATCCTGGATCAGGCCCTCGCCGGCGCGGAAGCCGCGACCTTGCATAGCCATATCGTGGCCCAGAATCGCCGCATCGACGGCAGCCGAGATCTTGGCGGCACAGCTCGCCTTGGCGCCGTCGCACACGATGCCGCCCACGTTACCGAGCGTATTCGAGACCGTCGCGCCAATCTGCTCGCGCGTGCCACCGCACAGCCAGGTAATCGCAGCGCCGGCGCCGCACGCGGCGCAAATAGCACCGCAAAACGCCGAGAGCGCACCAATATAGCTCTTGATATGCACGGCGATAAGATCGGACAGCATCACGGCGCGCACCAGGCGCTCGTGGTCGCAACGCAGGTACTCGGCATACTCCATGACGGGCAATGCGCAGGTAATGCCCTGATTGCCCGAGCCGCACACAATGGCGACCGGCAGCGCGCAACCGTTCATGCGGGCGTCGGACCCGGCGGCCGCACGGGCACGGGCACGGCAGGCGACGTCATCGGCACGAGCACCCAGCAGCGTACGACCAACCTCGGCGCCCCAAGCGTGCGCAAGGCCCTCGGCACTGATTGCGCCATTCAGCTCAATCTGACGCTCAACGGCAGCGCGGGCGTCCTCAATGTCACCGTCCTCGATAAAGTCGATGATGGACTCAATGCTCATAGGGGTATCGGCCTTATCCGCCGCACGCTCGGCCACCACGCGCTCGGCGCAGGCGGCACACTCCCCCGCCGACTTGCCGCATACCGGAATACCATCGAGCGTATGGCACGTGACATTAGTGTGGTGATCGGTAATCTCGACGACCGCGGTATGGCCCCCGGCCGTCGCAGTCACCTTGATGTAGAGGTTGGGCACACCTTCGACAAGCGACACATCGCAGTAGCCGGCGTCGGCGAGGAGCTCGGCCACGCGAGCGCGGTCTTCATCGTTAACGCTCTCGAGCACCTCGAGTGCGCTCTTAGCGTCGCCGCCCACGGCACCCAGCACGGCCGCGGCCTCAATACCGTGCATACCGCCCGAGTTGGGCACGGTCACGCTCTTGACGTTCTTGATGATGTTGCCCGAGCAGGCAACATCCATATGCTCGGGCTCGCAACCGAGCGTCTGGCTCGCCAGCGCCGCTGCATAGGCAACGGCAATGGGCTCGGTACAGCCGAGCGCGCAGACAAGCTCGCGGTTCAAAACATCGCAGAACGCGGCATCACGAAGGGAATCGGCAGGCATAGGTATCTCCTACTTGTATAACGGGCTGGGCTCTCAATAATAATTAGCTCTTTTATTTGATAACAATGCATCAAAAACCGCAACCATGGTTCCGGCAGACGGCGCTCAAGCGCAAACTGACGACATTCATTCACGAGAAGCCAGTCTTGTTGCCTGCTAAAGCGTTTGACCAAAAAACGCCCAAGCGTTTACACAAAAGTCGCGCTATCATGCAGTCGAACGCGGTAAAACCTTTAGCAATCTCGCCGCACAGACCAGAGAGGAACTATCCATGAAGATCGGTATCGGTAACGACCACGCCGCCGTCGAGCTCAAGAACATCATCTCCGAGCACCTGAAGGAGCGCGGCTGCGAGGTCGTGAACTTTGGCACCGACACCTCCGAGAGCTTTGACTACCCCATCGCCGGCTACAAGGTGGGCAAGGCAGTAGCCAACGGCGACGTCGATCTAGGCATCCTGATCTGTGGCACCGGCGTCGGTATCAGCCTGGCTGCCAACAAGGTCGAGGGCGTACGCGCCGTCGTGTGCTCCGAGCCCTTCAGCGCCAAGCTCTCCCGCATGCACAACAATACCAACGTGCTCGCTTTTGGCGCCCGCGTCGTGGGCTCCGAGCTCGCCAAGATGATCGTCGACGAGTGGCTCGACGCCGAGTTTGAGGGTGGTCGTCACGAGCGTCGCGTTAACCTCCTCAACGAGATCGATCACACGCGCGCCCTTAAGATCGTCGACGAAGCCTAAACTATTCAGTGCCACAAGCTAACAGCAGGGGCCCGCTCGGAACACATGTCCGAGCGGGCCCCTGCATAGATTTTGGAATAAAAGGGCGCCGCGGATGGAGTTCCGCGGCGCCCAAGCCACACGCTAACAGCTTTAAGGAGTCAAAGCTGGTTTAGCCAAAGAAGCGCTTGATCTCAATCTCGGCGTTCTCCAGGCAGTCGGAGCCGTGGATCACGTTGGCGTTGACATCGACGGCAAAGTCGCCGCGGATGGTACCAGGAGCAGCCTCAAGCGGGTTGGTAGCGCCCATGAGGGTGCGCATCTTAGCAACAGCGGAGAGACCGGAAACGACCATCTTGACGACCGGACCGCTCGTCATAAAGTCGCAGAGACCGCCAAAGAAGGGCTTGTCGGCCAGATGGGCGTAGTGCTCCTCGACGGTAGCGCGCTCGAGCGTGGTCATCTCCATGCGCTCGATGACAAGGCCGCTGCGCTCAATGCGAGCAACGATCTCGCCGATCTTACGGTCGCGCACGGCGTCGGGCTTAATCATGATGAAGGTCTTCTCGATAGCCATAAAAGTAGCCTTTCAAGTAGGTTCGCGCGTGCCCAAGTCCCATTCCGGCACCCGCCTGGACTGCATCGTAACAGAGTTTTAGCTGCAGTTAAACAAAAAGCTGTTTATTGAAACGTTGCAATTTATTAAAGCGCTCCATATGTGTCACTTCTGTTTCGAAGCCCGATTAGAGTACCATCCGACCGCCCATCAACCGCATCGAACAGAGCAGACGGTCGGTTGCCGCCCGCGAACGTACCCCCTTCACAACCTGCCCAAAGGTCCTACAGAACTTCTCGACAAGCCCCTCCCCCATAGCAACAAAATACGGGCGCCCACATCAGCAGGTGCCCGTAAAGTGAAAACGATTTATCAATAAATGGCCAAAACGGCTTCAGCCAAATCCCTACTTTACCCCGTGGCCCATCTCGACGACCTTAGTCAGCGATCCAAACACGCCCTCGTCGGCCACGAGCTGCGCCTTGGCACGCTGCAGCTGCACGGCAACGGCGGCAGGGGCGGTGCCGCCCTCGGTCGTGCGCGCGGCGACAATCGACGGGATGTCGAGCGCCTCGGTAATGTCGCGCTCAAAGAGCGGGCTTGCCTCCTGGAACACTTCAAACGGCAGGTCCTCAAGATTGCAGCCGCGCTTCTCACACATCAGAACCAGATGCCCCACCACGGCATGTGCCTCGCGGAACGGCAGACCACGCTTGGCCAGGTAATCGGCAACATCGGTGGCGGCAAGGTGACCCACGCCGCACTCGCGCGCCATGGCATCCTCGTTGACGGTCCAAGTCGAAATCATACCAGCCATAACCGACAGGCACTGCATGAGCGTATGAGCGGTATCGAGCGCGCCCTCCTTGTCCTCCTGCAAGTCCTTGTTATAAGCAAGCGGCAGGCCCTTCATGGTTACCAGCAGCTGCACCAGGTTGCCGTACACGCGACCGCTCTTGCCGCGGATAAGCTCGGCAAAGTCGGGGTTCTTCTTCTGCGGCATGATGGACGAGCCGGTGGAGTACGAGTCGGAAAGCGTGATAAAGCCAAATTCTGAGCTCGACCACAGCACGATCTCCTCGGAAAGACGCGACAGGTGCATCGCCATGACGGATCCGGCGTAATGCAGATCGAGCAGGAAATCACGGTCGGAAACCGCATCGAGCGAGTTGGGAATCACGCCCGCAAAACCAAGTTCGGCAGCCGTCATCTGGCGATCGAGCGGATAGCTCGTACCGGCAAGCGCGGCAGCACCCAGCGGGCAGTTGTCGGCGGCATCAAAGGCGGCCTTCAGGCGCGTAAAGTCGCGCGCGAACATCCAGGAATACGCCAGCAGATGATGCGACAGCAGCACGGGCTGAGCGTGCTGCATGTGCGTGTAGCCCGGCAAAATCACCTTGTCGTACTTCTTAGCCGTATCCACCAGCACATGGCGCAGCTCTAGATTGGCCTCCATGAGCTCCTTGGCCAGCGCCTTGACGCCCAGTCGCGTATCGGTCGCCACCTGGTCGTTGCGCGAACGCCCAGTATGCAAGCGCTTGCCAGCCTCGCCGATGCGACGCGTCAGCTCGCTCTCGATGGACATATGAATGTCCTCATCGTTGATATCGAAGGTGAAGTTGCCGGCATCGATATCCTGTTCGATTCCGGTAAGGCCCTTGGCAATCGCCTGCTCGTCCTCGGCACTGATGATGCCCTGGGCGGACAACATCTTGGCATGCGCCTTAGAGCCGGCGATATCCTGCTTATAGAGATGTTTGTCGACCGGCAGCGACGCGCCAAACTCCTGCGTGACCTCGGCCACGCCCGCCTCAAAACGACCGCCCCAAAGAGCCATGGAACCGTCTCCTTTCTCCAAATACCAAAACAAGCGTCCAAAGCAATGTGCCCTGTCGCTAAAGCGATTTATCAACCGCTAGTTTTACACACTCCCTGCCGCGCGCGGGGCCATGTGGCTAATTTGCAAAGAAGTGACGCACCATGCACTTGGCGCCCAACGTCTCCCTCCGGATGTTGCCCTGCGAACCATCGATCCAGGCCTTCAGGCTCATAGGAACGTCCTCGACCCTTACAGCATCGAACTCGGGCGCGAGGGCAAGCAAAGCATGCGCGATAGCATTGAACATAATGGATACTCCTCATATATATAGGCACAGAGCCGCCAAATTGATAGAAGGAGCCCCGCCGGACAACCCCGGCGGGGCTCGGACTCAGCCGCAGACGCGGCATCATATATGCGGGCGGAACGTAGGGGCCACCGATGTTAAGAAGTGTCAGCAAGCATAACGAAAGGTAGGGACCCCGTGCGCCCGTTATGTATCACGCGGATGGGCCGCGCGGATACCAAGGGAAGGAGGCGCTAGGCCTGGGCGGCAGCAGAGCTGGGGCCCTGGACCTTTGCCCACGTCTTGAGCGACAGCGTATCGATCTCGATAAAGCCGGCGCTGGCCTTCTCGTCAAACGTGGTGTCGCGATCGTAGGTAGCCAGACCGTAGTCGTAGAGGCTGAAGGGACTCTTGCGGCCGACGACATGGCAGTTACCCTTAAAGAACTTCAGGCGGACGGTGCCGGTAACGAACTTCTGGGTATCGGCCATAAAGGCATCGAGCGCGTTTTTGAGCGGGCTGTACCACTGGCCGTTGTACACGGCGGTGGCCCAATCCTGCTCGAGCTTGATCTTGGTCTTGAGCAGGTCGCCCTCGACGCAGATGTCCTCGAGCGCCTTGTGGGCGGTGATGAGCGTCAGTGCGCCGGGAACCTCGTAGCACTCGCGGCTCTTGAGGCCCACCAGACGATCCTCGACCAGATCGAGGCGGCCAAAGCCGTTATCGCCGGAGATCTTGTTGAGGGCAATGACGATCTCGGAGAGCTTCATCTTCTTGCCGTCGACGGCGACGGGCTTGCCGGCCTCAAACTCAATCTCGGTATACGTAGGGGTGTCGGGCGTGTCCTCAGGATTCTTGGTCATAACCCAAGCGTCATCGAGCGGCTCGTTCCAGGGATCCTCCAGGTGACCGCACTCAATGGCACGACCCCACAGGTTGTCGTCGATGGAATAGGGGTTGTCGTTGGCACCCTCGGGAACCGGCACGTTGTGGGCGTGAGCATAGGCGACCTCGTCGGGACGGCACTTCAGGTCCCACTCGCGAACCGGGGCGATGACTTTGAGCTCGGGGTCGAGGGCCTTGACGGCAGCCTCAAAACGAACCTGGTCGTTACCCTTGCCGGTGCAGCCGTGGGCGACGTAGGTCGCGCCAAACTCGTGGGCGACCTCAACAAGCTTCTTGGCAAGCAGCGGGCGAGACAGGGCGGAGAGCAGCGGATACTTGTTCTCGTACATGGAGTTTGCGGCGATGGCCTTAGTCAGGAACTCATCGGAGAACTCGTCGCGCAGGTCGAGTACCTGGCAATCGAGAACGCCCAGGTCGAGCGCCTTCTGCTTCTTGGCATCCAGTCCGGTCTCTTCCTGGCCCACGTTGCCGCAGACACAAACGACATCGAGATTCTTCTCGTCCTGGAGCCATTTGACACATACGGATGTATCAAGACCACCGGAATATGCGAGAACGACTTTTTCCTTGCTCATGGCTGTTTCCTTTCGCCCTTGGTAGCTAGTTAGAACATCGGTCAGTTGCAAGTCACCTTGAGGTCAAAAACCGTGCAATATCAGGTTAAATAGCAAAAATCAGCACATACATGCCCTAGAAACATGCAGCAATGTCGTGCTAAAACCCAACGACCTCAAAATGACTCTGTTGAGGCAATTCGCCCCATGCGGACAGAGACGATTGTTATCGTCGTCGGGAAATTGCGCGCTGGCGTCGGATGGCATTGTCTGCAGTGGTGATGATCGTTACGAACTGCATCTGCCTCTCCTTTCACCTATCGCCGGGCGCAATTCTAATATCGTAAACGGTACCTTTTCCTCGGTAAGCGGTTGTTTTTCCGTCTCCGTTTTCGATGGTCGCTATATTACGCTAAAGTGCCCGCAGCACAAGCGACAAATTCAAATTTCTGAAAAGTTTTTTCATTACTTTGTGAAGCGTGGTGCAAATACGCACCATTCCTGCGAAAATACGCTCGACTACTAGTTGATGGTTATAACGTCTGAAACAATCTCGAAACGAAAGGCGCATTTTTATGCAAACTTACGAATCGGACGCCAACATCGGCAACATTAAGATTCTCGCCGTCGATATGGACAAGACGCTGCTGACCGACGAGCGTGTGCTGCCCCAGGGTCTTGATGAGCGCCTGGACAAGCTCGCCGACGCCGGCATCGTATTCTGCCCCGCCAGCGGACGTCCCGCCCCCAAGCTCGAGGAGATGTTCGAGGGCATCAAGAACCGCCTCGCCTTTTGTCCCGACAACGGAGCTTGCGTGATCTATCGCGGCGGCTATATCTATAAGAGCAATATTGACGTGGAGCTGTATCAGCAGGTCTTGAACCGTGCCTCGGAGGATCCTCGCGCTGTCCCCGTCCTGTGCTGCTTCGACGAGTTCTACGTGCTTGCCCGCGACCATCAATACCACGACGAGATCAGCGTCTACTACAACACAATCAACTACGTCGACAGCTTTGAGGGCATTGATTTCGAGTCCAACAAGATTTCGGTCTTCTTCCCCGGCTACGACGCCGAGCCCGCTTTCCGCGAGACCTATAGCCCCGAGTTCTCGGACAAGCTCTACGTCACCAACGCTGGGCGCGAGTGGATCGACTTTATGAACCTGGGCGTCGACAAGGGCGCCGGCGTCGCTCACCTGTGCGAGCACCTGGGCATCGATATTGCCGACGCCGCCGCCGTGGGCGACACCTACAACGACATCCCCATGCTCGAGCGCGTCGGGCACAGCTTTATCGTGGACAATGCCGAGGAGCACATGAACGCGCACGCCAAGTGGCGCATTCCGAGCAACAACGACGGGGGCGTACTGACGCTCATCGACGCCATCTTGGCGGCTCGGTAGCCGTCCCATCGGGCCTGGCCGGGCGGCACGGGTTAACTTTTCGCTCGGTCAGGTCCTGCGCAAGACGAAAGCCACATTAAGTGGCTTTCTTTGCGTGCGGAATCTACGAAAAGTTAACCCGTGCCGCCCGGCCAGGCCCTAGGTTTACTTACCTGCCGCCAAGATGGCGTCTTGAGTGTCTAGATACTTAGGCTGAATTTAATTGAACGAAGGGGGCTCCTTGTTGGCAAGGAGCCCCCTTCTGCTTTTGGTTACTTTGGAACTGTGGTTACTTTCCTATTTCGCGTCGGCCCAGGTTATGCCGGTGCTGGCTTCGGCGATTAGGGGTACGCGTAGGTCTACGACGTGCTCCATGACGTCACGGACCATGGCGGTGAGGCGCTCGACTTCGTCGACGGGGCACTCAAAGTCCAGTTCGTCGTGTACCTGCAGGATCATGTGGGCGGCAAAGCCCTCTTCTTCCAAGCGGCGGCTTACGCGAGCCATCGCGATCTTGATGATGTCTGCTGCGGTTCCCTGCATGGGGTGGTTCATGGCCGTACGCTCGCCAAAGCCGCGGAGTTGCGGGTTTTTGGCCTTGAGCTCCGGAATATGACGACGGCGGCCGTACATGGTCTCGGCGTAGCCCGTCTGCTTGGCGCGCGCCACCACGTTGTCGAGGAATGTACGCACGCCCGGGTAGGCCTCGTAGTAGCGGTCGATCATGTCACGCGCCTCGGCCATCGAGATATGCAGCGACTGTGACAGACCATAGGCCTGCTGGCCGTACACGATGCCAAAGTTCACGGCCTTGGCGCGACTGCGCAGGTCGGTCGTTACCTCGGACACCGGCACACCAAATACGCGCGCCGCCGTCTCGGCATGGAAGTCCTCGCCCTCGTTAAAGGCGCGCACCAAGTGCTCGTCACCCGAGAGATGTGCCAGCAGACGCAGCTCTATCTGCGAGTAGTCCACCGCCAAAAAGACGCTTCCCTCGCCTGCCGAAAACGCCGTCTTGACGGTACGACCCAGCTCCGAGCGCGTCGGGATGTTCTGCAGGTTCGGGTCGCTCGAGGACAGACGCCCCGTTGCCGTGATGGTCTGGTTGTACGTGGTGTGCACGCGACCGTCACCACGGCGCAGCGGGCCCAGCGTATCCAGATAGGTGGACTTGATTTTGGACTTTTCACGCCAATCCAAGATCAGACGCACGATTTCGTGGTCGCGGGCAAGGTCGCTCAACACCTTGGCGTTGGTCGAATAGTAGCCGCGCTTAGTCTTCTTGAGGCCCTTGGTCGGAAGCCCCATCACATCAAAGAGCACATGCGACAGCTGCATGGGACTGCCAATATTAAAGGTCTCGTCACCCGCCAGGTCGCGAATGCTGCGCTCGACCTCGGTGATCTGGGTCGCCAGGCCCTCGGACAGATTACGCAGGCGGTCGGGATCCACGAGCATGCCCGCGCGCTCCATCTTGGCAAGCACCGGCACGAGCGGCATCTCGATGCCATCGAACACGTTGGCGGCGTTCTCGCGGGCCATGCGGTCGCGCAGCGGTGCGACCAGCGCCAGCGTCAAGGCCGCCGTGCGAGCGGCGGGCGCCGGAGCGTCCTCACCGGCACCCTCTGCACCGCGCGCCGCAGGCAGCGCCATCTGCAGATAGGTATCGGCAAGATATGCCTCATCGAACTCGGAGCGATCGGAATCCAGCAGATAGGCAGCGACCACGGTATCGAAGATACGCGTGGAATCGGCAGCGAGCGGATCCATGAGCTCGGGCTCAGAAGAATCGATGGGCGAAAGCTCGTGCAACAGCACCTTCATATCCGGGCTCGCCACGCGACCCTCCATAAACAGACGCGCGAGCACGCCAGCAATCACGCCGTGGACGAAGTTGAAGCCCTCAACCTCAGCCGCCGTGCAGCTGTCGCCCTCCTCGAGCGCGAAGAGGCCCGTGGACGTCGCCAACCACAGCGTACGCATCAGTCCAAAGAGCGCGCCCTCTTCCTTGTCATCGTCCACCACGGCGGCGACCCACTCGCCGGCATCAATCGCGCGGGAGACCTCAGCCGCAACGGCACCAAGCGCGTCAGCATCGCCGGCGGCTGCGCGGACCATCGCAGGTATCTCAAACACACTGGAGGCAGCAGCGCCACCCTCGCCGCCGATCAGCGCCAAGAAACGGTTCTGCATGGCGGTGATACCAAGCGTGCCCAGCGCCGCGGACACTTCGTCGGCAGAAAACGCCGGGAATGACGTCGCCTCAAAATCGAGATCGACGGGCGCATCGGTGCGAATGGTTGCGACCTTGCGGCTCAGCAGCGCATCGTCGATGTGCGCACGCAGGTTCTCGCCCATCTTGCCCTTGACCTCGTCGGCATGCGCGATGACCTCGTCCAAGCTACCGTACTGTGCGATGAGTGCGCTCGCCTTTTTGGGGCCGATGCCCGGTACGCCGGGAATGTTGTCCGACGTATCGCCCTTCAGACCGTAAAAATCGGGCACGAGCGCCGGCGTAATGCCGTGATACAGGTCATCCACGCTCTCGGGCGTCATGATCGCCACGTCGGACAGGCCCTTGCGGGTCGAGACCACGTTGACATGCTCGGTCACAAGTTGATACATGTCGCGGTCGCCGGTCACCAGCAGCATGTCGCAGCCGGCCTCCTCACCCAGGCGTGCCATGGTTCCCAGGATATCGTCGCCTTCCCAGCCCTCGGACTGCAGAATCGGCACGTTGAGCGCGGTGAGCAGCTCCTTAATCATAGGGAACTGCGCATGCAGATCGGGGTCCATGGGCGGGCGCTGCGCCTTATACTGCGGCAGCATCTCCATGCGCACGCGCGGCTTGCCCTTGTCAAACGCCACGACCACACCGTCGGGATTAAAGGCGTCAATCATCTTGAGAAACATGTTCAAAAAGCCAAAAATCGCGTTGGTGGGACGACCGTCCGGCGCGTTCATGGTGGGCGGCACGGCGTGGAAGGCGCGGTGCATGAGCGAGTTGCCGTCGATGACGGCAAAGGTACGGCGCTTGTCAGACATATTGAATACCTCGCTTTGGGCTGGGCACGGTTTGCTCACTCCAGTTTACACGCTCCCCGCCCCGCGGCCACCGCACATCAAGCTCCCCCGCCACCGTGAGCCCGCGCGTGATACGATGGCTCACGACACATCAACCAGCACGATCGATCCGAAAGGAGCCTGCGTCATGGAGCGTCCCTGCGCATGGAAAAAGTACACGCCACAGCAAGTCGAGGAGCTCGAGGAGCTTTGCCGCGGCTATAAGCAGTTTTTGAGTGAGAACAAGACCGAGCGCCTGTGCGTCAAGGCCGGCATCAAGATGGCCGAGGAGGCGGGATACGTCGACCTGGAGACCGTAATCGACGAAGGCCGCGAGCTCAAGGCAGGCGACAAGGTGTACGCCGCTAACCACGGCAAGGACCTTATGCTCGTCAACCTGGGCACCGCCCCGCTCGAGCAGGGCTTTAACATCCTGGGCGCCCACGTGGACTCGCCGCGCCTGGACCTTAAGCAGAACCCCGCCTTCGAGGCCGGCGACATGGCCTACCTCGACACGCACTACTATGGCGGCGTCAAGAGCTACCACTGGGTAGCCTCCCCGCTCGCACTCGTGGGCGTCATCTGCAAAAAGGACGGTACCACCGTCGACATCAATATCGGCGACAAGGCGGACGATCCGGTCTTTACCATCTCCGACCTGCTGATCCATCTCTCGAGCGAGCAGATGTCTAAGCCTGCCAAAGACGCCGTCGACGCCGAGATCCTCGACGTGATCGTGGGCGGCCGTCCCGTCAAGTTCGATGAGGACGACAAGGACGCCCCCAAGGAGCCCGTCAAGCAGATGTTCCTGGATATCCTCAAGGAGCAGTACGACGTCGAGGAGGAGGACTTCCTCTCCGCCGAGATCGAGGTCGTGCCCGCCGGCCCCGCCCGCGACATGGGCCTCGACCGCTCCATGATTCTGGGCTATGGCCATGACGACCGCGTCTGTGCCTACCCCTCCATGCTCGCCCAGATCAACGTCACCAACGTGGAGCGCACGAGCATCACGCTCATCGTCGACAAGGAGGAGATCGGTTCCGTGGGTGCCACCGGCATGACGAGTCGCTTCTTCGAGAACACCGTCGCCGAGATCATGATGCTCGCCGGCGAGGACAGCCCGCTGGCTCTGCGCCGCGCGCTCGCCCGCTGCCGTATGCTCTCCTCCGACGTGTCCGCCGGCTTCGACCCGGGCTATGCCGGCAAGTTCGAGACCAAGAACGCCGCCTTCATGGGTCGCGGCCTGTGCTTTAACAAGTACACGGGCAGCCGCGGCAAGGGCGGCTCTAACGACGCCGACGCCGAGTATGTGGCCCTCGTCCGCGACATCATGGACGAGGCCGGCGTGGACTTCCAGACCTGCGAGCTCGGCCGCGTCAACGCTGGTGGCGGCGGCACCATCGCCTACATCATGGCCAAGTACGGCATGAACGTCATCGACTCCGGCGTTGCCGTCCTGTCCATGCACGCCCTGTGGGAGGTCGCCAACAAGGCCGATATCTACGAGGCCTACCGCGGCTACAAAGCCTTCCTCGAGCGCGCCTAATCCACCCCACCCATAACTTGCGGTGGAATACGGATTGATTTGGTCTTTCAATAGACCAAACAGACCGTATTCCACCGCAACTTCTTTATTTGGCAGAGGAGAGTCCATGCTGCAGGTCATCATTTCGCCCGCCAAGCAAATGCGCGCGGCACAAGATGCTTTTGAAGTCCTGGGCATCCCACCCTTTGTGCGCGAGACGGCTCGCCTCCACCGCGCACTGCTAGATATCGAGCGGAATGAAGGCAGCGGCGGCCTGCAGGCGCTGTGGAACGTGAGTGACAAACTGCTGGGACCTTGCCTCAACACACTGCATGAGTTCGGGCCCATCCTGAAAAGCGGCGATCTCGACAATCCCGCACTCGCCCGTCACCTCTCCCCTGCCGTCATGTCCTATCACGGCATTCAATACCAGAGCATGGCACCCGAGGTGATGGATTCCGCACAGCTCGCATGGCTGCAAGACCATCTGTGGATCCTCTCCGGCCTCTACGGGTGCGTTCGTCCCTTTCATGCCGTCGAACCGTATCGGTTGGAAATGGGCGCGAAGCTCGCCGTTGACGATGCCCGAGACCTCTACGCGTTTTGGAGCGACAAGCTCGCGCGGACTATCGCCCCGGCAGGCTCAAACACCACGATCGTCAACCTCGCCAGCGTAGAGTATGCCAAAGCCGTTCTGCCCCACCTCGCGGACGACGCCACGGCCGTCACATGCCTCTTTGGCGAGGGCATCCGCAACGGGAAGCCCATCCAACGGTCGACCGCCAGCAAAAAGGCGCGCGGCTCCATGGTGCGGTGGATGGCAGAAAACAAGCTCGAGGATGCAAGCGAACTTACCGCATTCAACATCGGCTATCGGCACATCCCCGAGCTTTCAGACAAAAACACCCTGGTTTTCATGAACGCGCAGGCACAATAGGCCCGCCGTTTCCAAACACCCCATTACTCCGCCAAGCCATCGGCCTTTGCAATCTCACTCGTCGAGCCATCTTGGTAGGTAATCTTAACGTGCTCTACGTCGGATACCGTAACGCCCGACGGAGGTTCCAGACGCCACTCCGTCAGAGCGATATCCATGGTCGTGGGCACATCGCCCTGATCTTTGAGCTTCACCATGAGTGTTTTGAGTGCCTCATCAAACGTCACGCGTTCGATTTCTTCACCCGGAATAGACCCGCCGCTCAACTGCAGCTGCACAAACTCGTCGCGCGGATACCAATAGTCGCCGGGAGCTGCCACCGTGTTGCCGCCAGAGACCTTCATCGTCATAATCGGTAGGCTATCATCAGCCTCGAACTCCCATGCAGCGCCGCCGCGATCACCAAACGTCCAAATACAAAAGGCAATCACCAGCACGGCAAGCACCGCAAAACCAATCGCGACCAACCCATGGTGCGCACGGCTTTCCTCGGCCGATACATCCCATTGCGTCTCTCGATATAGATGCTTGTCTTCCATGTACGCCTCCCCACAGGCACGCTCGTTAGGCCAATCGTACCCATTCGAGCTATACTTGAGCCCATTACATAAACGGGGAGCTTGCAGGACAAGACGGCAGGCTGAGACTGGGCGCGCCCGCTCTGACCCGCAAACCTGATATGGGTAATGCCAACGAAGGGAGCCGTGCCAATGAGCACACAGACCGAGCCCAAGCTCGTCACGCAAATCGACTTCGCCCGTGCCGGGCAGATCACGCCGCAGATGAAGGAAGTCGCCGAGCGCGAGCATCGCGACCCCGAGTACATCCGCGAGCGCGTGGCCGACGGCCGCATCGCCATTCCCGCCAACATCGTGCACATCAAAAAAGGCATGCGCGCCTTTGGCGTCGGTGAGGGCCTGTCCACCAAGGTCAACGTGAACCTGGGTATCTCGGGCGACAAGGCCGATGCCGCCGAGGAATGGAAGAAGGTCAAGATCGCCGAGGACTTTGGCGCCGACGCCATCATGGACCTCTCCAACTCGGGCAAGACGCGCCAGTTCCGCCAGCAGCTCATCGACGAGACGCCGCTCATGGTAGGCACCGTCCCCATGTACGACGCCATCGGCTACATGGAAAAGCCGCTGGTCAAGCTCACCAAGGACGACCTGTTCGAAGTCGTGCGCGCGCATGCCGAGGACGGCGTGGACTTTATGACCATTCACTGCGGCATCAACAAGTCGGTCACCAAGACCTTTAAGGAGACCGGCCGCCTGATGAACATCGTGAGCCGCGGCGGCTCACTGCTGTTTGGCTGGATGGAGGTCACCGGTAACGAGAACCCGTTCTATGAGTTCTACGACGAGTTGCTCGAGATTTGCCACGAATACGACGTGACGATTTCGCTCGGCGACTCCTGCCGCCCGGGCTGCCTCTACGACTCCAACGACGCCACCGAGACCGCTGAGATGATCGAGCTGGGCAAGCTGTGCAAGCGCGCTTGGGCCGCCGGCGTCCAGGTCATGGTCGAGGGCCCGGGTCACATGGCGCTCGACGAGATCGCCGCCAACATGAAACTGCAGAAGCGCCTGTGCCACAATGCTCCGTTCTATGTGCTCGGGCCGCTGGTGACCGATATCGGCGTGGGTTACGACCACATCACCGCTGCCATCGGCGGCGCCATCTCCGCCAGCTCCGGTGCCGACTTCCTGTGCTACGTGACGCCGGCAGAGCACCTATGCCTGCCCAACGCCCAGGATGTGCTCGACGGCCTCATGGCCACCAAGATCGCCGCACACGCCGCCGACATCGCCAAAAAGGTGCCCCACGCCCGCGACATGGACGACAAGATGGGCCAAGCACGCCGCAAGCTCGACTGGGACACCATGTGGAAGTGCGCGCTCGACCCGGTCACCGGCAAGAAGCGCTACGAGGAATCCCCCGCCGCCACCGAGGGTACCTGCACCATGTGTGGCAAGATGTGCGCCGTCCGAACCGTCAACAAGATCTTCGAGGGCACCACGATCGACCTCGGCATGGAGGACTAACCCTATCGCCGCGACCGCCTCTGGCGGCGAGCTGGTACCTGTCAATTGTTGACGTGTGAACATTTGCTTACATTTGCGTAAAGATTGCATCGCCCGCCCGGGTTCGACATAGAGTCGGCCCGGGCATCTTTATAATGCTGGCTTAAAGACCCATTTGATTCCGACCGAGCAAGGGAGCGAACATGGATCGTAGTAAGGTACCTGCCGTCCTGTCCATCGCGGGATCCGATTCCAGCGGCGGCGCCGGCATTCAGGCCGACATCAAGACCATCACGGCGCACCGCCTGTATGCCGAGACAGCCATCACAGCCATAACCGCACAAAACACGCTCGGTGTCACCGCCGTGCAGAACATCTCCCCGGATATTGTCGCGGCGCAAATCGATGCCGTTTTTGACGATATTCGACCCAACGCCGTCAAGATTGGCATGGTTTCCTCTGCCGAGATTATCGATGTTATCGCCGACCGCCTGAGCGCTTGGAACGCGACAAACGTTGTCGTCGACCCCGTCATGGTCGCCACCTCGGGCGCGCGGCTGATTGCCGAAGATGCCGCCGAGGCGCTCACCCGCCGCCTGTTCCCGCTAGCGACGGTTATCACGCCCAATATTCCCGAGGCCATGGCTCTGCTCGACTACGAGGTCGACTCCGAGCGCACGCAGCAAAATGCTGCCATGCTCCTCACCCGCCGCTTTGGTTGCGCATCCCTCGTTAAGGGTGGGCATCTTGTCAACGAGGCCAACGATGTACTGGCCGAACCCGCGCCACTCGATGACGAGGGCAACCATCTGGGAGATCCACTCACCACGTGGTTCCGCCACAAGCGTATCGATACCAATAACACACACGGCACCGGCTGCACGCTCTCGTCCGCCATTGCCTGCGCGCTGGCCCAGGGTATGGATCTTGCCGATGCCGTCAACGCCGGCAAGGCCTACCTGACAGGCGCTCTGGCCGCCGGCCTGAACATGGGCAAAGGCTCCGGCCCTGTCAACCACATGTGGCAGTATTAAGATTCGCAGCCCAAGCCACCGCAAAGGCGCCCGTCCCCTTTGCGGTGGCTTGGGGTCGCGCTACTCACCGAGCATCTCTTGGAGCTTGGCTGCCACGGCGTGACCCAGGCTCTCGTGGCTTTCGGGCATCATATGCAGATAGTCGATATCGCCCGGCTCGGCAAAATCAGCGGCATTCAAAAAGTCGCAGCCAAACTGTTTAGCAGCATACGCATAGTATTCGGCAAAATGCTCCGAGGCCTCGACGGAGCGCTCGTCAAAGTCGGTCATGTACACATCGGCGATCTGCGGTTTAATCTTGATAGGCGCCATCAGCAGAATACGCGGGCAGGGCGCGGCTTCGGTCCAGGGAAACGCACGGACGGTGCGAATCAGCGCCATGGCACCGTCAGCGATATCGGCAGCCCCCACGCTAAAGACCGTCTTGCAGTCGTTGGTGCCCAGCATAATCACGATCGCATCCAGCGGCTTATGAGCCTCGAGCAGCATCGGCAACGCGCGAATGCCGTTGAGATTAGTGTCCAGATGGCACATGTCGTCGCGTACCGTCGTGCGGCCGTTGAGGCCTTCCTCAATCACGTGCCAGCCCTCGCCCAGGTCGCGCTGGGCCACACCGCACCAGCGCACATCGTGCGCATAGCGTACCGCGGTGCCGTCGCGCATGCCCGCCGGATCATAGCCGTAGGTATTACTGTCGCCAAAGCACAGAACGTTTTTCATCGTAAGCCCTTCCTCTAGTAAAAAGAAAAAGTCGGCGGGAGCAGTCTCTCCCGCCGGATCGACCTATCTGTCAGCACACACCGATTACAGGTACTTGCGCCAATCGTCATCGTCTTCATCGTCCTCGGCGGCAGCCTGGGCCTGCTCGGCGGCGCGGGCAGCCGCAGCGCGAGCGGCAACCTGGGCATAGGACTCCTCGTTGCGCTCGGGGAAGTTTGCCAGCACGTGCTCGAACTTGGCAAAATCTTCGTCCCAGCGCGTAGAGGGCACGGCAAAAAAGACCTGCTTGACCATAAAGTCGCCCGATGCGAGCTCCTTGCGGAAGAGCTCGGCCACGGCCTCGGCGTCAAAGCCGTTGTTGTCGCAGCCCCAAGCGCCCAGCACGAGCTTCTCGCGACCCAGCTCGTCGCAGATGGCAAGCACAAAGCGGATGCGATCGCGCAGGGCGTCCAGCAAGGCATCGTCACCCACGCGATACTCCTGGCGAGCGCGCTTGGCGTTGGGCGCGGCGGCGACGATTACGTCGGCATAGGCGTGCACATGGTTGCGGTCGAAACGCACCGCGGGCACCACCAGCGCACGGTTGCGGTACAGCTCACAGTTGATGTTGCGGCGACGGTTCTCGCCGTACCATTTGCGCTGCTTATCGAGAACGTTGTACAGATACGAATCGGCGCACAGCGTGGCCTCCTGACCCAGATAGCCCTGGATGTAGCCGCCGCCCGGGTTGGTGAACGAGGCAAAGGCGAGCACGGCCATGTCGCAGAATTGCGCGTAGCCTCGGCCGTTATCCAGAATGGCCTGCGTGGCAGAGGCGTCAAGCACGGTGACCTCGGGCAGGACCGGAGCGGACTCCTCGGCGGGCTCGGACACGGCTTCGGCGGCCTCCTCGACGGGCTCGGGCGCCACCTCGGTATCGACTGCAGCCTCGACCTCGGCGGCCTCGGGCTCCTCGGCAACCTGCTCCTCGGCAGCAGCAGCCACCTGGGCCTTGACCTTCATCGCCGCGACAAAACCGGCAGGCATACCATCGAACTCGCACACGCCGGCAAGCGAACGCTCGATGTCCTTGGCGCAGGCCTCGGACACAGCCGCCACATGGCGCTCGGCGGCCTTGGCACGCGCCTCGCGCTTGGGATTGGGCTGACCCGTTCGGTTGGACCTGCGGTTACGGTTCCTGTTGTCGACGTCTGCCATACGTGGCCACCTTTCCTGTCGCTGCCGCTATCGGCTTTTTCCCATCCATGATACCCCGCCGCGCACAAAAAAGACGGCCCCGAAAGACCGCCTTTCGCATCGTTTTACCGTGTCCGGCAGGAAGCGTCGCAATGCCGCGCTTTAATCGCGACGGCCGAGGATGTTCAAAATGCGCAGGAACACGTTGATAATATCCACGAACAGGTTAGAGGCCATAAGCACGGCGTTGGGCAGTGTGGGCGGCACCGTCGTGGCAACATAGGTGTCATAGCCAATAAACCCGGCGAACACCACGATCACGATCAGGTCGGTGATGGACTGCGAAACGCCCATGAACATCAGCACGACCTCAACCAGAATCGTGGCGAGCAGAATGCCAAAGCCGATGCCATATACGCGCTGGAAAAACTTGGGGAACGTCACGCCCAAGGCGCCAAAGACAAAGGTGATGGCAGCGGTGGCGATAAAGGCGGTGTTGATGGTGGGCAGGTCATAGTTGGCAAGGCCAAACGACGCGGTCAGGCCAAAGGTGCTCGCAAAGATCACGTAACCCACGAGCGACAGGCCCACGGACTGTTTGCTGGCGGCAGCCGACATCATGACGATGCCGACAATAGTCAGGATAAACGAGCCAAAGACCAGTGGCAGGGCGGCGCCGCTCATCATCATGCGGGCAAACGCCATGGTGCTCATAAAGTAAGCACCAGCGCCCATGGCGCAAAAGCCCAAGAAGATCAGGGCAGACATGACAAGATTGTACGCACGCGGCGACATCTCCTTGGCACGGCTTGCGCCAGTTTCGATGGGGCCGTTCTGATAGCCCTGGATATCGTTCATACTTCGTCCTTTCACAAAGCGCCGTGAAAGACGGCGCAGCAGATGACAAGATTCCTGTCATTGTACCCGAATGCCGTACGTCCTTACCTACGGCGCTCGCCCTCGAGCGTGCGATCAAAGGCCCAGACCCACCAACGCATCACGTGTGCCTGCGAGCCGTCCGCCCGCTCGCGCGTCTGGTCCTCCAGATACAACTCGGTCGCGTGCCCGCCAAAACGCACCTTATAGGTCGCCGTACGGATGCCGTGGACCGTCAGGCCAAACCCGGTGGTCGAGATAATTTCATCGATTGTAAAACAACGTCCGTCGACCCAGCAGACGGTGACCGGCACGACTTGTCCGCCCGCGAGGATGCGAGCCACGACGTCCACATACTGCTTGTGTACGCGCCGAGTTTTGCCGTCTGTCTGTCGATATTCCATGCCCCCTATTATCGAACGCATGTTTGCATGTTGTAAAGCGAACAGACTGTGGTTTTGGAGTGTCGTAGTAATCGCACGTGTCCGCATGGCGTGTTAGCAAAAAGAACACCCGCGGTCAACAGGGCTAATATTCAATTTTAGTGCCAAAAAATTCACTTCTCCCATCAGAACTCGGTAAAGAAACCCGCAGGAGGTGATACGATTTATCATGTTTTTGTAACGTGCCTGCAAACTTCGAGAAAGCCCATATATGGACGTAACGTTCTCAGCCTTCCTCGGCCAAATTGTGTCGAACCCAGTCCTTGCCGTCACCGTGATCCTCGCGCTCGGCGCTATCTTCGTCAACGGATGGACCGACGCGCCCAACGCCATCGCGACCTGTGTCACCACGCGCTGCATGCCCGCCCGCGCAGCCATTCTCATGAGCGCCGCATTCAACTTCCTCGGCGTGCTCATCATGACGCACTTTAACGCGAGCGTCGCCAACACCATCTCACATATCGTCGACTTTGGCGGAAACAGCACCATGGCGCTCGCGTGCCTCTGCGCGGCGCTGTTCTCCATCGTCGTCTACGGCGCCACAGCGTCGCGTTTTGGCATCCCCACCTCGCAAAGCCACAGCCTTATCGCCGGCCTGACCGGTGCCGCTATCGCCCTCGGCGGCGCGAGCAGCGTCAACGTCCATGAGTGGATGAAGGTCATCTACGGCTTGGCGCTCTCCATCGGCCTGGGCTTTATCATGGGCTGGGTCCTGTGCAAGCTCGTCTCGATTCTTTTCGCCGCCGCCAACAGGCGACGTGCCAATGTCTTCTTTAAATATGCTCAGATCGCAAGTGCCGCGGCCATGAGCTTTATGCACGGCGCGCAAGATGGACAAAAGTTTATCGGCGTGCTCTTTTTAGGTGTCGCCTTTGCAAGCGGACAGACGAGCGTCGGCGACGCCGGCATCCCCATCTGGATCATGCTGCTGTGCTCGGCCACCATGGGCATCGGCACCAGCGTGGGCGGTGAGCGCATCATCAAGTCTGTCGGCCAGAGCATGGTCAAGCTCGAAAAGTACCAGGGCTTCTCCGCCGACCTGGCGGGCGCCGCAAACCTGCTGCTTGCCACGCTCACCGGCATCCCCGTGTCCTCCACGCACATCAAGACCTGCGCCATTATGGGTGTCGGTGCCGTCAAGCGCCTTTCGGCCATCAACTTCGGTGTCGTCAAGGACATGATGTTCACCTGGTTCTTCACCTTCCCTGCCTGCGGACTCATCAGCTTTGTCATGGCCAAGCTGTTCATGATGTTCCTCTAGTCAAACCGAACGTCCATCCGGACTGCATTACCTCGCCCGCCCATCTTCACCTCGAAAGGACCACTCATGGCAAAGAAACCCGATTCGTTCTACTTTGACAACTACGTCGCCTGCGCCGACCTAGCCGTCCAGGCCGCAGAGCTGCTCACCAAGATTTTTGAAAACTTTGACCCTGCGCAGATCCACGACATGCTCGATAAGATGCATGCGATTGAGCATGCGGCAGACAAGAAGCACCACGAGCTCGAAGACGCCTTGCTCACCGCCTTTATCACCCCGCTTGAGCGCGAGGATCTAGACCTGATGAGCTGCTCGCTCGACACCGTGCTCGATCGTATCGAGGGCGTCGTGCAGCGCGTCTACTTCACCAACATCCAGAGCATCCACCCCGATGCCATCGTCATCGCCCACAAGGTGACCGACGCTTGCCGCGCCATGAAGGACCTTATGGTCGAGCTTCCCAACTACCGCAAGTCCAAAACGCTGCGCGAGCTGGTCATCCAGATCAACACCATCGAGTCCGAGGCCGACGAGCTCTACATCAACGCCATGCGCAACCTGCACGTCAACGGCAAGGATCCGCTCGAGGTCATCGCTTGGCGTGACGTGTACGCCTTCCTGGAGTACTGCGCTGACTGCTGTGAGAATGTGGCCGATGTCGTGGATTCGATTGTCATGAAGAACAGTTAATTGGGGGTACGTGTCCCGGCGGCGAAGGGCCGGCCGCGGTTTGCTTTCTCACTCCGGCTGCTTTGCAGAGTCGTTCGAAAGTAAACCGCGGCCGGCCCTTCGCCTTACGTACCACCATTGGGAACTTTGGCTGATACTTTGAAAGCGATGGGGCTTTTGTTGGCAGGGCCTTTGAGCCCGATGGGGAACTTTGGGACCGCCTTAAACGTTTGGCTGGATGGGGCTTTGGGTACCCTTTGGTTTACTTTGGATTGATTTGCTGACTTTGGAGGGTTTGGTTATGGGATATTTGGATCTGGCTCGGTCTCGATATTCTTGTCGTGAGTTTGAGGATCGTTCTGTTGAGCAAACTGTGGTGGATGCCATTGTTGAGGCTGGGCGGATTGCTCCTTCTGCTTGTAATAATCATCCAACCCGTGTGATGGTGTTGGATACGCCTGAACTTCTGGAGAAGGCTGCTGCTTGTCAGCCTCGGTTTGCTCGTGATGGGTCTATCTTTGGGGCTCCGCTTGTCTTCCTTATTTGCAGCGTTACCGATGATGCTTGGGTGCGCCCGTATGACCAGATGAATTCCAGTGAAATCGATACGTCCATCGTGTGCGATCAGATGATGATGGAGGCCACCGAGCAGGGTCTGGGAACGTGCTGGGTATGCCATTTTAAGCCTGAGGTGGCACAAGAGCAGTTCAATCTGCCCAAGGGCGTCTATCCCTATCACATGCTCGTCTGTGGCTATCCTGCCGACCACATTGCCGATCCCGAGCATCGCGAGGCCCGCACCATTCCCCTCTCCGACTTCCTCCTCAAGTAGATTTTTGGGACATGCCTTAAAACCTACCCTTGACCGTTCATCCGTTCGCCGAGTTCTGCGCCACTATGTGCAGGGCTCGGTTTTTATGTTACGCACCCCGGCACAGTCATAAAAAAGGACCCGCAAGCTGCGGGTCCTTTCTAGGCACTAAATTGTAGGCCGAATGTTAGTCCAGGTCGTCGGCAGCGAAGTTGTCGATCGGGGCAAAGGGATCAGCCACGGGGACAACCGGGTCAGCGACGGGCAGCGGCTCGGCGGGAACAGTCACCGCAGGAGAAGCGGCAGAACCGACCGGCGTGGAGGCCATGAGGTCGGCCGGGAAGGAGTTCTGGGCATCGTCCATAAAGTGCTGGATGAGCTTGAGATACTCGGCCTTGAACTCCTCACGGGAAGCCTTGAGACGATCGATCTCCTCGAGCTCGGCCTGCTTCTCGGTCAGAGCCTGGCGGATAACCTCGCGGGCCTTGGCGTCAGCCTCGTTGCGGATGCGCTCAGCGTTCTCATTGGCATCGTTGACGATGGTCTCAGCGGTCTGCTGGGCAGCGATCAGGGCAGCGGAAATCTGGCGCTCCTGAGCGGAGAAGTCAGGGGCGGGAGCAGCCACGGGGGCGGCAGGAACGGCCTGGTCGGCGGTATCCTGAGCCTGGGCAAGCTGAGCCTGTGCATCGGCAAGCTGCTGCTCGGTAGCAGTCAGACGACCCTTAAGGTCGACGATCTTAGCGAGCATAGCGTCAACCTCGGAGGACAGCGTCTCCAAGAAGACGTCGACCTCGGCAGGATCGTAGCCACGCTTGGCCTCAGAGAAAGTCTGAGCCTGGATGTCTGCAGGGGTAATAGCCATAACAAGTCTCCTTTTTCATCGCCTCGGCGCTACACGCCCGACGTAAGTTACTAAGACAGTTCTACACGAGTATACCTATAAGAAGCTGCAGAACCAGCCTCTGCACCAACTGCAACGCAATAATCGCAACGACCGGCGAAAAATCGATACCGCCCATCGGCGGGATGAAACGACGGAACAGGTTAAGCCACGGACCGCACACGCTATCAAGCACCGCGGCAATATCCTGAAGCAAACCACCCTGCTTCATGGGAATCCACGTCATAAAGCAGTAGACGATAATGAGCGTGGAATAGAAGTTGAACAGCGTGTTGACCAGCTGGACGATAGTGTAGATGTTGATGGGAATCTCCTCGTCTTGTCTTTACTTGAGGTAGCCGTCGGCACGAAGCTTCCTGAGATCGGAATCTTTGACCTCGCAACCGGCGGGCAGCACCATGAACACGCGGTCGCCCACCTCCTTGACCGTGGCACCCAGACCGCAGGCAAAGCCGTAAGAGAAGTCCAAAACGCGCTTGGCAACTTCGGTGCGTACGCCCACAAAAATCAGTGCGACAGGCTGCTTGGTGCGAACGCGGCGCACCACGGTCTCCACGTCATCATAGCTCTCGGGGCGCAGGACATAGGCCGGCAGCTGCGGCGTGGCGTTGATGATATTGCTCGCATAGGCCGAGGCATCGCTCGGTGCAGGCGCGGGCGCAGCGGCGGCACGGGCGCGGGTGTTCTCGGCGTAGCTCGACGGCGTGTCATAAGCACCAGGACGATAACCGCTCGCAACACTGTCCTGCGAGCGCGAAGGCGGGTTATACGTCGTGGCATGGCGAGAGTCATCGCCGACCAACTGTCCGGAGCGTGTATACACGGCAACCGACTCAGCTTCACCACGGCGCGTCTGACCAAGCAGGCCGTTGCTCGGCTCGTCTTGGGTGTAGAAGCCCTCGCCCGAAGCACCGCTGTAGCCGTTGCCCTGATAGCCATCGTCATAGCCATCATCGTAGCCGTAGTCGTCGTCCTGGCCATAACCCTGGTCGTAACCCTGCTGGCCGCCCAGGTGCATCTTATTTTTAATCTCGTCAAGGAAGCCCATGGTTGTGTCCTCTCGCGGTTTAGTGCAGGCGCCCCGATAATCAGTGCGCACTTCAGAGCCTTATTTTACTGCAAACTCCGGGCTAAATACTACCCTGCCCAGGCGAACGAGCGTAGAGCCCTCCTCAAGGGCAGGCTCAAAGTCCTCGCTCATACCGCAGGAAAGCTCAGGCAGGTTCAAATCGGGATGCGCCGCCTCCAGCTCATCCCTCAGCTCACGAAGCCCCGCAAAGGTGCGGCGTGCCACATCCTTATTCCCCCGGGGCGCCATAGTCATAAGCCCCTGTACGCAAATTCCCTCAAGTTCCGCAAGCTCACCCGCGGCGGCGCGAATCTCATCGGGCGAAAAGCCTCCCTTCGACTCCTCACCACTCACATTGACCTCAATGAGCACACGCTGGGGGCCGGCGAGCTCGCCTGCCTCAATCTTGCGGACAGCACGGCTCGAGATCGCCTGCGCCAGATGCAGCGAACCCACCGAGTGAATCAGCTCGGCTGAGCCCAGCACCGCATTGATCTTATTGGTCTGCAGGTTGCCGATCATATCGAAGCGCACCTCGGGCAGCTCCGGATGCTCCGCCAGACCCGTGAGCTTGCGAACCAGCTCCTGCGGGCGATTCTCGGCAAAATGGCGATACCCCGCCTGGATGGCGGCAACGGTCTCATCGACACCAACGGTCTTGGACACGGCAATGAGGCGCGCGGCGTCGTGGGGACGGCCTGCGCGATCGAGCGCCGCATAAAAACGTTCAAGAATCTGCTCGCGGCGAGCGCGCATCAAGTCCAAATAGTTATCCATTGCTAATCGCCTCCGCTGACAGCCAAACAAGTAGTCCCATGCTAACGCAAGAGCGCGGCCCCGCATGTGCAAGACCGCGCTCACTTAGGTATTTACAATCTTTCGACGAACGGGGTTACTTACTCCTCGTCGTCCTCGCCATCGTCCTCGTCCTCAAGATGATCGAGCAGATAGCGAAGACCCTCGCTGACCTCGTTAACGGGCACCTTGGCAACGTAGCGCGCGTCGACGGCGGGCCTCATGATAACACCCTCGCCCGAAGGCACGCGCATGCTCTCGAGCTCATCCTCATCAGTGCGGGCGATATCGCCGGCATTCATGCGCTGACCAGTCAACAGGAAGGTCAGACGGCAGGCGGCATCGATGGAAATCGAGGCGATGCGATCGAGGTAGCGCGAAACCATGATGGCGCGGCGCAGGTCGTCATAGTTGCTGCCGTCGTCCATAAAGTCGCCCGTATCCATACGGTTAAAGGTGCGGAAGAACTTCTCGTAGGCGGCGTGCACTGGCTCGTCCTCGACGGCCAAGTTGCAGATGATGGACATATCATTGGTGACGAGCGCGGAAAGCGAAGAGCCCAGCACCTGGTAGACAGCCTCAGCCTCGGCCTCAACCGTGCCGACAAGCTCCTTGGGCAGCGAGATGTCGGCCTTGATCATATGACGCGTGGCGCGGCAGATCTGACGGACCTTATCGGTCATGCGCTGCAGGTTAAAGTCGACGTAGATGATCGTCTGAAGCAGGCGGAAGTCGGAGGCGACCGGTGACTGCGTGGCGATCAGGTTGTAGCACACGGCCTCCAAGTTAGCGCAGCGCGCGTCAATCGAAAGCGTGCGCTTCTTGGTCTTGGTGGCGAGCTTGCGGTCGTCGGTCACATAGGCCTTAACGGCATCGTGGAGGGCCAGATCGACGGCCTCGTAGATGCTCAGCATCTCGTGGCGGGCCTCGATGAGCTGACGGGAAAACAGTTTACGCATGGTTCACTCCAATCAGTTGGGTGCGGTCATGCCGCCCGCACAGTGAATACGCACCGGACCAGATCCGATCGGCTTGGGACTAGTCGCACCGATCAGCCAAAGCGGCCGGTGATATAGTCTTCCGTCCGCGAGTCCACCGGACTGGTGAAGATCGCGTCGGTTTGACCATACTCGATGAGCGTGGCGGGCTCGCCGGCAACTTCCTGCAAGAAAAATGCGGTGTAGTCGCTAATACGAGCTGCCTGCTGCATTGAATGCGTGACGATGATGATCGTCATCTCGGGCGCCAGCTCGGCCATCAGATCCTCGACCTTAGAGACAGACGTGGGGTCGATGGCGGAGCAGGGCTCGTCCATCAGGAGGACATCGGGTTGCACCGCAAGCACGCGCGCGATGCACAGACGCTGCTGCTGACCGCCCGAGAGCGCCAAACCATCCTTGTTGAGCTGATTGGATACCTCTTTCCAGAGGTTGGCGCGCTTGAGCGATTCTTCCACGATGTCATCGAGGTCACTTTTGCTAGTCACGCCCTGCAGACGAGGGCCAAAAGCGACATTCTCGTAGATGGATTTGGGAAACGGATTGGGCTGCTGAAAGATCATGCCCACGCGGCGACGGAGATCGACCGGGTCGACGCCCTCGGCATAGATATCATTGCCGTCGAGCGTCATGGTGCCCTCGACGCGCGTACCCTCGATCAGGTCATTCATGCGGTTGATGCAGCGCAAAAACGTCGACTTGCCGCAGCCCGAAGGGCCAATGAAGGAGGTGATGGCGTTTTTGGCGATGTTGAGGTCGAGCCCCGTCAACGCATGAAAGTCACCGTACCAAAAGTTGAAATCCTTGGCCGTGATGGCCGCTTGCTCCAGCGTAGGAGCGGACTGATAGACGGACATGGGGCTCCTTAACTAGCGGCGCTTGCGCGACAGGAAACGCGCAAACAGGTTGAAGGCCAAAATGATCACCATCAGCAAGAGCGCGGTGCCATAGGCTGCGTTCATGTTGATGCCATCGTTGGCAAGCAGGTACAGGTGAACGGTCATGGGACGACCGGAATCGAGCGGCGAGATAGGTAGATTGATGGCCTGGCCCATGGTGTAGAGCACCACCGCGGTTTCGCCGATGGCGCGGCCGATGGCAAGGACGATGCCCGTGGCAATGCGGCCAAAGGCAGAAGGGAGCACGATCTTGGAAACGACCTGCCACTTGGTGGCGCCCAGGCCGTACGCGCCCCAACGGATATAGCGTGGCACGGCGCGAATAGCCTCCTCGGTGGTGCGCATGACGATGGGAAGCATCAAGAGCGCGAGCGCCAGAGCGGCAGAGACCATCGAAAGGCCCAGGCCCATGGCCTCGACAAACAAGGCGTAGCCAAACAAGCCCATAACGATGGAGGGCACCGAGGCCAAAGCGTCAGCAGCATAGCGAATGAGCTCGACGATCTTGCCCTGCTTGGCGTACTCGGCCAGATAGACGGCTGCCAGCACAGCGATCGGCGTGCAGATAAGCATGGCGAGCGCCGTCACGTAGACGGTCGAGACGATCGTAGGCCAAATTCCGCCCTCGGCGTTGACGCCCTGGGGCCAACCGAAGATAAAGTCGAGCGAGATATGCGGCAGGCCGTTAATGACCACGTAGGCGATGATAGCGACCAGCACCAGCGTGGTGATGTAGGCAGCGGCACGAAACACGCCAAGCATGATCTTGTTGGACAGGTCCTTGTTGATGCGGCCCTTCTTACCGTGGGAAAGGGCACGCTTAATGCGCTCGCGCGACGAGGTCGTATCGGCCATCGTGTCAACGGAATCGGACATAGCCTACCCCCTCTTCTTGGAAATCAGGCGGACGATACCCACCAGTGCAGCGGAGATGATAAACAGGACAACGCCCATGCCAAACAGAGCCGAGCGGTGCAGCCCCGAGGAATAACTCATGTCGAGCGCAATCTGACTCGTGAGCGTCGAGATGGGGCTCGAGATGCTATCCGGAATGACCGGGGCGTTGCCCACGACCATCAGCACGGCCATGGTCTCGCCGATAGCGCGACCCATGCCCAGCACGATGGCGTCCACGATACCCAGCTTGGCTGCGGGCAGCACGACCTTATAGATGGTCTGCCACTTGGTGGCGCCCATGGCATAGGATGCCTCGCAAATGCCCATAGGAATGGAATTGAGGGCATCGATGGTGAGCGTGGTGATGGTGGGAACGATCATGATGGCGAGCACGAACCACGCCGTCAGCGCGCCAAAGCCAAGACCGCCGGTCAGCTGCGCGATAAACGGACGGATGATGACCATGCCAAAGAAGCCATAGATGATGGAGGGGATGCCCGCCAGCAGGTCGACGGCGGGGCTGATGAGCTTGCGCACGCGCTTGCTGGCAATCTCGACCAGATACACGGCCGTACCCACACCTAGCGGCACGCCCATGGCGAGCGCACCGACGGTCACCAGACCTGAGCCGGCAAGCAGCGACATGATGCCGTAGTGGCCCTCAGAGGGCGCCCAAGTAAAGCTAAAGAAGTCCGCCAGACCGATGTCAGTAAAGACGGGCAGCGCCGAGTACGTGGTAAAGACAAAAATCAGGATGACGGTAACGACCGCCAAGAACGCGCAGGCAAAGAAGATCCACTTCAGCGCCTTCTCCTTGATATAAGTACTGCGCGATACGAGCGCCAGCTCGCGCTTCTTGGGCGCCTGAACATTCTGCTCAGTCTGGGAGTTTTCCTGTGCTTCCATGCTACTCACTCCCCTTCTCGTCGTTGGTGACGGGGATAAAGCCCGCCTCGCGAATCTGCTTGTCCATCTTTTCGGACGTCACGTAGTCGATGTAATCCTGCGCCTGCTGCGAAGGCGCACCCTTCACAAAGAAGTAAAGGTCGCGTGAGATGGGATAGCCGCCGCTCGCGACCGTCTTCTCGGACGCCTCAACATGATTGACCGAGACGGCCTTGACCGAGGTCTTGGCGTTGAGGCTATCGACGAAGCCCAGCGAAATGTAGCCAATGGCACCGCGCGAACGAGATACCACGTCGCGCACCTGGCCCGTGCCCGAAAGAACGGCCGAGCGGCGATCGAACGGCGTGCCGTCCATCACGATGGTACGAAAGGCCTCACGCGTGCCGGACGCCTCATCTCGGTTGATAACCTGAATCCTCAGGTCCTCGCCACCGACCTCTTTCCAATTGGTAATCTTGCCGGCGTAGATATCGCGGAGCTGCTCGGTCGAGAGGTTATCGACGGGGTTGTCGTCGTTCACGATGACCGCAATACCGTCGTGGGCAATGACGATGGGAGTCAGGCCCAGATCCTGTTCGTCGGCATTGAGTCCACGGGAGGAGCTGGCGATATCGGCCGTGCCGGCGCTGACGGCCTCGATGCCTGCGGAAGAACCCAAACCGGAAACGAGCACGTCGATGCCGGTCTCCTCCTTAAAGCCCTCGGCCGCAATCTCGGCGATAGGAAGGCAGGTCGTGGAGCCGGCCACGGTAATGGAAGAGGTAGAAGACCCCGAAGAACAGGCGCACAGCGTAAGCGTAAGCACAGCGGCGCTCAGGACCGATACGATCTTTCTCATAGCATCACGCCGATCGCAGTATGGCGCCCACAGGTGCCGTTCTCGTTACGGTAGGAATAAAAGCGGTCGTTCTGACGCACGGTCGAAAGCTGGGTATCCACGATATTATCCGCGTCGACACCGACATCTACCAGCGCCTCGCGAATGGCAGCGGAAAGATCGAGCATGCGAGAGGTACTCGCATCGATGCACGAGAACTCGGCGGCAAAGCGATCCATGAGTTCCTGGGATACCTCATATTCGTCACCCAAGATATGGGGGCCGATATAGGCGGAAACGTCGCTCGCATCGCAGCCGGCAGCATCGCAAAGCGCCTGGCACGCCTTGGCAGAAATACGTGCAATCGTGCCCTTCCAACCGGAGTGCACCACGGCAAATCCGCCAGGGGCCACCATCACCACGGGGACGCAGTCGGCAAAGCAGAGCAGCACGGGCACGTTACGCGCCGTACAGACGATGGCATCGCAGCCCTCAGCAATCTGCTCGCGGACGTCCTCAAGGTCATCGGCACCGTTCGAGGTCACCGCAACGACATGGTCACCATGGACCTGATTGGGAACGAGCAGGTTGTGCTCGCACTCGGCGGCACCCATAGCCTCGAGCGCGCGACGACGATTTTCTTGAACAGCAAAGGGATCATCGCCAACATGCGAGCCCAAGTTGAGTGAGGAGTACGCATCTTCGGAAACACCACCGGCGCGCTCGGTGAAGGCAAAGCGAACATCGGATGTCGCGCCCTCCACCAACGTAACACCATCATGGTCGACACGCGAAACTTTGTCCGCACGTGCTGCCATACTAAAGCCTCCTAATAACACAAGTATTGCGGCGACGCCGCAGCAGTCCGTGCCATACGGCTGCACACTTCATCAAAAAGGATACCCGCAGCGGTAAGGAGCAAACGTAAAGGGAACGTAAGGAGATTGGAGGCTTTCGTTTACAAAGGCGAAACACAACAAAAAAAGGGGCGCGCCCAATCGGACGCACCCCTTGCAAGTCGTTGAGAAAAACGAACTAGAAGCTGCCGCGCTTCAGGAAGTCGGGAAGCTCGAACTGATCGTTGCCGAAGTTAGGAAGCTCGGTGCCACCGACGTTGCGGGTCGGAGCGGCCTGAGCCGGGCTGGCAGCCGGAGCGGTGCGCTGCGGCTCAGCGGAAGCAGCGGCCTTGCTCTGAGACTGCTGAGCGGCAAAGAGCTCGTCCTGACGGTTGACGTTGGAGTCGGAGAAGCCCGTAGCGATGACGGTGATACGCACCTGATCGCCCAGGGACTCGTCGACAACGGTACCGAAGATGATGTTGGCCTCGGGGTCGACGGCGTTGGCGACAACGTCGGCGGCATCGCTGATCTCCTGGATGCCCAGGTCCTTGGAACCGGCGATGGAGAGCAGCACGCGTGTGGCACCATCGATGGAGCTCTCGAGCAGCGGGCTGGAGATGGCCTGCTGGGCAGCGTCGACGGCACGGGTATCCCCAGAAGAGGTACCGATACCCATCATGGCGGTACCGGCCTGCTTCATGATGGTCTTAACATCGGCAAAGTCCAGGTTGATGATACCGGGGACGGTGATGAGGTCGGTGATGCCCTGGGTGCCCTGGGAAAGGACGCCATCGGCAATCGCGAAGGCCTCGAGCATGGTGGTCTTCTTCTCGGCGATGTCGAGCAGCTTATCGTTAGGGATGACGATCATGGTGTCGACGCAATCGGAGAGGGTCTTAATTCCCTCCTCGGCGCTCTTCTTGCGCTTGCGGCCCTCGAAGGTGAAGGGCTTGGTCACGACGGCGACGGTCAGCGCACCGACCTCGTTCATCGCGATATCGGCAACGATGGGAGCAGCGCCGGTACCGGTGCCACCGCCCTCGCCGCAGGTGATGAACACCATGTCGGCGCCAGCGAGCGCCTCAGCAATGTCGTCGCGGGACTCATCGGCAGCCTTGCGGCCAACCTCGGGGTTGGCGCCGGCGCCCAGGCCGCGGGTAAGGTCGGTGCCGATGTGCACCTTGATATCGGCATCAGAGATCGCGAGTGCCTGAGCATCGGTGTTGATGGCAACAAACTCGACGCCGCGGATGCCCTCTTCGATCATTCGATTGACCGCGTTGGTACCGCCGCCGCCGACGCCGACCACCTTAATGACGGCAAGGTAGTTGTTGATCTCTGTCTCGTGCATGTCGGTCCTCCGAACAAAGGTTATAGCCATAGCATGGGTCGACCCCTGCGCACATTAACCTTCAGGTTGAAAGTAAATGCAAAGGTAAACCGTATTATGTTTGCACATTATGAACGTATCAGTCAAATAATTGACCGTGAAAACCAAACAAACCAGATAAACGGCGTGGTATGGCCCCTCAACAAAGCATCAACCAGCGCTACGAGGTCGGAGCGTTCCTAAATGTATAGTTACCCGGAGAACGCACATTGATATACGTTACGCCCTCTACCTGCGAAAGCAGCTTGGTGACTACGCGCTCCTTCTTGACGATATCGTTCGAATCGCCCAGCGACACCTCAATGCCGTTATTGAGGTTTGCCGAGATGGCTTCGACCGAAGGCGTGGAAATATCCTTGACTTGTCCCAAGAACTCGCTCGAAAAACCACGCACATAATCCAAGCCAGCCTTAACGGCCTTGGAGCTCACCGCCTGGCCGGAAACCGGAGCGACATCCGCCGAGACATCAGTCAACAACACCGCGCCATAGTGCTTAGCGAGCGCCAGCGCGGCATCAATGCCGGTCAGGGTATTTGAACCCTGCCCCGTCGTGATGACGTTGCCCTGGTCATCCACTTCGACCGACGTCGACAGCGGGGCGATCCAGGTGTCATCATCCCCGATGGCCCAGGCAAGGTCATCGGAGCTGATATAGGCAATTGCGATGACCTTGCGCTCCATAGGCGTAATGATGAGCGTATGCGGGAACTGACGCTGGACATCCACGCCCGAGACCCACGGGTTCTGCTTGAGGTCCTCGGTAATCTGGTCGGGATCGACGTTAAAAAGCGATGTTCCCTCGGGCAAATCGATCAGCTGGATAGCATCGTGCTTCGTCACATGCTCGCTGCCTTGAATCTGAATATCAGTGGCGGTAAACAATCCAGAGTTGATCACCACGATGGCAACGACGACGAACACGGCCAAGACGGCCAGAACGCCGCCCACGATTTTGCCTTTGCCTGTAACGAGAGAAGCGGCGTCTGACGTTTTATTTGCCATCGCCCCAAGTGAAGACAACGGGTTGACGCCTTTTTTACCCGAAGGCTTCTTGGCGGTAGCCGGCACCGATGTCAGCGAGCGCGGTTTCGATGCGCCCAGCGTGCGACCCGGACGCGCCGCCTTAGTTCCCGTCGAGGGCTTAGGAGTTGCCATGGGACGGGCAGGCTTGGCGCCCATAACAGGCTTAGGCGTCACCGAGGAACGCGAGGACTTTTTTGCGGCCGGACGATTACCGAGCTGAGAGCCGACGACCGGACGCCCGGCCTGTCGAGCATGCCCGACAGACTTAGAGTGCGCGACGGTATTGCGTTGAGGTTTGGCAGGCGCGCCGGAACGCCCTCCGGCGCGGCGGAAGGTAGGTTTCGATGCTCTAGAAGCCGAGGAATTTAACTTCCGGTCTGAGCTCGATGCCATACGCCTCCCTCACCTTTCCGTGCACATGTCTGATAACCGCGGCAACGTCATCGGCCGAGGCAGTTCCGTTATTAACGATAAAATTAGCGTGAACGGGCGAAACTTCCGCGCCGCCAATCGAAAAACCCTTTAATCCACAATCCTCGATAAGCTTGCCCACACTCGCATCGGGCGGGTTGCGAAAGACTGACCCGCAGGATGCGCGACCCATGGGCTGCGTACGCTTGCGCCTCGTCAGGTACCGTTCCATGCGCTCGCGAATGTCGGCCTTGGGCGCCGGTTTAAGCTTGAGCACGCACTCGAGGATGATCTCATTGCGGGGAAGGCTACATTCGCGGTAGCCCCAAGTGATCTCGGACCCCGCATAATGCTTGATACCAGATGCCGGGTCAAACGTTACGACATCCTCAACCAGCGAGCCAATCCACTCGGTCCGTGTGCCTGCATTCATAGATATCGCACCGCCAACCGAGCCAGGGATGCCAACGGCAAACTCAAGGCCCGAGAGGCTACGCGACAGGGCATCGTTGACCAGGCGCGCAAACATCACGCCCGCACCGACCGTCAGCGTACAACCGTCATCGGCAACAACCGTGCGCTGAAACTCACGTCCGAGCGAAATGACGGCACCGCGATAACCGCCATCGGCAACCAGCAGATTGGAGCCCTTGCCGATGATGACCCACGGCACCTGCTCGCGATCGAGCACCGCCACGGCGCGGCGAAGGGCATGATAGCTATGGCACGTCACAAAGAGGTCGGCCTTGCCGCCGATACGATAGCTCGTATGACGCGCAAGGCGCTCGTCCTCGATCACATCCGTGTCGATCATGCCCGAGAGCGCCATGACGGCGTTAAACAGACCCATTAGACTTAAGCGTCTTTCTTGGCAGTCAGATACTCAATGAACTCGGGACCGACGGTCGTAACGTCACCGGCACCCATGGTGAGCAGCAGGTCGCCCTCGCCCACCATCTGCTCGAGCTCCTGATTGAGCTCAAGACGGCTGGAGCAGTACACGACCTCCTTGCCAGGATGCTTGGCGCGCACGGTATCGGCGAGCATCTTAGAGGTAACACCCGGAATGGGCATCTCGCCAGCCGAGAACACATCAATCAGCAGCAGTTTATCGGCATTGGCAAATGCATCGGCAAAGTCGTCGCACAGGGCCTGCAGGCGCGAATAACGGTGCGGCTGGAACACGACGTCGACATGCTTGTAGCCCAGCGACGAAGCGGCAGCAAGCGTCGCCTTGATCTCGGTGGGGTGATGGCCGTAATCATCGACCACGGTGATGCCATCGATATCGCCCACGTGGGTAAAGCGACGGCGGACGCCCTCAAAGCTCGAGAGCGCCTTGGCGGCGGCGTCGATGTCAAGGCCCAGGACATGGGCGACGGTGAGCACCGCCGTGGCGTTGAGCATGTTGTGGCGACCGGGATTGCTCTTGATCTCCACGGCATGCTCAGTGCCGTCCTCAAAGCGAACGATAAAGTCACTCTGGATGCCCTTGACATCCGGGTGCATGCAGACGATGTCGTTGCTCTCGGCAAAGCCGTAGGAAAGCACGTGACGGCCCGTCGACTTGGCGAGCTCGACCAGATGCGGGTCCTCACCGCAGACGATGACGGTGCCGTCCTCGCCCACCAGGCTCATGAATTTGGCGAAAGTTGCCTCGATCTCCTCGATACCCGAGTAGTGATCGAGGTGATCGGCCTCGACGTTGGTCACAATGACCACGTTGGGGTTCAGGAACAGGAAGGAGCTGTCGGACTCGTCGGCCTCGGCGACAAAGTAGTCGCCCGAGCCGTTCTTGCCGTTCGTGTCATAGCCCTCGACGATGCCACCGATCAGGAAGCTCGGATCCAGACCCATGCGGTCGAGCATGGTGGCGCACATCGAAGACGTGGTGGTCTTGCCATGCGTGCCGGCAACAGCGACGGTGGTGTAGCCGTGGCCCAAAGCAGAGAGCATCTTGGCACGGGGCCACACGGGAATACCAAGCTCGCGAGCGCGCACGAGCTCGGGGTTGGACTCCGGAATAGCGGTAGAGACAACAACCACGTCGGGCTTGACCTCGTCGATCGTGGCGGCCTCATGGCCCACATGCACCTTCACGCCAGCGCGGGTAAGCTGGCGGATATAACGTGACGTCTTAAGGTCGGAGCCGGTAACGGCATAACCGCGCTCGTGCAGAACGAGGGCGATGCCGCTCATGCCGGCGCCGCCGATACCGATAAAGTGGGCGCTCTTAAACTCGGGCGCGGAGGTTGCAGTCTGGGAATCAGCCATGTGCTCGTGTACTCCTTGCGTAAACACTGCCTGTAACCCGTTAACTGTACCGCACCTACCGCATCAGCGCGAGGGCGACCGACGATATCCCGTCTAACTAACGCAAACCCTCTACCGCATCCGCCAGAAGAGCGGCGGCCCTATCCTGAGCCAGACCACGCGCCGCCTGACGCATGGCGTCGCGTGCCGCCGCGTCATCGACCAGGTGCAGCAGCTCATCGGCAAAGGCAGAACCGTCGATATCGGCATCGGCGCAGAGCACGCCGGCCCCGGCGTCGACCAGATAACGGGCATTGGTGGTTTGGTGGTCGGCTGTCGCATGCGGGTACGGCACGAGCACCGAAGGCACGGCGAGCGCAGCGATCTCGGCCACGCTCGATGCGCCCGAACGCGAGAGCGCCAAATCGGCAGCAGCCAGCATATCGCCCATGTTGTCGATGTATGGCTGGACGCGGTAACGCTTCGCCTCCTCGGGCGTCAGCGCCAAAGCGCGCTCGGTCTCCTCAAAGCCGTCGGCACCAGTCGAATGCAACACATAGAGGTTCTTGCGCGAAAGCAGCTCGTTTTTGAGCGAAACCACGCGCTCGTTGAGGTGCTGGGCGCCAAGTGAACCGCCAAAGACGAGCAGCAGCGTAGCGTCCTCGGGAACACCAAGTGCCTTGCGGCCGCGAGCGCGATTGCCCTCGATCACCGAGCGACGTACGGGGTTACCGGTCATGAGCACGTGGTCAGGGTCACCTTCGCGCTCAAAGACCGAACGCGCTGCCGGCACCGAGATGCACACGCGGGCGGCGTGGGAGTTCATCATCTTGTTTGCCAGGCCCGGAACAGAGTTCTGCTCATGCAGCAGATACGGAACGCCCGCGCCCTTGCACCACCCCAGCAGCGGAACCTCGACATAGGCACCAAAACCGATGGCGGCATCGGGCTTGCCGACCTTTGAGAAATGACTGGCGAGCGCGCGCTTCGCCTTGTTGACGCGCCACAGCGAGGTCAGCGCCGTCCAGGGACGGGAGCGGTCGAAGCCCGTGACCGTAATGGGCACAAAATCAAACCCAGCCTCGGGGACCAGACGACCCTCGAGCTTGCGCGACTGGCCCACGAACACAACGTGGTGGCCACGGTCACGCAGCTCTTCGGCCAAGGCGAGCGCGGGGTTGATGTGCCCTGCCGTGCCGCCGGCTGCAATAGCAACGGTCATTTTATCGGTCATGGTAGTCCCTTCGTACACGCGGTCCCTGGCCGTCGGTACGCAGACGCGCCGACGGGTCTGAGTTCAAATCGATTCGATTATATCCGCCGCCCGCATTGCGAGGAGTGGGGCGCTGAGGACGACCTTGCGGCGCCGTTCGCTGACGCGGGCGGGCTGCCGGCTCGGTCGCAGAGCCATCCAGGACGGTAAAACCGTTACGCGAAGATCGCTCGCCGCGCACGTGGGGCACACCGGCGGTACTCTCATCCATAACGGCAAAGCTCTCACGGCGGCGGTCATACTCATCGCGGCGGGCGCTCTCGTACGAAACGCGCAGGATCAACCCGGCAAGCATGAGCGACACAATAATCGACGAACCGCCGTAGCTAATAAACGGCAACGGTTTGCCCGTCATGGGAAACACGTTGAGGATGCCCAGCGCGTTAATCAAAAACTGCACTGCGAGAATGACCGCGGAGCCAGACGCCATGAGCGCGCCCCGACGATCGGTCGCCTGCTCGGCAATGCGAAACGCCGAGTAGATCAGCATCGCAAACACCAAGAAGAACAGCACGGTTCCGACAAAACCGACTTCCTCGCCAATGATGGCCAAGATGTAGTCGTTGTGTGCCTCGGGCAGATACGAGTACTTCATGGTTGAGTTGCCGATGCCACGGCCGAACAGACCGCCCGAGGCAAAGGCCATGATGGCAAGCGTGGCCTGATAGCCGTCACCATACTCGTCGGCCCAAGGGTTCAAGGCAACCTGAATACGCACCATACGGTACGGCTCTGCGACAAGCGCAATCACAATCACGAGAATGCCGAAGATTAGCACGCCGATGATAAATCTGGGGTCGAGACCCGCAAACAACGCCATGCACATGAGGGTCAACAGGATGATCAGGACAGTACCGAAATCGGGCTGGATGAAGATCAGAAAGAGCGAAATGCCCAGGTAGATGCCCATCTTGCGAAGGAATTCGTTGATGTTGCCACCGGGCGAAAAGAAGCGATCAAGCATGATGGCCGAATACGCAATGGCAAATGGCTTTAAAAACTCGGAAGGCTGGAACTGAATGCCGGCGATGTTGAGCCAGCGTGTGGCGCCACGGCTGCCGCTGCCCACCAAGAACACCAGAAGCAGTAGCCCTATCATGCCTATGAGGAAGATCCTGAGCACATCCTCCCCAAACCAGCTGTCCGGCAAAACGCGCACGATGGCAATCAGCGCCAGAACACCGACCACGGCAAACGCGGCCTGTCGACCCAGAAAAAACGTCGCCGAGCCATTCTCGTGCAGCGCCTCGACCGAAGACGCCGAGTACACCATCAGCAGGCCAAAGCATACCAAGGTAAACAAGCAGGCCATGAATATCAAACGGGGGCGCATGATACGGGCGGGAACGCCGGCAATATAGCGTTCGCTAAACGACTGCCCGCCGCGGCTGGAACGCGGTGTGATGCGACGTGAGGAAGCACGGTCCGAGTCGGGCCTCCTCATACCTTGTCGGGGGCTCTCCTCTCTCACCGCAACCCCTATTCCATTTGTGATTTCGCTGTAGCGGCAAGCTGAGCCACGTAGTCCTTAAACACGCGGCCGCGCTCCTCATAGCCCGAGAACTCATCGAACGAAGAGCAGGCAGGAGAAAGTAAGATCACGTCACCACGACTCGAAAGCGAACGGGCGACGTCCACGGCGTCGCGCAGATCATCCGCCTGGGCGATATCCACATCGCCATCGACATCGGCCTCGTCCATAGCGGCGGTGAAGCGCTCGCGCGCATCGCCAAAGCAGACGACCGAGCGCACGTTGTCCATAACGACGCGCGCGAAGTCCGTGAGCGGCGTGCCCTTATCGTGGCCGCCGAGCAGCAAGATCACGTCGTCATCGGGAAATGCCGTCAGCGCCTTCTCGACCGCATCGGTGTTGGTCGCCTTGGAATCGTTGACGTAGCGCACGCCGTCAATCTCGCCACACGGCTCCACGCGGTGCTCGAGCGGCTGGAACGAGGCAAGACCGCGGCAGACACCATCGACATCGGCACCGACTGCCAGGGCAGCCGTGGCAGCGCACAGGGCATTGATAACATTGTGATGGCCCGAGATCTTGAGCTCGGACGTGGCGACAAGCTGAGTCTCGACGCCCTTCAGGCGCACGACCATCTTGCCGTCGCGAACAAAGGCGGCATCCTCGCCCTCAGGCTCGTCAAAGGCAACCTTGCAGATGCGGCGACCCGGCGTGTAGATGTACTCATCGAACTCGTGAATGCCGGCGTCTTCGACGTCGACAACCGCCAGATCGTCATCGACCATATTGTCAAACAGTTTAATCTTGGCAAGCGCGTAGTTCTTATGGCTCTTATGCCAGCCCAGGTGGTCGGGAGTGATGTTGAGCAGCACCGCCACGCGAGGGTGGAGCTCGGTGGTCGTAGCAATCTGATAGCTCGAGAGCTCAGCCACAAACCACTCGTTGTGGGCTCGGCCGTCAATCTCGTTGACCGGCGGCTCGCCGATGTTGCCGACAGCAACGCTGGCCTCGCCGGCAGCCTTGAGCAGATAATCAGTCAGCGACGTGGTGGTCGTCTTGCCGTTGGTGCCCGTGATGGCAATCCAGTTATCGGGCGACAGGCGATAGGCAAACTCGGGCTCACCCATAATCTGGGCGGCATGCTCGCGCCCGGCCTTAAAGAAGCCCGAGAACTCCGAGATGCCCGGGCACGTCACGCATACGTCATAGGCGCCCTCGACCTGTTCGGTCCCATAGACAAACGACGCACCAGCAGCCTCGAGCGCACGCGTGGCGTCATTGGGCTCAGAGGTGCCGCCGCCATACACGGTAACGGCGCTTACGCGCTCGGGATGTGCCAGCGCCCAGCGGGCGACATCGAGACCGGATTTGCCCTGACCCAAAACGAGCAGGCTAAAGACATCAGCAAGAGGCATGAAAGACCACTATCCCAACTGGAAGAACAGGGCAAGGCCAACGGCACCAAAGGCCGCAGCGATAATCCAAAAACGGATGACGACCTTGGTCTCGGCCCAGCCCTTCTTTTCGAAATGATGATGGATGGGCGCCATAAGGAAGACGCGCTTGTGCGTAAAGTGGAAGTAGACAACCTGAATCATGACCGACAGGGTCTCAACGATAAACAGGCCGCCGATGATGAGGGAGACGACCTCGGTGTTGGTCATGATGGACGTGCAGGCAAACGCGGCGCCCAGGGCAAGCGAGCCGGTATCGCCCATAAAGATGCTCGCCGGATAGCAGTTGAACCACAGAAAGCCCAAGCAGGCACCGGCACACGCGGTGCAGAAGATGGACAGGTTCACGTCTCCGTGCAAAAACGCCATGGCAGCCATGGCGAGCATGGCAATCATAGAGGTGCCGCCAGCAAGACCATCAAGGCCATCGGTCAGGTTCACGGCATTAGAAAGACCGGCGATCATCAGCCAGCAAAAGACAATGTAGAGCCACGGGAACGAAAGGCCGCAGATGGTGGTCGAAAGCACGCCAAGGTCAATCGTCAGGCCGCCGGGAAAACGAATCTCGGGGGCGACGCCGCACCAGTTAACGGCAAGCACCGTAAAGGTGACACAGATAATGGTCAGGCCGATCATCTTGGCATGAGGCGTCAGACCGAGCGAGCGCCCATGCGTAACGGAGGTCAGGTCGTCGATCAGGCCCAGCACGCCGGTCGCCAGCGTGGCGAGCAGCACGAGCACGAGCTCGGTGGTGAGCTTGCCCATCAGCAGGCAGGTCAGCGAGATCGCGACGAGGATGACAACGCCACCCATGGTGGGCGTTCCCTGCTTAACCAAATGACGCTTGGGGCCGTCGGCACGAACCTGCTGGCCGATACCCTCGACCTTGAGCAGCTTGATCCACCACGGCATGAGCAGCAGCGCAATGGCGGCGGCGATGCCAAGCCCCAAAAAAGCCTGATACGTTGGATACGAGGGATTGCCGAACATGGGCTAGCACACACCTTCCACAAAGCGGTCGAGCTCAACAAAGCGGGAACCCTTGACCAGTACAACATCATGTTTTTCAAGCGCGCCGCCCATGCGGTCGAGCACCTGCTGATAATCGGAGAACACCTGGATGCGGTCCTCGTCCATGCCCATCATGCGCGCGGCATCGGCCATAAGCTGGGCCAGCTCACCACCCACGCACGCCAGCATGTCGAGCTTCTTGGCGGCCGCATAGGCGCCCACGAGCTCATGCATGCGAGGAGCCTCATCGCCCATCTCGCCCATCTCGCCCAGGATCGCCATGCGAGACCCCGTGCACGAAAGCGAGCACAGTAGATCGAGGCCAGCAGCCATGGATTCGGCACTGGCGTTATAGGAATCGTCGATGACGCGGGCACCGCTCTTGGCGCGCTTGATCTCCTGGCGGTGACCGGTGATCGTGAGGCCCCTAAAGGCAGCATCGATCTGCTCGGGCGTCACGCCCAGGCGATAGGAAACCGCGGCGGCCTTAACGGCATTAGGAACGGACTGCACGCCGGGGATGGCAAGCATGGTATCGATCGTCTCACCCTGGCCAAAATCGAGCGTAAAGACCGGACGTCCCTCGTCATCAACACGAATGTCGCGGGCACGGACCTCATCATCGTCCGAGACGCCGGCCAGCATCACATCGATACCAGCAGGCTGGGCGAACGTATCGCGAATGAACGGCGTAAAGTCGTCCTCGCCGCCCAAAACCAGCAGCGGCAAGAAGTCGCCGGCGGCGCACATACCCTGGACAATCTCGGCCTTAGCGCGGGCGATGTTCTCGCGGCTGCCCAAAATGCCGATGTGAGAGGTACCAATCTTGCTTACGATGGCAAGGTTGGGATTGGCGGACTGGGACAGGCGCTCAATCTCGTGGAAATGGTTCATGCCCATCTCGAGCACCAGGACCTCGGTATCGGCCGGAGCGGAAAGCACCGTGAGCGGCATGCCGATCAGGTTATTGAAATTGCCCTTGGTGGCCCAGACACGATAGCGCTTGGCGAGCACGGCGGCGAGCACGTCCTTGGTCGTCGTCTTGCCGATGGAACCGGTAATGCCAACGACCAGGCAGCCAAGCTCCAGGCGATACGTGTGCGCCAAACGCAGCAGAAACTCCTCGGGATCATCGGTCAGCAGGATGGCGCACCCCTTGTCCTGCGCCAGCGAGACCAGCTCAGCCTCGGGCTCACGCGTCATCACGACGGCGCCGGCACCCGACTGGACGGCACGGGAAGCAAAATCATTGCCGTCGACGTTTTCACCGGGAAAGGCGACGAAAATCGTCCCTTCCTCGACCTGGCGCGAGTCGATAACGCACCCGCGGCATACCCGATCGGCTTCTCCCGTCACGGTTCGGGCCCCTGTTGCGGCCGCGAGGTTGTTGACGGCGATCTCTATCATTGCAGCTCCCCTGTAAACCTAATAATGCTATCGGCGTATTGTATCCCAGCGCCGCACATGCGTGGTGCAGGGCATGTGAACACCCTCATATGGGACAACAAACAACGCCCCAAAGATTGTAACCCCCTACTTCGTGTGCGGGATACCCAGCACGTCGAGCGCGTTGGCCATAATGGACTGGAACGGCACCGCAGCGGCATCTGAGCCGCTCGGCGTTCCGTCGAGCGTGATATAGCACAGCACCTTGGGCGATTGTGCCGGTGCAAAGCCCATAAAGGACGACATGTAGTTCTCCTTGAGGTAGCCGCCGTTCTCGTCGGCACGTTCGGCCGTACCGGTCTTACCCGCCACGTCATAGCCGTCAACCGCGCCGCCAACGCCCGTTCCCTCGGACACGACCGTCTGCATGCACGATGTCACCTGGGATGCGGCGTCCTCCGAAATCGCGCGCTCGCCTTCGCCCCAGTCCTTCTCGTCGCCTTTGCTGGACTTATAGAAGTGCGGTGTCATCATCACGCCGCCGTTGGCGATGCCGCCCACGGCACGTGCGATCTCAATCGGCGAGACGGACAGTGCCTGTCCAAAGCTCATCGAGCCCAGCGTGGCGCCGTCATACTGGTCACGCTCCTTGACGATACCCAGGCTCTCTCCCGGAAAATCGACACCCGAGCTGTGACCGATGCCCCACTTGTCCACATAGGCGGCAAAGTCGTCGGCACCGATCTTGCGCCCCACCAGGACAAAGCCCACGTTGGACGAACGGCGCATCATCTCGCGCACATCCATGGTCATGGCATAGTCGCGCTTGTCGGCATCGGTGACGGTATCGTCGCCCACCTTGATGCTCGCCGGCACCTCAAACGACGTACTCGATCGCACGACGCCCAAGTCGAAGCCGGCGCCCGCCACGAGCGTCTTAAAGACCGAGCCGGGCTCGTAGGCGTCGGTGACCAGGCGCAGATTCATATCCTCGGTCTTGGCATTCTCCAGATCGGTCTGGTCGTAGGTCGGGTACGAGCAGGCTGCCAAAATCTCGCCTGTCGTAGGATCGGTGACCAGCGCCGAGCCGTTCTTGGCCTTAGTCTTCTCAACTGCCTCTGCCAGGGCATCCTCGGCCGCACGCTGGATATTGACGTCGAGCGTCGTCACGATATCAACGCCGTCGACCGCAGCCACCTTTTTATAGGCACCGCCCGCGATATAGCTGCCGTCCCTCGCGCGCTCGCGTACGAGAGAACCGTTCGTGCCGGTCAGAAGCTTGTTGTATTGCTTTTCGAGACCCGTCAAGCCGTCGTTGTCTACATTCACTACACCCAGCACCTGCGATGCCAGATTGCCGTATGGATATACGCGCTTCATGGCCTGCTCAAAAAGCACGCCGGGCAGGTTCTTCTTCTCCAGCGCCGCAACATCGTCTTCGTCCACCTGGCGCTTGATATACACCCAGGTTCCATCGGACTCAACGAGCTTGCGGCAGGTCTTTTTATCGATTCCAGTTGCCTTGACCAGCGCCGACACCGTCTTGTCAACATCCTCGACAAGCTGCGGGTTCACGGCGATGTTGCGACATTCGACCGACGACGCCAACACGTTGCCGTTGCGGTCGTAGATGGTGCCGCGTTTGGCATAGAGGGTCTGCGCAAGCAGGCGGCGCGCATCGGCACGCTCGCGCAGTTTATCGGCTTCGACAATTTGATAGTCGGCAAGGCGAAAGACGCCCAAGCCCAAGCCAAGCCCGATGAAGCCCATGACGGCTTTGCGGCGAGGCAGAGGTGCGCCTGTGAGCCATTCGGTCGACGAACTCTTGCGCGACCTGGTGTTATGCACTTGAGGGCCGCCCGAGCCGCGAAGTCGCGACGCCGGGTCGTTGCCACGGGACTGCCCGACGTTGTAAGATTGCCGACCCGTTCCTTGATAACCAGAACGTCCCCGCGACGAGGGACGTCCAGAACCGCGGCCCCCATCGGAACCGCGGCGATAGTCATTTGTCATACTCAGCTACCGTCTTGCTACTGAGCGGTCGCGGTCGCGTTGGCGCCCGCGGCTGCATCCTGCGAAAAGTCAAGTGTAACGCTCTCGCTGGGCTCCACCATGCCATAAGCGCCCGCAAGGTCGCGAATGCGCGTGTCGGCGCCATAGACCGAATGCATGACCTCCAGGTCGGAGCTCTCATCGGTCGCCTTTTCAAGCGTGCTGGTAAGCTCGGCGTTGCTGTTGAGCACCTGGGCCGTAACGCCGGCGAGCGCCACGCGGGCGACGCCGATCGTCATGAAGATAGCCGCAATGATGCAAAACGTTTTAAGAACGCTCATGAAAACCGGGCTTACCGCCTGGTTTGCCTGACGGCCCGCGCCCGTGTAGACATCAAAGCGCGGCGCGCGCTGCTCACGGGGAGCAACGGGGGCCTGCGGCGCCTCACGATAGGCGGGCATGGCGTTCATATCATAGGCGAGTGCTGCGCTTGAAGTGTTGTAGCCCATGATATGCCGCCTCCCATCCCGAGTACGTTGGTAGTGTGTTTAAGCTTCGTTTATGGTGCGAGCGGGAGGTCCAATATCGCGCGGTCGCGCCTACAGACGCTGCGCCACGCGGATTTTGGCTGATCTCGCCCGAGGGTTGCGCGCAACCTCATCAGGCTGGGCAACCAAGGGTTTGCGGGTGATGACCTTGAGTATCGGCACGTTGCCGCACACGCACACCGGAATCTCCGGCGGACACGTGCACCCCTGGCTCATCTCCTTAAAGTGGTTCTTTACGATACGGTCCTCGAGCGAGTGATACGAGATGACGCAGATACGTCCGCCCGGGTTGAGCCACCTGGTGGCGGCATCAAGCCCTCGTTCGAGCACATCGAGCTCGTGATTGACCTCGATGCGAATGGCCTGGAAACTTTTCTTGGCCGGGTGTCCGCCATGCCGACGAGCGGCAGCCGGGATACCCGCCTTGATGATCTCGACAAATTGGCCGGTGGTTTCGATCGGTTCTTGCTCGCGGCGGCGCACGATCTCGCGCGCGATCTGCGAGGCGAACTTCTCTTCGCCGTAGACGCGTAGAATCCGGGCGAGGTCGTGTTCGTTATAGGTGTTGATGACCTCAGCTGCGTTTAAGGTGTTATTACCCGGATCCATCCGCATGTCCAATGGGGCGTCCTCGTTATACGAAAAGCCCCTGCCAGGGATATCGAGTTGCGGCGACGAAACGCCCAAATCGAACAGGAAGCCATCGACCCCGGGCACCTCGGCCGAGCAAAGCAGCTCGTCCAAGTCGCCGAAGTTGCCCTTCAGGAGCTGGTGCGGAACGCCGGGAACCTCGCGGTCCAGACGGGCGCCAGCGGCCTCGAGGGCCATGTCGTCCTGATCGACGCCGAGCAAAAGGCCCGTCTCCCCCACCTGCGCGGCCATCTTTACCGAATGGCCGGCACCGCCAAGGGTGCAATCGCAGACAACGGAGCCGCTCTTTAGCCGCAGCGACTCAAGCACTTCGCCGAGCATGACAGGTTCATGCCGATATTCTTGTGTCAAGATCCCACGCTCCATCCGTTACCCGTGCCTTGCCCTTACGAGAAGAAGAGGTCCAGCAGGGCCTCATCGTCATCGTCCTCATCGGCCGCGGCGCGATCCCAAACCTCAAGGTGGTCGTAGTTGCCCACAACCGTGACCTCGCGGTCGAGGTTCGCCTGCTTGCGGAGAGACTCGGAAAGACCGATACGACCGGCGCTGTCCACGTCCATCGACGTGGTGCGCTTGTTGATCGCCCTCATGAGCTTCTGGTCATTAATGTCACGCGGGTTAAAACCCTCGTGGCCCTCACGACCCGCGAAGAGTCCTTCGACCCACTTATCGAAGGCCTCGGCAGAGAACACGTACAGAGCATCGACATCCAGGGCTTTGAACACGCGAACGTGCTCTCCAAGCTCCTCGCGAAGGGGTGCAGGCAGGGACAGACGACCTTTTGCATCGAGATTGCGCTCGTATGCACCCGTCATTCCCATGTGCGCCCTCCCCTCGGTTACTCAGATGGCACGTACGCGGGGAACCACCCCGCCTGTCGACGTCATCAATAATATCTGTCTCTTATACACATCTCCGAGCCCACGAGACCTCTCTAC
>UQLH01000004.1:0-95680 GCA_900541805.1 uncultured Collinsella sp.
GGGGTGGTGGTTGCGGCGGTGGTGTCGGGGGTGGCGGCGTCTGCGGCGTTAGCGGCGGTGGTGCCACCAGCGCTTTCCGTGTTGACTGCGCTGGTGCCGGTGGATGTTGCGGTGCTGTCCTCTACGGTATCTGCTGTCGCATTTGTGTTGGTGCCGTCTTCAGCCTTGCCTGTGTCGCTGCTCGTGGCGTCGGCTTGCGCCTGCTGCTCGGCTGTTGCCTGAGGCTGCATGGCTTCTGCGATGGCTGGCATGGGCAACGTCGCGCTGACCATGGACGTGCAAGCGATCGCGCAGAGCAGGTAGTAAAGGGGTCGTTTCATAGCGGGGCCTCTCGGTGAGCAGCCAATAGGGTCCGAAGGCAGCTCCAGGCCAGCACTCCGCACATATTTTGTTGGGGTTTATTTTACGGGAGCAACAGTCAACATCAGCGAACATTCTGGACTCAGTTGAGGGGTTGGGACAGTGTTTGGTTGGCCAGTGGCGTTGTGGTTCGCGCTGGGTTGGCTATACGCGATGCGAGAGCTTCAACTTGAGACCGTCTTGCGTCTCATCGAGGCTCGGCACCGAGGCCTTCCAGGAAAAGTCCGCGGGGCCGCCGCTTAGGTCAAGCTCTGCATGGCAATGCTCTTCATGTGCCCCCCCTTGGTTCTTGTCGCCGCTTTTTAATCGACGCTCGACTGGCTGTGATTCGATGATTAAGTGTGGGCCGAATGCGTCTCAGTTTTTAAGGAGCTTTCACTTCGCTTGCCGCCCAGATGTAACGGTGCTTCCGTTAAAGACCTCTAGGTCAATCATGATGGATGTGGTATAACCACGCCCTTCTGACACTGGCGTCAATAATGAGCGTGCGGGCGAGACGAGTTTGCTTACACCGGTGAACCACTTCTACGGCGGAACCGCCTCTCTTTAATTATGTATGTGCCGAGCTGCTTTTGCCGTGTGCAGTCTCGTTTTTTTGACGTATAAATCCTTTTGTTCGAACGATGAAGAACACCGCGATATGGCGTAGGACATCGGAGTCGATGTGGGGTCGACTGCCCTTTTGTTTCTGGCGGTGATTCTGCCGATGTCGCGTAGCCGTTATATATGAATTACCTTAATAAGAGCACTTATGTTCGAATGGGGGAGTGCGGCGGTAAAATTGATTCTATGGATAAGTACCGCTGCTATTCATTTGGCACGACCTAGGCCGTTGATTCGGCGGTGAGCAGATTGTGAGGTTGTTGAGCTTATGGATCGTGTTAAGAAGAATATCGTTGGCGTTGAATCTGCAAAGAGAGAATTGATCTCCAAGAGGTACAAACGGATTACCAAGGCTGTGAACTCGGAGTTTTGGAGTTCCAACAGCGAGACAGCACATTCACTGTATGTTGGTTCTTATGGGCGTGGTACCGCAACAACAGATAGCGATCTTGACGTATTGCTGTCCCTTCCTCAGAGCGAGTACGAGCGTTATGACATGTATAGGGGGAATGGACAATCAAGATTACTTCAGGCTGTAAAATCCGCAGTTTCCGAAACCTACTCTACGACTGATGTTAAAGGCGATGGTCAAGTTGTCGTTGTCAGATTCTCGGATGGAATGAAGTTTGAACTTCTCCCGGCATTTGAGCGTGTGGACAGCTGGGGATCATTTGTGAGTTACGACTACCCCGATACTCATATGGGCGGTCGATGGCTTGCGACTGATCCCAAGGCGGAGCAGGAAGCGATGAAAGAGAAAAACGCAAGCTCGAGGGGACTCCTGTTCGACACTTGCAAGCATATTCGAAATGTCCACGCCGCGAACTTTTCAAGCTATAAGTTGTCCGGCATCGTTATCGATAGCTTTGTATTCTCCGCGATTGGTGCTTGGCATTGGACGGATGGGGAAGGCTCCGCACCTGCAGGTACATATGAGACGCGACTTTTGGATGAATACAATCGCCTTTCCTTGCAAGGCGCGGCGCCGTTTGCGCTATTTAGCCCAGGTAGCCAGCAGGCTATCGATACAGCCAGAAGTTATGAGTGCCTCGGAAAGGTGCTTCGCCAAATGGCCTGCTAGGAGGTTGTTTTGGATAGTTCGGATTATAGGGAGCGGTTACGCGGACAGATTAAGGAGTCTTACGGCAAGCTGTTGTACACATATCAGACGCAGCAGGAAGCGGCGACCCTGAAGCGTACGACGACCAATCGTATTTCTATCAGCCAGATAATTCTAACTGCGGTTTCAACTTGTGGAGTAATTAGCGTCATTATAGGTCAAACTGGGACCGGAGTCGGGGCTGTCGTCGCTTCCATTACCTCAGCCTTATCGCTTGGGTTAAATCTGTATACTCGTGGCTCTAAGCTGCCTGAGGAAGCTGAAGAACACGTGCGTTGTGCTAATCGACTCTGGGTTGTTCTTCAGGACTATGAGTCGTTGCTTACGGATTTTGATGACCTTGAAGTTGGAGAAATACGTAGATGCCGCGACTCGCTCGTTGAAAAGCAAGCCGAAATATACGTTGAAGCGCCAAGGACGAGCGACAAGGCGTACGAGAGGGCCCGCGACAGGCTAAAGAACGGACACCAGTCATTTGAACCGGAAGAGATTGACAAGTTGCTGCCGTCGGGCTTGCGTAGCCATGCCTGTGAGGAATAGTGTGTTTCTTGCTGGGTTGTTAGGGCTGGGGTGTTTCCCAGCCCGTTTGATAGACGATCTTGTTGGTGCGTTAGTGTGAGATGACTTTACTGGCTTACCGACGGCGGGGTGCAAGGAGTTTGATATGGATCTCGATAAGGTCAAAGAAATTGCCAACATACCGGTGCTTGAAAAGGCATATGACGACCTTGTCCATCCCTCCGCGGATTCGATAGGCAAAACGGTTAGCCTGGTTCCAAGGACTGTTGCCATTTGGTTTTCCTCGTGGAATCGCTGGGTTGTTAATAGAGAGGAAAGCATCAAGCTGGCCATCGATGCTATAGAGTCTCGTGTTGATAAGATTCCCGAGGAGCATCTTACCGAACCTCCAGCACATATCGCGGTTCCAGCAATTCAACAACTCGCATATTGCTATGACAGCGAGGAATTACGAGGGATGTATGCAAATCTGTTACTTTCCTCGATGGATGATCGGACGGCGGAGTACGTCCACCCCAGTTTTGTTCAGCTACTTAAGGAGATTAGTCCCGACGAGGCTAAGCTACTGAGTACGTTGACTGGCTCTGATGATGCTGAACACGTGTCTATTCCGCTTGTTGACATGAGAATTGTCAGCGCAAACGAGATGGTTCCATGTAAATGGACGACAATCGTAGAAGGCTATAATGAGTGCTGTAAGGGTGTTTGCGAGTACCCTGATCAATCGCTGGTGTATCTGGGAAACCTGGATCGACTTGGCATCCTCAAGCGTTGTGATTACTACACTGATGATGTTAAAGCTGCGCTTGAAAGATTCGAATCGAGTGAGGCTATCCAAAATGCGAAGGCGAAGGTTGGGCTTGAAGATGACAAGAAATTCGTTTTCTATCGCTGGAGCTACCAGGTAACCGATTTTGGGGCCAACTTTATTAAAACGTGTGTTTCGTGAAATGAGTTTGGTTGGAATGTGTTCGGGCAAGAGGAAGCCTTCGGTATTCGATTTAATTAAAGCGTTTATTGCTTGCGTTGTGGTACTCTCTGTATTTTTACTGATAGTCATTCAGATTGCGTTTTCAATCGATGCACCAGTTCCATGGCTGCATCCCGTATGGGATGCTAACGGCCTGCTTGGATATCTTGGCGCGTTAGTGGGTTCTATTTCGGCGGTCGCAGTGCTGTATTTCTCGCTGTTAGCTGGTAGGGAAGACCGGAATCATTCTGATGTGATGAACGTTCTTCCTTGTATTGCCTTAACCCGTTTGTCGGAAAAACAACTATGTATGCAGATGAACGGCTTTGCTTACGGTGTGTTTACCGAGGCCGATCCCAGGGACGATGAATACAAATCGGGTGCTTTGGACTGCGTTGATCGTCTACTGATTGATGGCGGAGCCCCAGCCATTCCTTGCGACGAGAGTCCTGTGGACGAGCATGCCGCTAATCGTTATGCAATATCCAGTATGGGAGCTGGTCCTGCGGTTAATGTAAGGGTTGGGATTGCCAATAGAAATGAGTGGGCCCATTTTGGAACTCCGAGGGTTTCTTGGTGCCAGACTCGACAGCTTCCAGTGGGAGGGGAGAGCGAGCTGGTTATCTATTTTGGGGGTGAAGCGAAGCCGGTGATGGAGGCCGGCTATCGCATCCTCGTCACGTACTCGGACATACTTGGCAACCGCTACCTGCAGTATTTTCCAATGACTTTTGATGGACAGGATGATGTTCTCAAATGTACGGTGAAAAATTCCATTAATCGGATTGGTATTCCTTAGTTTCAGAGTTTTCGGGTTATTGTGCTAAGGGGTATTTGACGTAACAGTCATATCCTGACGGCTCTCCCAGCTAAACGCGCTAACATAGATGCTCGAGCCAATCATCGCGAACGGAAATCTGATGACCGACGCTAATAGAAAGCCGTGGCTTATGGCGTCCGAGCAGATTGATCATCTCAAATCGAGGGGTGTTCATTTCTCGTTGATGAGCGAAGACGATGCCAGAGTTTATCTGGAGAAGAACAGCAATTATTTTCGTTTTGCGTGCCTATCGGCTTGGGTTTCCTCAAGTTGAGGAAGGAAACTGCAAGGGAGAGTATGCAAATCTAAATGTAAAGAGGCTGTACTGGCCCTATGCGTGATAAGGTCTCTAATTGCAATACAAAAGCTCTTTGGGAGCTTTAAGGGCGACGCTTTCAAATAGAGAGTGTTGCCTTTTTTATGCGCGCAATGTCTGACATGCTTACCAGGTGCCAAGTGACGTTTCGTTTGGTTGATAACCAAGGGCGCTTGAATTGGGGTATAGGGTTACCGTTCGATTCAGATTAATAGCGTTGATTTATGGATCAATGATCAGTAGCCTATCTAAAAGCGGTATTGACGCGGGCAACCTACGGGTCCCGCGTCCTGCGGAAAGGTGGCTATCCTTCTTGGGATGGTCGCCTTTCTTCATTTAAGGATCCCCAATGATGGCAAAGCCTTTCTTATCTATTGACGGTCGGGTTAGATTGCCTGTTGACAGGGGGACGGGTCGGTATGGGTCTTGACGGCGACCACCGCTCCGCCACGATTGTCTTGACGAATGACTGATCCACGAAGGGATCAAAATTTGATTCGAGAGTCTGGCGTTATTGGATTGACGGCCTTGCTAGTTCTCCCTTAAAGTAATAAGCGTGATGAGACCTTGCGACGATACGTTCGGCTTGGTCCGTGGGAACCGCCGAAAGGCGGTTTTTGCGTTTAAAGGGCTGTTTATCGAAGGGCACTTGTCCGTATTCGCTTCTGGGCGGCGCGTTTTACCGCGTATTTCGGAAGTGCGGGGAAAATCGAAACTTGCCGCGCACACTCCGATTTTTGCCAACAAAACCGCAGGTCGCAGGAGTCCAAAACCGGGGTCTGGTCGGCAGACCTCATTTTTTCACCGCACTTCCTAATTCGCCTGTCGATAATATGCGCCAACCCCTGGAATCCCCGAGCACAACGGCTTTTCCGCATAAAGGATCCGCAGGTAGAAGCATTGTGGCATTTCGGAGCGCTCGGCACGCCAGGGATTTGTCGCATACTTCTGAGTTTTAGGCCTTGTATCCTTTGCTCCAGATGCTGCAAACACTTGATTGATGCTATTTAAGGTCTATAATCGAATAAAAACTCTGATATACCTTTTCAAAGCAATGAAAGGAATGTTGAGTACTATGCTTTGCCAGTTCACCTTTAAGAACTATCGGTCCTATCGCGACGAGGCTGAGCTTTCTATGCAGGCGACGCCGATGAAGGAGTTTGAGCGTTCCCTCATCGAGTGTTCCGACGGGCAAAGTTTCCTTCCGGTGGCTGCGGTATACGGGCCCAACGCTGGCGGCAAGTCTAATCTGCTCGAGGCTCTTGACTACGTTCGTTCGGCGGTGGCCAGACCAATAAGACTGCTGTCTGCCAGTGCTGATACGGCAGAGGGTGATCGCCCTTCGATACCCCGTTGTTCTGCGTTTGGTTTCGATGACGTATCTGCTGCCGAGCCCACTGAGTTCGAACTCTACTACCGCGTAGGCGACCACGAGTACCGCTATGTCTTGTCTGTACACGCCGACGAGATCATGTCCGAAGGGTTGTGGCGGCGTAAATTGGGAGCTTCGCGTACGGCGATGCTGTTCGAGCGCGAGGGTGCAAAGGTTGGGCTCGGTCCCACGCTGCGTAAGCTTGTGACGGCTGCGAGATTCAATCCGAGCCTGCCGTATTTATCGTTCCTTTGCATCAACTTTGATGCGCCGGTGGTCCAGGAGGCGGCCAGCTGGTTTCTCGACACTGTGTTTCTCATCTACAACAGTTTCTACCTGGAGCGGATGCTCGAACAAATGCTCGACGAGGGTGACTCGCGTGAGGTCACGCGTTTCCTGCGCGCCGTTGATGTGCGTATTGATGGCTTCAGAGTGGAGAGGGCGCCGGAGTGGCGCGGCCAGCGCGTCTTCGTGAGGCACGAGGTAGGCGGCAAGGCATACGAGCTGCGTTTATCAGAGGAATCAGCCGGCACCCAGAAGCTCATGGGGTTGGCTGCGTATCTGATGACAGCGCTTGAGCGTGGTGGCACCGTTGTGGTAGACGAGCTCGACGCCAAGCTGCATCCGAAGCTTCTTCGCTATGTGATTCTGCTGTTTAAGGATCCTGAGGTCAACAAGAGTGGCGCGCAGCTCATCTTCTCGTCCCAGGATGTGTCAACCATGCGAAATGATGTGTTCCGCCGTGACGAGATATGGTTCGCAGCGCGCGGCGAGGGGGAGGCGAGCCAACTGTGGTCTCTCGCCGACATCCACGAGGCAAACGGCAATCTGGTAAGCAAGAACGCGGCTTTCGACAAGCAATACCTGTCCGGTCGCTACGGCGCCGATCCGTATCTCACCCGCATCGAGGAGTGGGATTAGCATGGTGGCGAAGAAGTCGAAGGGCTGGCGTAGTGGCAAGCGCGAGGGCCGCTCGCGTATGGTTCAGATGACGCGTCATCTTGTAGTGAGCGAGGGCAAGGAGACCGAACCTCGCTACTTTGAGGGTGTGCGTGCGGCGTTGGGCGCGACGAACGAGCGCAAGGTTGCCATTGTCGTTAAGGGAACCGGCAAACACACGCTTGACCTGCTTGACTTTGCCGTCGAACACTGCCGCTATGCGCCCGAGACGTTCGATCACGTGTGGCTCGTGTATGACAAGGATGACTTCCCTGCGTCCGACTTTGACGCGATGGAGTGCAAGTGCAACGAGCTCTCCGATGGTTCGAGGACCTTCCATGCGTTGTGGTCCAACCCCTGCTTCGAGCTGTGGCCGCTTTTGCACTTTCGCTACACGACCGCGCATATGTCCGCGTCCGACTGCCAGCATGCCCTCGCGCAGGAGATGTTGAAGAACTTGGGCATCGAGTACCGCAAGAACCTGGACGGGATGTTTGGGGCAGTCGATGATAGGCGAAGCGAAGCATTGCAGCGTGCTGGGCGCCTCGTCGCCTACCATAGGGAACTGGGTAACATTAAGCCATCTGCGCAAAACCCTTCAACTAAGGTGGGCGAGATATTCGATGTGATTGGGCCGTATCTGGTTGGATAGCCGAGTTCGATCGGGCTCGATAGGACTGGAGATTCATGAAAGATGTTGTTTTGGGCTGCCTGCCGTTTTTAACTGGATTGACCTTTTGGGACCCTATAGGAGACTAGGGCGAATCTAGCGGTATTGACGCAACCAACCTACGGGCCTGCGTCCTACGGAAAGGCGGTTGTTCTTCCGAATGGCCGTCTTTCTTCATTACGCCTATGACGAGAGGCTTTATTGAAGAGTATTCGGCGTAACAATCATATCTAAGTGATTCGCCTAGTTAAACGCGCTAACAGAGTATCTCGAGCCAATCGTTGCGAACGGAGACCTGATGGCCGCCGCTAATACAAAGCCGTGGCTTACGGCGTCCGAGCAGATTGACCGTCTCAAATCGAGAGGCGTCCATTTCTCGCTGATGAGCGAAGACGATGCCAGAGCTTACCTGGAAAGAACAGCAACTATTTTCGTCTGCGTGCTTATCGACTTGGGTTTCCTAAAGTTGAGGAGGGAAATCGCAAGGGAGAGTATGCAAATCTAGACTTTTACGCGGAAACGGAAACGAGCGATACCCGTGCCTATGAGCAAGCACTAGATATTGAGTTTATTGTTCATCGCGAGATGCAGCGCTCGGGCTTTAGTAAAAGCGAACTGGCAAAACGTATGGGCGCGAGTCTTCAGTCGCTTTCGAAATCGTTGAATTCTCAGCCCAACATGACGCTGAAAACGGTCATAAAGTTTGAGCTTGCGTTGGGTATCAAAATCATTCCTCAGGTCATTTCCGGTTATTCGAATGAGGCACCGTTTTTCTCTCTAATGCGATTTCCATGGCGTATGGTCACGCTAAGAGCTATCTGATGGTCGTTACTGGACTTTCGCCCATGGGGGCTTTGACGCTGCCGGCAATTCTTCCTTCGGAATTGGCAGCGGACAGCGATGCGTCTTTCCAAAGTGAGTAAGCTGTTCTCGATTTGGATTTTGCATGCCACCGCTTGCAAATGTAACGGGGTTCCGAATCGGTAGTTTGACTGATTCGGAACTTTTATTTCGACGTTTCTAGCTGAAGCCCTGCGATGCCCGTGCTACGACAGCTAAATTGACCGTGACGTCCTGTCTTGCGACACGCATGTAGCTCCGCACGGGTATCATGGTGAAAGCGATTTCAATGACAGGGGTACTCGTGGTAAAGATGAAAGATGTGGCCGAGCTGGCCGGCGTTTCGAGCGCCGCCGTCTCGCGCTACCTCAACGGTGGCTACATATCGACGGACAAGGCCGAGCGCATTAAGCAGGCGATTGAGCTGACCGGATACGTGCGGTCCAGCCAGGCTCGCGCGCTGCGCACCGGTTCCACCAAGCTCATCGGAGTCATCGTGCCTAAGATCAACTCGGAATCCGTGAGCCGCATTACCGCCGGCATTGGCCAGGTGCTCGGTCGCCGTGGCTACCAGATGCTGCTTGCAAACACCGACAACGCGGCCGATCGCGAGCTCGAATACCTCGATTTATTCCAAAACCACCCAGTTGATGGCATTGTGCTGGTGGCAACCATGATCACCGACGAGCATCGTCGGGCGATTGAGTCGTGCCGCGTGCCGATCGTGCTGATCGGCCAGAATGTTGAGGGCGCTGCGTGCGTCTATCACGACGATTACGAGGCCGCGTTTGAGCTGGGCCATGCGCTTGCGGGTCGCGTTGACGGCAAGATTGCCTATATTGGAGTTACCGAGGAGGACCGCGCGGCCGGTTATGACCGCCGTCGCGGTTTTGAGGCTGGCTTGCGCGCCGCGGGCGTGGCGCTTGATCCGAGCCTGATTCGCCAGGGGTCCTTTACGCTCGACTCGGGCTATGGTGCGGCGCGTGAACTGCTTTCCGTCGCTCCCGATGTTTCGTTTATCGCCTGCGCGACCGACACCATGGCGGCGGGCGCGCTGCGTGCTATCGATGAGGTTCGCGGCATGAGCGAGGGCATACACCGCGTGAGCGGTTTTGGCGACAACGCGTTTTTGCGCGCGCTGACGGGCGGCATTCCCACCGTGCACTATGGCTACCTGACCAGTGGCGTCGAGGCGACCAATATGTTGCTCAACACGCTCGATGGCGTTGACGGGGAGAGCGGTCTCAAGACGCTCAAGCTCGGCCATCAGCTTATGAATGTCTAGGCTTTGGGCACGTCTGCCTGCCTCTGAGCCCTTATGTTTGTCTCAAAACTACCATTCGCCGGCTTTTTCCTACCGTTCACCGTTATATGAAAACGATTGCAGTCATATGAAACTGAAAACGATTACAGTTTAAGTGTCAAAGATGGCCGGGTGCACATGCGCCCGTTGGAGGAAAGGGAAGTCATGGACTACCGCAAATCAGCCCAAGAGGTGCTCGACAACATCGGTGGCGCCGACAACGTCGTCTCTGCCGCGCATTGCGCCACGCGTTTGCGCCTGGTGATTGCCGATAACGCCAAGGTTGACAAGGAGGCTCTCGAGAATATCGACGGCGCTAAGGGCGTCTTTGAGGCCCAGGGCCAGCTCCAGATTATTTTTGGCACTGGCACCGTCAATAAGGTCTACGACGAGTTCATTGCGCTCAGCGGCGTCGAGGCTGCCACCAAGGCCGAGGTCAAGGAGGCCGCGGCGCAGCAGCAGAACATCTTTATGCGAGCAATTAAGGTGCTCGGCGACGTCTTTGTCCCCATCATCCCCGCCATCGTGGCTTCGGGCCTGCTGCTGGGCATTATGAGTGCCCTCAACTTTATGGCCTCCAACGGCTTTATCGCGCTCGACACCAATAACTTTATCTACAAGATCGCCGACCTGGTCTCGGGCACGTCCTTTGGCATTCTGCAGATCCTGATCGGCTACTCCGCCGCTAAGGCCTTTGGCGCCAACCCGTACCTGGGTGCCGTCGTCGGCGGTGCGTTTATCAACTCCTCGCTGCAGAGCGCCTACACGGTTGCCTCCGAGGGCGTTCAGACCATGGTCACCGTTATTCCCGGTGTGTACAGCTTTGAGTGGGTCGGCTATCAGGGCCACGTGATCCCCATCGTTATCGCCTGCGCCATTCTGGCCTTCCTCGAGAAGCGCCTGCACAAGATCGTTCCCGAGATGTTCGACCTCTTTGTGACCCCGCTCGTCTCGGTGTTCGTGACCGTGCTCGTTACGCTCGTTGCCGTCGGCCCCATCTTCGTGTGGGCCGAGAACGCCATCCTCGGTCTGATCCAGACCCTGCTGACCCTGCCCTTCGGCATCGGTTCCTTTATCGTCGGCCTGTTCTATGCTCCCACGGTCGTTACCGGTATCCACCAGATGTACACCGCCATCGACCTGGGCCAGCTCGCCCAGTATGGCGTGACCTACTGGTTGCCCATCGCCAGCGCTGCCAATATCGCCCAGGGTGGCGCAGCGCTTGCCGTTGCCTTTAAGACCCGCGATGCCAAGATCAAGGGCCTGGCGCTTCCTTCGGCTCTGTCCGCCTTCATGGGCATTACCGAGCCTGCCATCTTTGGTGTGAACCTACGCTTCTTTAAGCCCTTCATCGCCGGCTGCATCGGCGGCGGTTGCGGCGCCCTGGTCTGCGCGCTCACTTCGCTGGCTGCCTCCGGCACGGGCGTTACCGGTATCTTCGGTATCCTGCTGTGCCTGGCCCAGCCCGTGCAGTACGCGATCATGTTTGCGGTTGCCGCGCTGGTTTCCTTTGGCGTCTCGTTTGTCCTGTACAAGGACGAGCCCAAGGCTTCCGAGCAGGCCTAAGAGCTTTTGATTGAGGGAATGCCCGCGGGCTGTATGCTCGCGGGTGTTTCCCGCATCTGGCGCCGATCTGTGGCGCCTTGTAACTTTCGATCCGTTAGGACTTTGATATGTCTAATGCCCTTGGTCGCGATCTTGCAAAGCTGGTCGCCGCTGTTGACGCCGCCGCCTCTGAGTGCGGTCATGGCGCGTATGGCCAGAACTTCCATATTATGCCGCCGGCGGGCTGGCTCAACGACCCCAACGGTCTTTGCCAGGCAGATGGCGTATTTCACGTGTACTTTCAGTATGCCCCGTTTGATGTGAACGGAGGCGTCAAGATGTGGGGCCATGCCACAAGCCGCGACCTTATGACGTGGGACTACGTTGGCACCCCGCTGCTGCCCGACGAGCCGTTCGATTGCCATGGCGTGTATTCGGGCTCCGCGCTTGCCGAGGACGGCCGCATTCGCGTGCTGTACACGGGCAACGTGAAGCTATCCGATGCGGACGGGACGTACGACTACGTCAATACCGGCCGTCGTGCCGATACTGTTTATGTCGAGAGCGTTGATGGCCTTGCCGGTCGGGAGTTCAGCCAAAAGCGCGTGGTGCTGGCGTCCGATGATTATCCCGAGGATTTGACCTGCCATGTGCGCGATCCCAAGGTGTGGCGCGATGATAATGGGCGTTACCACATGGTGCTGGGCGCGCGTCGTCGCGTGGATGGGCCGCATGTCGATAGTCGATTTTGCGCCATGCACGGCGAGGGTGCCGGGCGTGATGTGGGCGAGATCCTGGTGTATGGCTCGGCCGATATGCTGAGTTGGGAGCTCGAGAGCCGCGTGTCTACCCCCGAGCGCTTTGGCTTTATGTGGGAGTGCCCGGGGTATCTGGAGCTTGAGGCGGATGGCGGCGTGCCGGCAAGGTTTCTGTCTTTCTCTCCCCAGGGGCTCGAGGGCGACCGTTGGGACCGCGGCAATGTGTATGCAGCGGGCTACATGCCCGTTACGGGTAACATTACGGGTGGCAAGGACGCTTATGAGCTGGGCGAGTTCCGCCTGTGGGACGCCGGCTTTGACTTCTATGCTCCGCAGGAATTCACGGCCGAGGATGGTCGCCAAATTCTGATTGGCTGGATGGGCATGCCCGATGAGCCGACCTATGACAATGCGCCCACCGTGGCGTGCGGCTGGCAGCACTGCATGACAGTGCCGCGTGAGCTTACAGCCGGTGCCGGCGGCGTGGTGCTGCAGCAGCCGGTGCGCGAGATCGAGCACCATTATGCCTCGGTGCGTATGGGGGAGGGTTCGTTGGAGGTTGCCGGCGACACCTGCTTTGACGTTGTTGTCGACGGTGTCGACGGCGCATTTACCGCAATCGTTGATGGCGAGCTGAAGCTGGCGTTTGTGCCCGCCGAGGGCGAGCTGCCCGCGCGCTTTGAGATGCGATTTACCGATGAGGGTCGCGCTTCTGCCGGCTGCGGTCGCACCGTGCGTTGGGAGCCCGTCGACGAGGTTCGTAACGTGCGCATTGTCGGCGATGTCTCGTCGGTCGAGGTGTTTGTGAACGATGGCGCACTCGTGTTCTCGACGCGCATCTATCCCGAGGCCTATGGCGTGACCGTTGACGCCCCGGGTGCGAGCGTGACCTATCATACGCTCATCATCTAGGCGATTCGTCGCATATCGGCGCTATACTGCAGCCGTTACCCACGATGCGGGAAACATCCGCATCGTGGGTTTTTGTTAATGAAGGGAGGTTGCCGTATGGGCGTACGGCTGCTAGAAGGGGCCTGGGCTGCAAGGACTGGCGCGCGTGAGGCGCGTCTTGTTGCGGCCCTGCATGTGCCGGCGGCGCTGTCTCTGTTGGGGGTTGTACGTCCCGGCGATCGCCTGGTGGCCTTTGCGGACGACTTTGTCGATGCGTTTGCGCACGGCTTTGATGCCTGCGACGTGGCTATGGTGGGGGAGCCGTCGGCTGCCGCGTTTGCTGCTGCGTCCGAGGGCTTTGATGCTTCGTTTGATGCCGAGGGGCCGCACCTGTGGTGGTTCGTCAACTCTATCGGCGGGTTTGGTCTGCTCGTTCCCGATCTTCGTGCGTTAGGCCGCGCAGCGCGTGAGGCTCATGCGCTGCTCGTAGTGGATAACACCGTGGCAAGCGTCTTTGGGTGCGATCCGCTGCGTTTAGGTGCTGTGCTGTCCCTTGAGGCACTCGATCGTGTGCGTGCCGGTGAGGCTCCACGCAAGCTCGTAGCCGCCTCGGTCGCGCGCTCGCAGCTCAAGCGCCATCGTGTGGATGCCGCTGCCGAGTGCGCGCATGCGCTGATCGAGGGGTGCGGATTGGCCGTACTCGACTTGTCCTCCGTTGAGGCTGAGGTTCTAGAGCACGGGCTCGACACGCTCGACACCCGCATGCAGGCACATTTCGACCGCGCCCGTGCGCTGGCCGAGTACTTGGCTGCGAACGAGATGGTGCGCAACGTGCACTATCCCGGGCTGACCTCACATTCCGACCATGCCATCGCGACCGGCATCCTGGAGCACGGTTTTGGCCCGGCAGTAGAGTTTGACCTGATGGACTGCACCGCAGGCGAATTCTTCAGCATACTGCCGGACGAATTCCGCACATCACCCGCCGGCGGCGCAACGACGCGCCTTTCGGCTCCACGTGGCAAGCAGGGGAGCACCATCCGCCTCTTCGCCGGCACCGACGACCCCTTGATCGTGGCCGCCACCCTAGACAACGCCCTCCGTAAGTAGCTACTTTTTAGTGATGCTGGCGATGAGGTCGTTTGCTTTGGTGGCAATGACGTTGTTGATGTCTGCCTGTAGCTCCTCGTAGACCGCTATGGCTCGCTCGCCGGCGGGGGTGAGGGTGGATCCGCGGGCTCCGTCGCGCTCGATGAGTTTGCAGCCCAGCTGACCTTCGGCCTCGTTCACGATGCGCCAGGCCTTGGAATACGCCATGCCCATGCTTTTGGCGGCCCGGTTGAGCGAGTGTTCGCGGGCGATACCTTGCAGCAGCAAGACGCAGCCGTGGCCGAACACGCCCGGCAGATCCTTATCGCACGCTTGAATAACCAACTTTGCCGTCGTCTTGTACTCCATGTGCTCCACGTCTCCCCGCTAAAGTGTTTGCTGGGCAAACGCAAAGCCTGCGTCAAACCCTCGTGTGCTCTTCTTAAATCATGCATTGTAGCAGTCAAAGTGCGTTAAGATACTTCCCCAGTATTGGGCGCCCAAGGTTGGGCTGGGTCCTACGAGGCCTGCAGCCGACCGGTCGCATGGAAAAAGGAGAAACATGGCTACGTTCTTTCCCGGTGAGTCCCACACGTTTTCGGAGTATCTGCTGGTCCCTGGTTACTCGTCCTCGCAGTGCATCCCCAACAACGTCTCTCTTAAGACGCCGCTAACCCGCTTTAAGCGCGGTGAGAAGCCGGCAATCACCCTGAACATCCCCATGGTTTCCGCCATCATGCAGTCCGTCTCGGGCGTCGATATGGGTGTCGCGCTCGCTACCGAGGGTGGCCTGTCCTTCATTTACGGTTCTCAGAGTGCCGAGTCCGAGGCCGCTATGGTCAAGGCCGTCAAGGATCACAAGGCCGGCTTCGTTCAGTCCGATTCCACGCTGACCCCCGACATGACCATGGAGCAGGTCATCGAGCTCAAGGAGAAGACCGGTCACTCCACCATGCCGGTCACCGACGACGGCACTCCCAAGGGTAAGCTCCTGGGCATCGTCACCAGCCGTGACTATCGCCCCAGTCGCGATGACCACCAGACGAAGGTCTCCGAGTTCATGACCCCGCGTGAGCAGCTCATCGTGGGCGACAAGAACATCAGCCTCAAGGTTGCCAACGACGTCATCTGGGACAACAAGCTTAACGCCCTGCCCATCGTCGACGACAACGATCACCTTATGGGCATCGTCTTCCGCAAGGACTACGACAGCCATAAGACCAACCCTAACGAGTTGCTCGACGGCGACAAGCGCTACATGGTCGGCGCCGGTATCAACACCCGCGACTATGCCGAGCGCGTGCCGCTGCTCATCGAGGCCGGCGCCGATGTCCTGTGCATCGACTCCTCCGAGGGCTTCAGCGAGTGGCAGAAGCGCACCATCGAGTGGATTCGCGCCAACTACGGTGAGGACGTCAAGGTCGGTGCCGGTAACGTCGTCGACGCCGAGGGCTTCCGCTTCCTGGCAGACTGCGGCGCTGACTTCATCAAGGTCGGTATCGGTGGCGGTTCCATCTGCATCACCCGCGAGACCAAGGGTATCGGTCGTGGCCAGGCTACCGCGCTGATCGACGTCTGTCGCGCTCGCGACGAGTACTACGAGGAGACCGGCGTCTACGTGCCCGTGTGCTCCGACGGCGGCATCGTCTACGACTACCACATGACGCTCGCCCTTGCCATGGGCGCCGACTTTATGATGCTGGGCCGCTACTTCGCCCGCTTCGACGAGAGCCCAACCGAGCGCGTCAACGTCAATGGCCAGTACATGAAGGAGTACTGGGGCGAGGGTTCTGCGCGTGCCCGCAACTGGCAGCGCTACGACCTGGGTGGCGCCGCGAAGCTCAGCTTCGTCGAGGGTGTCGACTCCTACGTTCCCTACGCCGGCTCCCTTAAGGACGGCGTGGGCGGCACGCTTTACAAGGTCAAGTCCACGATGTGCAACTGCGGTGCCCTCTCGATCCCCGAGCTCCAGGAAAAGGCACGCCTGACCCTGGTAAGCTCGACCTCGATCGTCGAAGGCGGCGCCCACGACGTAGTCGTCAAGGATTCCCAGCAGAGCGTTTCCTATCGATAAGGTAAGAGCTGCATATCAAAGGTTGATTCTCAGCCACGTTATTTAGATAAAGCGAGATGCCCGCAAGTCGCAGGCATCTCGCTTGTTGTATTTGCTAGAATCATCCAAGTTAACCCTAGGGTCGGGCGGCTAGGCTTTGCTCGCTACAAGTTCCGCACGAGCCGAAGAGCACTAAACGTGCTCTTCGTGCGAGCAGGACTGTCCGCAGTAGCGAATAAAGCTAAGCCGACCGACCCCAGCTAAGATTAAAGGAGCTGATATGTGCGATTGCACAGATCATAAGGACGAGATCCCTGCTTACGACGCGCAGGCCATTGAGTCCAAGTGGATGAAGGCCTGGGAGGATTCCAACCTCTTTGCCGTCGACACCGACGACAGCAAGCCCAAGAAGTACGTGCTCGAGATGTTCCCGTATCCGTCGGGCGACTTGCACATGGGCCACGCGCGCAACTATACCATCGGCGATGCCATGGCCCGTCAGGCCCGCATGCGCGGCTACGACGTGCTGCACCCCATCGGCTTTGACGCCTTTGGCCTGCCCGCCGAGAACGCCGCCATTAAGCACAATACGCAGGCTGCCGCCTGGACGTATAAGAACATGGACCAGGCGCTCGCCACGATGAAGCGCATGGGCTTCTCCTATGATCTGGATCGCATGGTCAAGACCTGCAGCCCCGACTACTACCGCTGGGGTCAGTGGATCTTTGAGAAGCTGTGGGAAAAGGGTCTGGTCTACCGCAAAAAGAACCCGGTCAACTGGTGCCCCACCTGCAAGACCGTTCTGGCCAACGAGCAGGTCACTGAGGGCAAGTGCTGGCGCTGCGGCACCGAGCCCGAGAAGCGCGACCTTGAGCAGTGGTACTTCAAGATCACCGAGTACTCTCAGGAGCTGCTCGACGACCTGGAGAAGCTCCCCGGCTGGCCCGAGCGCGTCAAGCAGATGCAGGCCAACTGGATCGGTCGCTCCGAGGGCGCCGAGGTCGACTTTACCCTGTGCGACCAGGATGGCGTGCCCATCGAGGGCGATGAGGGCAAGATCACCGTCTTCACCACGCGTGCCGATACCCTTTTTGGCGTCTCCTTCTTTGTCCTGGCTCCCGAGTACGCCGGCCTGCACGAGCTCGTCGAGGGCACGGAGTACGAGGAGGCCGTCACCAAGATCGTCGAGAACTCCAAGCATATCTCTGCCGTCGAGCGTGCCCAGGGCACCCTCGAGAAGCACGGTGCCTTCACGGGCCGCTATGTTGTAAACCCCGTCAACGGCGAGAAGGTCCCCGTGTGGGTTGCCGATTATGTCGTTGCCGACTACGGCACCGGCGCCGTCATGGCCGTTCCCTGTGGCGACCAGCGCGACTTTGAGTTTGCCCGCAAGTACGACCTGCCGATCGTGCCGATCATCCTGGACGATGACGATCGCGCTGCCGTCGAGGCCGGCGGCGAGACCATCGATACCTTCCATGCCGAGACCGTCGACTGGGATTGCGCCCACGCTGCCGAGGGCACGCTCGTCCAGTCCGGCAAGTACACCGGCATGCGCGGCGGCAAGCACTCCGAGGGCGAGGCTGCGATCGTGGCCGACCTCGAGGCCATGGGCTGTGGTCGTCGCAAGGTCGAGTTCCGTCTGCGCGACTGGCTCATTTCCCGTCAGCGCTATTGGGGCAACCCCATCCCGGCCATCCACTGCGAGCACTGCGGCATCGTGCCCGTGCCCGAGGATCAGCTGCCGGTGACGCTGCCCGAGAACCTGGACCTGGGCGCTGGCGAAACCCTTGCCGAGTGCAAGGAGTTCTACGAGACCACCTGCCCGGTCTGCGGCCGCCCGGCCAAGCGCGAGACCGATACCATGGACACCTTTACCTGCTCCAGCTGGTATTACCTGCGCTATACCGATCCGCACAACACTGAGCTGCCCTTCTCCCGTGAGGCCGCCGACCGTTGGATGCCCGTCGATAACTACATCGGCGGCATCGAGCACGCTATTTTGCACCTGCTCTACAGCCGCTTCTTTACCAAGGCACTGCGCGACCTGGGCCTTCTGAGCGTGGACGAGCCCTTCACCAACCTGCTGTGCCAGGGCATGGTCAAGGACGAGAACGGCGACACCATGTCCAAGTCCAAGGGCAATGTCGTGCCCCCGAGCTCGGTCATCGAGCCCTACGGTGCCGACACCATGCGTTTGGCGATCCTGTTTATCGCCCCGCCCGAGAAGGACTTCGACTGGGATCCCAAGGCCGTCGAGGGCGCCAACCGCTTTATCAAGCGCGCCTGGCGTATCGTTTGGCAGCTCGTCCAGTCCGGTGACGCCAACGTGGCCTTCGACAAGTCCGCGCTCGACGAGGTCGCGATGAAACTCTATCGTGAGCGTCACCGCACCATCGCCAAGTGCACCGAGGACTTCGATCGCGGCCAGTTTAACACCGCGATCTCGGCCGTCATGGAGCTCGTCAACGCGGCGAGCGCCTACCTCAATGCCACCGAGAGCGCTTCCCGTGACAAGGCGCTGTGCTACGGCGTGGCTAAGGATATCGTGAGCGTCCTCGCCCCCATCTGCCCGTTCTGGGCCGATGAGCTGTGGCACGAGGCGCTCGGCTGCGAGGGCAATGCCTACACCGCCGCCTGGCCTGAGTTTGACCTGGCCGAGTCCATCGAGGACACGGTGCAGATCGTCGTCCAGGTACTCGGCAAGGTCCGTGGCCGCATTGACGTGGCCCGCGATGCCTCCAACGAGGAAATGCAGGCTGCCGCCGAGGCCGCTGTCGCTAAGTGGACCGAGGGCAAGACGGTCGTCAAGGCCATCTGCGTGCCCGGCAAGCTCGTCAACCTGGTGGTCAAGTAAGCACTGCGCGCTTAGCTGACGCATAAAAGACGAGGGGCGATCCGGTTGGGTCGTCCCTCGTTTTGGTTATGGACACTTGCCGCAACACCCAATTATCCATTTCTTGTGGAGAAGCTGTGCGCTCGCTGACCTGCAGGTTCGTACTGTGCTTGCACGTTTCCGCAGCTATTGGTATAGTTTGCTTGCAAATGAAGTTGTAATTGTAAGAAGTGGGGTTTCGGCCCCGCTTCTTTTTTGTATGGATGGAGGTGCCGCAATGGTCAAGACCAAGACCGAGCAGGCGATCATCGACGCGCTCGAGGCCGTCGCTCCCCAGCACGATGTCGACATCGTCGACGTCGAGCTCGTGGGTGCCACCAAGGCCCCCTGCGTGCGTGTGCGTATCGAGGGTGCTGAGGGTCAGAGCCTGTCGCTCAACGACGTCACGGCCAACACCAAGTGGGTCGGCGATGTGATTGAGGAGCTCGATCCCATCTCTTCGAGCTATACGCTCGAGGTGTCGAGCCCGGGTATGGCGCGCCCGCTGCGCCGCCCGTGCGACTTTGCCCGCTTTGTGGGCGAGAACTGCGAGCTCACCTCTACCGCTACCGAGGGCCGTCGCAAGTACGCCGGCAAGATTGCCGCCGCCACCGAGACGAACGTGACCCTCGAGCTCGAGGACGGCGAGTCCGTCACCCTCGATTTCTCTGATGTTAAAAAGTGCAAGTTGAAGCCCACCTACGACTTCAAGCCCGCGAAGGAAGGAAAGTAAGATGGCAGCATCCGACATGATGTCCGCCCTGATGGAGCTTTGCCAGGAGAAGCACATCGACCAGCTCTACCTGATCGACCGCCTGGAGCAGTCGCTCGCCAAGAGCTATGCCGAGATCCTGCATCTTGAGTGGGGCGCCAAGGTGACCATCGACCGCACCACCGGCAAGATCTACGTCTACCGCCTGGAGCCGATCGACGATTCCATGGACGAGGAGGGCAACTTCACCGAGTTCGAGGAGATCGACGTCACTCCCAAGAACACGAGCCGCATCGCTGCCCAGCACGCTAAGGCCGAGATCAACGCCATCGTGCGCAACTCCGCCCGCGAGCAGATTTACGAGGAGTTCTCCGGCCGCATCGGTGACCTCATCAGCGGTACCGTGCTGCAGTCCACGCCCGACTTCACGATCGTCAAGATCCGCGAGGGCGTCGAGGCCGAGCTTCCGCACTTTGACCAGCGTCGTTACGAGAACGAGCGCAACGAGCGTCCGATGGGCGAGCGCTACCTGCACAACCAGCACATCAAGGCCGTGATCATCGACGTTCGCGACCCCAACTCCAACCTGCAGCCGGTTCGCGGCGAGCACAGCCGTCCGCCGATTGTCATCTCCCGTACCCACCCCGAGCTCATGCGTCGTCTGTTTGAGCAGGAGGTGCCCGAGATCTATGAGGGCACCGTCCAGATCAAGTCGATCGCCCGCGAGCCTGGTCAGCGCTCCAAGGTCGCTGTCCACTCGCTCGACGACCGCCTGGATCCCGTGGGCGCCTGCGTCGGTCCCAAGGGCAGCCGTGTTCGCGCTGTCGTGGGCGAGCTCCGCGGCGAGCGCGTCGACGTCATCCTGTGGGATGCCGATCCTGCCGTCTACGTCGCTAACGCCCTGTCGCCCGCTAAGGTCACCCGCGTCCTCATTGACGAGGAGAAGGCCTACGCCGGCGTCATCGTGCCCGACGACCAGCTGTCCCTCGCCATCGGCAAGGAGGGCCAGAACGCCCGCCTCGCCGCGCGCCTGACCGGCTGGCACATCGACATCAAGTCCGAGACGCTTGCCGCCGACATCCTCAAGAACGTTCCCGTTCACGAGGAACCCGCCGCTGACCTGATCGGTGACGAGGAGGACGAGGACGTCCGCCGCTGCGAGTACGTGTCCGAGGACGGCATCCAGTGCCGCAACCAGGCTCGTCCCGGCTCCCGTTTCTGCGGTGTCCACGACACCGACGCCTTCGATGATGCGGAGGACCTGATCTAGCGCGCGTTTGCGCCGGGCGGGTCCCGGCGCGTCTCCCACGCTCGTTCAGTCTCTAGGCACCCAAGGTGCCAGAAAGGGTAGGTGAAGTCATATGGCAAAAGTCCGTGTGTCAACCCTGGCCAAAGAGTTCGGCATGACCTCCAAGGAACTGATGGGTCATCTCGCCGATATGAAGATTCCCGCTAAGTCCGCTTCCTCCACCTTGGAGGACGCCTATGTCGCCATGGTCCGCAAGCAGCTCGCCTCGGTGATCGAGGCCCGCGCCCAGGAAGTCGAGGCCGCCAAGCAGGCCGAGGAGCAGGCAGCTGCCGCCGAGGAGGCCGCTCGCGCCGCCGAGGCCGAGCGCGAGCGCATCGCCGCCGAGAAGGCCCGCGAGGAGGAGCGTCGCCAGTTTGCCGCAGCCCAGGCTGCCGAGGAGGCTGCCCGCGCCGAGGCCGAGGCTAAGAAGAAGGCCGAGCAGGAGCGCCTTGCCCGCGAGAAGGAGGAGGCTGCCCGCGAGGCCCAGCGCCGCGCCGTTCCCGCTTCCGACTCCGGTTCGCGCTTCCGTTCGCTGCTCGACCAGATCGCCGCACAGGAGACCGTGCTCAAGGAGAAGAAGGACGCCGAGGACAAGGCCAAGGCCGAGCGCGCCGCAGAGCGCGGTAACCGTCGTGGCGGCAACAACGACCGCCGCGGTGGCCGTCGTAACGATCGCAACGCTTCCGACAACAACTCCGAGCGCAACGCCTCCGAGAGCCGTCCGCACAGCCATCGCACCAACGCCAGTAACAACGTCGCTGCCGGCATGGACTTCCCCAACCCCGATAAGCAGGGCAAGGGCAAGAAACGCAAGGGCGGTCACAACAACGAAGAGGACCACTACAGCCGCATGGCTCGCGAGGCCGAGGAGTACAGCCGCGAGAAGGTGCTCGAGGAGGCCCGCGCCGCCGTCGAGGAGGCCTCTCGCGAGTCCACCGGTCGCCGCAAGAAGCGCAAGGAGAAGCGCGAGCGCGAGGCTGCCAAGGCTCAGGAGGAGCGCAAGATAGAGGAGGCGCTGGCTCAGGGCGTGAACCCCGAGGACCTCGACGCCATCAAGGTCTCCCAGGGCGTTACCGTCCAGGAGCTTGCCGAGGCGCTCGACGTTCCGGCCAACGACATCATCAAGCGCCTGTTCCTGCTGGGTACGCCGCTCACCATGACGCAGTCCATGTCCGATGACCTCGTCGAGCTCGTCGCCGACGACCTGGGCCGCCAGATCAAGATCATCACCCCCGAGGAGGAGAACACCTTCTCGTTCTACGACGATCCTGCTGATCTTAAGCCGCGCGCCCCGGTCGTCACCGTCATGGGCCACGTCGACCACGGCAAGACGTCGCTGCTCGACGCCATCCGTCACACCGGCGTTGCTGCCGGCGAGGCGGGCGGCATTACGCAGGCCATCGGCGCTTCGCAGGTCATGATCAACGACCGCAAGATCACCTTCATCGATACCCCCGGCCACGCGACCTTTACGGCCATGCGTGCCCGCGGCGCCAAGGTGACCGACATCGTCATTCTGATCGTGGCTGCCGACGACGGCGTCATGCCTCAGACCATCGAGTCGATCAACCACGCCAAGGCCGCCGGCGTACCCATCGTCGTCGCCGTCAACAAGATCGATAAGCCGGGCGCCAACCCCGACCGCGTGCGCCAGGAGCTCACCGAGTACGGCGTCATCCCCGAGGAGTGGGGCGGACAGAACATGTTCGTCAACATCTCTGCCAAGCAGAAGATCGGTATCGACGACCTTCTGGAGACCGTGCTGCTCCAGGCCGACGTGCTCGAGCTTAAGGCCAACCCGGACACCTTTGCCTCCGGCAACGTCCTCGAGGCCAAGCTCGATAAGGGCCGCGGCTCGGTCGCTACCGTGCTCGTGACCCGCGGTACCCTGCACGTGGGCGATACGCTGGTCGCCGGCCTTACCTACGGCCGCGTCCGCGCCATGCTCGACCCCAAGGGTCGCGCCGTCACCGAGGCCGGTCCCTCCGACGCCGTCGAGATTTTGGGCCTGCAGTCCGTGCCCAACGCCGGTGACGAGTTCCGCGTGTTCGAGGACGAGCGCGAGGCTCGCGCCCTTGCCGACGAGCGTTCGCTCAAGGCCCGTATCGAGGAGCAGAGCCGCGTCAAGCACGTCACGCTCGAGAACCTCTTCGAGACCATCGCCGACGCCGAGGTCAAGGAGCTCAACCTGATCATCAAGGCCGACGTCCAGGGTTCCATCGAGGCCCTTCAGGACTCGCTCGACAAGATGGATCAGTCCGAGGTTCGCATCAACACGATCCACTCCGCCGTTGGCGCCATCAACGAGACCGATGTCGTCCTGGCCGACGCCTCCAACGCCATCATCATCGGCTTTGGCGTCCGTCCCGACGGTAAGGCCCGCTCCGCTGCCGAGCGCGAGGGCGTCGAGATCCGTTGCTACGACGTCATCTACAAGTGCCTCGAGGAGCTCGACGCGGCCCGTATCGGCATGCTCAAGCCCACCGAGGTCGAGGTCGCCACGGGTACCGCGACCGTCCTGGACACCTTCAAGGTGCCCAAAGTCGGCATCGCCGCCGGTGTCCGCGTCGAAGAGGGCGAGATCGCCGCGACCGATTCCGTGCGCCTGGTGCGCGACGGCATCGTGGTCTTCAACGGCAAGATCGCCTCGATGCGCCACTACAAGGACGAGGCCAAGAGCCTCAAGAGCGGTTCCGAGGGCGGCATTGGCCTGGAGAACTTCCAGGACATCAAGCCCGGCGACCAGATCGAGGGTTACCGCATCGACCAGGTTGCCCGTACCGAGTAGGGGGTAGCGCTATGAAGCAAACGCAGGCAACCCGCCGTCTGGGCGAGCAGCTTCGCGAGAAGCTTGGTTATATCCTGCTCTTTGAGGTTTCCGATCCGCGTCTCGACCTGGTTACTTTGACCGCGGTCGAGGTCGCGGTGGACCGTTCGTTCGCGCGTGTGTACGTGTCGTGCGATGCGAGCCGCTACGACGAGGTCATGGAGGCGCTCGCAAGCGCCAAGGGCCGTATTCGTAGCCTGTTGGCTCGCTCGCTCGATTGGCGTGTCACGCCCGAACTCGATTTTCGCATCGATCGCTCGACCGATGAGGCCGAGCGCATCACGCGTGCGCTGGAAAACGTTCCCGCTACGCTTGCGATCGAAAAGGACGAGGACGGCTATCCGATAGCGGATGCCGCCCAGGAGGCAGCTTTAGATGACTAATTCCGCCGACCTCGCCTCGTGCGAGTCTGCAGATATTCAGCGACGCATCCTCGAGTTCATCGAGGGTGCGTCCTCCATTGCGATTTCGGGACACACTTCTCCCGATGGCGACGCCCTGGGCTCCGTGTTGGGTCTGGGCCTTTCGCTCATGAAGTTTTTCCCCAACAAGGACATTGCGCTGCTGCTGGCAGACGATGACCCGGTTCCGCGCATCTACCGCTTTATGGAAGGCTCCGATCGCCTGGTGCCGGCATCTGCGTATACTGGCAATCCGGACCTGTTCATCTCGGTGGACGTACCGGTCGTCGAGCGTCTCAATAATTCCGCCGAGGTGCTTCGTCGCTCCAAGCATGTGGTGTGTTTCGACCACCATCCGGCGCGTGAGGAGTTTGCCGAGCTCAGTCTGAGGCGCGTTGAAGCTGCAGCCTGCGCCATGATCATTGACCGTTTCTTGGACAATTGTGGCATTGTTGCACGTGATGGCGTTGCGACCTGCCTGTTGTGCGGCTTGGTTACCGATACCGGCCGTTTTCAGTACCAAAACGCCGATGCTGCTGCGTTCCATGCGGCCTCGCGTCTAGTTGCCCACGGTGCCGATCCGGCGCGTGTGGCACTCGAGGTATATCAGAGCATGCGCGTTGAGTTTTTGCACCTCAAGTCCATCGTTATGGGCCGCATCAAGACGGTGGCCCACGGGCGCGTCGCGTATAGCTATGCGTACCAGAGCGACCTTGAGGCTTGCGGTGTCACCTCGGATGAGTGCGACGGCCTGGTTGACGTGGTGCGCTCGGTGATGGGCGTAGAGGTCTGTCTGTTCCTGAAGGGTATTGAGGGCGATACCAAGGTGCGCGGCAACCTACGCTCCAAGGGCGACCTCAACGTGTCCGAGATCGCTGCTGCCTTTGGCGGAGGCGGACATCCCGCTGCCGCCGGTTTCTCCAACAACGGAACGATTCTCGAGACGCTCACCGTGGCACTTCCCATGCTGGCCGAGCTGGTAGGGGAGGATCCCGCTTCGGTGACCGTCGAGCTTTAATTTTTGGATGGTACATGGCTCGTCGTACGCCTTCTCAATTGAATATGCTGCTCGCCGTCGATAAGCCGGTGGGCTGCACGTCCCACGATGTGGTTTCGCAATGCCGGCGCGCCCTTCATGAACGGCGCGTCGGCCATGCCGGCACGCTCGACCCCATGGCATCGGGTGTCATGGTAGTGGGCGTGGGCCAGGCTGCTCGTCTGCTGGGTATGCTCACGCTCGATACCAAAAGCTACGTCGCCGACATCTCGTTTGGCGCCGAGACCAATACCGATGATGCGGAGGGCGAGGCCGTCCGCACGGTGGCTGTTGCCAACGAGCTCCGCGATTCTGCCTATGCCCGCGAGCGCTTAGCCGCCATGCTGGGCCCGCAGATGCAGGTGCCGCCGGCTTTTTCGGCTATCTCGGTCAATGGCGTTCGCGCCTACAAGTCTGCTCGCGAGGGCAATGCGGTGGACCTACCTCCGCGCTCCGTCGAGGTCTATGCCGCCGACCTGATTGCCGTGGGCGGCGAGGGTGATTCGTGTGTGTGGACCGTGGCGTTCTCGGTGAGCAAGGGCACCTATATCCGAGCGCTCGCTCGCGACCTGGGCCGCGCCTGTGAGAGCGCCGCGCACATTTCCGCGCTGCGCCGCACGGCCTCCGGTGTTGTTTCCATTGGCGCCTGTCATGCGGTCGAGGAGCTTTCTCCCGAGTCCGCGGCTGGCTTTGCCCTGGATCCCATTGCGGCCCTGGGCGCCACACGTGTTGACTTGCCGGGCAATCTTGCCGACGACCTGCTCTGCGGCCGACGCATTCCCGTTGAGCGTGCGCTTTCCGATTTCGATGCCTCGAAGGCGCCGTTTGCGTTGGTGCTCGATGGGGGACTCAAGGCGCTCGCCCGCATTGAGGGTGGCCGCTTTGTCATGGAGCACGTTTTTCCGCAGGCAATCGGCGGTGTTCGATGATGTTGTCCGCTCGCGAGCTCGCGCGTATCTTTTTCGCGGGCGAGTCGGACGAGGCTCGCATCGTTATTGCCGATGCGTTTGATAAGTGTGAGCACCTGGGTGCTGCCTCGATCGCCATCGGCGTGTTCGATGGCGTGCACCGTGGACACCAGGAACTCATCGAAGCGCTTGTCCGTGATGCCCGTGCCCATGGCTGTAAGGCGGTCGTGGTTACCTTCGATCCCGACCCGGACGTTGTGGTGAGCCCTTCGCCCGCTCAAAAATTGATGACGACGGCCGACCGTCTGCATGCCCTGGCTCAAACTGGGGTCGATGCGGTGGTGGCCGTTCCCTTTACGCCTGAGGTTGCGGCGCTTGACCATGTTGATTTTCTCTCGCTGGTGTCGCGTCTGGTCGACATTCGATCGATTCGCGTTGGCAGTGACTTTAGGCTGGGTCGTGGCGGTGCTTCTGGTGTTGCCGAGATGCGCGCCTGGGGTTCCGAGCACGGCGTTGACGTGTACGGTCACGACCTGCTTTGCGAGGGCGGTGAGGCCATTTGCGCCACCCGTATCCGTCATGAGCTCGGACAGGGCCATGTGGAGCTGGCTGCTGAGTTACTCGGCCGTCCGTATATGGTGCATGGCGGTGTTATTCGCGGCCGTCACGAGGGCTCTGGTATGGGCTTTCCCACGGCAAACCTGCAAGTTCCCGACGGCATTCAGGTGCCTGCCGATGGCGTGTATGAGGGCCTGGTGCTCGTCGATGACACCGTGTGGCCCGCTGCTGTTAACGTTGGACTGCCGCCGACGTATGCCGACGATGCGGCATCTGCGCATCTCGAGGCTAACTTAATTGGTTATATGGGCGACCTGTACGGCGCTTCCGTTTCGCTGGCGTTTACGCGCTGGCTGCGTCCGTCGCGCGTGTTCGATTCGCTGGATGAGTTGATCGCGACCGTCGAGGGTAATATCGAAGATATTCGTCACAACATGGGCGATCAGGGGGTGAGCATTCGTGATTAGCGATGAGGAAAAAGACCAGGTACGCGCTGCGTCCGACCTGGTTGCTATCGTGCAGGAAACGGTCGAGCTCAAGCCCCGCGGCCATGAGTTTTGGGGATGCTGCCCCTTCCATGGCGAAAAGACGCCGTCCTTCCACATTATCCCCGCCACGCAGGTGTGGCATTGCTTTGGCTGCGGCGAGGGTGGCGACGTTTTCACGTATATCATGAAGCGCGAGAACCTGAGCTTTCCCGAGTCAATCCGTTACTTGGCCGATCGCGCGGGTATTGAGCTGCATGACACCGGAGATCGCCGCGAGCGCGGCACCAAGCGTGCCCGCATCTACGATCTGTGCGCCGAGACCGCCCAGTTCTACCACACCATGCTCATGCGCGGTAAGGACGGCCGTCCGCGCGAGTACTTTGCCAGCCGCGGCATGGGCGGCGACGTCTGCCGCCGCTACTGCCTGGGCTTTGCACCGGGCCGTAACGCGCTGGTGTCGCACCTGTCCCAGGCGGGTTTTACCCCGCAGGAGATGATCGACGCCAACGTTGCCGTTAGCCGTGGACGCGGACAGCTTGCCGACCGCTTCTACGACCGCGTGATGTTTCCCATCTTTGACGAGCAGGGTCACAACATTGCCTTTGGCGGTCGTATTATGGGCGACGGCCAGCCTAAGTACCTCAATACCGCCGAGACGAGCGTGTTTCATAAAAAGCGAAACCTCTACGGTTTTAATTGGGCCAAGGAGTTTATCGTCGCGCAGGATACCGCCATCGTGGTGGAGGGCTATACCGACTGCATCGCCTGCTGGGAGGCGGGGATTAAAAACGTTGTCGCTACGCTGGGCACCGCGCTCACGGAGCATCACGTCAAGACGCTCACCCGCTTTGCCAAGCGCATCGTGTATATGTTCGATGGCGACGCCGCCGGTCAAAAGGCCGCGCGCCGCGCGATTCAGTTTATCGAGCAGGATTCGATGGACCTGCGCTGCGTGGTGCTGCCCGACGGCAACGACCCCATGGAGTTTATTACGGCGCACTGTGGCCAGGAGCTGCAGGCGCGCATCGACGCGGCCGAGCCGCTCATGGACTTTGTCTACCGTTCGCTGCAGGAGTCGAGCGACATCTCCACGCCGGGCGGTCGTGCCAAGGCGCTGGAGGATGCTCTCACGCTCATCTATCCGCTTCGTGACAGCTATATGATCGATACGTACTTTATCCAGATTGCCGATCTGCTGGGTTTGGATCTGGAGACCGTGCGCGCGAGCTCGGGCCGCGTGTTTCGCGACGTCGCCAAGCGCGAAGATGCGGAACGACGTCGTGAGCAGAACTATGAACGCCAGTGGGCGCAGGCTGAGGACTCCAGTGGTGTGGGCGGTCGGGCGTCGGGTTCTCGCGATGCCGGTCGCGGCGCTTGGGCATCGGGCGCGACGCCGCCGGTGTCCGCGCCGGTCGAAGAAGAGCCGTACGACTACGTCCCGCTCGATGCCTACGGTGCCGCGCCCGTGGAGGTCGTCGAAGATCTTCCGCCGATCGATGTGCCTGATGGTATGGGCGCTGTGCCTGCGGCTGACGGTTCGGGCGCACCGGCTACGGCGACGCCGATGGTTCTTACCGATCTTGAGCGCAAGTCCTTGGCAGGGGAGCGCGAGCTGTTGACGATGCTCACGAGCTGCCCTGACCTGTTCCGCACGTATGCCGACCGCATCTGCTCCATCGAGTGGGTCGACCCACGTCACGAGTCCATCGCATGGGCCGTGCTGGCAACGCCGCCGGGAACCGATCCTGCAGCCTGCATGGATGCGGCGCGCTCGGTGTGTCCCGAGGCGGCAACGCTTGTGAGTGCCGGGCGCATCTCGGCGACGAGCAAGCACCCCACCGAGACGAATATCGTTTTTATGCTCGATACGCTCGAGCTCTACACCATCAAGCGCCGTATGCGTGCCGCACAGGCCAAGCTGCGCCAGGACCGTTCGCTCGATGATGAGGCCCGCCGCGCGCTGACCGTGCAGGCCGCGCAGGATTCGCAGCGTCAACGCGAACTGCAAAAGTCGATCGGTGGCGTGGCAGACCCGTTCCGTTTGATCGGCCTGGAGGTCGCAGGCACCGAACAAGCCTAGATGTTGTGGTCAACCAGCGTATTCTCGCCTATATCCAGTCCTCTTTTTGGGTATAGAGGTCTATGTGTGTGCTAAAGTATTGAGTCCTGTGGACTATGAAGGGAGAATCTGTGCCAAAAAAGACTGAGAGCACGGGTACTGGGCTGGAATCCTACGTTGCAAAGCTCATGGGCAACGGCTCAAACAGGACTTCGGTAACCGAGGACGAGATTCAGGTCGCCCTGAAGGATATCGATGTTTCTGACGAGCAGCTCACCGCGGTGTATTCCGCGCTGCGCAACAGCGGCATCCAGATTATCTCCGCGAGCGGTAACGACGACGCCCCCATGGACGTCGACGATGACGATAACGATACCGATACTGACGATTTCGATGACGACGACGAGCACGATTCCGGCTCGCTCGACGATCACGAGCTCAAGATGGCCCGCCAGGCCGACGCCGAGATGGGTTCTTCCAAGAGCAAGAAGAAGCGCACCGTGCGCACGTCTCGTTCGCGTTCGCGCGTGCGCGGCATCGATGCCTCCACGGTGATGCTGACCGGCGACCCGGTCCGTATGTACCTCAAGGAGATCGGCAAGGTCGACCTGCTGACCGCCTCCGAAGAGGTCGATCTGGCCATGAAGATCGAGGCCGGTCTTGAGGCCACCGAGAAGCTCGAGGCTGCCGATGCTGGTGAGCTCGAGCTTACGCGTGCCGAGATGCGTCGTCTTACGCGCATTGAGAACGTGGGCCTCGAAGCCAAGCAGGCGCTCATCAGCGCAAACCTGCGTCTGGTCGTCTCCATCGCCAAGCGCTATGTCGGTCGCGGCATGCTGTTCCTGGACCTGATTCAGGAGGGCAACCTCGGTCTGATCCGCGCCGTCGAGAAGTTTGACTACCAGAAGGGCTTTAAGTTCTCCACGTACGCCACGTGGTGGATCCGTCAGGCCATCACGCGCGCTATCGCCGACCAGGCCCGTACCATCCGTATTCCCGTGCACATGGTCGAGACCATCAACAAGCTCGTCCGCGTGCAGCGTCAGCTCCTTCAGGACCTGGGCCGCGACCCGACCCCCGAGGAGATCGGTGCCGAGATGGACATGAGCGCCGACCGCGTCCGCGAGATCCAGAAGATCTCGCAGGAGCCCGTGTCGCTCGAGACCCCCATTGGCGAGGAAGAGGATTCCCAACTGGGCGACTTTATCGAGGACTCCCAGGCCATCGTTCCGCCCGATGCCGCCAGCTTCTCCATGCTGCAGGAGCAGCTCACCCAGGTGCTCGACTCGCTTGCCGATCGTGAGCGCAAGGTTATCGAGCTGCGCTTTGGCCTTGTCGACGGACATCCCCGTACGCTCGAGGAAGTCGGCCGCGAGTTTGGCGTCACGCGCGAGCGCATCCGCCAGATCGAGTCCAAGACCTTGGCGAAGCTCCGCCACCCGAGCCGCAGCAGCAAGCTCAAGGACTATATCGAAAGCTAGTCAAGCAAGAGGCGCCTTCAAGCACATCCGCTTGGGGGTGCCTTCATGTAGTCGTTGGGGACGTTCTTGAATGACTGGTCGTTTAAGAACGTCCATTACAGTCGAAATTGTCAGCCTGGGACCATCTCGGGCTACGATTGAGGCGCGCCCAGAACGGGCCGCCGACCGGGCGCCCGCGCACGGCCGAACGTCCCTGCCCCCGAGAGGGCCTGTTGGGTGCTGCCGGCGCGGGGCGCGCCGCCCCCGACGGCTGATAGGAAAGTGCCGGGCAGGTGCCGCGGCTGGTAATGTGAGTGCCGAGGGGGAGGCCATCCGGTCGAACGACTACCGGAAGGATACCACCGTGAAAGCGCCATCCACCAGACCCGCGGCCGTGCTCGGCCTGGACGTCGGCAAGTCGTCGCACTGGGCCTGCCTGATCGACCGCGACGGGGAGGTGCTGGCCAGCGCCCCCGTCCGCAACAGGGAGGCCGAGCTCGACGCGCTGTTCGCCTCCGCGCCCGCCGGCACGCTCGTCGTCGTCGACCAGTTCCGCAACATAGGGTCCCTCGCCGTGAGGCGGGCCCGCGCCGCGGGGCTCGGGGTCGCCTACCTGCCCGGGCTCGCCGCCAGCCGCGCCGCGGGCCTGTTCGCCGGCGAGGCCAAGACCGACGAGCGCGACGCCGCGGTGATCGCGCGGACCGCCCTGGGCGTGCCGGACTCCCTGTCGGGGGTCCCGGGCCGCGGCGAGGCCCTCGAGGCCGCCCGCGCCCTCTCGTCGCAGCGCGACCACGTCGTCGCCTGCGCGACCAGGGACAAGAACCGCCTGCGCGCGGTGCTGCTCGAGTCCTGCCCGGCCCTCGAGGCCGCGGTCGACCTGTCGGACCGGCGGTGGCTGGAGCTGCTCGCCGGGTTCGGCGGGGCGTGGGGGATCGCCCGCTCCGGGGCCGAGGGCCCGCGGGCCGAGGCCGCGGTGGAGGCCGCGGCCGCCTCCACCGCGCCCCCGCCGGCGCTCGTCGAGGCCGAGAACAGGCAGGTCAGGTTCCTGGCCGCCCGAATATCGGAGGCCCTCGACGAGGCCGGGGCCCTCGAGGCCGAGACGGCGGCGCTGCTCGAGGGCGACGAGACCTACGCGTGCCTGCTCACCGTGCCCGGCATCGGCCCGAGGACCGCGGCGCAGCTCGCGGTGTCGGTCGACATCGGGAGGTTCCCGGACCACGACCACCTGGCCTCGTACTGCGGCATAGCCCCGAGGGTGAGGAGCTCCGGCACGTCGGTGAGGTCGGTCAGGGCGTCCAGGCGCGGCGACGCGAGGCTCAAGTCCCTGCTGGTCTTCTCGTGCAACAGCCTGGTGAGGTCCTCGGGGCGCTACGGCGAGTACTACCGGGCCTGCAGGGCACGGGGCATGGGGCACGGGCGGGCGCTCAAGGCCGTCGCGAGGAAGCGGCTCAGGGCGATATACGCCGTGATGCGCGACCGGGTGCCCTACCGGGAGTAGCCCCGACGGTTGACAAAACTATAGGAACACCCAATGATTAGGTCGGAAAATTTCTTAAAAAAGTTCTTGCCCTGAGCTGATTCGTCCGTATAATAAACTTCGTTGCTTGAGAGCACACACCTATTCCTCGGTAGCTCAATGGTAGAGCACGCGGCTGTTAACCGCGCTGTTGTAGGTTCGAGTCCTACCCGGGGAGCCAGAATTTTCCAGCCCTTTCTGTTGGGCTTTAAATTCCTCGGTAGCTCAATGGTAGAGCACGCGGCTGTTAACCGCGCTGTTGTAGGTTCGAGTCCTACCCGGGGAGCCAGGTTGTAAAACCCGTCGCTTATGCGGCGGGTTTTTTCATGCCGCGATCGCCGTTCGCGAACGTTACCGTATCAACATTTCGTGTCGAGGATGTAATCCCGAGGCCCGCCACCTCAACATGCCGCGGTCGTTGTAGAATATTGCAATGATTGCTCCCACGACATGGTGCCGCGAGCACCAAGAAAAGGAGATTCTTGTGTCTGAGACCATTAACGGCAGCCTGAGCGTCTCGAACGACGTTATTGCCGATATTGCCGGTTATGCCGCGATGACGTGCTATGGCGTTGTCGGTATGGCTGAGCAGCTCCAGGGCGCCGAGAGCGTGCGCCTGCTTGCCGGTCAGCGCCTCCGCAAGGGCGTGCTTGTCTCCGCCGACGAGAACGGCCTTACGGTCGATCTTCACGTCGTGCTCGAGAACGGCGTCAACATGAAGTCCGTCTGCCACAATCTTTCGAGCTCCGTTGCCTTCACTCTGCAGGAGATCGCCCAGATCGATCCCGCCAGCCTTAAGATCGGCATCCATATCGACGCGCTCAAGAGCCGTCTGAACTAGCATCCGAAAACGGAGATTCAAATACCCATGATTGCAAAGACCATTCGCACCTGTTTTCCGATCGCTGCGGCTGCCGTTTCCGACAAGGCCGAGGAGATCAACAAGCTCAACGTCTTCCCCGTACCCGATGGCGATACCGGCACCAACATGTCGCTCACGCTCGCCTCGGTGACCAAGGAGCTCTCTGCCCTTCCCGCCGATGCCGATATGGAGGCCATCGCCGGTGCCATCACCCACGGCTCTCTCATGGGCGCTCGCGGTAACTCCGGCGTTATTACCTCGCAGATTCTTCGCGGCGTGGCCGAGGGCCTTGTCTCTGCCGACGAGCCTATTACGTCCGCCAACATTGCCTTCGCCTTCCGTCGTGCCGTCAAGGTCGCCTTCCAGGCTGTCCGCAAGCCCATCGAGGGCACGATCCTCACGGTCCTGCGCGATGTCTCGACCAAGGCCGATGAGTGCGAGAAGAAGAAGTTCTCGGCCGAGGATGCGCTCGATGCTATCGTCGTCGAGGCGTACCAGTCCGTCGCCCGCACACCCGACCTGTTGCCCGTTCTGAAGGAGAACGGCGTGGTCGACTCCGGCGCCTTCGGCTTTGCTATCTTCCTGGAGAACTTTGTTGCCGCCGCGCTTGGTCGCAGCACCGTGGTCGAGGATTTCTCCGCTACGTTTGACTCCGCCGGCTCTGCCCGCGATGCCGCTCTTGGCCGCGTTGAGATCGAGGCTAACGACGACTGGGAGGGCTCGGAGTTCCGCTACTGCAACGAGTTTCTCTTTAAGGCCGACGCCCCGTTTGACGAGGACGAATGCCTTAAGTTCCTAGGCTCCATGGGCGACTGTGAGCTGCTCGTGGGCGCCTATCCCGACTACAAGATCCATGTGCACTCCAATACCCCCAACCTGGTGCTCGAGCACATGCTGCAGCTCGGTCAGATCTATGAGGTCTTTATCCACAACATGGAGATGGAGGCCCACGACCGTACCGCTAAGATCCACGAGGATCAGGAAAAGGCCGCCGAGCCCGCCAAGGCGCTGGGCTTTGTCGCCGTTGCCGCCGGTTCCGGCGAGGCCGACATCCTCAAGTCCCTTGGCGTCGACGTGGTCGTCTCCGGTGGCCAGACTATGAATCCCTCGACCGCCGACCTGCTGGGCGCGGTGGACCAGGTCAACGCGACCTCGGTCATCATCTTGCCCAACAACGGCAACATCCGCATGGCCGCTGAGGCTGCTGCCTCAGCCTGCACCGACAAGAAGGTCGCCGTCGTTCCCACCAAGACCGTCCCGCAGGCCTTCTCCGCGCTGTTCGCAGTCCTGCCCGATTCCGAGCTCGAGGATGCCGTCGCCGCCATGGTCGACGCCATCAGTGAGGTCCGCGATGGTGAGGTCACCCGCGCCGTGCGCGACTCCAGTGCCTCTGACGGTTCTCCGATTCACTCCGGTGACGTCATGGGTATCATCGCCGGCTCCATCGACGTGGTCGGCTCCGACGTGAAGCAGGTCACGCTCGACTGCATCAACCGCATGCAGGAGGAAGAGGAGGGCGACGCGCTGACGATTCTGGCCGGCGAGGAGCTGTCCGATGAGGCCTTCCAGGAGATCGTCGACGCCATCGAGGAAGCTCAGCCCGACTTGGAGATTGACGCCCATCGTGGCGAGCAGCCGCTCTATCCCGTGATCTTCTCGATCGAGTAGGCATCTGCCCATGTCCGAGCTCTGCTCCGTGCCGCGCGTCTCGGAGCGCTTTGCCCAGAGCAATGCGCTCGACGAGGATATCGCGCGACTCAAATATGTTTCGGGTAAACGTGAGGAGGCCCTTCGCCGTCTGGGAATTAGGACGGTGGGGGACCTCCTTCTCCATATCCCTCATCGATACCTCGACTTTACCCGTTCGTGGTCCATCGAGATGGCGCCCATCGGTACCGTGTGCACCATCATCGCCACGGTCGACCGCATCGTCCAAAAGCAGCCGCGTCCGCGCATGCAGGTGACCGAGGTCTCGCTTGTTGACGAGACGGGCGTGCTGCAGGTCGCCTTTTTCCGCCAGCCCTGGATTGCCCAGCAGCTTAAGCAGGGCGACCGCCTGGCCGTGATGGGCAAGGTCGAGTTTGCCTACGGCTTTAAGCAGATGGCCTCGCCGCACTTTGAAAAGCTCGAGGACGGGCGTGCCGCAGGCACCATCCTGCCGGTCCATTACGTGAGTGATGGCGTGAGCCAGGCGTGGATGCGCCGCATCGTAAGCGGCGCGCTCGAGGTCGTCGGCAATCCGTTCGATCCGATTCCCGCGCCGCTGCGCGCAAAGCGGAAGCTCATGAGCAATGCCCGCGCGTTGCGTTCGATCCACTTTCCATCGAGTATGGCAGAGCGCGATATCGCGCGCGCACGGCTTGCCTACGAGGAGTGCCTCTACCTGCAGTTGGCGCTGCGCCTGCGCAACGATGGCGGCCTGGTCGATGTGGTGCCCTATGCCCACACCGCGGGCGAGCACCTGGCCGCGCTCAAGCAGGCCCTACCGTTTTCGCTGAGCGACGAGCAGGAGGCCGCGTTCCAGGATATCCTGCGCGATATGTGCGATGGCGGGCGCGTGATGAACCGCCTGCTGCTGGGCGATGTCGGTACCGGTAAGACCGCCGTTGCCGCTTGCGCGCTGGCTGTGGCTGCCGATAGCGGTACGCAGGCCTGCGTTATGGCGCCCACGGGCGTGCTGGCGCGCCAATATGCCGATAAGACCGGCCCTCTGCTCTCGCAGGCGGGCATGTCCTGGGCACTTCTGACGGGTGCCACGCCGGCCGCAGAGCGCGAGCGCATCCATGTACAGCTGGAATCGGGCGAGCTTGACGTGCTCTTTGGCACCCACGCGGTTCTTTCGGATAACGTTGCGTTCAAGCATCTGTCGCTCGTGGTCATCGATGAACAGCACCGGTTTGGCGTCGGCCAACGCAACGCCCTGCGCGCGAAGGGACCGGGTGCCGATCTGCTCGTTATGACGGCGACGCCCATCCCGCGTACGCTGGCGCTTTCGGTCTACGGCGATCTGGACACGAGCATCATTCGCCATCGGCCCGTCCCTGGTGCTGGCGTGACGACACGCGTGCTCACCGAGTCGAGCCGCGACCTCGCCTATGGCGCCATCCGCGAGGCGCATGAAAAGGGTCAGCAGGCCTACGTGATTTGTCCTCTCGTGGAGCCGAGTGACTCGGCCGATGAGCTGGAAGACGTGCCCGGTATTGCCCGCGACGACGAGGGCCGCGTAACCGTCCCCGTGCCACTGCACGATACGGCAACCGAGCTCGACCGCCTGCGCCTGGCGTTGCCGGGGCTTGCCATCGAGCGCCTTCACGGCCGTATGCCAGCGGGGGAGAAGGATCGGGTCATCGATGCCTTTAAGCGTGGCGAGATTGACGTGCTCGTCTCGACTACGGTGGTCGAGGTGGGCGTCGACGTGCCCAACGCCACCGTCATGGTCATCGAGAACGGCGAGCGCTTTGGTTTGGCTGCCCTGCACCAGCTGCGCGGTCGCGTGGGCCGTGGCAGCGTGTCGGGCACGTGCCTGGTCATGACGCACTCCAAGGGCAATGGCGGCGCCTCGGCGGCACAAGACCGTCTCCAGTCGCTCGAAAAGACCTCGGATGGTTTTACGCTTGCCCAGATGGACCTGCGTCTGCGTCACGAGGGCGAAATCCTGGGGTACCGTCAGCACGGTGGCGTGACCTTGCGCTTTGTGGACCTGGATGCCGATGAGGACCTTATCGAATGGGCCCATTTGGACGCGGTCGAGCTCTTGCGGTATGCTTGCAACCTTGACTCTGTGGCGACGCGTCCCTTGCGCGAGGCGGTCGCCATGCGTTATCGACATATCTTTAAGGAGGTCAGCGGAGGATGAGAATCATCGGCGGCGAATGGCGCGGTCGTAAGATCGAGGAGCCCCGTGGTCGCGATGTCACCCGCCCCACGACTGATCGCGTGCGCGAGGCGTGCGCATCTATGGTCATGTCGGCATTCGATTTCGATTTGGACGAGGTTCGTGTGCTGGACGCCTTTGGCGGCTCCGGTGCCTTAGGGTTAGAGATGCTCTCTCGTGGGGCCCGCTCGCTCACGACGTTTGAGATCGATCGCAACGCCGCGCGGCTCATTACCAAGAATATCGAGTCGCTCTGCCGTGACCGTGCGCGTTGGCGTGTGGTCACGGGCGACATGCTGGCAAGTGCCTCGCGCGGTCGTGTACCGGGCGGCCCCTTTGATTTGGTCCTGCTCGACCCGCCCTATGCTTTTGGTGCCGAGCCGGTCGAGGAAATGCTGCAGAACCTGGCTCAGCAGGGTCTGCTTGCGCCTGGCGCTTATGCCCTGTTTGAGCATGCCTCCGCCGATGCGGGCGCGCATCCGGCAGGCTTTGAGACTGTACGTGAGAAGCGCTACGGCATTACCTCGGTCGACCTGCTTCGTTGGGTCGGCGATGACGACGGTGAGGACGATAGTGCCGTCACCGATGCCGATAACAACGATGCCACGACGTTTCAGGAGGACGCCCATGAATGACACCATCAACCGCGTGATCGTCCCGGGCACCTTCGATCCCATCACGTTTGGCCATATCGATGTGATCCGCCGCGCCCGCCGCATCTTTCCCAGTGTGATCGTCGCTGTTGCAGAGTCGCAGGGTAAAAACGGTGTGGGCACCACGTTTATGCTCGATGAGCGCGTGGCGCTGGCCCGCGAGGCGCTCGGTAATATCGACGGCGTCGAAGTCCTGCCCTTTACCGGCCTCTTGGTCGACTTCGCTCGTGAGCAGGGGGCGGGGGCCGTGGTCAAGGGCCTGCGCGCCATGACCGACTTTGAGTATGAGCTGCAGCAGGCCGACCTCAATTATCGCTTGGATAGCGAGCTGGAGTCCATCTTTGTCATGAGTGCTCCGCAGTACGGTTACATCTCGAGCTCGGTCGTTCGCCAGATCGCCTCGCTCGGCAGCGATGTATCGACGTTTGTGCCGCCCAACGTGGTCGAAGCGCTCAGACATCGCTTTTCGTGACGTTTTTTATTGCCTGGTGGCATGTGGTAAACTAGCACGATGATATGTTACCTATGAAAGGAGACCGGATGCCGGGCGAGAATTTTCCTGGCGATAGGATCGTCAGCTTGGTCGATGAGCTCGAAGGGCTGATCGAGGAAGCCAAGCCGCCTTTCGGCAAGAACGCTCAGTTCAAGGTCATCGACGCCGACGTGTTCTTCAATATTCTCGACGAGATCCGCATGAGCTATCCCGAGGAGTGGCAGAAGTCCCGCCGTATCCTTAAGGAGCGCGAGGAGCTTATGGCTTCCGCCGCCGCTCAGGCTGATTCCATCATCGCCGACGCTCAGCAGCAGGCCCTCACCATTGCCGGTGAGCAGGAGATCGTCCGCCTTGCGCAGCAGCAGGCCGACGACATCCGCGATCGTGCCCAGCAGTACGAGCGCGAGACGCGTTATGCTGCCGAGGACTACGCGGAGCAGGTCTTTACGCACCTGGAGGAGAACCTCAAGAGCCTGACTGGCACCGTTACCCGTTGCCGTCAGCAGCTCAACGAGGGTGCCGCCCAACAGAATGGTCAGTGGTAATGGCTGAGTTTCCGAGCGTTACCGTCGATCTTTCCGAGCAGCTCGAGTTTCCTGGAGATTCGTATCCGCTGACCGGTAAGGTCGATGTCGCCACCTACACGGTGGGCGAGAAGGAGTACCAGCTTCAGGACGGCATCGACTACGACGTTGTCTTTACCAATGCCGGTACCGGTGTCTTGCTCACGGGCATGGTCCGCGCGCACGCCACCGGCGAGTGCGACCGTTGCCTGGAGCCCGCCTCGTTTGATATCGCCGGCGAGATCGAGGAGTTCTACCTCTTTGAGGAGCCCGAGGATCCCGAGGCCTACGAGGACGGCTACGAGCTCCTGTGTGAGGACCGCATCGTCGATCTGGGTGAGCCCATCAACGACGCGGTCGTCATGGACACGCCGTTTGTGGTGCTCTGCAAGCCCGATTGCCGCGGTCTGTGCCCCACATGCGGTTGCAATCTCAACGTCGAGCAATGCGATTGCGCCGCCCAGGCAGAGGCAGAATGGGCCGCTGCCACGGAAAATCCATTTGCAGCATTGAAGAATCTCAAGCTTGATGAGTAAAACTGTGGTAGTATCGCTACTTGCGCGTAATCGCCACACTGGATAGTTCATAAGGAAGGTCACTATGCCCGTACCTAAACAAAAGCAGGGTCGTATCCGCACTCACACCCGTCGTTCCGCCAACATGAAGATCTCGTCTGCGGCTCAGTCCACGTGCCCCCGTTGCGGCGCTGTCAAGCTTCCGCACCACGTGTGCCCCAGCTGCGGTTTCTACAAGGACCGCGAGGTTATCGTTACCGAGTAACGGTATACTCTGGATGCGATGCCGTTCCAAATGGAACCACAATGGCCGGCTCAATGAGTCGGCCATTTTTGTATAAGGAGCATGTATATGAGTAACGTTCGCGTTTGTGTAGACGTTGTGGGCGGAGACGAGAAACCTCAGGTTGTTCTCGATGGTATCGAAGCTGCGCTTGCCGCCGATCCCGATATCGAGGTCTTGGCAGCTGGTCCCGCCGAAATCGTCAATCCCTTTGCAGCTTCCCATGCACGTGTTGAGGCCCTTGAGGCGCCTGACGTTATCGCCATGGATGACGATCCCATTCGCGCCGTGATGACCAAGCGTAAGTCGTCGATCGTGCTTTCTTGCCGCGCCATTAAGAAGGGCAACGCGGATGCGTTCTTCTCCGCCGGCTCCACCGGTGCCATGACCGCCGCCGCCACCGCCTATGTGACGCCGTTTAGGTATCAGGCCGAAGGCAAGAAGCAGCCGGTGCGCCCCTGTCTGACCAATGCGCTGCCCAATCGCGCCGGCGGTCTGACGGTGCTGTGCGACATGGGTGCCAACCCCGATGTGGAGGTCGATGACATGGTGCGTTTTGCCCAGATGGGTAGCGCCTATGCCCGCGTCGTCCTGGGCATCGAGCATCCTCGCGTGGGCCTGCTTGCCAATGGCACCGAGGATGAGAAGGGCTCCAACTTTACCAAGGCCTGTTTCCCTGCTATGAAGGCCGCCGTTCCCGGCTTTGTTGGTAACTGCGAGGGCACCGACCTCACCTCAGGTAACTTCGATGTCGTCGTTGCCGATGGCATGTCGGGTAATATCGCTCTCAAAGCTACCGAGGGCGCTGCCAAGTTTTTGCTGCAGGAGCTCAAGGGCGCCTTTATGGCCTCGCTCGGCACCAAGATCGCCGCGCTGCTCATCAAAAAGCAGATGCGCGAGATTAAGGCCAAGCTCTCTGGCGACGCCAAGGGCGGCGCGATTCTTCTGGGCCTGCGCGGCGTGGTCCTGATCGGCCATGGCGCCACCTCGGTCGAGGCTGTCAAAAACGGTACGCTCGCGGCGGCCGAAGCCGTGCGCGCCGGGCTGGTCGAGAATGTCGCCAACTCTATGGACAGTATCGTTTTGTAAGAGCGAGTTAGAGCGCTGTTATGTGCTTCGCGGCGCACGTCGTGGGGTAGAATCAGAACCGTGTCTTGGTACCGCCCGGGCGGTACCATTCTTTTGGTATTCATGTACTATGAGAGGAAGCGCTATGGACCGCTCCGAAATCTTCGACAAGATCGCCGAGGTCGCTGCTGACGTTCTGGGCGTCGATGTTGCCGAAATTAGCGAGGAGACCACCTTTGACGACCTCGATGCCAACTCGCTCGAGCGCCTGCAGCTGGTTACGGCTATCGAGGACGAGTTCAACCTCGAGATCGATGACGAGACCCTGCTCTCGCTCAACTCTGTCGCCGACGCCGTCGACGCTATCGAAGCTGCCAAGGAGGCCTAAGTCTTGGCTTTATCCGAACGACTTACGCGCGCCCAGGAAATCCTGGGCCACGAGTTCAACAATAAGGTGCTGCTGCGCGCGGCCCTTACGCATCCCTCGGCAGTCGAGGGCCAGCCGGTTTCTGCCAGCTATGAGCGCCTTGAGTTCTTGGGCGATTCCATTTTGGGCGCTGTGGTCGCACGCTCCCTGTTTGAGTCCTATCCGGAGTTTGACGAGGGCAAGCTCACGCGCTTGAAGGTGTCGCTTGTCTCGGGCGCTACGCTGTCCGAGGTTTCTCACGAGCTGGGCATCGACGACATCATCATCTTTGGTGCCTCCGAGACCGGTACCGGTGCGCGCGGCCTGCATTCGGCCCTCGAGAACGTCTACGAGTCGCTCGTGGGAGCGCTGTACCTGGATGCCGGCTGGGATGCCGCGGCGGAGTTCATTCACCGTACGCTTAAGCCGCATTTGGCTTCCGAGCGTGCCGAGCATCCTGCGAACCCCAAGTCGTTTTTGCAGGAGTGTGTGCAAGCCGACGGTCACGAGCCCCCGGCGTACAAGCTCGTTGGCTCCGAGGGCCCGGCGCATGCGCCCACCTTTACCGCCGTGGTTTTGATCGATGGTATTCGTCAGGGTCGCGGCTCCGGCTCCTCAAAGAAGGAAGCCGAGGGAGCCGCCGCGCTCGAAGCGCTCGACCGCATGGGTTACACCACCAACGGCGTGATTCTGAATAAGAAGCACGTGTAAGCGAGGAACCGTGTATCTCAAGTCCCTCACGCTCAAAGGGTTCAAGTCGTTTGCCGACCGTGCCCATATGACGTTTGAGCCGGGCCTGACCGTCATCGTCGGTCCAAACGGCTCGGGAAAATCGAACATCTCCGACTCCATCCTGTGGGTCCTGGGCGAGCAGAGCGCCAAGCAGCTGCGCGGCCAGGCCATGGAGGATGTCATCTTCTCGGGCTCGTCAGCGCGCAAGCCTGTGGGTGTCGCCGAGGTCACGCTGGTGCTCGATAACTCGGACCATATGCTGCCCGTCGATTTTGACGAGGTCGCCATCACCCGTCGCATGTATCGCTCGGGCGAAAGCGAGTACCTCATCAACTCGAGTCCGTGCCGTCTGATGGACATTCAGGACATCCTGCACGATTCGGGCCTGGGCAAGGATACGCATTCCATTATCAGCCAGGGCAAGCTCGACGCCATTTTGCAGAGCCGCCCCGAGGAGCGCCGCGCCCTCATCGAGGAGGCCGCCGGCATATCCAAGCACAAGCGCCGCAAGGAGCGTGCGCTCAAAAAGATTAAGTCGATGGACGAGCACCTGATGCGTGCCCGCGACATCAATAAGGAAATCGCCCGTCAGCTGCGACCGCTGGAGCGTCAGGTCGATCGTGCGCGCAAGTACAAAGAGCTGTCCTCGCGCGCGAACGAGCTTACGCAGATGCTGGCCGTCGACGAGCTGCGTTCGCTGCAGTCGCAGTGGAACGACCTGGAGAGCCGCTCCAAAGAGGGCGCTGCCGAGCTGGAGCTTGCGCAGTACCGCTTGGGCGAAAAAGAACGCGAGCTCGAGAAGCTTCAGGTTATGCTCGAGGAAAAGGGCCTGTTTGTGGGCGATCTGGGCGAGCAGCGTCGTCATATGCAAGATGTGGTCGGCCGCATTAACTCCGACATGCGTCTGCTTGAGGAAAAGGGCCACAACATGGTGTCGCGCCTGTCTGACATGCGCGGCCAGATTTCGAGCTCCGAGCATCAGCGTCGTCGCGTGGTCGAGGAGCTCGAGGACGCGCGTGCGCAGCTTGAGGAAGTGACCGGTGCGCACATGCAGGCCCAGGAGGACGTTGACGCCGCTGGTCCTGCCGCCGCTGAGCTCCACGAGCGGCGCGTGGCGCTCGACAATCAAATTTCGCAGCTTACGCGCGAGCAGCGCGATGTGCAGCGCGTGGCCGATAACGCCGCGCTCGAGCTCGCCAAGGTGAAGGACTCACTGAGCAACGCCGAGGTCGAGGACAACATGTATGCCTCGCGCCTGGAGCAGATCGATGAACAGCTCGAGGAGGTCACGGCCTCGCTCGAGAGCCGTCGCGACCGCGCCGAGGAGCTTGAGGGCGCTCTTGAGGAGGCGCGCCAGGACCAGGTCGATGCGCGTGAGGCCGCCGAGGTCGCCCGTGCGGCCCTGAAGGACTTGCGTGCCCGCGAGAGCGAGGCGCGCAACAAGCTGTCCGAGGTGCGCTCGGAGCTTGCCAGCCAAAAGAAGCTTGATGCCCGCATGGCCGACAGCTCGCCGCTCGTGAGCCGTCTGGTGGGTGCGCTGGGCGACGATGTCTCGGGTCGTCTGGGCGACGTGCTCGAGGCCCCACGCGAGCTTGAGGGCCTGGTTGAGCAATTGCTCGCCGGCGATATCGATGCACTGCTGTTTGATGACGCCGCCACGCTTGAGCGTGCCGGTCGTGCGGCTTTGGACCAGAAGAAGGCTTCGGGCGAGGCGCTGTTGGTGGCGCGTGGCGTGAGCGGCTCTACCGCCGCTGAGGGCGCTGCCGGTACCCGTCTGGTTGATCTTCTGTCCGTGCGCGCAGGCTATGGTCCCGTCGTTGAGGCGCTGCTCGGCGGTTATTACGTCGTGGACGATCTTTCTGCCGCGCTTTCGGCGCCGGTCGTTGACGGCGTGACTTACGTGACCCCCGATGGCGCCCGCGTCGCCTGCGGCGGCCTGGTGCGTGTGGGCCTCGATGCCGGCGAGGCGTCGGGTGCTCTGGAGCGTAAGCGTCGCATTCGCGAGCTGGAGGGGCTTGAGCCCGATTTGGCCGCTGTGTTTGAGCGTGTGTCGGATCAGGTCGTCGAGGCCAACGCGGCCGTTGAGGAAGCGCGTGCCGCTGAGGACGATGCCGCCGGCGAGATCGCCCGTCTTGAGGGCGAGCGCCGCTCGCTGCTCTCCGAGATCGGCCGCTTGGAGCAAAGCGCCAACAATGCTGAGGTCGAGCGCGTGCGCATCTCCAAGCGTCGCGAGCAGGCCTCCGAAGCCGTTCGCGCTGCGCGCCCGCGGGTTGATGAGCTCACCCGTTCGCGTGACGAGGCCCGCGCGCAGGCAAGCGATCTGGGCTTGCAGATTGCCGAGGCCAACGACGAACTCGACCGCGTTCGCCGCGACGATTCCGAGGCTGCCGGCAAGCTCGCCGACGCCAAGGTTCGCCTAGCCCAGACGAGCGAGCGCCTGCGTTCGCTGAAGGGTCGCGTGCCCGACCTGGAGCATCGTCTTGAGGGCATCGACCGTCGTATCCGCGGAACACGCCAGGCCTCGCGCTCACTCGAGCTGCTGCGTCTGCGCGTCGACCCCATGCACGAGCGCTATTCGGCCCTGCTGGAGCGCGCATCGGATTGGGCAGCGCGCTTGCGTGACCAGGCCTCTCTGGAGGAGGCGGACTCCGCTTCGCTCAAGAAGACCATCGAGGATGCCAAGGCGGAGGTTGCCCGCGCTAAGGAGCGGGTCGATACCGCCTCTGCCACGCAAAACGAGTTCAAGGTCGCGCGTGGCAAGCTCGAGGTGCAGGTAGAGGCCGCCATTAAGGCCATTACCGCCGATGGCACCACGGTACTCGAGGAAGCGCTCATGCTTCCGGCGCCCACGGACCGCGATGCCGCCGAGCGCGAACTCAACCAGCTTGTGCGCCAGATCAACAACCTTGGTCCCGTTAACCAAGTTGCCATGGAGGAGTACGAGCAGCTCAAGCGCCGCGCCGATTACATCGAGGAGCAGCTGGCCGATCTGGAGAGCGCGCGCAAGGCGCTCACCAAGATCACGGTGGCCATTGATCGCAAGATGCGGAAGGCCTTCCTGGTGACGTTTGAGAAGGTTGACGCGAACTTCCGCGAGATCTTCGCTATGCTCTTCCCGGGCGGTCAGGCTCATCTGGAGATGACCGATCCCGAGCATCCTGCCGAGACGGGTATCGAGGTCGTGGCGCAACCGCGCGGCAAGCGCATCACCAAGATGATGCTCATGTCGGGCGGCGAGAAGAGTCTGACGGCGCTCGCCCTGCTCTTTGCCGTGTATCGCACGCGTACGGTGCCGTTCTATGTGCTGGACGAGGTCGAGGCGGCACTTGATGACGCCAACCTGTCCAAGCTCATCGGTGCCCTCGATGTGCTGCGTTCCGACACGCAGCTCTTGGTCATTTCGCATCAGCGCCGTACTATGGAGGACGCTGACGTTCTCTATGGCGTCTCGATGCAAGCCGACGGCGTTAGCCGCGTCGTCTCGCAAAAACTCGATCGCGAAACCGGAAAGGTCGTGAATGCATAATGGGATTCTTCGATGTTCTCTCGCGCGGACTTGAGCGCAGCCGCGAGGCCCTCAACGAGGTCTTCTACTTTGGCGGCGAGGTCGACGAGGATTTTTGGGAGGACCTGGAGGACACCCTCGTCATGGGTGACATGGGCGCCGAGGTCGCCATCAAGGTTTCCGATGATCTGCGCGATGCCGCGGCTAAGAAGAACCTCAAGACTGCCCCGCAACTCCGTCGCGCCTTGGCCGAGCAGCTCGAGCAGCACTTTGTGCCCATCGAGCACGATCCGTTCTCCGATACGCCGAGCTGCGTGCTGTTTGTGGGCATTAACGGTGCCGGCAAGACCACGACGGTTGGCAAGATTGCGAGCGCCATGGCTGCCCGCGGCAAGAACGTGGTGATCGGTTCGGCCGACACCTTCCGCGCCGCCGCCATCGAGCAGCTCGATGTGTGGGGCCAGCGCGCCGGCGTCCCCGTCATTAAGCGCGATCGCGGCTCCGATCCGGCTAGTGTGTGCTATGACGTGCTCGACGAGGCCGATAAGCGCGGCAGCGACCTGGTGCTTATCGATACCGCCGGCCGTCTGCACACGAGCCCCGAGCTCATGCGCGAGCTCGCCAAGGTGGTCAATGTGACGCGTAAGCGCGCCGCCAATATGGCCGCCGGTCCCATGCCGGTCTCGGTCGTGCTTGTGATCGATGCCGCCACTGGCCAAAACGGTCTGAACCAGGCGCTCGAGTTTAACGAGGCGCTTGGCCTGGACGGTATTATCATGACAAAGCTCGACGGCACGGCAAAGGGCGGTATCGCCATGGCCGTGGCCGAGAAGCTCAAGCTTCCCATCCTGCGCATCGGCGTGGGCGAGCAGGTCGATGACCTGCAGGAGTTTAATGCCAAAGATTTCTGCCGCGCCCTGGTGGGCGAGTCCAACTAAGGAGTGACTAGTGTTTGATTCTCTGAGCGATCGCCTCAACGACACATTTGACCGCCTGCGCGGCAAGGGTAAACTGACCGAGGCCGATATCACCTCTGCCATGCGCGACATTCGCATGGCGTTGCTCGAGGCCGACGTCAACTTTAAGGTCGTCAAGGAGTTTGTCGCCAAGACCAAGGAGCGCTGCATGACCGCCGAGGTCATGGAGTCGCTGTCGCCGGCGCAAAACGTCGTCAAGATCGTGCTCGATGAGCTCACCGAGATGCTCGGTTCCACCGAGAGCAAGCTCGTCTTTAGCAACCGCATCCCCAATGTCATCATGCTCGTGGGCCTGCAGGGCTCCGGTAAGACCACGGCGGCCGTAAAGCTGGCATACCTGCTCAAGAAGCAGGGTCGCTCGCCGCTGCTCGCCGCGTGCGACGTCTACCGTCCCGCCGCTGCCGACCAGCTGGCCACACTCGGTGGAGAGATCGGCGTGCCGGTCTTCCGCGGCGACGGCGAGCACCCGGTTGATATCGCCAAGGGTGCCATCCAGGAGGCAGTCGACCACCTGCGCGATGTAGTTATCGTCGATACCGCCGGTCGTCTGCAGATCGACGAGCAGATGATGCAGGAGGCCGTGGATATCAAGAAGGCCGTCAAGCCCGATCAGGTGCTGATGGTCGTCGATGCCATGACCGGCCAGGATATCGTCAACGTCGTCTCGACCTTCGCCGAGCGCACCGACTTTGACGGCGTGATCATCTCCAAGCTCGACGGCGATGCCCGTGGCGGCGGCGCGCTTTCCGTGCGCCAGGTGACCGGCAAGCCCATCAAGTTCGTGAGCATGGGCGAGAAGCCCGATTCGCTGGAGCCGTTCTATCCCGACCGAATGGCCAAGCGAATCTTGGGCATGGGCGATGTTGTCGGCATCATCGAGAAGGCCCAGGAGGCGGCCGACGCCGAGCAGCTCGAGGCTGCCGAGCGTATGCTGCGCGAGGGCTTTACCATGAACGACATGCTCGACCAGATGAAGGCTGTCAAGAAGATGGGCGGCATGAAGGGCATCCTGGGTATGCTCCCCGGCGGCCAGCGCGCGCTCAACCAGATGGGCGGCAATTTGGACGAGGGTATCTTCGACAAGAACGAGGCCATCATCATGTCGATGACCAAGGAGGAGCGCCTGCGTCCCTCCATCATCAACGGCCAGCGCCGTGCCCGCATTGCCAAGGGCGCCGGCGTGACCCCCACCGAGGTCAATAGCCTTATGAAGCAGTGGGGCGAGATGAACAAGATGATGGGCCGCATGCGCACGATGGCCAATCAGGCGCAGGCCGGCGGCAAGAAGGGCAAAAAGGGCAAGAAGGGCAAGAGGATGCGCATGCCCAATATCCCTGGCCTGGACGCTATGGGTCTGGGCGGCATGGGCGGCCTGGGTACGGGCGGCCCCAAGTCCGATATGGACCTGCTGCGCCAGATGGAAGCGCAGATGCGTAATAAGAAATAGGGCTGTAATTCCAGCTTGATATGGCAAAGGCCACTCGGAAGCTACCGGGTGGCCTTTGTTGTTAGCTTTGATTGTTGGGCTGCGTTTAGCGTCGTGCCCTGAGCTCGCGGTGCCGTGCCGTTAGTGGCAGCCGCAGCCCTCGTGGCCCTCGTGCTCGTGATGGCCGTGACAGCTGCAGGCCTCGCCATGTTCGTGGGCGTGGTCGTGGTCATGGCCGTGGCAGCCGCACGTGGCCTCGCCGTTCTGTGCGAGCGTGCCGGCGATAAGGGCCTCGACGCAAGCGTCGCAGCTGCCCTGGGCACCTGCGTATACCGTGATGCCGGCTTGGGCAAGCGCGTTGATGGCGCCACCGCCGATACCGCCGCAGATGAGCGTGTCCACGCCGCCGTTGGCGAGCAGGCCCGCAAGGGCACCGTGGCCGGTGCCGCCGGTGCCCACGACCTGCTCGTTGAGCACCTTGCCGTCCTGAATGTCGTAGATCTTGAACTGCTCGCTGCGGCCAAAGTGCATAAAGATGTTGCCGTTGTCGTACGTCGTTGCCACTCTCATGGTGCCGATCTCCTTTGCTGGCCATGCGGCCGTTGTCGTGGTGATGGGGGAGTACACGATATTGCCGCCTTCGATGATGAGCGCTCGTCCGTTGACCAGCGCGCTTGCCACCTTGCGATGCGCGCGGCTGCAGATTGCCGCCACCGTGGCGCGCGCGATACCCATCTGCTGTGCGACTGCCTCTTGGTTAAGGCCTTCCAGGTCGCACAGGCGCAGGACTTCGAGCTCGTCGACCGTCATATCGATGGCGTCTCCGCTGGCAAGGCCGTCGGGGGTAAAGCCGCGGTATTCGGGGATGATCCCAACACGGCGCAATTTTTCGCGTCTTCCTGCCATACGCACTCCTTATCTGACATATGTCAACAATAGAATAGCGAACAAACAGAATTGAGCAAGTAATTTCTGGCATATGTCAGAAAATGAGGGCTTATGTTTGGGCTGTGGGGCCGCGTGCGCCTGGGCTACAATGAATCTCGCTTGTAGGCGACTGACAGGAGGGTCAATGAGCAAAGCTGATCAACAGTTTGTAACCATGTGCCGCGATATTCTGGACCATGGCACCACCACCGAGGGCCAAAAGGTCCGCCCGGTATGGGAGGATGGCACCCCTGCCTATACCATTAAAAACTTTGGTGTCACGGCCCGCTACGACCTGCGTGAGGAGTTTCCGGCTCTTACCCTGCGTCGTACGGCCCTCAAATCTGCCATGGACGAGATCCTATGGATCTATCAGAAGAAGTCCAATAACGTGCATGACCTCAACAGCCATATCTGGGATGAGTGGGCCGACGAGACCGGTTCCATCGGCAAGGCCTACGGGTATCAGATTGGCCAGAAGAGCCATTATGCCGAGGGTGACTTCGATCAGATGGACCGCGTGCTGTACGACCTTAAGAACACGCCGTACAGCCGCCGCATTATGACGAACACCTATGTGTTTAGCGATCTGTCCGAGATGCACCTGTATCCGTGCGCCTACAGCGTGACGTATAACGTGACGCAGCGCCCGCAGGATGACAAACCGACGCTCAACATGATTCTCAACCAGCGTAGCCAGGATATTTTGGCCGCGAACAATTGGAACGTGTGCCAGTATGCAATTCTGCTGATGATGGTTGCGCAGTCGGTCGATATGATTCCCGGTGAGCTGCTGCACGTGATCGCCGATGCCCACATTTACGACCGCCATGTCGACATCGTCCGCGAGCTTATCGAACGTCCGCAGTTTGCGGCGCCTAAGGTAACGCTCAACCCCGATGTACATGACTTCTATGCGTTTACGACCGATGACCTGATCGTCGAGGGCTACGAGCACGGCCCGCAGGTCAAGAACATTCCCATTGCGGTGTAGGTGGCGCTTATGACGTGTAAGCTTTCTGCCATCGTCGCCGTGTGCGATGACTGGGGTATTGGGTGCGAGGGCGACATGGTGGTGTCCAACCGTGCCGACATGCGTCATTTTGTGGCGTGCACCAAAGGTTGCCCGGTCATTATGGGGCGCAAGACGCTGTTGAGTTTTCCCGGCGGACGACCGCTCAAGAATCGCCGCAACATTGTGCTCACGCGCGACCAAGGCTTTGCGCCCGAGGGCGTCGACGTGGTGCATAGCGTTGATGAAGCGCTCGCCGTGGTAGCCGATGAACCCGTTGCGTGGGTGATTGGCGGCGGCGAGGTGTATCGGCAGTTTTTGCCGTATTGCGCCGAGGCCGAGGTTACGCATAACCATTGCGTGCATGACGTGGATACGTACTTTCCCGATCTGGATGCCGATCCCGCGTGGGAGATTGCGAGGCGTGGCGGTGTTGCCACGATTGCCGCGGGCGAGGGTGACGAGGGTCTCGATTATGAGTTCGTGACGTATCGTCGCGTTGAGGCGTAAATCGTCTGGCGTGAACGGTATCATCGGGTTATTTGAATGCATGGGGCGGCGCTTAGCGTCGCCTCGTTTGGTATAGATGTGCTGTAAAGAAAGGTGCGGGCTGGCTGCTATGACTGATGCCGTTGAGGTGCTGCGAATCGATTCGCTCGAGGACGAGCGGCTCGATGCCTACGTGCGACTGACCGAGCGCGAGCTTCGCTGCGTGTTGGAGCCGCAAAAGGGCATCTTTATCGCCGAGAGTGCCAAGGTCATCGAGCGCGCGGTGCGCGCCGGATACGAGCCGGTGAGCTTTCTTTTGGGCGAACGCTGGCTCGACCAGATGATGCCGCTGTTTGAGCGCCTGGCGGTACGCGAAGGTGCGGGCCCGGTTCCCGTGTTCGTGGCCTCGATGGAGCTTATGGAGCAGCTGACGGGCTTTAATGTGACGCGCGGTGCGCTCGCGGCGTTCCGTCGCCCGCGTCAGATTCCGGTAGCCGAGTTCTTGGGTGGCGTCGTCGAGGCGGCGGGGGAGCGCCCGGTGCGCGTGTGCGTGCTCGAGGGCATTGTCGACCACACCAACGTCGGCGCGATTTTCCGCTCGGCGGCTGCGCTGAACGTCGATGGTATTTTGGTGAGCCCCACGTGCTGTGACCCGCTGTACCGTCGCTCGGCCCGCGTGAGCATGGGCACGGTGTTCCAGGTGCCCTGGACACGCATTGGCAGCGAGGCGCGCGTATGGCCGCATGATGGGCTGGCGGCGCTGCGCGATGCCGGCTTTTCGTGTGCCGCCATGGCGTTGACGGATGATTCGGTGTCATTGGACGATCCCGCGCTGCAGGAGATTGACCGCCTGGCAATCTTTATGGGCACCGAGGGTGCTGGCTTGGGCGCCAAGACCATTGCAGGCTGTGACCGCGCCGTGCGTATTCCGATGGCGCATGGGGTCGATTCGCTCAACGTGGCCGCGGCAAGTGCCGTCGCCTTTTGGCAGCTGTGCCCGCATGTGAGCAACGAGTACCACTACCAGCCGGGGCTGTATCACTAGCGGGGTGCTCTCGAGCTTTGCCGCCAAGGGCGTTTCTGCTGCCTTCGGTTGGTGTTAAGCTGATAATGGCTTTGCCGTTCAATTGATGTTTTGTTGTATGACGTACGCTAGTGGGGAGGGCGTGTGGCTAAGAAATCTACGGCTATCGATGTAACGCAGGGTGTCATTTGGCAGCAGCTGCTGTCGCTGTGCGTTCCCATTTTCTTTAGTTCGTTCTTTCAGCAGGCATACACGCTTATCGGTACCTATATCGTCGGTCAGTTTGGCGGCAAGCTCGCGCTGGGTGGCATTCAGGCCACGATGGTGCTTACAGAGCTCTGCATCGGCTTTTGTGTCGGCGTCGGTGCCGGCTGCGCGGTCATTACGGGCCAGTTTTTTGGCCAGCACGATGACGAGCGCCTGAGCCGATCGGTCCATACGGCCATGACGCTCGCGCTGGTGGGCGGTATCGTTTTCTCGATTCTTGGCATAGTGTTCGTTGAGCCCATGCTGGTGCTTATGAACACGCCGCATGAACTATTGGCCGAGGGCGTGGCCTATGCTCGTTGCTATTTTGCCGCCATGGTTGCGGCGCTGCTGCTCAATATGGGAACGGCATTGCTGCGCGCCGTGGGCGACACGCGCGGGCCTGCTGTGATCATCGCTTCCGGTTGCCTTGTTAATGCGGTGCTGGATGTCATCTTCGTTGCCGTGCTTCATATGGAGGCTCTGGGCTGCGGCATCGCGGTGGCGCTGACCATTTGCTCCAACGCCGCGATGATCGTGATTCGTATGATGCACGCACCGGGTGCGTGGCGGCTTTCTCTGTCCAAGCTCGGTATTGATCCTGACATTTGTAAGAGTATGATCTCGTGTGGTCTGCCGCTTGGCTTTCAGTCTGCTGCGTATTCGATTTCCAACGTTTTGATTCAGGTGTCGGTCAACTCGTTTGGTGCCGATGTCACCACGGCTTGGGGTCTTTCGGGCCGCCTGGATGGCATTGTCTGGATGGTTACCGAGGCGCTTGGCGTGTCGATCACCACGTTCTCGGCACAGAACTTTGGCGCGCGCAACTACGAGCGCATGCGCAAGGGCTACCATACGTCGCTTATACTGTCGTTTATGCTCATTGGTGGCTTGTCTGCCGTGCTGCTGGTATTCTCGGGTCCGCTGTCTCGCCTGTTTGTCGACGATGCTTCGATCTCGGCGTACACCACGACGATTCTTCATTTTATCGCGCCGTTCTACGCGATTTTCTCGATTATCGAGAACGCGTCGGGATCCATTCGCGGTGCCGGCGTGAGCTTCCAGCCTATGATGCTCACGATCTTCGGCACGGTCGTGCTCCGCGTGGCGTGGGTGTTCGCGATTATGCCGCTCGACCCTTCGCTCGAGCATCTGCTGCTGGTCTATCCCGTAACCTGGGTAATCACCGCCACGATGTTCACCGTCTACCACCACAGCGGCAACTGGCTAGGCCGCGCCACCGCCTAGCCATTCGGGACGTCCCCAATGGCTAGTATTCGATGCCTTGGCGGGCTAGGAGTCCTTCGTCGAAGTAGTGTTTGATGGGGCGCATTTCGGTGACAAGGTCGGCGAGGTTCGCGAGGGGCAGCAAGCCCCGGCCGGTGAGCACGAGCTCCGTGGTGGTGGGCTTTATCGCGATCAGCGCTTCGACATCCTCGCGCGTCACGAAGCCGCGGCGCATGGCCTCGCCGAGTTCATCCAAAATCAGAACGTCGACCTGTGATATCTGCTCGCATGCGAGCTCCATGATCTGCGCGGCGCAAGCCTCGGGTGTGTCGCGGTCGGCTTGTACGATGCGTAGCCCTAAACGAGGTGCTGCATCATGTTCGGCGCAGTGCAGCTTCTTGGCAAACTGAAGCATGAGCACGTTAAGTCCATAGCCCGTGGCACGCAGCGCGAGCCTCAGCGCAGCCGTCGTCTTGCCCTTGCCGTCGCCCGTATAGATTTGAACCTTGCCGACTTCTAGTGATGCCATCTCTGTCTTTTCGTGCCCGGCGTCGGTTTATCGCCGTCCGGGTTGGGTATTCTAGAAAGCATTATTAACCCCAGTAGATGGAGTTCAAGCAGATGGAGATGGATGACAACAAGCGTAGACGGAATATGATCCTCTACGTGCTCATCGCCTTCGTCGTCTACCTCGTGCTCTCGACCGTTCTGTTCCCCAACATCGGTCACACGCAGCAGATTACGAAGACCGATTACTCGACGTTTGTCAAAGCGCTCGATAAGAAGAGTGTCGACAAGGTCGAGTACAACACGGACGATTACTCGATTTATTACACCAAGAAGGGCGAGGACGAGAACATCGCCTATAAGACGACCGGTGTGCCGAACGATGCGGGCTTTACCGATCGCGTACTTGAGTCTGGCGCTTCGCTGGAGTCGGTCGTTCCCGATAAAAACTCGGGTTTGATGACCTACTACCTGCTTACGCTCATCCTTCCCATGGCGATTTTCTTCCTGATCGGCTGGTGGCTCAACCGCCGCATGAAGAAGGCCATGGGTGATGACGGTCCTTCGATGAACTTTGGCGGCGGTGGCTTTGGCGGCGGCGGACTGGGTAAGTCCGGCGCGCGCGTGATCGCCTCCAAGGACGTGGGCGTGACCTTTAAGGACGTCGCCGGCCAGGAAGAGGCCAAGGAGTCTCTCAAGGAGGTCGTCGACTTTCTGGAGAAGCCGCAGCGCTATGAGGAGATCGGCGCCAAGTTGCCGCGCGGTGCTCTCCTTGTTGGCCCTCCGGGTACCGGTAAGACCCTGCTTGCCAAGGCTGTTGCCGGCGAGGCGGGCGTTCCGTTCTTTAGCATTTCGGGCTCTGAGTTCGTTGAGATGTTTGTCGGTCGCGGCGCTGCTAAGGTTCGTGACCTGTTTAAGCAGGCCAAGGAAAAGGCGCCGTGTATCGTCTTTATCGATGAGATCGATACCATCGGTAAGAAGCGCGACGGCGGCGGCTTTAGCGGCAACGACGAGCGCGAGCAGACGCTCAATCAGTTGCTGACCGAGATGGATGGATTCGACAACCACAAGGGTATCGTTGTCCTTGCCGCAACAAACCGCCCCGACAGTCTCGATCCGGCGCTGCTGCGCCCCGGTCGTTTTGACCGCCGCATCCCCGTCGAGTTGCCCGATCTGACCGGCCGTAAGAACATCCTCGAGCTCCACGCCAAGAGCGTGAAGACCCAACCGCCGATCGATCTGACCGCGATTGCCCGCGCCACGCCCGGTGCCTCGGGCGCCGACCTGGCCAATATCATCAACGAGGGCGCCCTGCGCGCCGTTCGCGAGGGTCGCAAGCGTGCAACCCAGGACGACTTCGAGGAGTCGGTGGAGGTCGTCATTGCCGGCCAACAGCGTAAGTCCACGGTGCTTTCCGACCACGAGAAGCAGGTCGTTTCCTACCACGAGATCGGCCATGCCATCGTCGCTGCCCGCCAAAAGGGTTCCGCGCCGGTTACCAAGATCACCATCGTGCCGCGCACGAGCGGTGCTCTTGGCTATACCATGCAGGTCGAGGAGGACGAGCGCTTCCTGACCACGCGCCAGGAGGTCTTGGACAAGCTTGCCGTCTACTGCGGCGGCCGTGCGGCCGAGGAACTCATCTTTGGCGAGATGACGACCGGTGCCGCCAACGATATCGAACAGGCCACCAAGCTCGCCCGCAACATGGTGACGCGCTTTGGTATGTCCGACGAGTTTGGCATGATGGCGCTCGGTACCGTGCAGAATGCGTACCTCAACCAGGACACGTCGCTTACCTGCGCTCCCGGTACGGCCGAGCGCGTGGACGCGATTGTCACTAAGCTGATCGAGGACGCGCACGATCGCGCCCTGCAGATCCTCAAGGAGAACAAGTTTAAGCTCCATGAGCTGGCTCGTTATCTGTACAAGAAGGAGACCATTACGGGTGAGGAGTTCATGAACCTCCTCACGCGCGAGAATCCGCTGATGCCCAAGCAGCAGTAAAGCCGCGGCCGAGCCAGTAAACGCCGACGCCCCATTTGAGCAGCTTACTCAAATGGGGCGTTTTGCTTGAGAGGGATGGAAATGAAGATCGTGGTGAGTGCCTGTTTGATGGGCGAGAGCTGCAAGTATAACGGGCTCGACAACTATCATCGCGAGTTGGTCGAGGCCTGCGAGCGTACAGGGACCGAGGTCCTCTTGGTGTGCCCTGAGGTCTTTGGGGGCCTGCCCACGCCGCGCAAGCCGTCCGAGATTGTGAACGGCGAGGTCCGTACCTGCGAGGGCATCTCGGTTGATCGCGAATTTCGCCTGGGTGCCCAACGTGCGCTCGATATGTGCGAGCAGGCAGGCGGACCGGAAGAGATAGTCGCGTGCATCCTTCAGGACCGCAGCCCCTCGTGCGGCGCGGGTCGCATCTACGACGGAACATTCAGCGGCACCCTTACGGCGGGCAACGGCGTCTTCGTTGATTTACTGCTCCGCCACGGTTATCGCGTGAACCCGGCTAGCGAGTTCGACCCCAGCATGCTGGAGCAATAAAAAACCACCACAAAGGTGCTGCTCCCTTGTGGTGGTTTTGGGCTAGGCCTAGAGCGTGTGGCCGTAGGCGTTTGCGGCCTTGATGGCGGCGGCGAACTTTTCGTCGGTGAAGGGCTCGGGGTTGCCCTGCTTCCACTCGTTGGTGGCGTGCGCGTACTCGCACAGGGCCGGGATATCGGACTCGGAAAGCCCGACCTGCTCAAGCGTCACGGGCAGGCCCATCTGCTTGTTAAAGGCCGCGTAGTGCTCAAGGTTCTCGGTATCGCCCGTATAGGCGAACAGCACGAGCACGCCCAGGCTCACGACTTCGCCGTGCAGGTAGGTGCCCTCGCGCGGAATGCTGCACGTCGCATTGTAGAACGCGTGCGCCACGCTCGAGTTGTAGTAGTAATCGTTTTGGTTGGTCAGGTTCGAGACATAGCCCGTGTTGACCACGATATCGAGTGCGATTTGCTTGACGGCCTCGCTCGACAGGTCCTGGCGCACGTCCTCAAGACCCTGGACGCCATAGGTAAACAGCGGCTCGGAGCAGGTGTGGGCAAGCGCCAGGCCAAGACCGGCGGTGTGCTCCAAATTACCGGCGCTCGTTGCGTACTCGACCTCGGGCTGCTTGGACAGGGCATCGCCCACGCCGGCCCAGAAGTACTCCGCCGGAGCCTCGGCGATGATCTTGGGGTTGATGAAGATGTGCGCCGGTCGGTTGGGGTACGAATAGCCCTCGAGCGAGCCGTCGTCGTTGTACACGACGGCAATGGCGGTCGCGGCGGAGCAGTTGGAACAGATCGTCGGGACAGTGAAGATGATCTTCTTGAGCTCGATGGCCGCCGTCTTGACGGTGTCGAGCGCCTTGCCGCCGCCGCAGGCGATAAGAACATCAGCCTCCTGGCAGGCAGGGGAGTTCACGACCTTGGCGATATTGGCACGCGTACTGTTGGTGCCATAGACGCGCGTCTCCAGGACCTCGACATCGGTACCTTCAAGTGCCGCCTCGATTCCCGGCAGCGCCGCAGCCAGGGCTCGCTTGCCGCCAATGATGGCGACCTTGGTCGCTCCGTACTCTGCCAGTGCGGCGGGCAACTCGGTAAAACAATCCTCGCCAACGGTGTAGTCGCTCATTCCAATCGTGCGCATAGCAACCTTCTTTCGTTCGATAAAGTGCTTTCAGGTATTTTGCTCCAAGAGAAGGTCCACAGCCGCGAGAAATTTCGAACGTATAAAACCAGTGTTGAGGGTTTTTCGCCGGCGCGGAACGTGCTAGCATACTCCGCATAAGCGTTGATGGGGACGAGTAGTCGGCCGTCCGCATGCTACAGAGAGCGGGGAGCGCTGAGAACCCGTGCATGCGACCGATGAAAATCACCCCGGAGCTGCGGTCCCAACGGACGTGCCGCGAGGTTCGTCTTAGTAGACATCGCCGAGATGGTCGTCGATATAGGCCAGCCGAGTAACGGATGCGAGCGCGCGAATACGCGGGCGAGGGCATCTAAGCTGGGTGGTTAAGCGAAGAGCTTTTGCGGGCGTGCAGCCCGTTTTGTGGCGCTTCGTCCCAGCTTGCAGGGACGGGCGCTTTTTTGGTGCCCATCGGGCGTGCGCGCCCACGACATGAAAGGGGTACCGTGGCAAACGAGTACAAGCAGACGATGAATCTGCCCAAGACCGGTTTTCCCATGCGTGCCGGTCTTTCCAAGTCCGAGCCCAAGCGACTCAAGGACTGGCAGGACAACAAGGTCTACGAGCAGGTTCTGAAGAAGAACGAGGGTCACAAGAAGTTCGTGCTGCACGACGGTCCTCCGTACGCCAACGGCCCGATCCACATCGGTCATGCCATGAACAAGATCTCCAAGGACATGATCAACCGCTACTGGATGATGCAGGGCTATGAGGTTCCCTATGTCCCCGGTTGGGACTGCCATGGCCAGCCGATCGAGCATAAGGTCGAGGAGAAGCTCGGCACCGAGAAGTTCAACCAGACCTCCACGGCTAAGATCCGCGAGCTTTGCAACAAGTTCGCTGTCGAGAACATCGAGCTGCAGAAGGCCGGCTTCCGTCGCCTGGGCGTGCTTGGCGACTGGGACAACCCGTATCTGACGCTCTATCATCAGCACGACGCCGCCGACATCGAGGTCTTCAAGGCCATGTTCGATAAGGGCATGATCTATCGCGGTCACAAGCCGGTTCACTGGTGCAAGCACTGCCACACCGCGCTGGCCGAGGCCGAGATCGAGTACTCCGACGAGACGAGCCCGTCCATTTTCGTGCGCTTCGAGATGACTTCCAAGCCCGCCGGCCTCGAGAACTTCGACGGCTCGGTTGACTTTATCATCTGGACGACCACGCCGTGGACCATCCCCTCCGACCAGGCCGTTTCCCTCAAGCCCGGCGCCGCCTACGTTGCCGTTGAGCACGATGGTCGTGCCGAGGTCATGCTCGAGGACCTGGCTCCCAAGTGCTGTGAGGAGTTTGGCTGGGAGTACACCCCGGTTATGGTCGACGGCAAGCCCTATGTGGTTCCCGCCGAGACCTTCCACCACATCCACTACAAGCAGCCAATCTTTGACGGTGTTGAGGGCGTGGCGCTGCTGGCCGATTACGTCGGTGTCGATGACGGTACCGGTATCGTCCACAACTCGCCCGGCCACGGCGTCGACGACTACTTTGCCTGCCTCAAGGAGGGCATCACCGACATCTGCATGCCGGTCGATGACGACGGCAAGTTCTACACCGGCGAGGAGTTTGGCACCGGTGGCCCCTTCAGCGGTATGGATACCGATGAGGCCAACCCGCACATCATCGAGTTCCTGCGCGAGCGCGGCACCCTGGTCCTCGAGAAGAAGATCACGCACAGCTATCCGCACTGCTGGCGCTGCAAGCACCCGGTGCTCTTCCGTGCTACTGACCAGTGGTTTGTCTCTATGGACAAGACCGGTTTGCGTGAGCAGGCTGGCAAGGAGGTTCGCGAGAACGTCAAGTGGTATCCGGCTCACGCCGCCAACCGCATCGGCGCCATGGTCGAGCAGCGTCCCGACTGGTGCATCAGCCGTCAGCGCAACTGGGGCGTGCCTATCCCCAGCTACACCTGTGCCGACTGCGGCGAGAAGGTCATGAACGACGCCACGCTCGACGCCGTCATCAAGCTCTTCCACGAGAAGGGCTCCGACGCCTGGTTCACCGACGCTCCCGAGAGCTACCTGGGCGAGGCCTGCGTCTGCCCCAAGTGCGGCGGCCATCACCTCAAGGCCGATAAGGACATCCTCGACGTGTGGTGGGATTCCGGCGTCTCCTGGAAGGCCGTCTGCGAGTACCGTCCCGAGCTGGAGTATCCGGCGGATGTGTACCTCGAGGGCTCCGACCAGCACCGCGGTTGGTTCCAGAGCTCGCTGCTCACCTCGGTGGGTGCCAACGGCCATGCTCCGTACAAGGCGGTCGTCTCTCAGGGCTTCACGCTCGATGGCCAGGGCCGCAAGATGTCCAAGTCGCTCGGCAACGTCATCGACCCCAACAAGGTCTGCGACGAGATGGGCGCCGACATCATCCGCCTGTGGGTTGCCTCCGTCGATACCAGCTCCGACGTGTCCATCGACCACGAGATTCTCGCTCGTACGTCCGATGCCTACCGTCGTTTCCGCAACACGCTGCGCTTCCTGCTCTCCGAGCTCGAGGGTCAGTTTGAGCCCGAGACCGACGGCGTCGCCTTTGCCGACTTGCTGCCGCTCGACAAGCTTATGGTTGCCCGTCTGACCCAGGTCCAGGCCGAGGTCGACGACGCCTACGCCAGCTATGAGTTCCCGCGCGCCTACCGTGCGCTCTACGACTTCGTGGTTACCGAGCTTTCCAACGTGTATCTCGACGCCCTGAAGGACCGTCTGTACTGCGACAAGCCCGGCTCGCTCGAGCGCCGCAGCGCCCAGACCGTGCTGGCCGAGCTCTTCTCGATGCTCATGCGCGACCTGCAGCCGATCCTGTCCTACACGGTTGACGAGGCCATGGCATATGCGCCCGCCGGCTGCGTCGATCACCAGAAGTACGCCGCGCTGCTCGATTGGTACAAGTCGCCCATCACGGTCGACGAGGCCAATGAGTTTGAGGGCGTGCTCGAGGCTTCGCTCGAGCTCCGTAGCGCCGTGACCAAGTCCCTTGAGGATGCCCGTTCCGCCGGCACCTTCACTAAGAGCCAGCAGGTTCGCGTCAAGGCGGTCGTTCCCGCCGAGATGTACGCGCTGCTGACCGGTGATAAGGCCGTCGATCTGGCCGAGTTCTACATCGTCTCCGATGTTGAGCTGACTCAGGGCGAGGAACTCTCCGTTGCCATTGAGGCTGCCGAGGGCGAGTGCTGCGATCGTTGCTGGAACTACCGCACCACCGTCGGCGAGTACAACGGCCACGCACATATCTGCAAGCGCTGCGCGGAGGCACTTTAGTTACGCGGTTTTACCAAACCGCGTAACAGGTTGACGCTGCAAACCCGCCAGAGCGGCAATTGGGGGTTCCGCCGTTCTGCCGAACGGCGGACCTGCCGATGCTGCGCGGGCCGCATTTGGACAATCTGACGTTCAATTTCAAGGGCGCGACCGAAAGGTCAGCGCCCTTTCATTTCACGTCACCTTGTCTCAAATGCGACCCGCTCGCTCATTTATGCTCTACCTGCGGTGTTTCCGTTCTTGGGAGATTTGTCGCTTCTTGCTTGCGTCAATGTATGATTATCTACTGCGTTAAACGTAATTCGATGATCTTGAGGGTAGGGGATTTCTTTGGGTCGTGCTGGGGATATGACGCCGCCTTTGCGTTGGCGGTTGGGAGTTGCTGGTGGGGTAGCGCTCGTTGTGTTGCTTGTTGACCAGCTGACCAAGCTTGCGGTTCGTGCCGTGGGCGAAGCTTTGCATGTGACTGTCATCCCCGGTGTCATCGACTTTATGTTTGTCCGCAATATCGGTGCTGCCTTTAGTATGGGCGAGGGGCATGGCATCGCGTTTGCCGTGCTGGCGTTGGCGGTCATTATCGCTATTGCCGTGTACCTCGTTCGTGCACCCCAGCTTGCCCATCTTGAGGTTGTGGGCATGGCGATGGTTGCGGGCGGTGCTATCGGCAACGCTATCGATCGTTTGGCCTTTGGCTTCGTGACCGATTTTATTGCCACCACCTTCATCGACTTCCCCGTCTTCAATGTGGCCGATATCGGCATTACCTTGGGCGTCGTGCTCGCCCTCTTCGGATACATGTTCTTGAGCCCCGCTGCCCGTGAGGTCGATGCGACCGCCGAGCTCAATGCCCGTGATGAGGCCCGCGCCATGCGCAAAGCCAAGCAGCGTGGGGAGCGTGCCCGCAAGATTCGCGAAAGGAATGAGCGTTAATGGCCGACATCCATATTCTTGTTGCCGACGATTGCTCTGGCCAGCGTCTCGACGCCTTTCTGGGTGCCAACGACGGCTGTCCCACGCGCTCTGCCTGCGCGCATCTGATCGAGGGCGGCGCAGTAATCGTGAACGGCGAGACTTGTCTGTCAAAAAAGTATGCCGTACGCGTCGGTGACCGCATTTCGGTCGATTTGCCTGAGCCGCACGATCCCACCGATGTGATTCCCGAGGCCATCCCGCTCGACATTCGCTATGAGGACGACTATCTCATTGTGCTCTCCAAGCAGCGTGGCCTTGTGTGCCATCCTGCGCATGGTCATGAGAGCGGTACGCTCGCGAATGCCCTGGTCTATCACTGCGGTATCGACCATCTGGGCACCGTGCAGGGCGAGGATCGCCCCGGTATCGTGCATCGTTTGGATCGCGATACCTCGGGCCTTATGCTCGCGGCAAAAGACGACGACACCCAGCGCGCGCTCCAAAATCTTATCCGTACGCGCACACTCGACCGCCGCTATATCACGCTTGTCCACGGGCACATCGCCATGGACGAGGGAACCATTAACACCGGTATTGCCCGATCGACGCGCGACCGTGTCAAGATGGCGGTTTCTGACGATCCTTTCGCGCGCCAGGCCATTACGACCTTTAAGGTCCTCGAGCGCTTCGATTCCATGCGTTTTGACGACGGCTATACGCTCGTCGAGTGCCACCTGTTTACGGGCCGCACACATCAGATTCGCGTGCATATGCGCCATATCAACCATGCCTGCGTGGGCGATCCGCTCTACGGCAAGTGCGATGCACGCGCCGATCAGGGTCTGACCAGGCAATTCCTTCATTCCTGGCGCGTCGCATTCGACCATCCTGTGACGGGGGAGCGTATTGAGTGCCGCGATGAGCTGCCGTGGGATCTTGCCGCGGTTCTCGACGACCTGGCTCCTCGCTCACTCGGTCGTACTGCCGCTGGAGATGAAATCGTTCCGCAGCTCGGTCTTCTCGAAGCCTAGCCAGTATTAGGTGGTTTCTTGAACTCGGTAAGCCTGCGGTAAGATATACGGTTGTTTACGTAACGCGTTCTCGGGAGCCTGCATGCTCGCCTTTTTACAAACCAACACACCCATCGTGGTCTTCAACCAGATTGTCGTCACGCTGCTCACGGTCTGCTTTCTGTACCAGGTGGTCTTCTTTGTCATTGGCGCTCTTCGTGGCGAGGTCGCGCCTCCCAAGGCCAAAAAACTCCATCGTTATGCCTTCTTTATCGCGGCGCATAATGAGGAGGCTGTGATCGCTAACCTCGTTCGCTCCATCAAGGATCAGGACTATCCGTCCGAGCTTATCGAGGTCTTCGTGGTCGCCGACGCCTGCACCGACAACACTGCACAGCTTGCGCGCGAGGCGGGCGCCATTGTCTATGAGCGCAACGACCTTGCCCGTAAGGGTAAGAGCTGGGTCATGGACTTTGGTTTCGACCGCATCCTTAACGAGTATCCCGACACGTTTGAAGGCTACTTTATCTTCGATGCTGATAACGTCATATCCCGCGATTACGTGTCCAAGATGAACGATGCCTTTGACCAGGGCTTCCATGTGGTCACGAGCTATCGTAACTCCAAGAATTTTGGCAGCTCGTGGATCTCGGCAGCTAATGCTACTTGGTACCTGCGCGAGGCGCGCTTTCTCAACAACGCGCGCAATATCTGCAAGACTTCTTGCGCTGTCTCGGGTTCGGGCTACCTCATCTCCGCCAGCGTTATCGAGGGCATGCACGGTTGGCAGTTCCATACGCTGACCGAGGATATTCAGTTCACCACGTTCTGCGCCATTCACGGCATTCGCATCGGTTATGCGCCGGCGGAGTTCTTTGACGAACAGCCCGTGACGTTTAAGGCGTCCTGGAAACAGCGCATGCGGTGGACCAAGGGCTTTTACCAGGTGTTCTTTACCTACGGTAAGCATCTGGTCAAGTCAACCTTCCGCTACCATCGCTTTGCCGCCTACGACATGTTTATGACCATCGCCCCGGGTATGCTGCTGTCCCTGATCTCCATGCTCGCCAATGCGACGTTCCTGATCGTGGGCGGTCTTTCGCACGGCTTTTTGGCTACCGAAGTCGAGATGCAGGCCTGTGCCGCGTCGCTCATTATGACCTTTGCCATGATGTACCAGACCTTCTTTATCCTGGCGCTGCTCACGACTATCTTTGAGTACAAGCATATTCACTGCGCGCAAAAGTGGCGTCTGGTGACTAACCTGTTTACCTTCCCGATCTTTATGTTCAGCTATATCCCCATCACGGTGGCCGCGCTGTTCCTGAAGGTCGACTGGGTGCCGACGCAGCACGCCGTCAACGTTACCCTTGACGAGGTCATGCAAGGCGCCAAATAACCACCACCAAAACCACCGCAAAGGGGACAGGCCCTTTGCGGTGGTTTTTGCTTTTGCGATGCAGCTCGAGGAGGTACTCGATGTTTTATATCCCGTTTTGGATTTGCATCTTTGCCGGCGCGGCGATTGATGCCCGTCAGCGACGTTTTCCCAATGAGCTTGCCGGTGCGTGTGCGGTGGCGGCTCTTGCAGGCGTCTGGCTCGACCTCGGTTTGAACGCAGCGCTTGACCACGCAGGCCTTGCCGTCATCGTGTATCTTGCTCTCGTGCTGACTGAGTCCCTCTGGCGTCGTCTTCGCCAAGCCCCGGGCATCGGCATGGGAGATGCCAAGGCACTCTTCGCGCTTTGCACGCTCGACCCTATGGGTGGCATCGTGGCATTTGCCGCCGCGCTCCTGGTCCTTGCCCTCTTCTGCCTCTTCACAAAATCACGCTCCCTGCCATTGCTCCCGTTTTTGGTGCCGATTTTTGCCATAATCGAGGTCGTGGGCTGCACTTTGTAACCGATTGCGCATCCTTCTTAAGGAGCATGCCATGGCAACTAATCAAGAAACGGCCGTCATTAAGGCGCGCATGGACCGTATTCCCTCGGCGTTGTCGCCCGAACTTGTCGAGCGCATTGCCGCCGATCGTGCTTCGGGCTATGTCAACCCGTATCGTTGCAACGACGACCAGGTCATTCGTCGTATTGATCGCGCCGCCGACAAAGGCACGCTTATGCGTCCGGCGTTTATGCGCGATACCGAAAAGATACTTCATCTTCCGGCGTACACCCGTTATGCAGGTAAAACGCAGGTCTTTAGCTTCCGTAGCAATGACGATCTGTCACGCCGCGGTTTGCACGTGCAGCTTGTCTCGCGCATTGCGCGCGATATCGGTCGCGCCCTGGGGCTCAATTGCGATCTGATCGAGGCGATTGGCCTGGGCCACGACTTGGGACACACGCCTTTCGGCCATGCCGGCGAGCGCTTCCTCAACGATATCTATCACGAGCGTACGGGGCGTTATTTTTTCCATAACGTGCAGTCGGTCCGCGTGCTCGACGCGTTGTATGGCCGCAACGTGTCGCTCCAGACGCTCGACGGCGTGCTATGCCATAACGGCGAGTACGAGCAGCGTGTGTTTGAGCTCTCGGACATGAGCTCCTTTGACCAGTTTGACCAGACGGTTGAGGATTGCATTGCCACGGGCTATAGCGCAATTGAGCATCTGCGTCCCATGACGCTCGAGGGCTGCGTCGTTCGCATCTCGGATATTCTTGCCTACGTCGGTCGTGACCGTCAGGATGCGATCGCGGCGGGCCTGCTTTCGCCCGACGCTTTTGATGATGGCCGGGGCGGTGCCTACAACAGTTGGATCCTCACGCACGCTTCCATCGATATCGTTGAGTACAGCTATGGTAAGCCGCGCATCGAGATGAGCGAGGACCTGTTTGAGGAAATCCGCCGAGCCAAGCGCGAGAACTACGAGAAGATCTATAGCAAGGGCGGTATCGAAGGCGATTCCGAGGTGGAGCTGCGCGAGGCGTTCGAAAAGCTCTACGACTGTTGCCTGCAGGATATAAACGAAGGTGACGAGTCCTCGTATATCTTTAAACACCACATTTCTCGCATCGAGCAGCAGCTTTCCTACTACGATCGCGCCTATGCCTGGCAGAACGATAAGGACCAGGCGGTCGTGGATTACATTGCGAGCATGACGGACGGTTATTTCTGCGAGCTCACGAGCAAGCTGTTTCCGGGATTGAAGTTTCCGCACCGTACCTATATTAACGAACGGTAGTTCGTATTAATTCGGTATACTGTTAGTGGAAAACGTTTTTGATTGATACACGGGATGGCTATGGACGACCTTTTTTCTGCTTCGACGCGCGAGCGTTCCTTTCAGAATGCGCCGCTTGCGGTGCGCATGCGCCCCAATTCGCTCGACGAGTACGTGGGCCAGCAAAAGGCCGTCGGTAAGGGTTCATGGCTGCGTGCCGCGATCGAGCACGACGTGCTTTCGAGCGTGATTCTGTACGGGCCTGCCGGTACGGGCAAGACGACGCTGGCCCACATTATCGCCAACCATACCAAGAGCGAGTTTGTCGAGGTCAGCGCCGTCACGGGTACCGTGAAGGACCTGCGTCGTGTGATTGATGAGGCCAAGACGCGCCTGAATACGTACGACCGCCGCACCATTCTATTCATCGATGAGATTCACCGCTTCTCTAAGTCGCAGCAGGATGCCCTGCTGCATGCAGTTGAGAACCGTACCGTCATTATGATTGGCGCTACGACGGAGAATCCGTACTTCGAGGTCAACTCGGCGCTGCTCTCACGTGGTCGCGTCGTGGAGCTTGAGCATTTAAAGGACGAGGATATCGCCATGCTTATCGAGCGTGCGCTCGAGGCACCTCAGGGCCTGAACGGCAAATTCTCGGCCGATGAGGATACGGTTAAGACCATTTGCACGCTGGCCGCGGGTGATGCGCGCTCGGCGCTCACGACGCTCGAGCTTGCGAGCGAGATTGCCGTCACGCGTCCCGATACCGAGGGAACGCCAGCGCCCGCGGCGGGGGAGCGATATCCCATCACCGTGGATGACGTGAAGATCGCCAACCCGCGTCGCGGCTTTACGTATGACAAAAACGGCGACATGCACTACGACGTTATCAGTGCGTTCATCAAGTCCATGCGCGGTAGCGACCCCGATGCCACGATCTATTGGCTCGCGCGCATGATCGATGCAGGGGAGGATCCTAAGTTTATCGCCCGTCGCATTATGATTCATGCTTCTGAGGACGTCGGCAACGCCGACCCGCAGGCGCTTTTGGTGGCACATGCCGCGTTTAAGTCTGCCGAGGTCATTGGCTATCCCGAGTGCCGCATTAACCTGGCTCAGGCCGCTCTCTATGTGTGCTTGGCGCCAAAATCCAACGCGTGCGAGGCTTCGATCGATGCGGCGCTGGCCGATATCCATTCTAGTGGGCTTCGCGAGGTGCCGAGTTATCTGCGCGATCGCCATCGCCCGGGCAGCGATGAATACGGTGTGTATAAGTATCCACATGATTATCCCGAAGGCTGGGTCGATCAGCGCTATTTGCCCGAGGGACTGGAGCGCGGCGCGTTCTGGCAGCCTGCCGGCCGCGGTTGGGAAGAATGGCGCGTAGAGCAAAGTGAACGCGACCGCAGCGGGAATGCACCGAAGTAGCTGCTGATAATTTTGTCCCACGTTGCTGCTCATGGCATGTTCGGTCCCCTTTGGGGTACCATGGAAACCGTCTGTATATCGATTCCTTTGGGAGGCTTGTATGAGTCCCATTCAAATCGCCCTGCTGGTGCTCGCCATTGCCGGCGTGTGGGCCATCGTTGAGCTCGCGCTTACCCTGCGCAAGACCCGCAATGTTGTTGACTCGCTCGATAAGACCGTGAACGACCTCAACAACACCATCGCCGAGGCTCAGCCTGTGGTGGCAAAGCTCGATGGCGCTGTCGATGAGCTTACGCCGGCGCTTGCCCAGATGGAGCCGCTGCTTAAGTCGAGCAAGACGGCAGTTGATGCCCTTACCTCCAATCTCGTAGAGGTCGAAGCCGTGGTTCGCGACATTTCCGAGGTTACGGGCAGCATGGCCGAGGCCAGCAATGCTGTGTCGAGCGTGACCGACTCTGCCGCCGGTGCTGTGCAGAAGCTCTTCAATAAGGTGAAGTCTCCTGCGGCTGACACCGAGCGCAAGCTCGCCGCTGCTGCTGCGGAGGCAGAGCGGCCTACCGAGCGCGTCCTAATTGGCGAGGACGAGGCCGCCGCGGGCGACGATGATGGCCAGAAGTCTGTAGCCAAGCCGGCTCAGTATTACACCTATACACCCTCCGAGACCTCTGAGGAGTCCTGCGATGAGTAGCGAAGCAACCTGCCCCATCACGCTGACCGTTGCCGGTGACCCGCGTCTCGCTCGCCTTGTGCGCATGACGGCAGCCAACGTTGGTGCCCTGTGCTCTATGTCTGTCGATCGCATTGAGGACATCCGCATGGCTGCCGAGGAGGCTTTCATCTTTGGTTGCACCGCGGTCGACTGCGATGACATCACCATCAAATTCGATGTCGATGAGACCCACGTTGGCATGACTATTACCTTTGGCGACCAGGCTACGGTCGATGAAGACGACCAGGCTGCGGTGTATGCCGAGCTCATCCTCGCGAGCGTGTGCGACTCCTACGAAAAGACTGCGGCGCCCCTGACGCTTTCCCTCGACCTCAAGGCGGATATCTAATATGACCGAACGTTCCCGGAGCGGCAAGACCGCTTGGGACAAGGAGAAAACCCGCGAGCTGTTTCGTCGTTACAAGGAGACCGGTGACCCGGACGCCCGCGAGCAGCTCGTCATGTCCCATATGAACCTGGTAAGGTTTCTTGCCAACAAATTTAAGAATCGCGGCGAGCCGCTCGACGACCTCATGCAGGTCGGCTATCTGGGCTTGCTCAAGGCTATCGACCGTTTTGATCCCGAGCGCGGACTCGAGTTCACGACGTTTGCGACGCCCACTATCCTGGGCGAGATCAAACGCCATTTTCGCGACAAGGGCTGGAGCGTGCGCGTGCCGCGCCGTCTGCAGGAGCTCTCGGCCAAGGTCAACCAGGCTACTGACAAACTTACCAACGAACTGCAGCGTTCGCCCAAGGTTGAGGAGATCGCTGAGTATCTAGATGTGACTGTCGATGAGGTCCTCGAGGCTATGGAATCGTCTTCGGCCTATACCTCGGTGCCCATCGAGGCTCCTGGTGCGTCCGATTCCGACGATGCTCCCTCGATTCTCGACCGTTACGCCGACGATGACAACGAGCTCGACTTTACCGATGACCGCCTGGTGATCGAGGAAGCCATCCGCGATTTCTCGCCGCGCGAGCGCGAGGTGATCGAGCTGCGCTTTGTGAAGGGCATGACCCAGATCGAGATTGCCAAGAAGCTGGGCATCTCGCAGGTGCAGGTCTCGCGTCTGCTGCGCCGCACGCTTAAGAAGATTCAGGACAAGATCGACCCCGACGGAGTGATGATTCGTTCATGAGTGAGCACCCCCAACAAACCGATCGCGTGCTGCGCGACACCCGCGTTCTGACGCTGCGCATTTGGGCTGTTGTCGGCTGCATTGTTATTGCTGCTGTCATCTTTAACCTTATGGGCATCCTGGCACCGGTTATTGAGTTTCTTGCCGTTGGCTCCATCATTGCTTTTGTGATGTCCCCGATCACCAACTGGCTCGAGCACCATGGCGTGAATCGCGGCATCGGTTCGCTTATTGCGCTAATTGTTGTTGTTGCCGTGCTCGTCGGTGTCGTTTGCATCTTGTCGCCGATTCTCTTTGGTCAGATCATGGAAGTCTTGAGCCGCCTGCCCGAGCAGCTTCGTGTTGCGGGTGGCGACCTCAACGAGATGATCTCGCATGCCAAGACACTCAACAACACGCCGCTCAAGGAGTATTTGGACGATAATCTTTCGTCGCTTGTTACCGTGGCATCGAAGTACGTGTCTCAGATCGCTGCCGAGCTTGGCCGCGGTGTGTTCCCGCTCATCACCAATACGGCCTCGCAGTTGTTCGTGATCTTCCTTGGTCTGGTGCTTGCGTACTGGATGGCCTGCGACTACCCTCGCATGCACCACGAGATTTGCACCATCATCGGTCAGGATAAGGAGACCTCGTACCGCTTTATGGTCGCCATCCTTTCTCGCTCTGTCGGCGGCTACATGCGCGGTATGGTCGTGACGTCCATCTGCGGTGGTTTCCTCGCCTTTATCGGTTTTATGATCATCGGCCATCCGTATGCGGCGCTCATGGCTATCTTTACCGGCATCATGCATTTGGTTCCGGTCGTCGGTCCTTGGGTGAGCGCAGCAATCGCCACGGTGCTCGGTTTCATGTTCAGCCCCATGTTGGCGTTATGGACGCTCATCGTGACGATGGTCGCGCAAAACGTCACCGACAACGTGATTTCTCCTAAGGTCATGCAGAGCTCGGTGCAGGTGCATCCCATCATGAGCCTCACGGCGCTCGTTATTGGCTCGGCACTCATGGGCCCCATCGGCATGATTATTGCCATCCCGCTGTGCGCGGCCCTCAAGGGTATCTTCGTGTACTACTTCGAGAATGAGACCGGCCGCCAGCTTGTGGCCTATGACGGCGCCGTGTTTAAGGGCACACCGTACCGCGATGCCGATGGCAACCCGGTTGCCGCCTACGACGCGCTCGGCGACGACACCTTCATTTACGAGTCCGAGCTCATCGGCAACGAGACTGCGCCCGAGGCCAAGGCCATGCCCAAGCCAGATCTCGATAATCCCTGGATCAAGCTCTCTGGTCTGCAGCCCGATGCGACGGGCTTCTTCAAGAACCCCTTCGCTAAGGATGACGATTCCAACACGGATGACGACACCAAAACCGGCATCGACGGCTCCATGGACGATGATGACAACTAGCGGGGTAATTCGGATTAATATTCATACGCGCTAACATGCAATTTCGCTGAAGGGCCGGCATTGTGCCGGCCCTCTTTTTTGCACTTGCGCGGTGGGATGGTAATATCGTTACGTTTGAACTGTTTCGATGTGAAACCGAGGAGATTCCCTCTATGAGTGCTGACTACCCGTCAATGACTACGGCCGAGATTCGCTCCAAGTTCCTCAACTTCTTTGAGGAGCGCGGTCTTAAGCTCTATCCTTCTTCGTCCCTCGTCCCCGACGATCCTTCGCTGCTGCTTGCCAACGCCGGCATGAACCAGTTTAAGGAGTACTACCAGGGCAAGAAGACCATGAAGGAGATCGGCGCTATCTCCTGCCAGAAGTGCGTCCGCACCAACGACATCGATTGCATCGGCGAGGACGGCCGTCACCTGTCCTTCTTCGAGATGCTCGGCGACTTCTCCTTTGGCGGCGTCTCCAAGCAGCAGGCTTGCGCCTGGGCCTTTGAGCTCATCACCAAGGAGTTCAAGCTGCCGCTCGACCGCCTGTACTTTACCGTCTTTACCGAGGACGACGAGACCCACGACGTGTGGCGTTCTTTGGGCGTTGCCGAGGACCACATCTCCCGCCTGGGCGAGGACGACAACTTCTGGGCCGCTGGCCCCACTGGCCCCTGCGGTCCCTGCTCCGAGATCTACTTTGACATGGGCGAGGAGGTCGGCTGCGGTAGTCCCGACTGCAAGCCCGGCTGCGACTGCGACCGCTTCCTGGAGTTCTGGAACCTCGTCTTTACCCAGTACGATCGCCAGGAGGACGGCTCCATGCCGGAGCTGCCGCACCGTAACCTCGATACGGGCATGGGCCTTGAGCGCATGGCCGCCATCATGCAGCACAAGACCGCCAACTACGACGGCGATCTGATGCAGCATCTCATCAAGCTGGGCGAGGAGATCAGCGGTAAGACCTATGACGCCGACGATTACTCCGGTGCTAGCCGTTCTCTGCGCATCATCGCCGACCACTCCCGTGCCGTCGACTTTATGATCTCGGACGGCATCCTGCCCGGTAACGAGGGCCGCGAGTACGTCCTGCGCCGCCTGCTCCGCCGTGCCGTGTTCCACGGCCGCCTGCTGGGCATCGAGGGCGCCTTCCTGACTAAGTTCATCGACGAAGTCAACGCTCAGATGGGCGAGGCTTATCCCGAGCTGCTCAAGAACGTCGCCCTCGTCAAGGGTATCGTTGCCTCCGAGGAGGAGCGCTTCTCCACGACGCTCGACAACGGCCGTGTTTACCTGGACGAGGCCCTGGCAGCGCTTGCCGAGGGCGCTGTGCTTCCGGGCGACGTTGCCTTTAAGCTGCACGACACCTTTGGTTTCCCCATCGACCTGACCGTCGAGATCGCCGGCACCGCTGGCCACGATGTCGATATGGACGGCTTCACTGCCTGCATGGAGGACCAGAAGGCCCGCGCTCGTGCCAACGCCAAGGGCGATGCCTGGGGCAGCTTCAACGACGTGTGGGTCGAGCTTTCCGATAAGGTCGTCGCGACCGAGTTCGACGGCTATGACAACGATGCGATCGAGGGTGCCAAGGTTGTCGCCATCGTTCGCAACGGCGAGTCCGTCGAGTCCGCTGCCGCCGGCGAGGACGTCGAGGTCGTGCTCGACCGCACCCCGTTCTACGCCGAGATGGGCGGCCAGCAGGGTGACGCCGGCGAGCTTTCCGCCGAGGGCGTTGTTCTGACCGTTGCCGATACCAAGAACCACAACGGCCTGTATGCCCATGTCGCACACGTTGCCGAGGGCACGCTGACCGTCGGTGCTACCGTGACCGCCGCGCTCGACGCCGAGCGCCGTGGTTTCCTGCGCCGCAACCACACCGCCACCCACCTGCTCGACGCTGCGCTTAAGCAGGTCCTGGGCGAGCATGTCTCCCAGGCCGGCTCGCTGGTGACGCCCGAGCACCTGCGCTTTGACTTCACGCACTTCGAGGCCCTGTCCTCCGAGCAGCTCAAGGCTGTTGAGGATCTGGTCAACCAGCAGATCTTCGCTTCCAAGCCGGTCGTGACCCGCGTCATGGGCATCGACGAGGCCAAGGCCGCCGGCGCTGTCGCCCTCTTTGGCGAGAAGTACGGCGATGTCGTTCGCGTCGTCTCCGTGGGCGCCGAGGACCAGCCGTTCTCCCGCGAGCTCTGCGGTGGTACGCATGCCGCCAACACCGCCGAGATCGGCCTGTTCAAGATCATTTCCGAGTCCTCCACGGGCTCGAATGTCCGCCGCATCGAGGCTGTGACCTCCAAGGGCGCTCTCGATTACATGGCCGACCGCCTGGCGCTCGTTGACGCCGCCGCCGCTGCGCTCAAGTGCCGCGTGGATGAGGTTCCCGCTCGCGTGGAGAACCTGCAGGCCGAGCTGCGCGAGACGTCCAATAAGCTCAAGAAGGCTCTGACCGGTGGCTCCTCCGACGCCATCTCCAGCGCCATCGAGGGCGCCGTCGAGCTCGACGGCTATAAGCTCGTTGTCGCTGAGCTCCAGGGCCTTGAGGCTGCCGACCTGCGCAACGTATGGGATACCGTGCATCAGAAGGTCGCCGGCCCTGTCGCTTGTGTCGTCGCCAGCGTGACTGAGAAGGGCACTCCGGCCCTGCTCGCTGCCGGCTCCGATGACGCCGTCAAGGCCGGTTTCCACGCCGGTAACGTGATTAAGCAGATCGCGGGTCTGGTCGACGGTCGCGGTGGCGGTCGTCCCAACATGGCCCAGGCCGGTGGCAAGAATGCTGCCGGCATCGCCGATGCCCTCGCGGCCGCTAAGACCGCGCTCGGCGCCTAAGAATCTAAGAAGTCGCTGTGGTTGCGCTCGCGCTGGACATAGGGGAGACCAGGATTGGCATCGCCGTCTCGAGCCGTGATGGCAAGATGGCGATGCCTGTCAAGGTGCTTCCGGCTGCCGAGGTCACCGGTATGGCCAAGACGTTCCGCTACCTGGTTGAGGACTATGAGCCCGACATCCTGGTAAGCGGACGTCCCCTGACCATGGCCGGTGAGCCCGGCCCTCAGGCCGAGCGCGTTGCCGCTGTGGCGCAAAAGATTGCTGACGAGCTCGATCTTCCGTTGGAGTTTGAGGACGAGCGTCTGTCCTCGCAAGAGGCCAAGCGTATCCTGCGCGAGCAGGGACTCAACGAAAAGCAGATGAGGGGCAAGATCGACATGATTGCCGCCAGCCTGTTTTTGCAGACGTGGCTCGATCGTAAAAACGAGGAGGTTTCGCATGCCTAGTGCTTCCGATCCGCGCCAGCCGAATCGTACACAGCAGCCGGCGTCGCGCCCTGCCCAGCCTGGCCAGCGTCCGGCACAGCCGACGCAGCGCGCAGCTCAGCCTGCCGCGCGCCCGGCGCAGTCCTTCTCTCGTTCGGCCCAACCTGTTCAACGGACGGGTCAGCAGCCTTCTGCTCGTTCGGTTCAGCATTCGGCTTCTCACGCGGCTCAGCAGCCCACTGCTCGTACGGCCCAGCCTGCAGGCGGCACCCGCTTTAAGCAGCAGGCACCTACCCAGCGAACGCAGGCCCCCCAATCGCATTCGCATCACGCTCGTGGTTCGCATGGCGTTGCTCCGGCGACCCGCTCGAGCTACAACACGCATGCTCGTCGCGGTGCTCAAAAGAAAAGCTCCCCGGTGCCTATGATTATCGGTGGCGTTGTTGCCGTGCTTGCGCTTGTCGCGATCGTTTTCTTTGTCGTGCCAGCCGTCAAGGGCTTCTTTGGCGGTGAGGGTGCGAAAGTCGTTGCAGGCCAGCAGGTTACTATCATGATTCCCGATGGTGCCTCGGGTGACAGCATCGCTTCGATTCTCTCCGAGAATCATATCGTCGAAAATCCCAAGGATTATTATGCGGCGGTGAAAAAGCTCAACGCCGATATGTCGCTCAAGCCTGGTGATTATTCGTTCACCACACTCATGGATGCGACCAAGGTTGTTCAGCAGCTCATGGAAGGCCCCAACGCGGGCTCCAATGCGCTGACTATCCCTGAGGGCCTAACGGTCGATCAAGTCGCCGACCGTGTGGCCCAGGCCTACGACAGCATCTCTAAGGAAGACTTCCTCAACCAGGCCAAGGCCTCCAACTACGTTGACGACTATAGCTTCCTTAAGGGCGCTGCCAACGATTCGCTCGAGGGTTTCTTGTTCCCCAAGACCTATTCGCTGGGCGATTCGCCGACGGCCGATGACGTGATTCGCGCCATGCTCGATCAGTTTAAGACCGAGTACAAGTCGCTTGACTTTGCGAGCTGCGAAGCCAAGATCAAGGAACGCTACGGCGTGGAGATGTCCGACTACGACATCGTCAACTTGGCCTCTATCGTTGAGCGCGAGGGCCTCAACGCCGATCAACGTGCGCACGTGGCCTCGGTCTTCTACAACCGCCTTGCCGGCAAGCTCGACGGTCTGCGCTATCTCAACAGCGATGCGACCATGATGTATGTCACCGGTGGCGAGGTTACCGCCGACGACCTGCAGAGCGATAGTCCGTATAACACCTATAAGCATGAGGGCCTGCCACCCACGCCCATCTGCTCTCCGTCGCTCGAGGCACTCAAGGCCACGCTTGAGCCGACCGACTCCGATGACCTGTATTTCTACATTACGCAGGACGAGGAGTACTTCTCGCAAACCTACGAAGAGCATCAACAGTCTTGGAATTAGCATGAGGATTTTTAGCCCCAAACGTTACGTTGCCTCAGTCGATCGCATCGACCTTGATACCCTGTGGGCCGACGGCAAACGCGCCATTCTGCTCGATCGCGATAACACCTTGGTGCCGCGCGACACCGAGCAGGTTCCCGCCGCGGTTTCCGCTTGGCTCGATGCCGCCCGCGCCAAAGGCTTTAAGCTGTGCATGGTGTCCAACAACTGGCATCGCGACCAGGTCATGAGCTCTGCACGCGAGCTGGGACTCGAGGCCATCAGCCACGCCATGAAGCCGGCGCCGTTTGCCCTCAAGGCGGGTCTTAAGCGCCTCGGCGCCACGGCCGACGAGGCGGTGCTGATCGGTGATCAGCTCTACACGGACGTGTGGAGCGGCAACTTCGCCGGCGTCGATACCATCCTGGTAAAGCCGCAGGCGACGCAGGACCTGTGGTATACGCAGATCTTCCGTATCTTTGAGCGCCGGGCCCTTCGCGACCTTCCCTGCGAGGAATAGGTCTCGCTATGTCCCAGCACACCAAACACGGCTGCGACCATATCTTCTTTATCGGCTTTTTGGGCGCGGGCAAATCGACGCTCGCGCGCAACGTCGGCACTATGTTCAAGCGGCGTTTTATCGATACCGATCGCCTGGTCGTGCGCCGTTGCGGCAAGTCGGTAACCGAGATTTTTGAGACCGAGGGCGAGGATCGTTTTCGCGAGCTCGAGACCTCGGCGCTCCGTTCGCTCCAAAGTGAGCGCAGCCTGTTGGTTTCGTGCGGGGGCGGCATTGTCGAGACGCCGGTGAATATTGAGCTGATGCACGAAATGGGTACGTGCGTGTACCTCGAGGGTGACTTCGAGGATTCGATTCGCCAGATTCGTCGGTCCGACACGCGCCCCGATTTTCGCTCTCCCGAGCATGCCGCGCGCCTGTTTGAGCATCGCCGTCCGCTGTATCGCCAGGCCGCCGACCTTACCCTTGATATTCGCAACAAGTCCTTCGAGGACGTTTCCTACCTTTGTGCCGAGATGCTTTTGGAGCGTGGGCTGCTATGATTCGCCGTCAACTGATCAATTTCCAAAACCGCAGCGTCGATGTCCGCGTCGGATTGGGCGCGTTCGATGAACTGTCGCGTATGTTTGCCTCGGCCGTGGGCAAGCCTAAGCGCGCGATGGTCGTTTGGAACACCGCCACATCTGAGCGTTTTGGTGAAGTCGTCGAGCATGCGCTGGTCGACGCCGGTTTTGCCGTGTCGCTGCTAGTCCTCGAGGTTTCGCCTGCTGGTGCCACGCTGGCCGATGCTGATGCGATCTTTGGCACCCTGTCTGCCAACGGCGTTACCTGCGACGATCTGGTTGTCGCCGTTGGCGATGCCGCAACCTGCTCGGTTGTTAGCTGGTGCGCCAACCAGTGGTGCGGCCGAACCGAGTGCGCGCTGTTGCCGACGACCTTTGACGCCATGCTCACGGTCGCGACGACCATGAAGCCGCTCGTCGCCTCGTCGGCCAATGCGCTTCCCGCTATCGCGTTCCGTCCCGAACCGGGCTTGGTCGTGTGTGACCTCGACCTTGTTCGTGAGGCGGACCCCGAGGACCTCAAGCTCGGCTTTGTGGTGCTTGTTGGCACCATGCTTTCGAGCAGTAAGTCCCGCTGGAATCAGTTTACTGAGACCGTCCCCGAGATTCTCGCGGGCGAGGAGGTCGCGCTCGTCAATGCCGTTCAATGGTCTCAGACTGCCCGTAAGGACGTACTGATGGCCACGAACCCGAGTGCTCGCCATGCGCTCGATTTTGGCAAGACGGGGGAGCGTACCCTGCGCGCCTGCTTGGGCGATGCGGCTTCGCAGGTCCCTGCCTATCAGCTGTTATCCGAGGGCATGCGCTTTGAGGCGCGCCTAGCACATGATGCCTGCGACTTCGATATCGATTACGTCTTTGAGGTCGATGACTGCCTGGAGGACTTTGGTATCGAGGAACTTGCCTTCGATCTGGAGCCTGCCGCATATATCGAGGAGTTCCGCAGGCAGCAGTTCGCCCGCTCAAACCGTAGCATGTTGCCGCTGCCCGCGGCACTCGGCGCCATTCGTCTAACGAGCGTTGAGGACGAGGTTCTTGAGCGCCATGTTCACGCCTACTTGGCTTCTCGCAAAGAACTTCTCTAAGATTTATTGACATCCATCGTCTTTCGTATCATGTTGAGGGGCGGGTTTTCAATCGGTTGCGGATCGCATGCGATTCCGTCGTTCGGTTGAGACCCGTCCCGTCTATATAGAGACAACAAGAAAGGAAACTGCATGTCTGAGTTTGCTGCCGGTCCTGCCGGTCGTATCGAGCGTGTCCGTGCCCTGATGGTCGAGCGTGGCTACGATGCCATCGTGGTGCGCGACGAGGCTAACCTTCGTTGGCTTACGGGCGTTAGGGGCGTCTTCGACTACACCTTCGAGTTCCCGCATGCGGCGTTTATTACGGTCGACCAGTGCCTGTTCCACACCGACTCGCGCTACCTCAACAGCTTTGAGGAGAACACGCCCGCCGGCAGCCCCTGGGTCTACGACATGGACGAAGGCACCATCCCTGGCTGGGTCGCCGACAAAATCGCGGCCAACAAGTGCCGTGTCTGCGCTGTCGAGGACGATATGCAGATTAATTTCTACCAGGGCATTCAGCGCGGCCTGGAGGACCGCTCCGTCGCCTGCATGCTGCCGCTGATGCACGACGACATCCGCAAGATGCGCGCCATCAAGGATGCCGAGGAGATCGAGCTCATGCGCCACGCACAGTCGATCACCGACGCCGCCTTCCAGCACATGCTCGGCTTTATTAAGCCTGGTATGACCGAGAAGCAGGTTCGCAACGAGCTCGAGAACTTTATGTTCGCCAACGGCGCCGACAGCCTTGCCTTCGGCTCCATCGTGGCGAGCGGTCCCAACACCGCCAACCCGCATGCCGTGCCGAGCGACCGTGTCATCGAGAAGGGCGATTTCGTTCTCATGGATTACGGCGCGGGCTACTGCGATTATCGTTCCGACATGACGCGCACTGTCGTGATGGGTGAGCCCACGCAGGAGCAGCTCGACCTGTACGCACTCGTGCGTCGCACGCACGAGGAGTGCGTCGCTGCCATCCATCCGGGCGTCGAGGGCAACGACATTTTCAAGCTTTCCAAGAAGATCATCGGCGATGCCGGCTATGGCGATTATTACAACCATGGTCTGGGTCACGGCGTGGGCATCGACATCCATGAGCTGCCCAACTTCAACCGCAGCAAGAACACCATCGAGGTCGGCTCGGTTATCACCATGGAGCCCGGCGTGTATCTGCCCGGTGTGGGCGGCGTGCGTCTGGAGGACTACGGCGTGGTCACCGAGAACGGCTACGAGCCCTTCACCAAGACCCCGCACGACCTGCACGTCATCGATTGCTAGCCCATTTCGATAGATTTTTGGGGCGGGGCGTCCGGAGCAATTCGGGCGCCCCGCGTTCTCTTTTTATGCGCTCGCTGCAGGCGCCGTCTGCAAGTGTATAATTTCGGTCGTATGTAATTTGGACGCTTGTGCGTTCTGCCCATAACAAGAAAGGTCGCTATGCCTACCATTTCTACCGCCGACTTCAAGAACGGCCTCGGTCTCCGCATTAAGGACAAGGTCTACACCATCGTCGAGTTCCAGCATGTCAAGCCGGGCAAGGGTGGCGCGTTTGTGCGCTACAAGACCCGCGACATCAAGAGCGGCCGCGTCGTCGAGAACACCTGCAACGCCGGCACCAAGTTCGAGAGCGTCATGCTCACCACCCGTGAGTTCCAGTACCTCTACAACGATGGCGCCGACTACATCTTCATGGACAACGAGACCTATGAGCAGGTTCCCGTTCCCGAGGACATGGTGGGCGAGAACTCCAAGTGGCTGCGCGAGAACGACATCTGCCAGCTGCTCTTCGCCGACGATGAGCTCATGGGCGTGACTCCGCCGATGTTCATCGAGACCACCATCGTCCAGACCGACCCGGGCTTTAAGGGCGACACCGTCCAGGGTTCCACCAAGCCGGCCACGATCGACACCGGCGCTGTCATCCAGGTCCCCATGTACCTCAACGAGGGCGAGGTCATCAAGGTTGACACCCGCGACGGCAAGTTCGTCTCCCGCGTCTAGCAACCAACTCTTCTAGGAGGACTCATGCCCCAGGAAATCAAGATTGACGGCATCGGCATTTCGCCCGATGTTCTGACCGCCATCGTCTCGCGCGCCGTGTCCGATGTCGAGGGCATCGCCTCCGTTGGCGTCAAGGACCTTGCCACCAACCTTGTCTCCATGATGCTCTCGTCCAAGGCTCCGGCTTCCGAGCCGGCGGTCGAGGCCGAGGTCGTCGGCGACAAGCTCGCACTCACCGTGCGTGTCGTGGTGTTCTTTGGCTATCCGTTCAAGAAACTCGCCGAGGCTGTTCGCGCCGCCGTGGTCGCCGCCATCGATGCCCAGGTGGGCGTCGAGGTCGAGCGCGTTGACGTTTGCATCGACGGCCTCGTTTTCCCCAAGGAGTAACCTTTGAGCCTTAAGGTTTATCGCGGGCGTACGCTTGCCCGCAGTCAGGCGCTGCAGCTGCTGTTCCAGGCCGAGGCCACGGACAGCCCGCTCGAGCGCGTCCTCGAGGGTGATTTCCTGATCTCGAAGGGTCCCCTCGACCCCTATGCGCTGGAGCTGTGCCGCGGTGCCTACGAGCATATCGACCGCATTGACTGCGCTCTGCGCTCCGTTGCCAAGAACTGGGATCTTATGCGCATGCCCGGTGCCGACCGCAATCTGCTGCGTATCGCCGTTTACGAGATGCGTTTCCTCACCGACGAAGAGGTCTCGGACGCCATCGTGATCAACGAGGCCGTCGAGCTTGCCAAGGCCTATGGTACCGACCAGTCCGCATCGTTTGTCAACGGCGTGCTGGGCAAGATCGCTCGCAGCGAGGAGCTGCCGGGCGAGGACCTGTACCAGGAGCTGCTGGCCGAGGACCGCGCTCGCGAGGAGGCGCAGGCTGCAGAGGCTGCCGCAAAGGTCGCCGCCGCTCAGGCTGCCGCCGGTGTACTTGCCGAGGGCGCGGACGCTGCTGAGGCCGTCGAGGCCGACTCCGTCGAGGAGTAGTCATGCCAGAGGGTTCTGTCCGCAACTTCGACGAGATCTCGGACCGTCTGGACCAGATCATCGCCACCGTTCGCTCCAAGGATACGTCCTTGGAGCGTTCGCTCGATTTGTTTGACGAGGCGATTGAGCTGGGCTCCCGAGCGGTCGATATGGTCGACAAGTTTGAGCTGACGCCGCGTGAGGCCGACAAGCTCGAGCAGGAATACGATGAGGATGCGGCAAACGAGTCCCAAGATAGACAGACTGCATCCCCGGATACGAATGGTTGATGGCATTCATGAAACGCGTGCGTCTCGATGACGAACTGATTTCACAGGGCATCTGCGCCGATCGCGCGGATGCCCTTCGCACTCTTATGGCCGGCTTGGTCTCGAGTGGCGGCGAGCGCTTGACTTCGCCGGGCCTTAAGGTGACCCCGGGCCTGCCGCTGCATGTGAAGGGGCGCATTCCCTATGTTGGCCGCGGCGGTCTTAAGCTCGAAGGCGCGCTTGATGCGTTTGGCATCAATCCGACGGGCCTTGCCTGTCTGGATGTGGGCTGCTCTACCGGCGGCTTTACCGATTGCCTGCTCAAGCGCGGAGCTGCGACCGTTGTCTCTGTGGACGTGGGTCGCGCCCAGTTCGATTGGTCGTTGCGTCAGGACGATCGCGTGACGCTGCATGAGCGCACAAACGTGACGCAGCTGCCTGAGCTTGGCTATGCCGGCGCCATCGACCTGGCTGTGTGTGATGTCTCGTTTACCAGCATCGCGAACATTATCGATGCGGTACTGGCGTGCCTGGCTCCTACGGGTGCATTCTGCACGCTCGTAAAGCCGCAGTTTGAGGCTCCGGCGGCGCTGGTGGGCGAGGGCGGCATTGTGACCGATCCCGCCGTGCGCCGCGATACACTCGTGGCGGCGGTTGAACTCTTTGCTGCCAAAGGCCTCTTCCCGGTCGATGTGTGCGTGTCACCCATTCATGGTGCAAAGGGCAACGTTGAGTTTTTCCTGTACGGCACGAGATTTGACCCCGGCGACCGCTCGCAAGACGAGCTGCAATCCCAGGTATCGGTTTTGAGCGAGAAAGCTGCAACGCTATGAAGGTCTTTCTGGTTCCCAATTACTACAAGCAAGAGGCGGTCGAGAGTGGCCTGATGCTCGAGCTTTGGCTTACGCGCCAGGGCTACGAGGTCGCATGGGCGGCCGATCAGCGATCCAAGATTCAAAGCACGCCTGATATTGATGGCTCCGATCTGGTCATTACGCTCGGCGGCGACGGTACGTTGCTGCGCGCTGCCCGCATCCTCAACCATCGCGAGATTCCTATCCTCGGTCTTTCCTATGGTCACCTGGGCTTTTTAACTGCTGCGAGCCCCGAGGAGCGCGACATTCTGCAGGTCGTGAGCGACGCCCTTTCCGGCGAGCTGCACGTGAGCCGTCGCGCCACCATCGCCGCGGATATCGTGTCCGTGCGCGAAGACGGTACGAAGGATGTCGTGCGCACCTTCGCCCTCAACGACATGGCGCTCACTCGCGGTCCGCTGTCCGATATGGTCGAGTTCGACATCACGGTGTCGGGCCACCATATCGATCGACTGCGTGGCGACGGCGTGGTCGTGTCCACGGCGACTGGTTCTACGGGTTACGCGCTCAGTGCCGGTGGCCCCATCGTGAGCCCCGACTATACGGGCATGGTCTGCGTACCTATTGCGCCGCACACCATTCAGGCCCGCGCTTTTTTGACCTCGCCGAGTGATGTCGTCGAAATTTTTATGTCCGATGATCGCCCGAGCGTGCCGGCTATCGCCATCGACGGACAGTTTATTACCTGCGATGGCACCGTTGAGAGCGTGGCCGTGCGCCGCGGTCCCGGAGATGTGCTGCTTCTTGATTACGGCCCCGAGAGCTTCTATAACTCCGTGAGCCGCGTGTTCTACGGAGTGCGCCATGATCGATGAGCTGCAGGTTTCTAACATTGCACTCATTCGCGAGGCGACGCTGGTGCCGAGTGCCGGTCTGACTGTCCTGACCGGCGAGACCGGCGCCGGCAAGACCGCGCTGCTCTCGGCCCTCAAGCTTATTTTGGGTGAGCGCGCGGATTCGTCGACGGTGCGCGAGGGCGAGGCGCTGGCGAGCGTCGAGGCACGCCTGTTTGACGGCCCGCACGACACGGAGGGCTTCACGGTCCAGCGCAGCCTTTCTGCCGAGGGCCGCAGCCGCGTGAAGATTGACGGCCGCATCGCCAGTGTGCGCGAGCTTTCGGAGCGCGTTGGCGTGATGATGGATCTTTGCGGCCAACACGAGCACCAGCGTTTGCTCGATCCATCGCATCACGTTGCGATGGTCGATGCATGGGCGGGGCGCTCTGCGCTTGAGGCGCTGGATACGTACCGTGCCTGCTTTAAGGCTTCGCGCGCTGCCGCCAAGGAGGTTCGACGTGTCGAAGAGGCATCGCGTGCGCAGGGGAGCCGCGTCGAGGAGGCGCGCTTTGCCCTCGAACGCATCGGCGAGGTCGACCCCAAGCCGGGCGAGTATGAGGAACTCGAGGTACTGCTGCCGCGCTCCGAACATGCCGAGGTACTTGTTGCCACGGCTAACGATGCCCATGCATCGCTTGCCTCTGAAGGGGGAGCGCTCGATGCCGTGAACAGCGCCGTGGCAGAGCTTTCTCGAATGGCTACCGTCGATCGCAAACTGGGCGACATTGCCGATGCGCTTTCGGATGCCTGTATCTCCCTTGAGGATTGCGCGAACGAGCTTCGTTCCTATCGCGATGGCGTCGCCTTCGACCCGCGCGAGCTCGCTCGCATGCGTGAGCGGTATTCCGACCTCAAGGGCCTGTTGCGTCAGTGGGGTCCCACCATGGACGATGTTTTTGCCATGCGCGATCGCTCGCAAGAACTGCTGTCCCTGGTCGATGATGGCGATGAACAGATCAAAAAGGCGCGTGAGGCACTTGGGAGCGCCGAGCGCGAGTTGTTTGCCGCTGCCAAGGCACTTAAGCGCGCCCGCAATACGGCGGCCCCGCGCTTCTGCCATGAGGTGGGCCGCCAGATGGCTCGCCTGGAGATGGGCGGCGCCGAGCTCGTCTGGGAGTCGCGCGATCTTCCCCGTGCTGAGTGGACGCCCGTTGGTCCTTCGAGCTACGAGCTGCTATACCGCAGCGGTGCCGGTTTGACGCCGCGCCCCCTGCGCCGCATTGCGTCGGGCGGCGAGCTCAGCCGCGTCATGCTGGCAAGCAAGGTTGTCCTCGGTAACGCGGACGGTGTCGATACGCTGGTGTTTGACGAGGTCGATGCTGGTGTCGGTGGCTCCACGGCGCGTGCCCTCGCGGGCGTGCTGGCAGATCTCGCCGCTACGCATCAGGTGATTGTCGTAACCCACTTGGCGCAGGTCGCCGTCATGGCTGACAAGCATTATGTTGTCAGCAAGGAACCGGGCGATGTTCCCCAGACGCATTTGGACGAGGTAACCGGCGAAGCGCGTACCGCCGAGATTGCCCGCATGTTGAGCGGCGATCAGTCCGAGGCAAGCCTAGCGCATGCCAAGCAGATGCTTGCGGAGGCGCGTGCCTAGGCCGAGTCGCCACACGCATGTCCAACCCGGCCGCCACGAAACGGGTCCATCTACTACGTTTGGTAGGGCATCGGCAACCACGCCAAGAATTGCAAAAAGAAAACCGCAGGTAGAACGCCTGCGGTTTTCTCTATTTTGGGTGTATGGTTGGCGGTTGCGGTTGAAACGTAGTAGATGGGCGGGTTTCGTGGCGAGGGGCGTCTATCGGCTCCCCAATTTACCTACTCAACGACCTTATCCGGCTGGATGAGCTCCTCGTAGTAGCTGATATGCTCGCGAGCGTCTTCAATCTCGGGCAATAGGAAGTTGTAGATGACTTCGATGATCATCGTGGCGCTCATCTTGGAGAACGCGAAGTCGCCCGTTGTCAGCAGTGCCTCGTGATTGACAGTATTAAAGGTGTAGTCGGCTAGGCGCGCAAGTGGAGACTTGCTATCGCTGCTGATGACGACTACGGTTGCGCCGCAATCGCGAGCCGCTTTTGCCATGCGATTCAGTCGGCGCGATTTGCCGGAGTTTGAGATAAGCACGATGACGTCGCCGGGTCGCAACGTGAGCGCAAAGCCGATTGATGTCTCGCTAATGGTGCTCGCCATGCAGCGCAGGCCCAGCTGCGAAAACTTAAACGTCGCATCGAGCGCGACTGCGTTCGTATTGCCCACAGCCGCAAACTCTATAACCCCTGCATGCTTAAGGACATGCACAACAGCCGCTAGCGTATCGTGGTCGATCCCGTCGATGGTCGCATTAAGCTCACTCACCTTGGCAGCCAAGATGTTCTTGAGGCTCTGCTCCATATTGTCGAGCGAGACCTCGTCGGTCAGGCCCTCGTTGCGCTGACTCTCTAAGTCGCGCGCCAACGAAAACTGAAAGCTGCGGAAGCTGCCAAAGCCCAGCTTGCGGCAAAAGCGCGAAACCGTCGCTTCGGACGTGGCAGCGGCGCGCGAGAGCTGAGCCGCCGTGAGGCGTGGCGCCTCGGACTGGTGCTCCAATATATAGTCGACAATGCGCTGCTCGGACTCGCTGTATCCCTGATGGGTACTAATGAGGGAAAGTGCGCTCTTGCTACTATCGGTCATGGATGGCTCCTGGTTGGCATGAAAATCTAACTTGATTTGCAATGCCATAGTATAGGGGGATTTTCAATTACAAGATACACCTTGCTGTTTCAAGTGTTGATGGTAAACTTTCATCTACCGTTTACGGTTATGAAAGAACCTTTCACCGGAGAATTGCACCTTGTCTCTTCTCACGCGGACGGTAGGTTGGTATCTTTCAGTTGTGGAAAAACGCGCATCGAAGCGCGTGTAGGGGAGCGCCCGCGGGCGCTGTACTCAAGAAGGAGGGACACATGGCTAAGTTTGACATCATCGCCGCGACCGGTTGCCCGACCGGCATTGCGCACACCTTCATGGCGAAGGAGGCGCTGGAGAAGGCAGCTGCCGAGCGTGGTCTGACCATTAAGGTCGAGACACATGGCCAGGTCGGTGTCGAGAACGAGCTCACCAAGAGTGAGATCGCTGGTGCCAAGGCCGTCGTCGTCGCAGCCGATAAGGATGTCCAGGCCGAGCGTTTCGCCGGTAAGCCCATGGTTTCCGTTGGTGTTTCCAAGGCCCTGTCCGTTGAGGCCGCCGGTAAGCTGATTGACCGCGCGCTTGCCGCCAAGGGCGACAGCACGGTTGCAGCCGCTGCCGATGTCGAGGACGAGGTCGAGGAGAAGGAGTCCATCGGCCACGTCATCTATAAGCACCTCATGAACGGCGTCAGCCATATGCTGGTCTTCGTCGTTGCCGGTGGTGTCCTGACCGCCGTTTCGTTCCTGTGGGGCATTACGTCCTTCGATTCGACGGCGTCTGACTACAACAGCTTTGCTGCGATGCTCAAGATCATCGGCGGCATCGCCATGAACCTCATGGTTCCGGTGCTTTCCGCCTACATCGCCGAATCCATCGGCAAGCGCCCGGCGCTCGTCCCCGGCTTTGTTGCCGGTATGATCGCCATCCAGGGCCTGCCTGTTAACGCCGAAACCGGCATGATCGACGCCGGTGGCGCCGGCGTGGGCTTCGGCTTCCTGGGCGGCATTGTCGGTGGCTTCCTCGCCGGTTATGTCATCCTGCTGCTCGAGAAGGTCTTTGCCGGTCTGCCCAAGAACCTGGACGGCCTCAAGGCTATCTTCCTGTACCCGCTGTTCTCGACGGCTATCGTCGGCCTGGTCATGCTCGGCATTTCCGGTCCCATGGCTGCCATCAACACCGCCATGATGGACTTCCTCAAGGGCCTGTCCGCCTCTGGCGCCGTTGTCCTGGGTCTTGCCATCGGCTGCATGTGCGCCTTTGACATGGGTGGCCCGGTCAACAAGGCTGCTTACGTCACCGGTACCGCTATGCTTACCGAGGCACTGGCTGCTGGCGTTGGCACCGATACCTACAACTTCGGTACCAACTTCATGGCTGCCGTCTCCGCCGCCTGCATCGTTCCGCCGCTGATCACCACCTTCGCCGTCGTTGTCGGCAAGAAGTACTTCAGCCAGGAGGATCACGACGCCGGTGTCGTCAACCTCATCCTTGGCTGCACCCACATTACCGAGGGCGCCATTCCGTTCATGACCAAGAACATCTGGCCCGTCATGCCCATCATGATGCTCGGTTCCTCTATCGCTTCGATCCTGACCATTATGTTCAACGTTCACGATCCGGCGCCTCATGGTGGCTTCCTGGTCCTGCCCGTTGTCGAGAACGGTCCGCTTTGGGTCCTCGCGATCCTCATCGGCGCTGTTGTCGGTGGCATCCTGTTCGTGGCCTTCAAGAAGTACGACTTCGAGAAGAACCAGAAGGCCGCTCCTGCTGCAAAGCCGGTTGAGGCCCCCAAGGCCGCTGCCGTCGAGGCCCCCAAGGCCGAGGCTGCCGACTTCGTGAAGGTCGAGAATGTCTTTGTCGCCGAGGACTTCGCTTCTCGTGACGAGGCTCTGAGCTTCGTTTCCAACCAGGCTGTCAAGGCCGGTATCGCAAGCGACGCCGACGCCGTGATGAACGCCTTCCTGGCCCGCGAGGCCGAGGGCACCACGGGCATGATGGAGGGCTTCGCTATTCCGCATGCCAAGTCCGACGCCATTACCGAGGCTGCCGTCATCGTCGTTAAGGACGAGTCCGGCGTGACCGGTTGGGACACCATGGACGGCGCTCCCGTCAACGTGGCTATCGCCCTGCTCATCCCCGGTGCCCAGGCCGGCACTACGCACCTCAAGATCCTGTCCAAGGTCGCCGAGGCGCTCATGGACGAGGACTTCCGTGCCACCGTCAAGGGTTCCACCGACGCCGCCGAGATCGCCAAGACGATCAACGCCCGCCTGGTCTAACCCCGCAACACGCGAATACCATCGCCCTCTGTACAAAAGGCGAGGACTCCACCAGGAGCCCCCGCCTTTTTTCTATGCCCTCCCATAAGTTGCGGTGAAATAGGGACTGTTTAAACGATTCAACCTCAAATTCAGTCCCTATTTCACCGCAACTTACAAAAGTGCATAGAGGGGGCTGCCTATTGAGTCTTTGTCGCGAACAGGTTATCAGCCAGAATTCCGTTCAGCCGACATTACTCTGGTCCGACTGGGTTTCCGCAGCTTGCTCGCCCACAGGGGCCCGCGCGCGGCCTGTGAGATTTATCGCGAGTTCCGCACGAGCCGAAGAGCACTTAATGTGCTCTTCGTGCGAGCAGGACTGTAGAGCAGGAAATCTCACAGGCCGCGCGCGGGCCCCTGTGGGCGAGCAAGCGGACGACAAACACATCTGTCCAATAATTCGTCTGAAACACAATGAAAAACCGTTTGATGTGAGTTAATATAAACAACGTCGTGAATCTGACTCCTGCCACATGCATGACAGGGGTTAAACACAAAAAAGGAGTCAACTATGGTTTCTGAGAAGGCTACCCTCGTTAATCCTCAGGGTCTGCACATGCGTCCGGCTGGTCTGTTCGCCTCCACCATGGGCAAGTACGCCTGTGACGTGACGGTCGTCACCCCCGAGAAGGAGGTCAACGGCAAGTCCCCGATGGCCCTCATGGCTGCTGGTATCCCCTGCGGCACCGAGGTCGAGGTCAAGTGCGACGGCGCTGACGAGGCCGAGGCTCTGGCTGCTGCCATCGAGCTCATCAAGAGCGGTCTTGGCGAGTAGAACTCAAACGGGTCGCATGTTGAACAACTAAGTTCATATTTGGGGGCGCAGTGACCTGTTGTAAGGTAGCTGCGCTCTTTTGTCATGGATATGGCAAAACGCTTTATCACATGACACGGAGAGAGGAATGGGAATGTATCAGGGAGTCAACGCTTCCGAGGGCATCGGTATCGGCACCGTCATGGTCGCCGTCGATCCCGACTTGACGTTTGAGCCGCACGAGGTTGCTGATTCGGCAGCAGAGAAGGAGCGCTATCAGACCGCTCTTTCGGTCTTCTGCGAGAAGACCCAGGCTCAGGCCGACCACATGAAGGAGACGGTGGGCGAGGCCGAGGCCGAGATCATGAGCGGACACATTGTCCTGGCTCAGGACCCGGGCATGACCGACGCCATCAACGCCGCCATTGACGGCGGCACCTGCGCCGAGCAGGCGCTCATGGACACCTCGACCATGTTCGAGAACATGTTCCTGTCCATGGACGACGAGATGTTCCGTCTGCGCGCGGCCGACATCGCCGACATCCGCACCGGCATTCTGGCCGAGCTGCTGGGCAAGGAGGTCGTCGACCTCTCCGTCCTGCCCGAGAACACTGTCGTTGTCGTGCACGACCTCACGCCGTCCATGACCGCCACGATCGATAAAGCCCACGTTGCCGGTATCGTCACCGAGACCGGTGGCCGCACGTCGCACTCCGCGATCATCGCGCGTGCCCTCGAGATCCCGGCTGTCCTTTCGGTTTCCAACAGCTGCACCGCGCTGCGCAACGGTATGACCGTTGTCGTCGACGGTGGCAAGGGTATCGTCGAGGCCGATCCCGACGAGGAGACGCTCGCTGCCTACACCGCCAAGGCCGAGGCCTTCGCTGCCGAGAAGGCAGCCCTCGAGGCCTTCCGTGGCAAGCCGTCCGTGACTGCCGATGGCATCAAGAAGATCATCGCCTGCAACATCGGTAACCCCGATGACGTGCCCAACGCGCTCGATCACGACGCCGAGGCCATCGGTCTGTTCCGCTCCGAGTTCCTGTTCATGGACTCCGCTGAGCTTCCTTCCGAGGAGGAGCAGTTCAACGCCTACCGTAAGGTCGCCAGCGCGCTCAAGGGTGCTCCGGTCATCATCCGCACGCTCGATGTGGGTGGCGACAAGGAGATTCCGTATCTGCACATGGTCAAGGAAGATAACCCCTTCATGGGCTTCCGCGCCGTGCGTTACTGCCTGGCCAATCCCGACCAGTACAAGGTCCAGCTCCGCGCTCTGCTGCGCGCTAGCGCCTTCGGTGACGTCAAGATCATGATCCCGCTCGTCACCTGCGTCGAGGAGGTCTTGGCTGTCAAGGAGCTCGTCGAGCAGTGCAAGGCCGAGCTGACCGAAGAGGGTCGCAAGTTCAACGAGAACATCGAGGTCGGCATCATGGTTGAGACGCCCGCCGCTTCGCTGCTCGCAGACCGTCTTGCCGAGGTCGCCGACTTCTTCTCCATCGGCACCAACGACCTGATCGGCTACACCATGTGCGCCGACCGTGGCAACGACACCATCTCCAACCTGTACCAGGTTTACTATCCCGCCGTGCTCCGCTCGCTCAAGAACATCATCGAGAGCGGTGTGAAGGCCGGCATCATGGTCGGTATGTGCGGCGAGGCCGCTGCCGATCCGCTGCTCGAGCCGCTGCTGATCAGCTGGGGCCTGGAGGAGTTCTCGATGAGCGCTCCGTCCATCCTGCGCGCCCGCAAGACCATCAGCCAGTGGACCAAGGCCGAGTGCGACGAGCTCGCCGAGAAGGCGCTCGCCTGCAACACCGCCGCCGAGGTCAAGGCACTGCTCGAGTCCGCAGCTCGCTAATTTGGTATCAGAGGTAACCGCGTGGTTGGAATGGGCCGGCCACGCGGCCCTCACATATACAGGGGGTACTGTAAATGTTCTACACGCTAACCGCTAACCCGGCTGTCGACATGACGGTTTCGAGCTCTCCGCTCGAGCCCGACGAGAACGTCCGCACCGGCTCGGCCAGCTACACGGCTAACGGCAAGGGCCTCGACGTGTCCTTCGCCTTTAAGAAGATGGGCGTCGACACCGTCGCGCTCGGCTTCTTCGCTGGCTTCACGGGTAAGTTTATCGTCGAGGAAGTCATGAACCTGGGCTGCCTGTGCCGCCCGGTCTGGACCGACGGTATCACGCGCATCAACACCTACGTCAACGATGGCCAGCACGAGTACGGCATCCTGAACCCTGGCGCTCCTATTACGCCGCAGCACCAGGAGGAGCTCTACAACATCCTGGACACCGCGGGCGATCTTGAGTGCCTGATCGTCTCCGGCTCCGTGCCTCCCAAAGCTACGCCCGACTTCCTGGCTCAGGTCATGGAGCACGCTCAGGCTCGTGGCGCTGACGTCGTCTTGGACCTGTCCTCCGACAAGCTCAAGGAGCTCGCTCACAAGAAGCCGCTGCTCATCAAGCCGAACCATCACGAGATGAAGGCCATCTTCGGCGTGCCGGTCGACACCGACGACGAGGTTCGCGTTGCCATGAAGATGGCTCACGACGCTGGCGTTCAGAACGTGCTGCTCACCCGCGGTAGCCGCGGCGACGCTTACTTCTCCAACGGCGAGGACATCTGGTACGCCAAGCGCGAGTTCAACATCAAGCTGGTTTCTTCCGTCTGCGCCGGCGACTGCACCCTTGCTGCGTTCCTGCACAAGTGGTACAGGGATCGCGACAACGTCGAGGAGGCCATGAAGCTCGCTATGGCCACCGGCGCCAACGTCGCCGAGTCCGTCGGCATCGGCGACTTCGGTCACGTCGATGAGTACAGCAAGCGCGTTGCTGTCCGCAAGCTCGATCGTCAGTAATCGAAACGCGACATATTCGTGCGCATGCGGCGCCCCGGTTTCGGCCGGGGCGCCTTTTTTGTTTCGCCATGGGGGAGACGTGTCCTGCCGTACTTCATCGCTTCCACACCGTTCACCGAGTTGCCCTAGCCTTTTACCGATGCGTGGAATATACTTTCATCAACACGTTGCTTCGTGAAAGGAACATTCATGATTTACACGCTCACTGCAAATCCCGCCATCGACTACAACATCGCCTGCGACGGCCTTGCTGCCAACACCGTCACGCGTACCCGCAACGCCGTCTACACGCCTAACGGCAAGGGCCTCAACGTCTCGTTTACGCTTGACCACTACGGTGTCGACACCACGATCCTGGGTTTCTTCGCCGGCTTCTCGGGCGAGTTTATCGTTAAGGGTGCCGAGGCCCTGGGTGTGCCCGTCAAGCCTGTGTGGACCGACGGCATCACGCGCGTCAACGTATTCCTCAATGCCGGCCCCGACACCGAGTACAACATGGTCAACGCCGGTGCCGCCATCAACGAGGCCAACGAGCAGGAGATGTTTGAGCTTATCGATTCGCTCGATGACATGACCTGCCTGGTCATCAGCGGCTCGCTGCCTCCCAACACTTCCGAGGGCTTCCTGGCCGAGGTCCTGCGCCGCGTCAAGGCCAAGGGGGCCGAGTTCGTCCTCGACATCTCGAGCCATCAGCTGGCAGACCTCATTGCCATGGAGCCGCTGCTGATCAAGCCCAATGACGATGAGCTGCTCGATATTTTTGGCATTAAGGTGAGCGGTGGCGACGATGAGTCCGTCAAGGGCGCGATGGCCGAGCTGCACGCCAAGGGCGCCAAGAATGTGCTGTTGACCCTGGGTGGCGCCGGTGCGTACTTCTCCAACGGCGAGCACATCTGGTTTGCCAACCGCACCTTCGACGTCAAGCTGCTGTCGACGGTGTGTGCCGGCGATTCCTCCCTCGCTGCCTTCCTGTCCGTGTGGCATGACGCCCCCGAGCGCGTCGAGGATGCCTTGCGTCTTTCGATGGCCACCGGCGCCAATGTGGTCGAGTGCCCCGGTCTGGGCGATTTTGCCAAGGTTGACGAATATAAGAAGCACATCGAGGTTCGCCAGGTCTGCTAGCCGCATCGATACATCGTTGCCGAACACCCGCTTTGGATTACCAAGGCGGGTGTTTTTTGCGCGCTGAACGTATGTGGCGTCTGCTGTCTCGTTTTATCGAATCGACGACGCGATTGCGTGTGCGCGCTTTCTCGTTTCTTGTTAGACTTCTTGAGAACCATCGATTAACGCTCGCAAGTGCAGGAGGCCATAGGCATGTGCAATGTTTCTCTCAACGGTACGCAACCGTCTGATGCCTCCCTGCGCGTCCTGCGTTCGCTCGAAGCAGCCGGTCTTGAGGCTTGGTACGTAGGCGGTTGGGTGCGCGACGCCCTGATGGGGCGCCCCAGCCACGATGTTGATATGTGCTGTAGCGGCCTGTGGCAGGAGTCCAAAGCGGCGCTCGAGGCCGTTGGCATCGCGGTCGTGGAGTCGGGCATTAAATTTGGCGGAATCACGGCTATTTCCGATGGCGAGCGTATCGAGGTCACCACGTACCGCCTGGATGGCTTTTACACCGATGGTCGCCATCCCCAGAGTGTGGAGCGTGCCGCCTCGCTCGAGGACGATCTAGCGCGCCGCGACTTTACCGTCAACGCCATGGCCTGGCATCCCGAGCGCGGGCTTGTCGACCGCTACGACGGCCAGGGTGACTTGGAGCGCAAGCTGATTCGTGCTGTCGGCGATCCCAAGCGTCGCTTTAACGAGGATGCACTGCGCATGCTGCGTGCGGTGCGCTTTGCCTGCCGCCTGGACTTTATGATTGAGCCCGAGACTAAGCGTGAGCTTGCCGAGTGCGCGCTGCTGCTCGATGCTGTGGCGCGCGAGCGTGTGGGTATTGAGCTCGAGGGCATTCTTTCGACCGGCCACGGGGGAGACGCGATGCTGCGCTACCCCGAGCTCATCTGCGCCGCCGTGCCCGAGCTTGCGCCCGCTCGCGGGTTTGATCAACGAAGTGTCTATCATGCGTTTAACGTCTACGAGCATATCGCCCGCGTGTTGACGGTGGCAGGGGAGCTGGCGCTGTGCGACGGCGTCGCGCCATCGTCGAGCCTTATGTGGGCGGCGTTTTTGCACGATGTCTCCAAGACCGAGTGCTTTACGGTCGATCACGCCGGCAGCGGACACTTCTACGGTCATCCCGAGCTCGGCGCCAAGAAAGCGCGTGTCATTATGGATCGCCTGGCACTCTCGCACGACTTGGTGCGCGACGTGTGCCTGCTTATCAAATACCATGACAAGCCGCTGCGCCCCGAGCGCTCCTGCCTGCTCAATATGATGCGCTTGCTTTCTGGTGAGGGCGTCGACACAGCCCGCCTGATTGATGAGCTCATGGATCTTAAGCGTGCTGATACGCTCGGCAAGGCCCCGTCGTGCTTCTATTATGTCGAGACAATCGAGGAAATGCGCGCGATGGCGCATGAGCTGCTGAAGGCGGGGGAGCCCTATACGCTCAAGATGCTCTCCATCAACGGCGGCGACTTGATCCGTGCCGGCGTTAAACCGGGACCCGAGCTAGGCCAGCTACTCAACGCCGCCCTCGACGCCGTGATCGAAGACAACATTCCCAACGATCGCGAAGCTCTTTTGGTCCATCTCAACTTGAATTAGCTACCCAGTTTACCTGCGTGTTCCATAACCTGCCGACAATTTTTCGGCAATTTGAAATTTCTTCTTGCGCTGACGTTTTTTGTCCCGTAATATATTTCCTCGCAGCACGGCAGTGCAGATGTCATGTGGCCCGTTCGTCTAGCGGTTTAGGACGCCGCCCTCTCAAGGCGGAGATCACCAGTTCGAATCTGGTACGGGCTACCACTTCTTTTCTGCTGAGGCTTATGGCCCGTTCGTCTAGCGGTTTAGGACGCCGCCCTCTCAAGGCGGAGATCACCAGTTCGAATCTGGTACGGGCTACCACGCATTTGATACCCGGGCTTCCCATGGAAGGCCGGGTTTTTTATTTTCAAACAACCGTCTGCAATTCCCGTTTGAACCAGAGCTTTGCGTTCTGCCTATGGCCCTTACGGGTACAATATCCAAGATATTTTGACTGTTAGAAGGAGTCTCATGACGGAGTCCTCTCAGCATACGTCCAAGCCCCAGGTCGAGGTTGAGGCTTCGGGCGGCGATGACAATAAGAGCGCACGCCGCGGCGCCATCTTTATCGGCGTTGTGCTGGTGGGTTATATCGTCTATCTGGTGGTAACCGGTCAGATGGGACAGTTCTGGTCTGCCATGTCGAGCGTCCAGGCTCCGTGGCTCGTTGCCGCATGCTTTTGCATGTTCCTGTATCTATTCTTTGGCATTGTGGCCTATGCGATCGCTGTCTGGCTCGACCCTAATTCACCCGTCGGCATCCGCGACCTGATCTCGGTCGAGGCAAGCGGCATCTTCTTTGGCAACCTGACGCCCATGATGATGGGCTCGACTCCCGCCCAGATCTACCGCCTGACCAAGGCGGGCCAAAATGTCGGCGAGGCTGGCGCCACGCAGTTCACGCGCTTTATCGTGTACCAGTTTGGCCTCGTTGCCTGGGGCGCTATCCTACTGCTTGCTCGCATGCCTTTTTTTGCCGAGCGCTATGGCGACATGACGCTGCTGTGCGTCTTTAGCTTTGGCGGACACTGCTGCATCTTGCTGGGAATCTTCGCCGTCGCGCTCATGCCTAAGACCGTCACGCGCGTCGCCCATTGCATCATTAATTGGCTCGAGCGCATAGGCGTCTCGTCCACTAAGATCGAGGGATGGCGCACGTTTGTCGATGGCGAGATTTACTCTTTCTCCGAGAAGTTCAAGCTTTCGGCCGGTCATTTTTCTTCCATGCTGCTCACGGTGGTCATCACCATGCTGCAGCTCGCGTTTTTCTACCTGGTGCCGTATTTCCTGATGCTTGCCTTTGGCCACCACGAGGTCGACTTTTTCTCGGTCATGGCCGCGAGCGCCTTTGTCCAGCTGTTGAGCTCTGCGGTCCCCCTGCCCGGTGGAACTGGTGGCGCTGAGGGCGGCTTTGCATTGTTCTTGGGTCATTTCTTTGGGTCGGCTTCGACCGCCGGCTATCTGCTGTGGCGCCTCATTACGTTTATTGCGCCGACCATTTTGGCTGCGCCCCTGCTGGGACTTAAGAGCGCCCACAACGAGAGCATCCATGCGCGCTGGGATCGTGTGATGCGCAAGCTCGGCCGCACGCCTCAGACGCCCTCTGCGCCTACTAAGCCGCACCCCACGAATGCTGTTACCGTTGATCCCAAGAAGCACGCTCAGAAGGCTTCTTGGGCCGCTAAGCCGGCTCATAAAGCCTATGTGCGCCAGACAGGCGATGGTATTCGCGTATCTCCGTCGGCACTCAATAAGAAGAAGCATCCTAAGTCGCAGTAGGGCAGTCGTGCGTTCTTCATGATGCGGGGCATATTTGTGCTGTATGGGGGATAATCCTCTTACGTAGATTATCTCTCATCTGTTGATGAATGCTCGCATATCGAAGGGACACGCCCATGGCAACCAGCAAACCGCGTCTTGACCGCCGCATTGTTCGCAGCCGTAATGCCATCCTTTCCGCTTTCGAGCGCCTGCTCATGGAAAAGCCGCTGGCAGACATTACGGTGAGTGCCATCGCGCGCGAGGCCAATGTCGACCGCAAGACCTTTTACGTTCACTTTGGTACGGTTGACGGCCTGCTCGATGCCATTGCCGTCGATGTGGTGGAGATGATTGTCGACTCGGTCGAGAAAACGCTTGCTTCCATGGACGGCGACACCAACGAGCGCGCCCTGGGCGCGGCGGCGACCTTCTTTAAAACCGTTAACGAGGCACTGTGTAACAACTTGGTGCTCAATCGTCAGCTGATCGAGAACATTCCGCTCGACGACTTTATGGCTCGCCTGCGCGAACCGCTCGAGCACGAGATTGCCGAGCGCGATCTGCTGCCCCAAGGTCTCAAGGACGAGATGTTCGACTACTATCTGGCGTTTTTGCTGTCGGGTATTATCGGTATCTATCGCACGTGGGCATTGTCTGATGGCTCGGTTCCTATCGAGCGCGTCTCGGAGGTTGCCAATGACCTCACACTCAACGGCCTGTCGAGCCTGGAATCTCGCTTCGAATAGCATCGATAATTCAACAACTTAAAGAAGTTGCGGTGGAATAGGGATTGTTTTGGTTATTGGAAGGACGATCTAGTCCCTATTTCACCGCAACTTAGTAAAACTGTTTTGATGGTAAGGCGGAGCAGCCTCGAAGATGAGCCTCGAGACTGCTCCGCTTCATTTCTGAGCGTTTGCCGTGTAGAACAGCATTAATCGCCGTTTTTGAGCGTGCGGCCCTGCTTTTCGAACTTGTGCATGTCGCTATCGGTGGCGCGCGTAGACGTGGTGTAAGAGCGTCCTGAGGTCCGTCGCTGCAAGCCC
>UQLH01000005.1:0-95032 GCA_900541805.1 uncultured Collinsella sp.
GGGCTTGCAGCGACGGACCTCAGGACGCTCTTACACCACGTCTACGCGCGCCACCATTTCGACTTGCTATCTGGCCTTATTAGTCCAAAATCGCTGCTACCAAATCGGTAGCAGTACTCATATTTGATGTTTTTTGACCAGCAGGACTCCCTGCCTTAGCAAATCTAAGGCAAAACGGGCTCCAGACCGCTGAATCATGCCGCATAGAGCACGTCCACAGTCCGGAACCCGGTCCAAATTGAGTTATTGCACCGCGTTAGCCCAAGACACCCGACAGGATCTCGATCAGGCTGTCCACGTCGGCTTCCTCGCAGACGAGCGGCGGCAAGAAACGCAGCGTATGAGCACCCGTAGCGTTAATCACGGCACCGGCGGCCAGCGCGCCGGCCACAACGTCGTGTGCATCACCCGCAGTATCGTCCAGATCGCAGCCGAGCATCAGGCCACGGCCACGCACCTCTACCACATGCGGAAGCTTAGCCAGCGCCTGCTCCATATAGGCGCCCACCTTGGCAGCGTGCTCGGCATAATCGCCGCGCACAAGCGCGGAGAGCGTCGCGGCACACGCCGCGATGGCCAAGCAGCTACCGCCAAAGGTCGAGCCGTGGTCGCCCGGCTTAAACACGTCGGCAATCTCCTTCTTTGCCACGACGGCACCCATGGGCACGCCGTCGGCAATGCCCTTGGCAAGGCTCATGATGTCGGGCTCCACGCCATAGGTCTGGAACGCAAACGGCTTGCCGGAGCGGAAGATGCCGCACTGGACCTCGTCGGCGATAAGCACGGCGCCCACTTCGTGTGCCAGGTCGCGCGCTGCCGCCATAAACTCCTCGGTCATAGGGTGCACGCCACTCTCACCTTGGATCGGCTCGAGCATCACGGCGCAAATCTCGCTCCCCAGCTGCTTAAAGATCGCACGCAGTTCATCGACATCGTTGGGCGTGCAGGCCACAAAGCCACCCGGCAGCGGGCGGAAGCTGTCCTGCAGCCAATCCTGCATGGTGGCGGCAATGGTCTCGAGCGTACGGCCGTGGAACCCGCCGCGCATGCACACGATGGTGTTGCCGCCATTACCGGCACGCTTGGCGTACAGGCGCGCGAGCTTCATCGAGCCCTCGTTGGCCTCGGCGCCAGAGTTGGCAAAGAAGGTCTCCCAAACCTGCTCATCCGCAGCCGGGGCACCAAGAGCAGCTGCCGTGGTCTCATCGCCGGCGACAATGGCATCGGCAAGCACGCGCGCACCATCTACGTCGTCGTTAGCAAGCTTGGACAGCAGCGCCGCGACCTGTCCGCGCTGCTCGATGTAGAAGTAATTGGAGACATGCATGAGCTTTTTGGTCTGTGCCTCGAGCGCCGAGAGCACAGCCAGGTTGCCATGACCTAGGCTGCACACGCCGATGCCGGCAAGAAAGTCGAGGTACTCACGGCCATCGTCGCCGGTGAGCTTCATGCCGTGACCCTCGACAAACTCGACCGGAGAGCGGCCAAAGGTATGCATAACGTAATGGGATTCAAGCGATTGCTGAGCTGCAAGTGACATGGGATGCCTTTCGTTGGGCGCCAGACGGCGCGGGGCTATGGGTGCAGGAATGGGGCGGCTGCGGGTCGGCTAGACCGTCTGAAGCTTCTCGACCTCGTCAAGGTTCTCGGTCAGACGCGCAGCAAACGTCGAAAGCGGATGCGGATGCGTATCGAACTCGTAAGCCGTCTCGGTGGAATGGATCACGGTGCCGACGCCGGCATCGGTCAGCAGCTCCAGGAGCAGCGAATGCGGCGTAGTACCGTTAATGATGTGGGCACGAAATACGCCGCCGGTAAGCGCATCGACGGCCGCGCGCAGCTTGGGAATCATGCCCTTATCGACCTCGCCGCCGTAGAGCATTTCGTTAACCTCGTCGAGCGTTAGGTTGGAGATAAGCGAGTCCTTGTCGCTAAAGTCCTTGTACAGGCCATCGACATCGGTCAAAAAGATCGCCTTATGCGCGTGGAGCGCCGCGGCAACGGCACCGGCGGCGGTGTCGGCGTTGATGTTGAAGAAACCGCCGTCCTCCCCCGCCGCGACGGTAGCGATGACGGGGATGTACTCGCTATCGAGTAAGCGCTCGATATAGTCGGTGTTGACGTGCGTCACTTTGCCCACGCGACCGAGCTCGGGGTCGAGCGGCTCGGCGATGAGCGTGCCGGCATCGCTGCCCGACACGCCCACGGCCAGGTTGCCGTGGTGGTTGATGGCAGCAACCAGCTCCTGGTTAACCTTGCCGCCCAGCACCTCGCGCACGATATCCATAGTCGCCGGCGTGGTCACGCGCTGGCCGTTCTTAAACTCGACGGGAATATCGTAATGGCTCAGCGCCTCGTTGATAGCCTTGCCGCCGCCGTGCACGATGACGGGGCGCATACCGATGATCTTGAGCAAAACGATGTCGCTCATCACGTCGCGGCGCAGCTGCTCATCAACCATGGCGGCTCCGCCATATTTGATAACAACCGTCTTGCCGGTCAGGTTCTTAATCCACGGCAGTGCTTCGAACAGCAGCTGCGCGGTTGCTTCGTTGGATTCGCTCGAACGACAATCGCGTGCGAATTTCATAATCTGCCTCGTCTTTCGTATCGTTATCGCGCCGTGCTCCGCTGTCCGCAATCGCGGCAAGATGCGCAGCGTGCCCGGAATCTAGGAACGGTAGTCGCCGTTGATGGAGATGTACTCATGCGTGAGGTCGCAGGTCCACACGGTCGTTGCCGCGTCGCCTGCGCCCAGGTCGGCCGAGATCACGATCTCGGGCGCCTCGAAACGTCGTAGAGCCTCGTCCTCATCAAAGGGAACAGTCAGACCGTCGCGACAGACAGGCATGCCCATCATGTCGATGGAAACGTCTTCCTGATTAAACTTCACGCCGCACTTGCCAAGCGCCATAGCAACACGGCCCCAGTTGCAGTCGTGGCCGGCGATGCAGGTCTTAACGAGCGGCGAGTTGGCAACGGCACGGGCGGCGATATCGGCTTCCTCGTCGTTGGCGGCTCCGGTAACGTTGACCGTAACAAGCTTGGATGCGCCCTCACCATCGGCGGCGATATTGCGCGCCAGGCTCTCGCACACCTCGTGCACGGCAAATGCCAACTCGTCGAAGGCATCGGAGCCCTCGACGATAGGCTCGGCATCTGCGGCAGCGACGCCGGAAGCAAGCATGATGCAGGTGTCGTTGGTCGAGGTGTCGGAATCGACCGTTACCTTGTTAAAGGTCTGCTTGACGGTCGAGAGCAGCAGGGCATGAAGTGCCGCAGGCTCGACGGGGGCATCGGTGGTGATAACTGCAATCATGGTGGCCATGTTGGGCATGATCATGCCCGAGCCCTTGCACATTCCGCCTACCGTATAGACATTGCTCGCATGACCCGCAGCCTCACTGACGTAGGACACGGCGTACTCCTTGGAGTGCGTGTCGGTCGTCATGATGGCGCGAGCGGCATCGGCGCCACCGTGGGCGGAGAGCGCCTCGTAGGCAGCAGGAATGGCGGTCTCAAACGTGTCGATCGGCAGAATCTGGCCAATCACACCCGTGGAGGCAACCAGAATCTGCTGGGGCTCGCAGCCGATGACCTGCGATGCGATGCTGCACGTCTCGCGCGCGCATGCAAGGCCGGTCTCACCCGTGGCGGCGTTGGCATTGCCAGAGTTGACCGAAACGCCGGCGATGATTCCGTAACCCTTGTCGGCACCGCCCAGGTTGGCACGGCTCACCTGCACGGGCGCCGCGCAAAAGCGATTGGTGGTAAACACGCCGGCACCGGGACAGGGTTTATCGGGCACGACGAGCGCGTAATCCAGACGCTCGGGGTTCTTGCGGAACCCAGCATGGATGCCCGCAGCCTTAAAACCAGCCGCAGCCGTAACGCCGCCCTCGACGGCGCGAATCTTGATATCAAACAGCTCGGTATTCATCGTCTTTATGACTCCTTATGTCAAACAAAAAACGGACATCGGTTGGTGCGCCATGCCAGTCGTAATCATGAGACCAGCTTAAGAGTGGCGCCCCACTCGATGCCCGACTACCAAATCGTTAACAATCGAATGTGCTACACCGGGCACGCCACTGTGGGCAAGCCTCGTCGCTCGTCAAAGCCAAAGACGATATTGGCACACTGGACCGCTTGGCCCGCAGCGCCCTTGCACAGATTGTCGATGGCGCCCGTCGCCACCAGCACGCCCGCGCGCTTGTTGAGCGCGAGGCCAATCTGGGCGGCGTTGGTTCCGACGACCGAAGCCGTCTTGGGCTGCTGGCCGGCGTCGAGCACACGCACAAAGGTGCGTCCAGCGTAGAACTGCTTGTAATAGTCGACAACGTCCTCAAGGGTCAAGGTATCGATAGCCTGCGGCGTAAGCGGCAGCGTCACCGTGGAGAGCAGGCCGCGCTTGAGCGGTGCCAGATGCGGGGTAAAGACGACGCGATCGGTTAAGCCAAGGATTTGCTCAATCTCGGGCGTATGACGATGTTTACCCACGCCATAGGCTTCCAGGTTCTCGTCCGCGCTGCAAAAGTGGGTGCGGGCGTTGCAGGACTTACCGGCACCCGTCACGCCGCTAATGGCATCGACGATTACGGGGCCGCTCTGGGCAACCCAGTCGGCGCGCACGGCGGGAGCGGCAGCAAGGCTCGTTGCGGTGGGATAGCAACCGGCGCAGGCGACCAACACGGGCCTGCCAGCGGCATGGCTGGAAGCAGCGGTCTCTAAGTCCTGGCAGAACAGCTCGGGCAGGCCGAAAGCGCGGGTCTTGAGCAACTCGGGGCTCGTGTGCTCGGCGGCATACCATGCCTCAAAGACAGACGCGTCGCTCAGACGGTAATCGGCCGAAAGATCGAAGCAGGAGACGCCAGATGCAAGCAGTGCGGGCACCTGTGCCATGGCAGCCGTGTGCGGCACGGCCAAGAAGACGGCGTCGCAGGATTTAAGCTCGGGGGCGTCATGCGTGGTGAAAACCAGATCGCTCACGCCAGCAAAGCTCGGATACACCGCGGGCAGCGGCTGGCCGGCATCGGCGTTGGACGTAATGGCGACAAGTTCAAACTCGGGATGGCCAAGCACGAGGCGAATGAGTTCGGCGCCGGCATATCCAGCCGCGCCGACGATTCCAACCTTCAAAGACATATCAGACTCCTTGTCTGCGATTTATGCACCGATGCGCATTTCGCAGTGGTTGTTATGAAGTGGGTTGAAACTTTAGCACCAAAAGATGCATGAACACGTAAATGGCTTGCATATTCATGCATTGAAACAATCCCGACACATTCGCTTGAAGGAATTGACAAATGGAGCGGGCCCCGTATTGGCCGGCGCTCCTAACGGCGCCGGGCAATACGGGGCCCGCCCATGCGAAAACCAAGTTGTTAGGATGAGCCAGCTGGCTAGAGTTCGACCGGCACCCATTCGTCGTGATTGCAGATAAAAGCCTCGGGATCCTCGACGCTAAAGAAGACAAGCGCGGGGTCGTTAGGCCCCTCATAGTGCTCGCCCAGGCGCTCTAGATGCTTCCACCCGGCTTCGCGCATTTCGCTCGAAGCCCGGTCATCCAGACCCGCACGTCCGCGCAGAATCAACCAGCCATGGCCCGGCCACCAACTCGTGGCCTCAAAGCGCTGGTTTTGCAGCAGCTCCTGCCACACATCTTTGGTGCGCGCCGTCACAAACCACAGCTTGCCGTCCTGAATCTGTGCAAATGAGAACGGACGCACATGCGGCTGCCCGTCCACACTCGTCGCCAGATACCACGCCGGCACCGACGTCAGATACTCCAGCACTGTATTCAATCCGTCCACGTTTCCTCCTGTACTAGCTAGTTTGGGAGCCCGGTTTGTGCGAGCTAGAGCTCCAGGCGCTCCTCGCTGCCGTCGATATCACAGAAGCGCGCGGCAATGTTGCGGACCGAAAAGAAAGCAAGGCGGCCGTCGTTGGCACTCTCGTGTTCCTCGCCAATGCCCACCATGTGCTTAAAACCCGCTTGACGCACCTTGTCGCTCGCAACTGCGTCGTCCTCAAGTGCGGCCTCGCCGGTCAACACGATCCAACATTCCCCCGGCTTCCAGCCCGAGAGCTCAAACTTGGGATTCGCGCTGAGCTCGGCCCACACATCCTTGTCGCGCGACGTGCAAAACCACAACTTACCGTCATCGACCATGGCAAACGAAAACGGCCTCACGCGAGGCTGATGCCCGTCGCTTGCATCGGTCGTGGCCAGATACCACGCCGGAATGCGCCTGAGATACGAACAGGCGCGCTCAAGCTGCGCCGTGCGATCGTTGTCGGTCATAGGGGCCCCTTTCCTGCGCTCGAATCGCGCCTAAACAAGTTGAAGATTGATGACGATGACGCAGATGAGCAGCAACGCCGTCACCACCGCCGCCAACGCGTCGCCGCGGCCAAATGCAAGCGCATGCAGGCGCGTGCGGCCCTGCTCGCCGTGATAGCAGCGTGCATCCATGGCAGCAGACAGCATCTCGGCATGGCGGAACACGCCCGTGAACAGCGGAATCGCCACACTGCCGAGCATGCGCACGCCGCCGAGCGGACCGCCCGTCACGCGCGCGCCGCGGCTTGCCTGTGCATCGGCCGTCTGCTTCATCTCAGTGGCAAACTGCGGCATAAAGCGTAGCGCGATACCCATGATCATGCCGAGCTCGTGCGCAGGAAGTCCCACACGCGCAAACGGCGCGAGCAGGCGCTCAAAGCCCGCGGTGAGGTCGAGCGTCGGCGTGGTGAGTGTAATGGCGCTCATGCCGGCCATCATCAACGTCAGGCGGCACGCCATAAAGGCGGCAGAACGCAGTGAGCCCTCGCTTATCTGCAGAAAGCCGAGCTGCCACAGGATGCGCCCACTCTGATCGGTAAACAAGTTGAGCACCGCGACCACGACGACGATTGCCAGCAGCGGTGCCATCGATGATAGGACTCGGCGCAACGGCACCCGGGACACGGTATGGATCAGGACAACGAAGATTGCGACCGGGGCCAGTCCGCGGAAGCTGCTGACCGTGAGCGTCGTGATCAGAAACATAAAGCCCAAGAGCAACTTAGTTCGCGGGTCCAGGCGGTGGATCGCACTATCGCCGGGATAGTAGCTGCCAAACGAAAACGCCTCCATCAGCAGCCCTCCTCTCGCGCGACCGTCTTGGATTTAGCAATGTCCGAGACGTTAGAAGAACCGTCTGAGCGACCGATCAGCAAATTTGCCAACTCGTCGGCCAACGACTCAACCGTATGGAGCCCGCCGCGACGCAGCGGTACGCCCGCCTCCGTAAGCGCCAGCGCCATACGCTGGGCGGCGGGAACGCCCAAGCCGATCGACTTGAGCTCATCGGCATGCGCAAACACCTGCGCGGGGGTTCCCTCGGCAAACACCGCGCCTTCATTCATTACGACGATGCGGTCACAGCAATTGGCCAGGTCATCCATACTATGCGAAACCATGACAACGGTCAGGCCATCGCGGTGAAGTCGATCGATAAGCTCAAGGAAATCCCTGTGCGCAGCCGGATCGAGCCCCGCCATGGGTTCATCGAGCACCAGGACTTCGGGCTCCATGGCGAGCACGCCGGCGAATGCCACACGACGTTGCTGACCGCCCGAAAGCTCAAAGGGACTCTTGTCGCCGACCGTGGAAAGGTCGAGGCCCACGCGTGAGAGCGATGACTCGACACGACGGTCGACTTCATCTTGCGGCAAGCCAAGGTTATGCGGACCAAACGCCACGTCCTGCGCCACGGTTTCGGCAAACAGCTGACGCTCAGGATATTGAAACACCACGCCGACCTTGGCCTTAACCGCGGCGGCGTCTTTCTTGTTTGACAGACCGAGCCCCAGCGCACGAACGGATCCCTCCTGGGGGCGAATCAAACCGTTGAGATGCTGAACCAGCGTCGACTTACCCGAACCGGTATGACCTGCCAAGCCCAGGAACTCGCCGCGACGCACCGTCAGCGATACATCGCGCAGCGCCCACGGGCTGCTGGGGTCGTTTCCCCAGAGAGCCTGTTTGCTCGATTTGCCCGCAGTGGCCGAGCGCTTATGCCAGCGGCGGCGCTCGCGCGGACTGAGCGAATAACTGTACGAAACATGGGATAGCTCGATGACGGGCTCCGACGCGTTGCCTTCGTTGTCTACCGGAGCAGTGCCGTCAGCGATTTCCAACTGGGATGCGGAAGGCTGCCCTGCGATGTCCGTCCCACTCCGCTCGGCATAAGCCTGCGCAATCTCGGCGACCATATCCGCCTCACGCACCTGCGCGCAAACGGGCACGCCCTTCGTACGAAGCGCCATGCCCAGACGACACGACTCCGGCATATCCAGGTTGAGCTGCGCAAGCTCATCCGCCCGCGTCAAGATTTCCTCGGGCGTACCGAGCATGGCAACGTGCCCCGCCCGAAACACCGCGACACGATCGGCCTCGGCGGCCTCCTCCATAAAGTGCGTAATCATCACGATAGTCATGCCGCGATCGTGGAGCGCATGACAGGCCTTCATAAGGCCCTTGCGTCCGCGCGGATCGAGCATCGAGGAGGCCTCGTCCAAGATAAGCACGCGCGGCTCCATGGCAAGTACGCCGGCGAGCGCCACGCGCTGCTTTTGTCCGCCCGAGAGCGCATGGGTCTCGTGGCGCTCAAAGCCCACCAGGCCCACGCCCTTCAGCGCCTCACGTACGCGCTGCGCAATTTGCGCCGATGGCACGCCAAGGTTTTCGGGACCAAACGCAACGTCATCTTCGACAAGCGTTGCCACCAGCTGATCATCGGGATTCTGGAACACCATGCCCGCGGTCGAACGAATGTCGTAGACCAACTCGGGATCGGACGCATCCATGCCGTTGACGCGCACCGTGCCCGCATCGGGCTGCAGCAGCGCATTCAGATGCTTGGCAAACGTCGACTTGCCCGACCCATTGTCACCGAGGATGCAGAAAAACTCCCCGTCCTCGATGTTCAGATCGATGCCATCGAGCGCCGACACGGCACCGTCATAGCTAAAGGAAACGCCCCGACACTCAATCATGCGCGGCCTTTGACCTGGTCCTTTTTAGGCGTGATGAGGTTGGAGACTGCTTTATACACCGCCAGCGTCAACACCGAGTTAAGCACGGTCTTGATAAGGTTGAACGGCAGCACGGCAGGAATCATGAGCGGTGCGATCACATCGACCGAGCCATACCAGAACCATACGCCAATGGTCAGGTTCGCGACCATAGACAACGCCGTAGCGGCAATGACGCCGAGCGCCAGGCCAATCACAGCACCCTTATAGGTATGCATCTTCTGGTACACGATAGCCGCGGGGAGAATATAGCCCAGCGTAGCCACCAGGTTCATAAGCGCGCCGACCCAGTCGCCCGTGGTGAGCGCATGAATGACGATCGCCATGGCGGCAACAGCTGTGCCGGCACCAGGGCCATACGCAAATCCACACACCATCGCCGGCACCAGCGACGGGTCATACGTCAAAAACGGCGCCGAAGGAAGGATAGGCAGCTGCACGTACATAAACAGGGCGCCCAAGGCGCACATCAACGCCATGGTAACGAGCTGTTTGGTGCTCCACCTATTCGTGTTCTCAAAATGGATATGCTGCGACTGTTCAGACATAAGATCACCTGCCTCTTTCATCCGGACTCTAACCGTTGGTACTGGGATCTCACCAGTTCAGCCGGCATGCGAACCAACACACGCACGGGTCGCGGACTCATCGGCTCGGTCGCAGACGCCTCGCCTGCACCACGGCACCCCTTTGGCACCGCCCGATTTACCGCCAGTGGGGAATTCCACCCCGCCCTGAAACAGCAATTGCAAGTGTAGCACGAGCAATCGTTCGCGCAAGTATGCCGAGGGTAATTTGTGGCGGGGATCAATTGCCGCAACAACCACGTTCCCCACCCATCCCAAAGTAACGCGCCTTTCGCGCAAAGCGCGAAACAGCGAAGGGGACACGTATCCCTATCGACCACATTCTCCGCCCACGCCGACCTCAAGGCCGTAAACGCAGGGGATCCGAGGACGTTCCGGAGAGAAACCCCGTCACGCCCCCGGATTCCCGGTGGGAGTTCTAGACCTTGTCGGCCTTAGTACATACCGCCGCCCTGCTGACCAGCGGTAGCAGCAGCGATTGCGTCCTCAAGCTGAGTGTTCTTGGGGACATCGGAGACGGTAGCCTCGGTGATGAGGATCAGGCTGGCGACAGAAGCAGCGTTCTGCAGGGTGACGCGGCTGACCTTGACGGGGTCGAGGACGCCCATCTCGATCATGTCGCCCCACTCGCCGTTGGCAGAATTGAGACCCTGGCCGGCGGGCAGCTCGGCAACCTTGTCGACCACGACAGCGCCCTCAAAACCAGCGTTCTTGGCGATGGTAGCGACCGGAGCGGTCAGAGCCTTCTTGACGATGTCGACACCGATCTTCTCCTCGGGGTCGTCGAGCTCAACGGCGTCGAGCGCAGGAGCAGCATCCATGAAGGCGACGCCGCCACCGGCGACGATGCCCTCCTCGACAGCAGCGCGGGTAGCCTGCAGGGCGTCCTCGACGCGGTGCTTGATCTCCTTGAGCTCGGACTCGGTAGCAGCGCCGACCTTGATGACGGCAACGCCACCGGAGAGCTTGGCCAGGCGCTCCTGGAGCTTCTCACGGTCGAAGTCAGAGGTGGTGTTCTCCATCTCACCCTTGATCTGAGCGATGCGGGCGTCGATGGCCTCCTTGGAGCCAGCGCCACCGACGACGACGGTGTTGTCCTTGGAGATGGTGACGGACTTAGCGGTACCGAGCATATCGGCGGTGATGTCAGCGACCTTCACGCCCAGCTCGTCCAGGGCAGCCTGGCCACCGGTGAGGACGGCGATGTCCTCGAGGATGCGCTTGCGGCGATCGCCGTAGCCCGGGGCCTTGACGGCGCAGACGTTGAGGGCGCCACGGATCTTGTTGAGGACCAGGGTCGGCAGAGCCTCGCCGTCGATGTCCTCAGCGATGATGAGCAGGCCACGGCCAGCGCGCTGGACAGCCTCGAGAACGGGCATGATGTCCTGAACGCTGGAGATCTTCTGGTCGGTGATGAGGATGTACGGATCCTTCATCACGGCCTCCATGCGGTCGTTGTCCGTGACGAAGTAAGCGGAGACATAGCCCTTGTCGAACTGCATGCCCTCGACGGTGTCGATGGTGATGTCGAACGTCTGGGAATCCTCGACGGTGATGACGCCGTCCTTGCCCACGACCTCCATGGCCTCGGCGATCTTCTCGCCGACCTCGGGGTCACCGGCGGAGATGGTACCGACGGAAGCGATCTGCTCCTTGGTCTCGACCGGCTTGGCCTGCTTCTTCATCTCGGCGACGGCGGCGTTGACGGCCTTATCGATGCCGCGACGGATGGCCAGCGGGTTGGCGCCAGCGGCGACGTTGCGCAGGCCGTCGTTGACGATGGCCTGAGCGAGCAGGGTTGCGGTGGTGGTGCCGTCACCCACGGTGTCGTTGGTCTTGGTAGCGACCTCCTTCACCAGCTGAGCGCCCATGTTCTCGATGTTGTCCTCGAGCTCGATCTCCTTGGCGACGGAAACGCCGTCGTTGGTGATGGTCGGGGCACCGAACGTGCGCTGCAGCGCAACGTAGCGACCCTTGGGGCCCATGGTGACGGTAACGGCGTCGGCCAGAGTGTTGACGCCCTTGGCAAGCTTAGCGCGGGCATCGGTGTTGAACGTAATGTTCTTTGCCATGGTAGGTAATCCTCCAAAAGAAATGTGACTCGCGTCGCCGCTTCCGAGTCCTATGCGGCGGGCGCGTTCAAAGACGAATCAGAGATTCTGACGAGACTAGGCCTCGACGACGGCGTAGATGTCGTCGGCGCGCATCAGCAGATACTTCTCGCCGTCGACCTTGACCTCGTTGCCACCGAACTTACCGTAGATGACAACGTCGCCGACCTGAACATCCATGGGGATGCGCTCACCCTTGTCGTTGACCTTGCCGGCGCCCACGGCAACGATGGTGCCACGCTGCGGCTTCTCCTGAGCGTTGCTGGCAATATACAGACCAGAAGCGGTCTTCTGCTCGGCCTCGTCGGGCTTGACCAGAACACGATCTGCAAGCGGCTTCAAAGACGACATGCTTGTCTCCTCCTTTTTGGGCCGCGCGGTTATACCACGCGAATTAACCCTTTTTGTTTGCGTACGCGTTGAATGGTACCCACGAATGGCGGGTTATACAACACGGAGTCAAAAAATCTTATTTTTTGGCACTTAGATTTTCTGAATGCCGGGGGATAACTTAGCGGTGGCTCCCGTATGGCTCCGGAGGGGCGGGGCATAAGGTTTCCTGCTCGGGCAGTCCTGCTCGCACGAAGGCCACATTAAGTGGCCTTCGGCTCGTGCGGACTCGCGATAAACCTTATGCCCCGCCCCTCCGGAGCCACACGGGAGGCAGGTTAACTAATTCGAGCCCGGCATTCAGAAAAGTCAGTGCAGCAAAATGGCGATGCGGATAGCGACATGGGCATGGTTTTCGCTGCGCGCACGGGTCCCCTGGGGAGCGCCGTGCATTTTTGGGAGTATTCAGCAAGCCAGGACGGCTGCATACACGCCGGACACACCATATTGGTCCCAAGGACGCCTTCGACCGGCGATTTGAGTCGGCAGACAAACCCCGCCAGGACAAAAAGGCATGCTTCGCGCCGTACCGGAGCCCAAAATGACGTCAATCTTCGCAACGTTACTCAGCCGCAGCGGCACCGGCAGAGCTCGCGGTGCTGAATACTCCGTTTTTTGCACGGCACGGGCGGGGGTACATCAGGATCAGGAAGGACATCCCAGCCTTTTTATGCAATCTGTAATGGGAAGTATGCAAAACACCAAGAGATAGCATTGCTGGTGTCCAAATTGAGCGCGGGGCAGCAGCACCTCCGCCCCGCACCCAAATCCAACAGAGCAGGGACGCTCATGGCGGATCCCCACCAAAACGCAAACGCGGCTCGGGCGCCATCCCAAAATAGACTGCCCGAGCCGCGTTTAACGGTGCGGTATGAACGTCAGCGCTCGTAAATCAAGTTGCCTGCCAGGTAGGTGGCCTGAACCTTAGTGGCCTGGAGCTCTTGGGGGTCGATGGTGAGCGGGTTTTGGTCCAGGACTACCAGGTCGGCATACTTGCCGGGCTCCAAGCTGCCGAGGTTTTGCTCGTCGCCTGCCGCATAGGCGCTACCCAGGGTGTAGTTGCGTAGGGCTGTTGCTGCGTCGATGCGCTCGCTCGGTAACCAGCCGCCCTCGGGCAAGTGGCTTTTGGGATCCTGGCGCGTGATAGCCGTGTAGAGCACGTTCATGCTTGTAACAGCTGTGATGGGGCTATCGGTGCCGAAGGCTTGGCGGATGCCGCGCTGCTTATAGGTCGCAAACGGCCACATGATGCGGCTGCGTTCCAGGCCCAGATCGCGCTCGGGGCCGCCCGGGTCGAGTGTAATGTGACAGGGCTGGCTCGAGGCAACGACGTTAAGCTTGCGTAGACGATCGATGTCCTCGGGCAAGAGGTTCTCCAGGTGCTCGAGCGTGTTATGGCCGTGCTGGGGCAGGCCGTACAGTTCGGCGGCCTCCTCAAAGATATCGAGCGCGGCATGGATGGCACCGTCGCCGATGACATGGATGCGCACGGTATGGCCGCGCTCCGCGGCCGCCAGAACCAGCTTGCGCATGCGCTCGGCAGGAACCGTCAGGCGACCTTGATCGCCCGGGAAGCGCGGGTTGGTATAGGGCTCGGTGAGATAGGCCGTGTGTTCGCTCGACACGCCGTCGAAGAACTGCTTAAAGCCTGGCGCCGAAAGCAGCGCGTTGTTCGCGTAACGTACCTGCAGCTCTTCCAAGCGCGATTGGTCATCCAGCAGCGTGGGAAACAAATGGGCTCGGATGCCCAACTTGCCGGCTGCCTGCAGTTTGTCGTAGACGTCGTCGCGGATAAAATCGCAGCCCGGCATGGGCATGAGCGACATATCGCATATCGAGGTGATGCCCTGCTCGGCCATACGCCTCATTTGATCGGCGTAAGCACTTGCAATGCGATCCTCGCCCAGCCATTCAAGACAGCGCGGTAGCAGCTGCATGGCAGCCGCCTCGTGAGCAATGCCCGTGAGTTCGCCGTTTGCATCCTTGTCGTAACTGCCGCCCGCTGGCGGCTCGCTGTCGCGCGTGACGCCGAGCGCCTCGAGTGCGCGGCTGTTGAGCCAAAGCGTGTGCCCGTCGCCCGAATACATAACGCAGGGACGATCGGGGAATGCCGCATCGAGCGACGCCTTGGTAGGATGCTCGGGCGGATCCCAACGGTAATCGCGCCAGCCCTGCGTCACAACCCAAGCGTCACTAGGCAGATCCTGGGAAAACTCGAGCGCATGTTGCACCAGCGCCGCCTCGGACGTGCCCATATCCATGAGCATGTACGGCGAGGAACCGACCGAGGTATGGAAGAAGTGCAGATGAGCGTCATGGAAACCGGGGCAGACAAACTGCTCGCCGTAGTCGATAACCGACGTGGCGGCGGGAGCGGCGGCGATCACGTCATCGGGCGCACCGACTGCGACGATACGGTCGCCTGCGATGGCAATCGCCAGCTCGCGGGCGGTATCGATGCCGTCTTGCGCGGTAAAGACGTTCTTGGAGCGGATAATCCGATCGATATGTTGCATGGGCATCCCCATCTCTGGCAGGAAATTCAACACCCCCGAGTGTACTCCCCCGCCCTTGTAACAAAACCCCAAGCGGCAAACGGCAACTTTACCAGCCCTAGCGGCAGGTGGCATACTGGAGAGAGCCTGTACGATTTTGCGATCAACCCAGCAAGGAGCAAATCGACCATGATGAAGACCAAGGCACAGCAGATTATGGCGGCGACCGAGGCTCGCGCGGCTGACGACGTCACCGCAGCCATCAAAGATATCGCTACCGAGTTTGAGCCCTATATCATCAAGCAGCGCCGCCACTTCCATAAGCACCCGGAGCTGAGCCTCGCCGAGGAGCGCACGACCTCCGACATCGCCAACCAGCTTGACGCCATGAATATCCCCTACGAGCGTCCCCTTAAGACGGGCCTTGTGGCGACCCTTCGCGGCACCGCGCCGGATGCCTACCGCGAGGACGGCACGCCACGCCGCCGCATCCTGCTGCGCGCCGACATCGATGCCCTGCCCGTCACCGAGCAGACCGGCGAGGAATTCGCCAGCGTCAACGAGGGCTGCATGCACGCCTGCGGCCACGACTGCCACATCGCCATGATGCTCGGAACGCTGCAAATCCTGCGCCACATGACCGACGACATCCACGGCGAAGTCCGCATCGTATTCCAGCCCAGCGAGGAAAACGGCCAGGGCGCTAGGCTCATGATCGGCACGGGTGTGCTCGACGGCGTCGATGGCGCCTACGCCGCGCACATCTGGAGTGAGGTCGACGCCGGCACCGTGAGCTGCGAGCCCGGCCCGCGCATGGCCAATACCGACTGGTTCCGCATCGATGTCCGCGGCACCTCGTGCCATGGTGCCATGCCCCAGCGCGGTCACGACGCCGTCATGGTTGCCGCCGAGATTGTCAACGCCCTGCAGACCATCGTCTCGCGCGAAATCAGCCCCTACGAGCCGGCCGTCATCACCGTCGGCGAGCTGCACGGCGGCACCGCGCGCAACGTTATCGCCGGCACGGCCTACCTCGCCGGCACGGTGCGCACCTACGGAGATTCGACCCACGAGGAAATGCCGGAGCTTATGCGCCGCATCGTGGAGCATACCGCGGCCGCCTTGGGCGCCGAGGCAGAGCTCACCGACTACACCATCGCCAACTACAAGGTCGAAAACGACGCCGCCTCGAGCGAGCGCTGCCGTCAGGCTGTAATCAAGTGCCTGGGCCCCACCGGCCAGGGCCATTATCGCGGCACGCTTTCGGGCGAGGATTTTTCGGAGTACCTGCGTCGCGTACCGGGCGTGCTCGCCTTTGTAGGTACGCGCAACCCCAAGATTGGCGCCACGTACGCCCAACATTCCTGCTTCTACAAGATCGACGAGACCGTGCTGGCAAAGGGCTCCATGGTGGCCGCCCAGTATGCTATCGACTTTTTGGCCGAGCCCACGCAAGAGGAGCTCGACGGCCCCGCGATTACCGCGGTCGCCGAAACCAACCCCGATCTGGCCGCCAAGTTGCGCTCTGCCAAGGCGACGACCGCCGAGGCTCGCGACGCCATCCATGATGCCCGAACGGCTCGCCATGCCGCGATCAAGGGCATCCACGACGCACGCGCTGCTGCACGCCGCGAGGAGAAGCACGACGAGTAGTCGTCACACCCATCCATAACAGCCCGGCTAAAGCAGAGCGGGGGCGGACGTATCGAAACGTCCGCCCCCGCTCATTCTTCAAGCGCTATTTCTACTATTTCTACCCCGTCCCCAAATGGCAGACGGCATGGCTACTCGTCCTGAGGTTCCTCGTCGGAGCTTGGCTCGGACGCCGACTCAGGTGCAGGTGCCGGCTCAGGCTCAGGCTCAGGCGCAGGCGCAGGCTCGGGCTCAGATGCCGTCTCAGACTCGGGCGCCGGCTCAGGCTCGGTCGCGGGAGCGGGTGCAGGTGCCGGCGAAGCATCCGGAGCACCGTAACCCGAAGGAGCGGACTTCTTCTCGAAGGGCAACACAAAAGTCAGGACGTCGTCCTTATCCTCATCGGCCCACTCGCTTGCATAGCGTGCGGCCCAATAGCCAACGGCACGGTGCTTGAGCATCTTGCCAAAGACCGTAAGAAATACGGTGACAAAAGCGACCAGCACCAAGAACAGCGCGAGCGTGACGCCACCGCCGGTAACGATTGCCTCAATACCCGTAGGACGATAGTAGTAGCTATACATACCGACAGAGGCAATGGCGCCAAAGACGACCGTCAAGATCCATGTGACAACGTTGGCGACCAGGCCCGTCAAAAACTCGGGAAGGAACGAAGCACAGAACAGCTTGGTCTTGTTGTGCTTAAACGCCGCCCAGACCTTATCGAGCGAAAACGCGCTCTCGACACGCCCGGTCACCGCAAAGTGCATCACGGCGATGTCGGCGAACATCTTAAAGAAGACACCCAGAATCGCCGAGGCAATTAGCGCCAGGACAAGCAGGCCAAGCGAGCCAAACAGCGCAGCCTCGAGCGCATAAGAGCCGTAATAAGGATACGAGCCCGCAGCGCCAATTACCACGCCCTCCACCAGCGAAAGCACTACACCGATAACGGGAATGGCAGCGATAACCTCGAGCACGACCGAAATAACGCTCGAAAAGACTCCGAGACCAAACGACGTGGAACGCATCAGCGGACGATCCATGCCGTCATCGATCTTAAGCGACAGATCGCGACCCCACTCGATGCCAAAGCCGGAACCGCACACGCTCGCAATGCAAGCTGCCAAAAAGCCGATGGCAGCCGCAATGCCGCCAATAACGGGAATAAACAACACGAGCACCGACACAACGCAAATCAGCGCCGGCAAAAACGCGATTTGGCATACACGCTGAAGCACACCCGGAGTCTTGGTCATATCTTGGAACGCCTGAGCCACACAGCCCTTTGGCGCATTCGCCACGGGCGGTTGCGGAACAAACTGCTGGGGCTGAGGCTGTCCCTGAGGAGCGGGGCCAGCGGCACCGGCATTAGGAGCACCACACACGCCGCAGAACTTGTCGTTATCGCCCATGGGGGCGCCACACTGCGAGCAGAACATCGAAATCATCCCTTCGTATCTAGAGCGAATCACCTGGATCGCAAACGATGTCTTTGGCATCATTATCACCCAATGTGAGGACAAATACTCTTAGATGACGTATTTGCAACGCGCGAGGCGCTTTTCGATTGTTTGATGAGTGTGTCCGCGCTAGTTCGTGCCGCGGAAACCCTTGCCGACGATCTCGGAGCTGTCGACAATCGTGATAAAGGCACCCGGATCGACTTCGCGCGCATAGCGGCGCAGCTGCACGGCCTCGCGACGGCTTAGCACGCTCATGATCACCGTCACGCACTTGCCCGAGAAGGCACCGTAGCCGCGACTGATGGTCGCTGTGCGTTTGAGATGCTTGACGATAAACTCCTCGACCTTAAGGGGTTCGGAGCAAATGACCGTGCAGACCTTACGAAGATGGATGCTCTCGATGGCTTTGTCGACCACGAGTGTCTTGGCAAACAGGCCGAGCACGCAATACAGACCGACACGCGGGCCATACAAAAAGGCCGCGATGGCCACGATGCCGATATCGACCAACAGCAGGGCACGGCCAATCTCGAGCGTCGTGCGGCGCTTGAGGATCATGGCAAGAATGTCCGTGCCACCCGTCGAGGCGCCGATATCAAAGACAATAGCGCTGCCGAGCGCCGGCAAGATGACGGCAAAGCACAGGTCGAGCCACATATCGCCCGTCAGAGAGACATCGGTCGGAATAAAGAACTCAAACAGCGAAACATAGGCGGACAACGCAAACGAGGCGAAGACGCTCCACAGGATTGCCTTGCGCTCCAAAAAGATAAAGCCCAAGACGACGAGAACCGCGTTGATAATCCACATAAAGACGCCGACGGGCAGGGTCGGGAACAGCGTAGACAGAATGACCGACACGCCCGAGGTGCCGCCAAAAGCAAAGTGATTAGGGGTTTTAAACGCAACGATGGCGAAGGCCGTAAGAATCAGGCCCAGATTGAGCTCGGCAAAAAAGCGCGGGAAGCCCGGCTCCTGGCTGCGCTTTTGGCCGGCACGCTCGCCGCGCTCGATATCGGTGCGATCAACCACGCGCTCCATCGGCACCACGGGAGGACGATGCACCTCCTCGGCAGCACGCGACGCCGCCTCTGCCGCAGCGGCCTCGATTGCCCATGCCTTGCTTTCTGTTTCGTGCTCGTCGGCCATTACGGCAACTCCTCGTTAACAATTTGGAAACAATGCGCCCATTAGGGTAACGCGGAACGCGACGATTGCAACCCCTAGTTAGACGAGCGGTATGCCTACATCGGGGGGCATACAAATAACGGCCGGCCACGCTTTTGCTTGCGCGGTCGGCCGTTTAACGTTTTCGCAGATAAAGCCTGCCAAAACAAACCTGTCCCTTTTTGGAAGGTTATTCGTGCTGGCTGGTGCGGTGCTCGTACTCCTCGGGGGTGATGACGTCCTCGATGCGCAGGTTGACACCCGCCACCTCAAGGCCGGTCATCGCGGCAAGGCGCTCAGTGACACGTGCCTTGACATCGTCGAAGATCGCGGGCGCATAGGCTCCGTACTCGATAATGACGGAGATGTTGACGACCACGCGATTGTCATCGGTGACCTCGACCGTCACGCCCTTGGTCAGATTCTCGGCACCAAACTGCTCCTGCACAAAGTGCATGAGGTTACCCTTCATGCCCAAAACGTGCGGAACCTCGCGGGTGGCCATGGCAACGATCTTCTCGATCACACCGTTGGAATAGGTCAGCGAGTCCTCGGACTCGTCTGTTTCCTCATCATCCTCGTCCGCGTCATCGGCGGACTCGGCCTCGACGAGCGCCTCATCCTCGAGCGTCACATCCTCGGCTTCGGCGACGGCCGCCTCGTTCTCCTCGAGCTCGGTATCGGCCACATCGACCTTCGTATTAAAAGCCATGGTTCCTCCTTATGCCTGCCGCGGATGCGACAGTCGAATACATATTAGCGGCCGCTAAACAGACGGCCGAAGAAGTTGACGATCCCGTTTTCGCCGTCGCGAATTTGGCCGATCACGGCGCCGATCAGCACGAAGAATGCAATGACGAGTGTGTCCCACAGGCCCAACGTGAGCACCAACACGGCGAGGATAAAGCCAGCGACGGCGCCAAGCGTGGTGTTGGGATGACGCACAGCATAGCTCCAGATGGCAGCGCCCGTACCCTTGATGAGACCCATAGCCTCGTCAAAATCCGCGGCTGCCGCGTCTTGTAACTCGGTTGCCTCTGCTTTGGAATCAACAGGGTCGTTCGCCGGCGTGGCGCTCTGGTCAATCGTCAGGCGCGGCGTACGAGCGGTCTTATCTTGATTGGTATCACTCACCGGAAACCTCCACGGTCTGGACGGTAGTCTTGGACGGCAAAAAACGGACGCGCGTGGTCGTACCCGGCGTGCCGAGCATGGTATCGCAAGCTTCCTCGATGCGCTGCTGCATCGCGGTAGCCAGAGATGCCACGTCCTTATCGTCAAGCGCGATAGCCTCGACCTTAAAACGGACGTGCGAATCGTCGGAACCTTGGACGCGGGCCTCGACGCGCTCGATCATCACGCGGTCGTCGCGCTCGGCAGCAACCCTGGCGCACGAAGAAAGCGCCGCGAGCGTGACCTCGATATTGCGCTCCCCCGCCGGATGCACGCAGGACGGCTCACGACGAGCAAACATCAGGCGGAAGAAGCTTACCAGCACGCCGATCGCCACAACTCCGCCGCATGCCGTCACGACAATGCGCGGCATGGGGTCGCGCATCAGCAACATAAAGCGATACGTATACGGCCCCCAAAACTGGCAGACAAGCGTACCCAGCGCCACGATGGTAGCGGCAAGGTACACGATCGCTAGGGCTCGTTTGAGTACGCGCACGCGGCGCTCCCTTCAAATCTCGGCTCTCGAAATGCAAAACGGTTCGCATCATTATAAAAGAGCCGGGTCCGGTGCTCTACGCACGCGGATCCGGCTCATCTATTCCACGAGGCTTGCATGCTCGCTTCATTATGCCCAGATATGCACGGCTCAATCCGTGCGGGCGCTACTCCTCCTCGAGGGCAGCGATGACCTCGTCGGTCATGTCCATGGTGCTGTAAACATCCTGGACGTCGTCGAGCTCCTCAAGACGGTCGATGAGGCGCTGAACCTTCTTGGCGTCGGCGCCGGAGACCTCGGTCGGGGTGGTCGGGACCATGGTGGTCTCGGAGCCCTTGACCTGGACGCCCTGCTCCTCGAGCGCCTTGGAGACAGCCATGACCTCGTTGGCAGTAGTCCAGACGATCCACTCCTCGCCGGCGTCCTCGTAGTCCTCGCCGCCGGCCTCGGCGATGGCCATCATGAACTCATCCTCGTCACCGGCAGCACCGTTGGCGATCATGGTCTCCTTCTTGGCGTTCTCGTCCAGGATCTCCTTGGCGACGACGATCTGGCCCTTGCGCTCAAACTGGAAGGCGACGGAGCCGGAGGTGCCCAGGTTGCCACCAGCGTGGGAGAAGGCGGAACGGACATCAGCGGCGGTACGGTTGCGGTTGTCGGTCAGGCAGTCGACGTAGACGGCGACACCGGCGGGACCGTAGCCCTCGTACACGATGTTCTCGTAGACGGCAGCGTCAGCACCCGAGCCAAAAGCCTTGTCGATAGCGGACTTGATCTTGTCCTTAGGCATGGACTGAGCCTTGGCCTTGGCAACGGCAGCGGCGAGGCTGGCGTTGTTCTCGGGCAGCGGGTCACCGCCGAGACGGGCAGCAACGGTGATGTTGCGGCTGAGCTTGGAGAAGAGGGCGGAACGCTTGGCGTCCTGCGCGCCCTTACGATGCTTGGTTGTGGCCCACTTAGAGTGTCCGGACATACGTGTCTCCTATCGGTTTCGACCTAAAGCCCAGCGCAGATGCTCGGGCAATATAAACAAACGTCGTTATGATATACCTACTGGCCTGCGAGATAAACCCCAAAATGAAGGCGTCGTGATGATGGCCCCTTTGGTGCAAAGAAACCTGACCCCAATGCACCAAGTTAGGACCAGAGGAAGTCGCTGCGGGTGACGGTGGCGCCGATGGCGAAGGGCATGCAGGCGATGACCGGATACAGGTAGCGCATGTAAGTCGAGCCGTTGCACGGGCCAATCAGGCAAACGGCGAGCACGCCCAACAGCGGCACCCAGATCGCCAGCGCACGCCATGAATGACGACGCAGCAGGTAGACCACCACGGCGATCATGATCCACACATAGGTGGCCGAGCTCATGGTGAGCGAGATAAAGGGAACACGCTGCACCGCCACACGGTATAGGTTGATTAGATGGTCACACCAGCGCACCACGTTGCTGTCAACCGGATGGAAGTCGAAGTACTTGAGGTTATCGGGCTTTGCCATGATCTCGGCACTACGCGCCGTGCTGTAGACCCAGGCATCGCGCGCGCTCGGATAAAAATAACCATAGTAGTTATTGATAAGCGCCGAAATATAGCACTCGGGATCCTTCTTAAACATCTGAGCCCATACCTCAAAATAGGCATCGATGTCCTCCTGCGAGGCGTACTCGTTAAAGCAGTTCTTGACGGCATCGGACTTGTCGGGGTTGTAGCGGCGGCCCAGATTCTCGTACTTGAGCACGCGGTCGATCACGGCGCGCTCTTCGTCGGTCACCAAACCGTCGCAGGGTGCCTCCACGATGGTGCCGTCCTCCTTAACCGTAGGGTTGACGCCCGAGTTGAGGCCGTCGTGCTTTTGGACGAAACGAGCCGTCTGCTGGAACGGAATCGAAAGGATTTCGCGCTTGGAGCCGGGCGTAATGTCGTGCGCCGGCATAAAGACCTTGGTGAAGTACATATTAGAGGCAAGGCAGAGCGCGAGCACCGCGAGAACGCCAACCCAGCGGAAACGCGGGATGGCGCCCGAAGACGCAGCACCAGTCTGCTTGGCTGCACGACGAGCCACATGCGCGTCCCATACGCAAAACGCCGCCGCGATTACGCATGCCGCCAGGGGAAACACCAGGCCGCCGTTGCGCAGAAACGTGGAACCCATGGCGCCCAGAGCGAGCAGCAGCCAGTCATGGCGCGCAAAGAGCACGGGAGCTTTCTCGCCCGCTCGCTCAACATTGGCATCACGACGGGGCAAGCCACATGCCACGAGCTTGACGGTCTGTACCAGCAGCACCAAGAACGCGTCGGCAAAGAGCACATCTTTGGTGAGCAACGCCGCGTAGTTAGAGAACATCGGCATAAACGCAAAGAACAGCAGGATCGCACCGCGAACCGGCAGGCTCACACCCAGTTTGCGCAGCGACGAAATGGAATAGGCCATGCAGGCAGCCGTGATGACAAATTGAGCGCAGGTATAGATGGCAAGACCTGCGTTGGCGCTGTTGAACAGCGAAAGCCCCAGCTGGACGCACGAACCGATGATAGCCGTGTGCGCCACGGGATGATGCCCGTTGAGCAGCACGTTGGGGTTGAGTAGGCGCAGGTAGTCGCTCGTGCCGTTGGGATAGTTGAACCACTGGCGAATCTGCGCGCCGGTGTCCCCCATAAAAAGACCGGGCAACGAAGCGATGAGCGTGGGCGCCCAGACGATCATAAGCACCAGGAAGGGGCCGGCAAAGGGATGGACCGAGAGCACGGCGTGAGTCACACGCCATACGCGGCCAAAGTGCGCTTCGGAAAACGGAATGCGCCGAGAGCTCAGCCAATCTAGACACTCAAAGACAAGGTAGAAGGCAACGACCGCCAAGAGCATCCAGCCCGCGCCGCCAATCCAGGCGCAGATGATGCGGGCTTTGTCGCCAAGGACAATCTCGGCCGAGTCGGTGAGATCGTAGCTGCGGCCGAACACCATGCAGATGGCAAAGAACAGCGACGGCAGAATGATCGATGGACGCCAGGTGTCGCCACGGCCAAAGAACACGTAGCGAAACGGCAAGGTGAGCAGGCAGGCAAGTGCAAGCAGCATGACCGCGTCGGTATGGCCGGCAAACGAGAGGAGCACCTCGTAGCACACGTACAGCATGCCCGAGGCTTTGGGGTCAATCGCCAAGACTGCGTTGCTCGACACCGGGGCGGGATCGATGGAAAACGCCGTGGTCGCCAACAGCGCGAGCAAAAATGCGATGAGCGTCTGCTTGGCGGGGTAGCGCTTAAACCAGACAATGCGGGCAGCGTCGCGCGCAGCCGTTGTGGAGAGATCGGAATCCTTCACAGTCCAAAGAGCCTTTCTAGAAACCTGCCAAAAAGGGACAGGTTTATTTTGGCAGGTTTTATCTGGGGAAACGTTACGGTTCTGTCATCGTTGCCCAGCGAACCACCACAAAGGTTCCTGTCCCCTTTGTGGTGGTTTTGGTGGTTAGGCGTCCAGGTAGACGCGCTGGGGCTGGTTGCGGCGACGAGCAAAGATGATGAGCGCCAGGCCCGCGATTACGAGCGGCAGGCTCAGCAACTGGCCCATGGTGATAACGCCACCCAGTAGATAGCCCAGCTGCGCATCGGGCACGCGCACAAACTCAATGAGGAAGCGGACGATGCCGTAACCCATCACAAACACGCCCATAAACGTGCCTTGGGGCAGTAGCGGCTTTTTGCGGCTGAGCACCTGCAGAATGCAAAAGAGCACGATGCCCTCAAGAAATGCCTCGTAGAGCTGGGAGGGGTGACGCGGCATATCGCCCGCGGTGCCACCGAAGACCACGCCCCAGGGCAGATCGGTCGGCTTGCCCCACAGCTCTCCGTTGACAAAGTTGGCACAACGGCCCAGGCACAAGGCCAGCGGCGCGCCGATGACAGCAAGGTCGGCGATGGTCCAGGCGTCGAGCTTGTACATGCGGCACACGAGCACGCCGCCGATGATGCCGCCCACCAGGCCGCCATGGAAGCTCATGCCGCCCTCGTTGGTGGCAAAGATCTCGAGCGGGTGCGCCCAGTAGTAGCCATCACCGTAAAAGACGACGTAGAACAGGCGGGCACCGATAATGAGGCCAAAGACCACGCCGACCACGACACTCGTCAGGTCGTCAATCGTGATGTTAAAGCCCCAGCGGCGCTGCGTGCGGTACATGACGACCGCCGTGAGCAGAGCGCCGACCACGTAGGCCAGGCCGTACCAGTAGATGGTGATGGGGCCCGCCGAGATCGCGACGGGATCAAGCATATGGTAGAGGTCGTTGAGCATATCGATCCCACTGCTCCCTACATACAAATGCGGCCGCGGGCCTTGCGCTCGCAGCCGCATATTTGGGCGTAACGTCTATGCGGAGTATGCCGTCCGCAGCTTTCGCATCTTAGAACGGCGCGTACTCGTCGTACAGGTCCTCGGCCTCGCCGGAAGCATTGACCTGCTCAACGCGGGTAACGCCGGGCACGTGCTCCTTCAGGATACGCTCGATGCCCATAGACAAGGTCAGCGAGCTCATGGGGCAGCCGGCGCAAGCGCCCTGCAGCTCCAGCTTGACGACGCCCTCGTCGTCGACGCCCACATACTCCATATCGCCGCCGTCGGCCTGCAGGTTGGGGCGAATCTCTTCAAGAACCTTCTTAAGCAGCTCTTCGTTAACAGCCACAGGGGCTCCTTTCTCACAATAACGCGGGCACGCCCGCGGACAGAAGCTATGTTACTACAGCCATGTACCCGCTCACGAGCCGTCCATGCGCGCAGACGCGACTTTCACGAGTAGTCAATTTGGGACGGGGCTCTTTGAGCTGCGTTCGTCGTCAGATAGCGACAACGCATATTACTGTCGAGCCTGTCCCCCGGTACCAATCTGAACATCGACGATGACCTGGCGGTAGCTGATGCCGCAAGAGTCAAGAATGCGGCGGCTGATACGGCCATCATCGGTGTCGGCGTACTTGTTGTCCAGGTAGACAACCTCGCCCACGCCCACCTGCGCCAAAATCTTGGCGCAGTCGTGGCACGGAAACAGCGTGACGTAGACCGTGGAACCCTCGAGGTCCTTGAGCGAACCACGGTAGTTGAGCACGGCGTTGGCCTCGGCGTGGACCACGTAGTTGTGCTTGTCCTGCAGCGGGTCGTCGCTCGTACCCCACGGGAAAAAGTCGTCGTTGAGCGCCGAGGGTGTACCGTTGTAGCCCACCGAAAGGATGCGGTGGTTGGTGTTGGCGATGCACGCACCCACCTGCGTGTTGGGGTCCTTGCTGCGGCGCTGCGCGGCGATAGCCACGCTCATAAAGAACTCGTCCCAGCTAATGACGTCCAGGCGCTTGCCTGACGAAGTTTGATGAAGATCGTCCGACATGGCAGACACCTCCGAAATCGCAATAGTTTGACCCATTGTAGCAGGTGGAAGGTGGAGACGTTTTTGTCCCATCGCCCCCATCGCTACGCGCGGCGTGGCTTTTGGTTGATGTGGTAGAGCTCGGCGAGACCCCGCAACGTCAGCGCATCGTCGACCGTCAGGCTATGGCCGACAAGGGCCGCAAGCGCCTCGGCATCATCGCCGGTGATGATGATGGGCACGCTGCCCTCGCCCGCCGCCTTGGTCGAGCGCATCTCGGCGAGCACCATATCGAGCATGCCGTCGATGCGGGCCACCTCGCCCAAGACCACGCCCGAGCGCATGGCCTCGCGCGTGTTGCGACCGATCACATGCGTGGGTGCCGAGGGCTCGACCTGCGGCAGGCGCGCCGCAGCGGCCGAAAGCGAGCGGGCGCCAAGTGCCAGACCCGGCGCGATGACGCCGCCGACAAAGGTTCCGCGCGTATCGATGACCTCGATATTGGTCGTCGTGCCCAGGTCGATCACGATGCACGGAGAGCCGTAGACGGCACGGGCCGCCACGGCATCGGCGATGCGGTCGGGGCCGATCTCGGCCGGGTCGTCGTAGTGCACGGGCATGCCGGTCTTGAGGCCCGGCCCCACGGTGAGCACGCGCCCCGTGCAGGTACGGGAAAGAGCCGCCTTCCACGGGCGCTCGAGCGCCGGCACCACGCAGCTCAGCACGGCCGCCGTGGGCACGAGCGCGCCGGGCATGCCCGCATCAGCCGCCAGCGCGGCCATGACTTGAGCGAGCCTCATGCGAGCCTCATCGGCCGTGATGCTCGACGGCGTCGTGATCTCGCACGTCGCAAGCGGACATTCCTGCGCCGCGGCCGAATCCTCGGCAAACAGGCCAAAGCGAATGAACGTATTGCCCACGTCGACCGTCAATATATATGCGCACCCATTAAGCATCGTCGGCGCTCCTTTCGTCTGTCCAGCAGTATATCGCCTACCTAAACCAGTCATCCCAAAATGACTAGCTTGCCGCTATACTGGTGCGCGGTCGCGCGCGAGCTCACGCGGCGGCCCTTGGTAACCCGACTTCCCGCGCCGTATCCGTAGCGGCGCTCCCGGGGGAAGCGGATATACGCAAAGGAGTTCTATATGAGCAATCCCTCGAACCGCGCTTCGATGCGCGGGCAACTCACACTGCGCGGCGTCGTCATCGGCGTCCTTGGCTGCGTGATCATCACGGCAAGCTCGGCCTACACCGCCCTCAAGATGGGCGCACTCCCCTGGCCGATTATTTTCGCTGCCGTCATCTCGCTGTTCTTCCTGAAGCTCATGGGCAACGCCAGCCTCAACGAGGCCAACGTCACCCACACCATCATGTCCGCGGGCGCCATGGTCGCCGGCGGTCTGGCGTTTACCATCCCGGGCGCCTGGATGCTGGGCTACGCCGATCAGATCAGCTGGCTCGACATGTTTATCGTGGCGCTCGCCGGCACCATCTTGGGCCTTCTGGCCACCGCGCTCATCCACCGCCACTTTATCGTGGACGCCGCACTGGAGTTTCCCACCGGCAACGCCGCAGCTCAGACCTTGCGCGCGACCGAGGCTGGCGGCAAAACAGGCAAGCAGCTCTTTGGCTCCATGGCCGTCGCCGGCATCTACAGCGTGCTTCGCGACGCTCTGGGCGTGGTGCCCAGCATGCTGTGCACGCTCAATATCCCCGGCGTGACCTTTGCCATCTATAACTCGCCCATGCTGCTCTCCATCGGCTTTTTGGTGGGCTTCGCCCCGGTCGCCTTCTGGTTTGCCGGCGCGCTGCTGGGTAACTTTGGCATCATCGTGGGCGGCACCGCTGCCGGTCTATTCGACGTTGTGACTGCGCAGGGCATCGTCAAGTCCCTCGGTATGGGCCTCATGATGGGCTTTGGCGTCGCCGTCGTCCTCAAGGACATCCTGCCACAGGTCGCCGGTATCGTCCGCGGCCTCGCCGCCGACAGCTCCACCGACACCGACGAGCAGTCGCTCATCTCGGGCTCCCTTAAGCTCGACGCCGGCATCATCGGCCTGGGCACCGCAGCCATCGCCGTGATCATCGCCATCGTGCTCGACCTTGGCCCCGTTCCGGCCGTCATCGTGACGCTGTTCACCTTTGTCACCACCATCATGAGCGCGCAGAGCTGCGGCCAGACGGGCATCGACCCCATGGAGATCTTTGGACTCATCGTCATGCTCATCGTGGCGGCCTTTGCACAGATCGCCCAGGTCAAGCTGTTCTTTATCGCTGGCATCGTGGCCGTGGCGTGCGGCCTTGCGGGCGACGTCATGAACGACTTTAAGGCCGGCGCCGTGCTGGGCACCAACCCGCGCGCACAGTGGATCGGCCAGGCCATCGGCGGCATCGTGGGCGCCCTGGTCGCCGCCGCCGTCATGGTCGCGCTCGTCACTGCCTATGGTCCGAACGCCTTCGGTCCCGACAAGAGCTTTGTGGCCGCGCAGGCAAGCGTCGTCGCCACCATGGTCTCGGGCATCCCGAGCGTGCCGTGGTTTGCGGGCGGCTTTATCGCCGGCATCGTCATGTACTGGCTCGGCATTCCGGCCATGATGATCGGCCTGGGCGTGTACCTGCCGTTCTACATGTCGCTCACGGCATTCCTGGGCTCCTGCGTCAAGCTCGCCTACGACAAGTGGGCCGCGCACCGCGACGCCGCCGCCGGCCTTTCGAACGAGGAGAAGGCCGCCAAGGACGCTGCCTTCCAGGAGCAGGGTCTGGTCGTTGCCAGCGGCCTGCTGGGCGGCGAGTCCGTCGTCGGCGTTATCCTGGCGTTTGTCTCCGTGGGCTTAAGCCTGCTGGGCTAAGCTGAGCAGCTGCTCGACAGCAACCATATTGCCTACGGCTTGCCCGGTCGGTAGCTTCTGCGGCTGCTGACCGGGCTTTTTGATATCGAAACAAAGAAAGGCCGGCGCGCTGCGTTTAACAGCGCGCCGGCCTTATCGTTTGGCTAACGAGACGGTCCCGTTATGAATTGAAGTTCGTTGCAGAGCCGACGCCCGAATCACTACATGTGCTTGCGACGACGATCACCCAGCGTCACGCCCGCGGCAACGAGCGTAATGCCACCGATGACGAACACCTCACCCGCAAGCGCGGAGTCATCACCGGTCTGGGCGAGCGCGGCAGGCGCAGCCTGTTTCTTGGCAACGGGGGCCTTTGCAGCAGCCTGCGCAACCTGAGCCTTGGCCTGCGGCTCAGCCTTGGGATGATACTTGTCGTACTCGGCCTGCGCGGCAGCCAGGGCATCCTTGGCATCGCCAAGCTCGGCAAGCGCGGCGGCATAGGCGTCGTTGGCATCGGACAGCTTGGCATCGGCATCGCTCAGAGCAGCCTTGAGGCCAGCGGCGGCATCGACGGCGGCCTTATAGCGGGCGTAGGCAGCGTTCAGCTTGACCAGCTTCTCGTTGCCCGTCGTGCCCGCGGCAAGGGATGCCTTGTGGTCGACAGCCTCAAGATCGGCCTTGAGCGCCTCGTCGTTGGCAAGCTCTGCCTTGGCCTTGACGATATCGAGGTTCGCATCGACGACGGCTTCGTTGGCGGCCTCGAGCTGCTTCTGGGCATCGGCGACACCGGCGACGGCAGCGTCATAGGCGGCCTTGGCGTCGTCGACCGCCTTCTGGGCGCCGGCGAAGCGCTCGAAGGCCTTGTTTGCGGTGGCAAGCTCGCCCTCGGCGGCCTTGGCCTTCGCCTGTGCGTCGGACAGGGCCTGCGTCTTGGCGGCAACTGCCTGCTTGGCGTCCGAAAGAGCGGTCGCGGCGTGCGTATCTGCGGCCTGAGCCTTATCAACGCCAGCCTGGGCGGCATCGTCGGCCTTCTTTGCCTCGTCAAGCGAGCCCTGCTTATTCGCAAGGTCCGCCTGGGCGGCATCGCGCTTGGCGGTAAGGTCCTTGACCGAAGCGGTAGCATTGTCATACGCCTCGCTGGCCTGGTCGGACTTTACCTTGGCAGCATCGCGGGCGCTGCGAGCCTTCGCCTTGCGAGCAGCGGCCTCGTCAGCCTTCGTCTTGCTGTCAGCAAGCGTGGCGTTTGCCTTATCGAGAGCCGCCTGGGCAGTAGCGGCCTCGGCCTTGGCGGCATCGAGGTTCTGCTTGAGGGACTCGATGTCGATTCCGCCGAGTGCGTCCTTCGCGGCGTCGTATGCCGTCTTCGCGGCGGCGGTACCGGACTTAGCCTTCTCGTACTCACCCTTGGCGGTGTTCATGTTCACATCTGCTGCGGTGAAAGCGTCCTGGGCGGCATCCTGCCCGTTTACAGCTGCGAAGTAAGCTTCCCTAGTAGTTCCAAAGTTCTTCTGCGCCTCGGCGAGCTTGCCCTGAAGCTCCTTGAGCTGCGCCTTCTGCGCCTGCGTGCCGCCAGCGTTATAGGCAGAGTCGATGTAGTCGTTCACGAGCTTCTTGAACTCGGAGACAGTAAAATCCTTCTGCCCCGTGCTCCCGCTATAGTCGAAAACGGTTACCTCGGAATCGGTATTCTTACCGCTACCGGTCGCGATGCCGATAGCCTTCGCGCCGGCATCGATGATGTTTAGATAGTGCCCGCACTCATGGTAGATGCTGTTGTAGTGCTGGTAGATATAGTAGGAATCATATCGATGGCTTCCAAGTGCGTCACCATACTGCTCGACGTACTTATCGAACGCCTTTTTCTCCTGGGTGTAGAGACCGGTATATGGCCAGCCAAGCGTATCCTCGGTCTCGCCTCCGGTGTATGCCCCGCCGCCGCCTGCAAGATTCTCACCTTGATCGAAATAGCAGTTCGAGTGTCCCCAGATGTTCGATGAATATGATGTATTGAGGGCGGCTGCCGCAGTCATGCGGAGGCTGACGCTAAGCTCAGACTGGCCGTTCGCCTTGCGGAGGTTGTTCTGGGTATCGAGGTAGGTCAGGGCGTTACGCATCTGCTCCAAGGAGAGCGGATTGGTGTCGCGAGACATGTCCTGATCGACGTACTTGTCATACCAGTCCTGTTTCTCTGTCGTCCCCATGAGCATCGACGCGGCAGTGCTTGCGTTCTTTTTCTGCGTGGCTGTGAACTGGCTGCCGCCGATGATGTAGTTCATGAAGCCGAACATACCCTGACTGATGACTTCCTGGTCAACGGTCATGTTGGACTTTAGGTCTGCAATCTGCTGCTCAAGAGCCTCAACCTGGGCATTAGCAGCGTCATAAGCCTTTTCCGCGGCGTTCGAAGCGGCGCAGGCTGCCTCCCACTCGCTGCGCTTCTGCTTGCGAACTTCGACAAGCTTATCGTACTCAGCCTTCTTGTCGGCCTCGGTCTGCTGGGCCTGCTCGTATGCCGTCTTCGCGGCGTCACGCTTACTGGCCGCGTCCTTGTACTCCTTGTTTGCCGCATCGTATGCAGACTGGGCGGATGCCACAGCAGCGTTGGCGGCGTTGGCCTTCTCCTGCGCGGCAGCGACGGCAGCCTGGGCGGCCTGCAGATTTGTCTGTGCGGTGGCGTCGGCATCCGTCGCGGCATTGAGCTCCGCCTGCGCGGTCTTGAGCTCACCAGCAGCAGCGATCTTGGCGGCCTCAAGCGCACTCAGGTCAACACCCGTACCCGAGACGGCAGCATCGAGCGCGGCCTGCGCCTGGTTGAACTTCTGCTGGGCGTTATCGCGCGCGGTGGTTGCGGCTGCGAGCGCAGCGGCAGTCTCCTGCTTCTTGGCCTGGGCAGTCGTCAGAGCGGCCTCAGTGTCCTTCTTTTCCTGCTGGGCGCTAGCCTCGGCAGCCTTGGCCTGGTCCAGATTGGCCTGTGCAGTAGCAACGGCCTTATTGGCGTCATCGAGCTTTGCCTGCGCGTCCTCGACGGCCTTCTTGGCGGCCTCGTACTCGTCCATACCCATGGCCTCGAGCTTGGCCTGGGCATCATCGAGGGCCTTCTTGGCCTCATCCTGCTTTGCCTTGGCGTCCTTGAGCGCCTGGGTCTTATCCTCGACACTCTTGTTGGCTTGATCGAGCTGATCGTTCAGGTCGCCCAGCTTCTTCTGCTGCTGCTCGGTCTTTTCGACGGCGGCTTTGAGCTCGTCAATCTTCTCCTGGAGCGCGGCGACTTCTGCTGCGTTCTGCTCGATTTCGTTGTCGCTCACAGCCTGCGAGGCCTGATTCTTTTGCTGCTGCGCCTGCTTTTGAGACTGGCCCGCCGCATCGGCGTTCTTCTGGGCGGCATCGTAGGCGGCCTGAGCGTCCTTGAGCTGCTTTGCCGACTCCTCGGCCAGCTGGGCAGCCGTCTTTACGACCGCTTGGTTACCGGCGGCAACGGTGTTCTCTACAGAACTACCCCCCCCCTGAACAGAATCGCCGTTATCGGTTGACGGTGCGGCGATTGCCGCCAGCGGCGACATGAGCGGCTGAGCGATGAGGCCCGCCGTCAAAACGGTTGCGACGGCGCGGTTGGCAACGCCCTTGACGTTGACGGCCTTGGCCCGAGGCTCAAAGTGTTGTGGACTGTAGCTTGCCATGGCTTTCTCCCTTTGACACGGATGTATCCATACGCTTCAAAATGTAGGAGCTGATTTTTGAATTCTGTTGCGCAACATTGGTCACCGGCGGATTTTTTGAAATTCACGCTCTCGTGCTTCACAGTTTCGTCACATTTGAAGGAGCTGGTGCATCATATTCTCGCGGGATGGAATTGAGCCTGTGATTTGCATTTGCTCCCGCGTCATCCGCCCTATCGGATTCCGCATCCAACAGACACCCCGCCCGCCACGGTGTAGAGTTAGGACAACGGGCGCGTTGCGCGGACCGCGCTGGAACGAGGTAGACATGGAACTCGATAAGCAACAGATCAAGCGACTACGCGAACGCCATCACCGGCGCCACGGCATCCGCCCTGCCCATAGTGAGGCTGCCGAGCAGGCTGGTCGCTTTTTAAAGCGCGCGTTCAACATTCGCGAGGGACGCGCGCCCTATCACGTGATCCGCAAGCGTTTTGTAAACGGAGCGCGTCTGACTGGCTCCCACCTATGCATCCTCATCATCGCCATGCTCATCGCAAGCATCGGCCTCGATATCGACTCGGATATCGCCATTGTAGGCGCCATGCTCATCTGCCCGCTCATGGGCTCGGTTCTTGCCATGGCATACGGCATTGCCACGCTCGACCGCGAGATTACCGTCGAAGCTGTCGCCGGCCTTGCGCTGCAAATGGCCTTTTGCCTGGTCACATCCACGTTGTACTTTAAGCTCTCGCCCCTTGGCACCACCACGGCCGCCATCATCGACAATTCGACACCAACTGTGTGGGACCTTGCCGTCGCGCTCGCGGGCGGCTTTGCGGGTGGCCTGGGCAACTCGCGCGACCAGGAACCCGCCACGCTCATCGCCGGGGTGGCTGTGGCGACCGCGCTCATGCCGCCCCTGTGCGCGGCGGGCTATGGCATCGCCATCGCAAGCGGGTCATTGTTTCTCTCGGCGCTTTATGAGTTTGGCATCAACGTGGTCTTTATCGCACTGGCTGCCGAAGCCGTGCTGCTTCTTTTGCGCGTGCCGCTCAAGCGCGACCTTAACGGCGACGGCATTGTAACTGCCGAAGAAAATGCTGAGGTCGATGAGCTGTCACACAAGGTGCGCCGCCGCATTATTGTGGGCACGGTCATCTTTGCCATCCCCTGCATCGTTATGACCGCGGGGTCTATTGGCTCGGCGCAGGCCGGCGTGCAGGACGGCTACGGCGTCACCGAGACCACGCGCGAGCTTGCCGCGGTGCTGCCGGGCTTTAAGGATTACACCGTCGCCGTCGAGACCTCGGCTACCGAAGGCGACGAGGAGGGCATCGTCGTGCGCGAGATTGTCGCCCATGTGACGACAAGCGAGGCGCTTGGGGCACACGACCGCCACGTCGCCCGCAAGCTCATAGACCTCAACGTGCCCGAACTCGATCGCGTGGAGTTTGATGTGGAGTAATGCGGAGCATGGGATGGCTCCCGCGCACAGGCGCAAGTCGCGGCGAGGCTCAGACGCGACGCAGGCACATGCAAAAAGCGGGACGTAGTTCACGTCCGCGCCCCGCTCGCTGTTTTATTGCCGTGAATCAGACGTCCGTATCGACATCGCCAGACTCCACCGTAAACGCCGGATCGGTGCTCACAAGATAAAATCGGGTCACCTCAGTATTTCTAATTAGGTAAATCTGCCCCTGCTCGCGTCGGCGCGATATATACGCAACGTGAACCGTGCCGATTTCTTCGCCGTTTTCCTTCTTTAATATCAGGATGTTGGGGTCATCCGTACGCTTAAACTGCCCGTCAACGCAGCTGCCGTCTTTGTCGACCAGTTGCCACCGATGGTTATCCTCTTCAAGAAAGGCCAGGGTTTCCAGACTCGTCTTGTCGTCCCGATAGTAACCGTCAATGGCAAACCCTTCGGAAGCGCATTCCTGCATATAGGACGTTTCCCGGCTTATAGCAAACAGCCCTGTAGCGCCCAGGAGCACAGCCAGGCAGACCACTGCAAGGGTTATCGAAATAGCACGGCGACCCATGTTAGCCCAACCGATAGTTGTTTAACGGAGCGCGAAACATACCTGGAACCTCCGATATCAGGGGGAACGTCGCCAGCAGGCTGGTGACAACTATATGCTTCTGACATCAAACCATATGGCCGCCACTCGCGGAGGGGGCATCGGCGAACGGCGTGTTTTCATACTCCATTGGTCAAACCTAAGCGCGGCCCTACAGCTCGTACTTGTACACGCGGTAGATGTACTTTTCGGCTTCCATCTCGTAGGTGGCGATGGGCAGTCCATAGCGATCGTCTCGTCGTTTGGCAGATAGGTCACACTGTGCTGGCCTGCGTTGAGCGAAAAATCGCCTTGGGCCTGCAGTAACTTGTCCTCAAAGCCCGAGCCGGCCCAAAAATCGGGTGAGCCCACGGAAGGCTGCAGAGAGATCATTTGCGCAACATATGTCCAGCAAAAACGGGTGGTAGCCGGTACGGCTACCACCCGCTTGTCTCATATCTAGCCCATAGCAGACCAACTACTTCTTAATGCCGCGTCCCAGACGATTGGCGACCGATGCAACGGCCTCCTCGCTGGCCGGCCCACAGCTCACGCAGCCATCATGGGCACGCATCTGGCCGGTGACCTCATCCATCGCGAGCGGCGCCACCTTCTCAAGCTTAAAGCCTTTACCGGCGCGCATGTTTTCCTTGGCCACGCTAATCATGAGCTTAATGCGGTTGAGCTGGTTGACCTCGGACGCACCAGGATCATAGTCCACCGCGACGATGTTGCTCTCGGGGTGCTGGCGGCGTAGCTCCTTAATCACGGCCTTGCCCACCACGTGGTTGGGCAGGCACGCGAAGGGCTGCGTGCAGATGATGTTGGGCGCACCGTGATCGATCAGGTCGAGCATCTCGGCCGTGAGCAGCCAGCCCTCGCCCATGTTGTTGCACACCGAAAGCACCGTGCGGGCCTTGTCGGCCATGGTGCCGATGCGCTCGGGTGCCTCGAAGCGGCGGGACTTTTCGAGCATCTCCTCCACCGGTGTGCGCATCCAGTCCACGAGTTTGATGAGCGCCTGCATACCAGCGCGCGTGGTAGCAGAGCTTCCCAGCTCGTCCTTCTGCAGCTCGGCGTTGCTCATGGAGTACAGGAAGAAGTCGAGCAGGCCCGGCACCACGGCCTCGCAGCCCTCGCGCTCGATCACATCGACCACGTGGTTGTTGGCTGTGGGGTGGAACTTGACCAAGATCTCACCGACCACGCCTACGCGCGGCTTGGTGCCCTCGCCCACGAGCGGCATGGTGTCGAACGCGCGGATGGCCTCACGCGCAAGCTTGGTGTAGTTGTGCCTGTTGAACTTGGGCGCCAGCTTGCGGGCGCGCGCCATGTACTCCTCGTAGAGCGCGTTGGCGGCGCCGGGCGTGGCCTCGTACGGGCGGCAACGATAGAGCATCTGCATCATCACGTCGCCAAAGAGCACCGCGTAGACTGCCTGCTTAAGCAGCGCCGGCGTAATCTTAAAGCCGGGGTTATCCTCGCCGAGCGCCACGGCCGAAAGCGAGATCACCGGGATCTCGGGGTGGCCGCTCTCGCGCAGGGCCTTGCGGATGAGTGCGATGTAGTTGGTGGCACGGCAGCCGCCGCCGGTCTGGCTGATAACCACGGCCGTCTTGGACAGGTCGTACCGACCGCTCTCGATGGCCTCCATGATCTGGCCCGTCACCAGGATCGACGGATAGCAAATGTCATTGTTCACGTAGCGCAGGCCGGCCTCGACGGCATCGTGGTCAGTCGAGGGCAGCAGCTCCAAGTTGTAGCCAGCACCGCGGAACACCTCTTTGACCAGGTCAAAGTGGATCGGCGCCATCTGCGGGCACAGGATGGTGTAGCCCTCCTCGCGCATCTGCTCGGTAAAGGGCACCTTGGGCCACGCGGTCGAGGCACTCTCGCGCTGCGCCTCGAACGTGTACTTGTGGCTCGCGAACGCGGGGGCATCCGTGGAGGGCGCCACCGGCGCGGCATCGCCCTGCTCGTAGGCCTCGCCCGCGGCCGTGGCCTCGGCCAGGCGCTCGGCCTCCTGGTCCTTGAGCGCCGCCATGAGCGAGCGGATGCGGATGCGCGCGGCACCCAGGTTGGATACCTCGTCGATCTTTAGCACGGTGTAGATCTTGCCGCTGGCCTCCAGGATCTCCTGCACCTGGTCGGTGGTCAGGGCGTCCAAGCCGCAGCCGAAGGAGTTGAGCTGAATCAGGTCCAAATCGTTGCGCATCGTCACAAAACGGGCGACGGCGTACAGGCGGCTGTGATACATCCACTGGTCGACGACGCGAATCGGACGCTCGGGCTTCACGAGATGCGCGAGCGAATCCTCGGTAAAGACCGCAAAGCCAAAGCTCGAGATAAGCTCGGGCAGGGCATGGTTGATCTCGGGGTCGTTGTGGTAGGGGCGGCCGGCGAGCACAATGCCATGGCCGCCGTGGTCCTCGACCCACTTAAGGGCCTCCTCGCCCATGGTCTGAATGTCCTCGTGGAAACGCGCATCGGCCTCAAAGGCAGCGTTGACGGCGGCATCGACCTCGGAGCGCGTGATCTTGGGACCGCGCACGCGACCGCGGCCGGCCTCAGCATCGGCCACGCGGTCGACGGCGAGCACCTGGTACAGACGGCGCTTGAGCTCGGTCTTATCGTGATAGGGCACAAACGGGTACAGGAACTCGATGTTTTGCTCGCGGATCTCGTCGATGTTGAGTGCCAACGCCGTGGGGTAGCTCATGACGATGGGGCAGTTATAGCAGTTGCCAGCCGTCGGATCCTCCTTGCGCTCCCAGCGCACGCACGGCATCCAAATGAAGTCGACATCGCGGTCGATAAGGTTCATCACGTGGCCGTGGCTCATCTTGGCCGGATAGCACACGCTCTCGGACGGCATGGACTCGATGCCCGCCTGGTAGGTCTTTTTGCTCGACTGGTCGGACAGCTGCACGCTAAAGCCCAGGCGTGTAAAGAACGCGTGCCAGAAGGGGTAGTTCTCGTACATGTTGAGTGCGCGCGGGATGCCGACGGTGCCGCGCGGGGCCTCGTCGGGGCTCAGCACCTCGCGGTTAAACAGCAACTCGTTTTTCTTTTTGAAGAGGTTGGGGGCCTCGGTCTTCTGCTTTTTGTGGCCGGCGCCCTTCTCGCAGCGGTTGCCGGTAATGAAGCGCCTGCCGCCGCCAAAGTCGTTGACGGTGAGCTGGCAGTTGTTGGAGCAACGGCCGCAGCGGACGTGCTTTTGCGTCACAGTGAGGTGCGCGATGTCCTCGGCCGAGAGGATGGCCGAGGTGCCGTCAGCGCCGGCGCGATCGCGGGCGAGCAGGGCCGCACCGTAGGCGCCCATGCAGCCGGCGATATCGGGACGCACGGCATGTACGCCGGTGAGCTGCTCAAACGCACGCAGCGTGGCGTCGGACATGAAGGTGCCGCCCTGAACGATCACCTGGCTGCCGATCTCCTTGGGGTCGCGCAGCTTAATGACCTTGAACAGGGCATTCTTGATGACGGAATAGGACAGGCCGGCCGCGATGTCGCCCACCGTGGCGCCTTCCTTTTGCGCCTGCTTGACGCGCGAGTTCATAAAGACCGTGCAGCGACTGCCCAGGTCGACCGGAGCCTTGGCATGGATGGCAGCGTTGGCGAACGCGCGCACGTCCATGTTCATAGAGACGGCAAAGCTCTCGATAAAGCTGCCGCAGCCCGACGAGCAGGCCTCGTTGAGCATAATGTGCTCGATAACGCCGTCCTTGACGCGCAGGCACTTCATGTCCTGGCCGCCGATGTCCAGAATGAACTCGACGCCGGGCAGGAACGCCTTGGCGCCGCGCAGGTGCGCGACGGTCTCGATCTCGCCGGAGTCGGCCTTGAGGGCCTCGATGAGCAGCGCCTCGCCATAGCCCGTGGTGGTCACGTGGCCGATGGTGCAGCCGGCGGGGATGTGGTTGTAGAAATCGGCCATGATGACCTTGGCCGTGCCTAGGATGTCGCCGTTGTTGTTGCCGTACCAGGTGTGCAGCAGCTGACCGTCCTCGCCCACGAGCGCGGCCTTCATGGTGGTGGAACCGGCATCGATGCCGATGAACACGCGGCCGGTATAGCCGTCGAGCTTGCCCTTGGGGACGACTTCCTGGTCGTGGCGGGTCTTGAACTCGGCAAAGTCCTCGTCGGTGGCAAAGAGCGGATCCAGGCGCTCGACCTCGGCACCCTGCGTGTCACCCAGGGCATCGATAGCCTCGATGAGCTGCGGGAACGTGCTGAGCTTGTTGGACTCATGCGCCATGGCGGCGCCGCTCGCCACAAACAGGTGGGCGTTTTGGGGCACAATGCGGTGCTCCTCGTCCAGGTTGAGCGTGAGGTAGAAGCGATGGCGCAGCTCGGAGAGATACTGCAGCGGGCCGCCCAGGAAGGCGACGTTGCCGCGGATGGGACGGCCGCACGCCAGGCCCGAGATGGTCTGGGTCACGACGGCCTGGAAGATGGAAGCGGCGACGTCCTCGGGGCGGGCGCCTTCGTTGAGCAGCGGCTGCACGTCAGTCTTGGCAAAGACGCCGCAGCGGCTGGCAATGGGATAGATGGTGGTGGCGTTGGCCGCGAGTTCGTTAAGGCCGCTGGCGTCGGTGTGTAGCAGAGTGGCCATCTGGTCGATGAACGCGCCCGTGCCGCCGGCGCAGGTGCCGTTCATGCGCTGCTCGATGCCGTTGTCGAAGTAGATGATCTTGGCGTCCTCGCCGCCCAGCTCGATGGCGACATCGGTGGCCGGGATGAGGGTCTCGACGGCACGCTTGCTGGCGATGACCTCCTGGACAAACTCCAGGTCGAGCCACTGGGACAGCAGCAGACCGCCCGAACCGGTGATGGCGCAGGTCATCTGGGCCGTCGGCAGCACAGTCGTGGCGCCCTCGAACAAGTCGCGGGCGCAAGCGCGGACGTCGGTGTGGTGGCGCTGGTACTTGGCGTAAACGATTTGGTTGTCGTCGTTGAGCACGGCGAGCTTAACGGTGGTGGAGCCCACGTCGATGCCCAGGTGCAGGTTGCCACGAGCGTTCTCGGGGTTGAAAATCGCGCCTTCGGGGGCGTGGACGGCGGCTACGGGCTCAGCGGCGGTAGCGGGCTCGCCGGCGGCGGACGTCTCCCCTGCCGCGTTCTTGGCATCGGCAACTGCCTCGGCAGCTTTCTCGGCAGCCGCGGTCGCGGCCTTCTGCGCGGCGTCCACCACGGCGGGCGCGGCCTCGCGCGCGGCAGCGACCATACGGTCCTTGATGCCCTCGACGAGTTTGCTCATCTGTCTCTCCTCTTAGTTGTTGGACTCGACGGTTGCGGCGGTGTCAGCCGCGTCCTCGAGCTGCAAGTTCAATAGCTTCATGCCGTATTCCGGCACGTTGATATCGATGGGTTGGCCATACAGGTCACCAGGGCGCACAAAAGCGAGCACCGTCATAATGCGCGCCATGGCCTCGGGCGATTCGGTGAGCCCACGCTCAAACCAGCGCTGAATCATGCCGACCTCGGCGCTCACGACGTAGGTAACGTAGTAGTCAAAGAACGTGCCCAGCGCCAGGCCCAAAATGCCCGTCTGCGCACGCGGCACCACGGCCTCACGCGCGGTATCGATAATCCTTTTAATGAAGGCCTGGTCGCCGCCCGGACCCAGCAGGGCCCCGATAAGGTCGCGATTAGCCGCAAGATAGCGAAGCAGCTCAACCGAACCGGGTGCCGGCTCGAGCTCGTCGATGCTGCGGTAAAGATCGGGTAATTGAGCTGCGGTGATAAGCTCCACCCGCTCGCGAATCTCGGCAAGCAGGCCGTCCTCGATCTGACTGATAAAGTCGGGAATATCGCGGTAGTGCGAATAGAACGTTCGACGCGTAAGACCGGCGCGCTCGGTGAGCGACGCGACGTTAATGCGCGAAAGGTCGCCGCTTTCGGCAAGCTCGCTGGCAAGCGCCTGGCGAAGGGCGCGCTGCGAGCGAAGGGACCGGCGATCACATTTCTCGAGCTGGGACAAGCGTCCTCCTTGTTACTCAGCCTGTGCGCTATTGCACAGTGCGAGTATTATTGCACACCGTGTGTATCAACACGTAAAGGCAATATTTTAGATGTGACGAAGGGACAGTCCCTTTGTCACATTCAGCGACCGCCTAGGTTGTGCCAGTTGTGCCTGGCTTTTGAAGCGGCATTGCCAATTGTTCAAAATGTCATTCGTGGGTAGAATAGTGTCAACGGCAGCCCAAGTTCTGGAAAGCTGGGCAGCGCCGTTGTTTGCATTAGGGGGTCAACGCCTTAGCGGCGGCGACCCCTTCTGTTGCGCTTCGAACGCTGCTTGAGTGCCTCGGAAAGGCCGACAAGCGCCGTGAAGAACGAGACCAAAGCGGTCAGAAGTCTCACGAAATCAATCAAATCGGTCATGGGCATCACCTCCCGTCAGATGGAGGGCGCTGCCCGGCACATGGAACTGCCGCCAACGATACCGATTCTATCAAAACTTAGTTATATATACGAATATATGTTCGCATGTCAAAGGTGCAGGATCCTCGTGAAAAAGGAACCGTCCCTTTGCCACATTATTCGATGACGGTGCGAGAGTTTTGCTTATGCATGGTGGCAAGCATGTGTTTGGGGACGGCGTGGACCATGCAGCTGCCGATGGTCGCGCTCGCGGCGGCCTTAGCTGCATCGCTAGCGTTTTTGGTCGCGTAGCTGTGGCGGAAACGCTTGAGCATGGCGATGTCGTTGCCGCCGTCGCCGTAGACCGCGACCTCATCCTCGGCAATACCGTAGTAGCCCGCCAGCCAAGCCACACTCTCGCCCTTGTTGCACGCCACGTCCGTGATCTCAAACATCACCGGATCGAACGGCGCGTTGACCACGCGGTCCGAGCGCTCGGCCAAATACGCCTTAAGGTCGCGCTCCAGCTCGGGCGAGGTCACGCGACAATTGATCTTGCATACATCGTGACGCAAGATATCGCCGATCGACTGATCGAAATACTGCTCCTCGTGATACCCGCCACGTGCACGCATGCCGCGCATCACGATGCGCTTGATGGGGCTGTCCTTTTTAAAGCCTGCCTGATGCATCTCGAACGAACCGCTCGAGAACATGCCATCGGGTGTGGAGCAATCAAAGCAAATGTCCGGGAATGCCTTGAGCAGCTCCTCGGTAATCTGTGGGTCGATAGTCCAGGTCTTGAGCACCTCGCCATGGCTGTCGCGCACGATGGATCCGTTAGAGCAGCAAGCATCGAGCGCCAGCCCCGTAAAGCCATGCTCGCCGACCGGCAGCGTCGAGCGTCCGGTCGCGGGAACCACATGCAGGCCAGCCTCGGTCAGCTCGCGAATGGCACGGCGGATGGTCCCATCCGCTTCGTGCAGGGCGTTCAGCAGCGTTCCGTCTAAGTCACTCGCAAACATCTTGATCATGGACATGCCTCTCCTTCGTCTGCACGATATTGTAGACGAGAACGGGCGCACCCCAAGAGAGGCACGCCCGTCAGGCGAAAGATTGTCCTACACCGCGGCGGGGCCGTGTTCGCCGGTACGGATGCGGATGACCTCCTCGACCGGCTCGACCCAAATCTTGCCGTCTCCAACGGCACCGGTGCGAGCAGCATTGCAGATAATCTCGACAATTCCGTCGACATGCTCATCGGCGCAGATAAGGGTGAACTGTACCTTAGGGATCGTGTTGACAAGCAACTCGTTGCCGCGCACGTATTCCTTCCAGCCATGCTGTGCACCGCAGCCCTGCACCTGGTTGATGGTCATACCACGAACATCAGCAGCAAACAGCGCATCTTTAAGAACCTCAAGCTTTTCCTGGCGCACGATAGCCGTGATCTTTTTCATAATGAATTCCTCTCTTTAATAAAAGAAATTGATTGTCCTTCACATGACACGGGTTTTCCAGGTGCCCGAGATTGCCCCGAAAGAGGAGCGCCGCGTACTTCGGTACGCAAGCGACGGTTTGAGGGGCAAGGTCGGGTGCCTGGGAAAGCCGTGCCGCTAGTCAAGTCCCGAGAAGGAGGGATAAGCGCTCTCGCCGTGCTGACTGGCATCCAGGCCCAGCGCCTCGTCCGCCTCGTCCACGCGCAGGCTGCCGTGGAACAGTGCCTTGACCACCGCGGCGATCACCAAATCGAGCACCAGCACAAGAGCGACCGTCACCACAATGCCCAAAATCTGCGAGATGAGCAGCGACACGTCGCCCGTGTAGAGCAGGCCGCCCTTACCGGTCCACGAGAGCTCCGGCACGCAGAACAGGCCCGTGAGCACGCCGCCCAAGATGCCGCCAATGCCGTGGCAACCGAACGCGTCGAGCGCGTCGTCGTAGCCAAACTTGGCCTTGAGATGACTGATAGCCAAGTAGCAGACGGGCGAGACAATCAGGCCCATGACCAGCGCTGCCCACGGCTCGACAAAGCCCGCACCCGGCGTGACCACCACGAGGCCCGCGACTAGACCGGTGCTAGCGCCCACCAGCGTGGGTCGACCGGTGTGCACGCGCTCGACGGCAAGCCACGAGACCATGCCCGCCGCGCTGGCCGTCACGGTGTTGAGGATGGCAAGCGCCGCAACGGCGTCGGCCTTAAACTCGCTGCCGCCGTTAAAGCCAAACCAGCCAAACCAAAGCAGCCCGGCGCCCAGCGCCACAAACGGCACGTTATGCGGACGGTAGCTCACCATGCCAAAGCCGCGACGACGGCCGAGCATTAAACAGAGAATCAGACCCGTGAGACCCGACGAAATGTGCACCACGTCGCCACCGGCAAAGTCGAGCGCGCCGATGATGTCGCCGATAAAGGAGCCCTCGCCGCCCCAGACCATGTGGGCGAGCGGCGCATAGACCACAAGCAGCCAAATGCCCAGGAAGGCCGTCATGGCACCAAACTTAACGCGGCCGGCCAGGCTGCCCGTGACGATAGCGGCCGTGATCATGGCAAACGCCATCTGGAAGGCGATGTTGATGATCTGAGGGTAGACGGCGCCGTCCGCGGCATTGCCCTCGGCCGCCTGAAGCACCTGGTTGAGTACCGGCAGGCACAGCAGCTGGTCAAGGCCTCCAATAAACGGGCTGGAACCGTCGCCGCCGTAGGCCAGCGACCAGCCGGCAACAATCCACAGCACACCAACCAGACCAATGGCGCCAAAGCACATAAGCATGGTGTTGATGACATTTTTGCGCCTGGACAGGCCGCCATAGAAAAACGCCAGACCCGGTGTCATTAAAAACACGAGCATGGTGCAGATGAGCATAAACGTTGTCGAACCCGTATCGTACATTCGCTCTCCCTTGGTCGTATGAACGTTGTCGGCGCCCATAATGCGGCCGAGGGGCAACTGGTGTAGACCAGATGCGGCGTTGTTAAACGCTGCGTTGTCGAATGGAAACGGTGCCGCAATCTTGGAAACGGCGCGGCAACGGTCGCGAAACGAACGGGAAATACGCGAGCAAGGAAGCCGTGAGCGCGCCCGTCCCGGCTAGTGGCGGAACAGCTCGCGGGCTCGGTCGCGGAGGTCGGTAGCTCGAATGACACCTTCGTAGCGATTGATGCGCAGGCGCGGGAAGGCATTGAAAAAGCGCAGGTCACGACGACTGAGCGACACGCTCGGTACCGGACGGCTCATGCGCTTGCCGGCAAGGCGACGACTGAGCGACGGACGCGGCATGCTCGGCGCGGCATCGGCCACGCGGCGGGCAGCGAGCGCCAGGCCGCGAGCACCGTCCAAGATAAACGTCGGCATCGAAGCCTTCTCACGCAGGGCATCGAGCGTTGCGTCGCCCAGCTCCGCCAGCCACGCGTTAACGGCACGGCTGCGGATATGCGTCTGCGCCACCGAGTCGATCGCCGAATCGGGAATACGTTCGAGCATGGAGTCAGACGCATCGGCAAGCGACTCATTGATGCGGTCGGCAAGGTCGGCACGCACACGCTCCAGCTGATCGGACAGGCGGCGCCAACTGGCCAAAGAGCATGCCGCGTCGACTATCATCGCAACCGCGACGATAAAGGCGGACAACCGCACAATCAGCACCGGCAGATGGCCAAGCAGCCCCAGCAATGCCGGCTCCACTAAACGGCAAATGCACAACGCACCCAGGCCAAACGCGCAGGCCCAGTACAGGCAGATGCGCCCGTGCAGGTTAAACGGCAGGTGCGAATAGTCCCAAAAGCGAGCGCCTGTTGTTTTTTCCAGCAGCACGCCCACGCTGTACTCAATCACGCTGCATACGAGCGCTGCCGCGACAAACTGGCTCGACGCGTCAGGAATTCCGCGCAACAGCAGCCAGCAGGCAATGCCGCCCGCGCCATAGATGGGGCAGCACGGTCCCAGCAAAAAGCCGCTGTTGGCAAAGCGCCCGTGGTTGAGCATGGCGCAGACTGTCGATTCCCATGCCCAGCCGCAGAAACCGTAGAAGGCGAACGAGAGCACCAGCGCCGAAAGCGGACAGGCGGCAAGCGTCGCGCCGTCAAATGCCATGTCGATCGCGGTTTCCACCGTCTACCCTCTCCTCTTTTCGCTCGATTCGCTGCTCATACCATCGTCCGCCTCGTCCTTGCGCGGCAGGCGGCCGGCAACCGTCTCGCGCAGAGCGCACCATTTATCTGCCAGGCATACAATCCAAGCTTCACGACACGTCGGCGGCACTGGCACCAGCGGAAACATATGCCGCACGATAATATTCCGTTCGCGCGGCGTCAGCTCAAAATCTTCCTCCGCACGTGCCAGGGCAAAAAACGGGTGGCGAAAGCCATGCAGCCGATGGCTTGGGTCGGGATCGTGCCAGTCATAGAGAAAGTAATCGTGCAGCAGGGCCCCGCGCAGCAACGAGGCGCGGTCAACCGAGACACCGACGCGGCCCAAGCGCTCGGCAAAGGACAGACTCGCCTGCGCTACCGAGGTCACATGCGCATACACCGTCACATCGCCATGCTGGATAAACTCGCGCGTCAGGTCCAGACGGCCCGCCTGTGCCAGTTGACGGGCAGCATGGTCCACTTCGCACGCGATTTTCTCGGCACGAACGACATCGGACATGCTGCCTCCTTCCAGCGGCCCACGGCGACAAGCCATGGCCTGCACGCATTGAATAAAATCATCATGGAACCTATCAGTATGGCATCGGACAAAACGTTTTGCCCCACCAGTTGTCGAATTACCGCGCCGCCGTCACATATCAAACGCCAAAATGTGCGAGACTGTTTTGTGCAATTGTGCCGGCCGAGGGAGCGCCGGTGCTCGATTCGCATGGAGTAACCCACAACGATGCTGCTTACGCAAACGACAACGCCCGAGGACGTCAAGGCTCTCGACCGCGCCGAGCTTCCGCTGCTCTGCGGCGAGATCCGCCAGGCAATCCTCGAAAGCTCCGCCGCCGTCGGCGGGCACGTTGCCCCCAACCTGGGCGTCGTTGAGCTTACGGTTGCGCTTCATCGCGTGTTTAACTCCCCCACCGACAAAATTGTCTTTGACGTTTCGCACCAGACCTACGCCCACAAGGCGCTGACCGGGCGCGCGTACACTTATATCGATCCGGAGCGTTATGGTGAGGCTTCTGGCTTTGCCAATCCCGACGAGTCCGAGCACGACCTGTTCGCCATGGGGCACACCTCGACCTCGGTGAGCCTGGGCTGCGGCCTGGCGCACGCTCGTGACCTGGCGGGCGATGCATACAACGTCATCGCCATCATTGGCGACGGCTCGCTTTCGGGCGGCTTGGCGTTTGAGGGCTTTAACAATGCCGCCGAACTCGATAGCAACCTGATCATCATCGTCAACGATAACGACCAGTCCATTGCCGAGAACCATGGCGGCCTGTATCGCAATCTGGCCGAGCTGCGCGCCAGCAACGGCACCTGTGAGCGCAACGTTTTCCGCGCGATGGGGCTCGACTACCGCTACTTGGACGCCGGTAACGATGTGTTGGCCCTCGTCGATGCGTTGCAGGAACTGCGCAATATCGATCATCCCATCGTGCTGCACGTCTCCACCGCCAAGGGCAAGGGCTTTGAGCCAGCCCAAAACGACCCCGAGCGCTGGCACCACGTGGGTCCGTTTGACATGGCGACCGGCCGCAAGCTCTGCCCGGGCCATCCGAGCGAGCCTGCGCCGCGCACCTATGCCGACATTACGGGCGAGGCGCTCGGCGCCGCCATCGAGCGCGATCCGCAGGTCGTGGGCATCACGGCCGCCACGCCCTACATCATGGGCTTTACACCCGAGCTTCGCGCTGCGGCAGGTAAGCAGTTTGTCGACGTGGGCATTGCCGAGGAGCACGCCGTAACTTTTGCCACCGCGCTTGCGCGCTCGGGCGCCAAGCCAGTCTTTGGTGTGTACGGCACGTTTTTGCAGCGCGCCTACGACGAGCTGTGGCACGACCTGTGCCTCAACGATGCCCCCGCAACCATCTTGGTGTTTGGCGCATCGATCTTTGGCACCACATCCGAGACGCACCTCTCGTTCTTCGATATTTCCATGCTGGGCGGACTTCCCAACATGCATTACTTGGCGCCGGCCTGCATGGAGGAATATCTGTCCATGCTGAGCTGGTCGCTCGACCACCGCGAGCATCCCGTGGCGATCCGCGTACCGGGCATCGGCCTGGTGAGCCGTCCCGACCTTGCGCCCGCCGAAGACACCGACTACAGCGCCGTTCGCTACAACGTGGTGCGCCAGGGTCGCGACGTTGTCGTGCTCGCACTTGGCGATTTCTTTGAGCTGGGCGAGCGTGTGGCAAACCGCTTGGCCGCCGAGTACGGTATCGAGGCTACACTCGTCAACCCGCGCTTTGCAACCGAGCTCGACCGCGAGCTCCTCGACAGCCTTGCCGCCGAGCATCGCGTTGTCGTCACCCTCGAGGACGGCATCTTGGACGGCGGCTGGGGCGAGCGCGTGGCATGTTATCTGGCCTGCACGCCGCTGCGCACGCGCACCTTCGGCATCGCCAAGGGCTTCCCCGACCGCTACGACCCCAACGAACTGCTTGCGCAGAACGGCATGACGGTCGAGAACATGGCCGCCGAAGCCGTAAGGCTGCTCAACGAGTAAGAAAACCTCCGCAAGGGAAGCGCCCCTGCGGAGGTTTTTATTTTCCCAACTCAATTGTCTCGATCTGTAACACTTAGAGGACAAATCCGCGTCTAACTGTTACAGATCAAGACAAACGTTCTTAGCTCCCGACCTTTGTCTCAATCTGTAACAGATAGAGACCTTCTGACCGTCCAGATGTTACAGATTGAGACATTCGAATTCCCCCTGAAGAGAAAATCTCAATCTGTAACAGTTACTCGGCAAAAACGGCTGTAGATGTTACAGATTGAGACAAAGCAGCAAGGCATGCCACCGCATCGGCCAGAACCACCACAAAGGTGCCTGCCCTTTTTGGTAGGCAGAATTACCCATAAGGCAAGTATGTTTCTGAGTTATTTCGTGTTGACCCATTTGAGCGCGATAGGGTATAACTCTACTCAACCGCTAGGGATTTTATTGAGAAAGGTGTTCTACCATGAGCAAGAACCTCTCCCAGCAGGTCGTTCTCGACCGCCGCGGCTTCGTTGCCGCCACCTTCGCAACCGTCGCCGGCCTTGGTCTTGCCGGCTGCTCTGACACCAGCGCCGAGGCCGGCAAGGGTTCTGCCACCGGCTCCTCCAAGGGCTCCGAGGATACCGAGGTTTCCGCTACGCTCGATGCCAAGGCATTCGACAAGCTCGTCGACAACGGCCCCAAAGCCGACGACGATGCCATCGCCGCCAGCACCTGGGCCACGGCCGTCAAGGACGCCGGCGTCTTTAAGATCGGTGGCGTTCAGACCTCCACGCTCTTCTCCCTCCTCAACGAGAAAGACGGTCAGACCCGCGGCTTCGATGCCGGTATCGCACAGCTCCTGTCCAACTACATTCTGGGCGAGAACAAGGTCGAGATCACCCAGGTGACCTCGGACACGCGCGAGTCTGTCCTGCAGAACGGCCAGGTCGACGCCGTCTTTGCCACCTACACCATCACTGACGAGCGCAAGAAGCTCGTCTCCTTCGCCGGCCCCTACTACTACACGCAGCAGGCCATCCTGGTGCTCGCCGATAACGACGACATCAAGAGCGTCGACGACCTGGCCGACAAGAACGTCGCCGTCCAGTCCGGCTCCAACGGCCCCGCCATCCTGGAGGAGTTCGTTCCCAAGGCCAGCCAGCAGGAGTTCAAGACCGACGAGGAGGCCCGCCAGGCACTCCAGCAGGGTCGCGTTGACGCCTATGTCATCGACAACAACATGCAGCAAAGCGCCCTGGTCCGCGAGCCCGGTAAGTACAAGATCGCCGGCAATCCCTTCGGCAGCAAGGAGCCCTACGGCATCGGCCTGCCGCTCGATTCCGACGGCGTCGCCTTCGTTAACGACTTCCTTAAGAAGATCGAGGACGATGGCACCTGGACCGAGCTGTGGCAGATCTGCATTGGTGACCGTACGGGCGACACCAATGTTCCCGAGCTCCCCGAGGTCGGCGCCTAAGCTCGCAAGCTGGGCATCAGCCGCTGCGAAACCATACGGAAACGCACGATTCGCTTTATTGCGCTAAACTGTTTCCTCACTGAGTTGTCGGGGCTTCCGTACACACGGGAGCCCCTTTCCTTATCGGCGGGAGGTCCGCATGAGTCTCTCCGAGCTCTGGTCGCTCTATGGCCAGAACTATATCGACGCGCTGCTAGCAACCTGGGGCATGACGCTTGAGTCGTTTGCCATCGCCATGGTGCTGGCTGTCGCCGTCACCGTGATGCGCGTGTCGCCGCTCAAGCCGTTGCGCGTCTTTGGTGACCTGTATGTCCAGGTCTTCCGTAACATCCCCGGCATCGCGCTGCTCATCATCGTCGTCTATGCGCTTCCGCCGCTCAAGGTCGTCCTGCCCTACCGCACCTGCGTTATCGTCGCCACGGTCCTTTTGGGCTCGGCCTTTGGTTCCGAGAACTTTATGAGCGGCATCAACACCGTCGGCGTCGGCCAGGTGGAAGCCGCCCGTTCGCTCGGCATGAGCTTCAGCCGTATCCTCGCCAAGATCGTGATTCCACAGGCACTGCGCTCAAGCGTGCTGCCCATGACCAACCTCTTTATCGCCGTCATGCTCACCACCGCGCTCGGTAGCCAGGTGCCGCTTAAACCGCAGGAGCTCACCGGCGTGGTGAGCTACATCAACACGCGCTCGCTCGGCGGCGTCGTCGCGTTCTTTATCTCGGCACTCGGCTACCTGGGCACGGCCTTTGTGGTGAGCCACATTGGCAACTACATCGATAAGAAGGTGAGGATCCTCCGATGAGCAAGCATTCCTCCCCTGCACTTACCATGCGCGATGCGCTCTACGAGGCTCCCGGCCCCAAGATGCGCGCCAAGATTCGCATCGGCACCGCTATCTCGCTCGTTGCCGTCGCCGTGCTCGTCGCCCTGGTACTGCAGCGCTTTTATGTGACCGGCCAGCTTTCGGTCCACTATTGGTATTTCTTTACGCACCTCACCACCTGGAAGTTCTTGCTTGCCGGCTTTGAGGGCACCGTTAAAGTCGCACTCACCGCTGGCGCCATCGCGCTGGTGCTGGGCCTAGCCCTTATGCTCGGCCGCACCAGCGACATTAAGCCGCTCCAGCTGGTTTGCCGTGTGCTCACCGATTTCTTCCGCGGTGTGCCGAGCCTGCTGTTTATCTACTTCTTCTTTTTGGTGCTGCCCCAGTACAAGATCTCGCTGCCGTCGTTTTGGATGCTCACGCTTCCCGTCGCGCTCGCTGCAGCCGGCGTGCTGGCCGAGATTTTCCGCGCCGGCGTCAATGCCGTGCCGCGCGGCCAGGTCGAGGCCGCCCAGGCGCTCGGTCTCTCCAAGGCCAAAATCACCTTTAAAATCGTGTTGCCGCAGGCTATTCGGTTTATCATTCCGTCGTTGATTTCGCAGCTTGTGGTCGTAGTCAAAGACACCACCGTCGCCTATGTGGTGAGCTACCCCGACCTCATGCAAAACGCCCGCGTGCTCATTACCAACTACGACGCCCTCGTGTCGGTCTACCTGGTAATCGCGGTCATCTACATCCTCATCAACGTCGCGATCAACAAGGCCGCTGTCTATGTTTCGCACAAGACCGGCGCGACCATCATCCGCTAACGCTTTACCATTTCGAGTCATAAGGAGCCGAGCACCATGGCACAGAGCACCTCTTCCACCGGCAATCAGCCGCTGATCGAGCTCAGACACGTCGATAAGCACTATGGCGATCTGCACGTCCTCAACGACATCAATCTCTCGGTCGACCGCGGCGAGGTCGTCGTTGTGATTGGACCCTCGGGCTCGGGCAAGTCGACCATGTGCCGCACCATCAACCGTCTGGAAACCATCGACTCGGGCGAGATCCTCATCGAGGGCGAGCCCCTGCCGCAGGAAGGCAAGGATCTTGCCCGCATGCGTGCCGAGCTGGGCATGGTGTTTCAGCAGTTCAACCTGTTCGCACATATGACCGTCCTGCAGAACGTCATGCTGGGACCGGTCGACGTACTGGGTGTCTCCAAGGACGAGGCCCGCGAGCGCGCCATGGACCTGCTGGGCCGCGTGGGCGTTGCCGAGCAGGCCGATAAGGTGCCCGCACAGCTTTCGGGCGGCCAACAGCAGCGCGTAGCCATCGCCCGCTCGCTTGCCATGCAACCCAAGGCCATGCTTTTTGACGAGCCCACGAGCGCCCTTGACCCCGAGATGATCAACGAGGTGCTCGAGGTCATGGTCCGTCTAGCCCAGCAGGGCATGACGATGATCGTCATCACGCACGAGATGAACTTCGCACGCCGCGTTGCCGATCGCGTCGTGTTTATGGCCGACGGCCAGATCGTGGAAACCGGCACACCCGACGAGTTCTTCGACCATCCCCAGACCAAGCGCGCCCAGGACTTCCTCAACTCCATCAAGGGGCACTAGCCAGCCACCCCGTGGGGCAAATCCATCGGAAGCGTTGTCCCACGTCTCTCATGCGCCCTGTCACCTTCAGATTCGAAAGCAACACCTATGATCGGAACCCGCACCTCATCGTCCTACACCCCGCACGTCGACGTCGCCCCCGCCGACCGCCCACTCATCCTCGTCGCACCGCGCTGGGAAGAGGCAAAGCCGTTTTTAAGCGAGACGCTCTCCCCCAACGAAGAAATCGCAAGTGTCTTTGTCGATGCCATCCTTGCCGCCGGCGGCCTACCGCTGCAGATGTCCATCACCGAGGACATTGAGGTTATCCGTCATTACGTCGATATCGCCGGCGGCATCGCCATTCCCGGCGGCCCGGACGTCAACCCCAAGCGCTGGGGCGATGATCGACCCTACGACCCCACCCTCTGCTGCGAGATCCGCGATAGTTTTGAGTTTAAGCTGGTCGACGAGGTACTCCGCGCCAAGAAGCCGCTCTTTACCACCTGCCGCGGCACGCAGCTGCTCAACGTCGCCACCGGCGGCACCCTGTGCATGGACGTGCCGAGCCTGGGTGCGCGCGAGGGCCGCACGCAGTGGCGCCACACCCACGTGCTCAACGACCCCGTGCACCCTGTCGAGGTCATGCCGGGCTCGCTGCTGGAGCGCGCGGTTGGCGGGCACAGGCTGATCCAGACCAACTCGGCACATCACTGCTGCGTCGATCGTCTGGGTAAGAGCACGCGCTTGGTCGCCAAGGCAACCGATGGCGTTCCCGAGTGCATCGAGGTCGAGGGCCAGCCGTTCTGCTTGGGCGTGCAATGGCATCCCGAGTACACCTGGCAGACACTCGAGACCGACTTTAACCTGTGGAAGTCGTTTGTCGAGGCGGCGGCAAAGGTTAAGCAGGCTCGCTAGCTCGCGAACCGCATAACAGATAAGGGCGCCCCGCCGGCCACATGGTCCGGCGGGGCGCCCTTTTGCCCATACGCGGCAGGCACACAGCCCAAGGCTCACAACCTCTTACTCGCCCGCCTCGCGCAGAGCCGACATCGTAGCCGCATATTGCTGCTGCAGCGCATGCATTCCCTCGCGAGCGTCGTCAACGGCATCGGCGCCGCGCAGCGCCTCGGTCACCACGACCGCCGGCTCGTACAGATTATCGAATCCCAGGTTCTGGCTCACGCCCTTGAGCGTGTGCGCTGCCATAAACGCACCTTCGGCGTCTCCTGCCGCCATGGCGGCCTCCAGCTTGTCCATGCTCTCGTCATCCAAAAACTTGAGGGCAAAGCGGGCAAGCATTTCCTCGCCCATCAGCCGAGCGCACGCGTCATCATAATTAGCGCCGATCTTCTCATACGCCTCACGCATGGAAATCATGGATTAAAACTCCTTTGGTCAAACTAAATCGTGGGAAACGCGACAACGTCGGCGGGGCGTGCCAACGTCTCGGCAATACGGTCTTGCACCTCGAGCAGGCAGTCGAGCAACAGCGGGTTAAACTCACCGCACTTACCGTCCAAGATCATCTGGATAGCCTCCTTGTGCGGGATAGCATCCTTGTACACACGCACACTCGTCAGCGCATCGTACACGTCGGCCACCGAAACCACCTGTGCGGCGATGGGAATCTGGTTGCCCTTAAGGCCATCGGGATAGCCCTTGCCGTCCCAGCGCTCGTGATGCCAACGCGCAATCTGGTACGCATATTCCATAAGCGCATTGCCGACGTGATGGCGGCCCAGCTCAAGCAACATGTCGGCGCCCATCGTGGTATGCGTCTTCATAATCTCGAACTCCTCGGGCGTAAGGCGCCCGGGTTTGTTGAGAATTGCATCGTCAATCGACATCTTGCCGATATCGTGCAGCGCCGAAGCCAGGGCAATCGTAGAGCGTTCCTCATTGTCGAGGGAGATCGTGCCGCTACGCTGGACCAGACAGCCAAGCAGCAGCTCGGTCAGCTTCTCGATGTTCGTAACGTGCCTGCCGCTCTCGCCATTGCGAAGCTCCATGACGCCGGCCATGATGTCGATGAGCATGCGACTGTTCTTGACGCGCTCGTTGTACTGCTGGGACAGCAAACTCGTCAGGCGGCGCTGTTTGGCGTATAGGCGGATGGTGTTGCTTACACGCCGGCGCACGACACGGGAGTCAAACGGGCGGTTGATATAGTCCGAGGCGCCCAGCTCGTACGCGCGCAGAACCATATCATCGGAATCTTCGCTCGAAATCATGATGAAAGGCAGATTGTCGATACCCGATCGGCGCGACAGATCGGCCAGCACCTCAAAGCCGCTTATGCCCGGCATGACAATATCCAGCAGCACGAGCGACAACTCATCGCCATAGCGGTCGACCATGTCGAGCGCCGTACGACCGTTGTCGGCCTCGAGGATGCAATACTCGTCCTTGAGCATCTCGTTGAGAATGGCTCGGTTCATCTCGGAGTCATCGACAATAAGCACCAAAGGCTTTTCGCTTTGGAAGGCTTCGATGGAATCGGCATCGGTCACGACCGTACCGGCTTTTGCCTTAGCGCGGCTCAATAACTGGACAGCGCGGCCAACTCCTTCATCGACCGTCTCGCCATGAATGCGAACACCGCCAACACATGCCGTCAAGCTCACGTACTCATGGCCCGGAACAATCGTGGCATGAACGGCATCGGACACCTGATGCAGGCGACGGGTGAAGTCATCGGAGGGAATATTGGGCATGACGACCACAAACTTGTCGCAGCCATAGCGTACAAGCTCGTCAGTCGAACGAATTCCGCTGCGTATGGCTGTCGCCACAGCACCGAGCGCAAGGTCGCCGGCATGACGGCCACACGTATCGTTGAAGACCCTAAAATCATCAAGGTCGATCACCGCAACGCCGGCATTCATGCGGGCGCTGCGGAGCTTTTCCTCGTAATATCGGCGATTGCGCACACTCGTCAGCACGTCGGTGTAGACGAGGTCCTCTTCTGCAGCCTCTTGCTCATCGATCGGACGCACCATCAGCAGGACGTGAGGCTCGCCCTCGACCTTCAGAGGGCGCAGGCGAGCGCGGTACTCGGTACCATCATTGAGCAGCTGCTCCGATACATCATCGGAACCTGCCAAGGCCTCAAGACTCGACTGACGCAGACAAGGGCAGCGATCGCCGGCGAGCAAGCAGTTAGGCTCGCTCTTAATCTGATCGGCCGACAACAAACGCACCACGGGGTAGGTCTTCGCGACGCGGGCGACCTCGGCGGCAGCCTCCTCGTCGGTTAGATTGACCTCGTGATTATTGAGCATATGGGGCCCTTCCTATCGTTACGCACGGCAACGGTGCATATCAATTGGTACAAGGGTAGCATCTAACAGCTGAAGGCAAACGCGCGATTATCGTTACATTTTTATGACCTGGCAAACGGCGGTAATGGAGCCGCGGGCGCGCGGTTATGGGCGCATTCGTTAACAATGACGAAACGCTAACAGCCCCTCTCCCCGCAGGTCATCGAGCGTGCTAACGCTCCAAGACATCGCGAACGGCGTTTGCCGCCGTAACGGGGCGATCGCGCAGACCGTTATGCGCGCCCGGGATCGTCACAAGGGGGCAATCGAGATATTCGGCAGCCGCTCGCGTGCCAGCCTCGCGGGGTGTATCGACCGAAAGCTCGCCCAAAAACACGGCCGACACCGCCTTTGACGCGCGGACGCGCTCCCAGTCGGGAGCATATGTCATATTTGTTCCGTATTCATTAGCCATAAAGCAACGACCATTGCGCAGGGCATGTTTGGCTTCCGCTTCGGTCGTCCCGGGAGCTTCGGGGTCCAAGTCGCCGAGGGCTCCCAAGAAAAGCCGGAGCGCCCTTGAAACCTTTCCAGCCGCAATCATATCGAGCAAAACCGGAGCTGCGCCCATGCCGACGCCTTCGGCCGACACAGCCGGCTCATGCAGAATCGCACGGGCGACGAGATGGGGTTCGGCACGAAGAAGCTCCAGCGCCACCAACGTACCGGCGCTATGCGCAAGCACATTTGCCGGAGCGCCAACGTGTTCGATCACGGCTTGCAGGTCGGCGGCCTGAGTGGAAAGATCATAGCTGCCGTCTGCCGCTTCGCTGCTGCCACCACAGCCGCGGCGGTCGTAGGCAATTACGCGGTAGTTACGGCTGAGCTCACAAGCGATGCCGTCGAAAAATGTGCCGTCGACACAAGCGCCGTGCACGCACACCAAGGCAGGAGCATCAGGCGACACATCCGGGCCGGCATATTCGCGACAGGCAATCGTGGTGCCCGCATTCTCGACCGTAAAATCCATGTTGTGCCCCCATCATCAATGCTCGTCCAGCTGCACGTCAGTGCGGTTGGATGGACTCGCATTGCCTTACGCCTTGTTAACAGATTAACTGTACCCGACCCGAGGCTTTTCATGGCGCGGCATAATGAGCGACGTGAAAAAAAGAAACTTGTAAAGCAAGAGCCCGCACCTTGCTTTGGAGCCGATGCTATGCTTAGGCACAATTGTCTTGAGGAGCATATGCCTATGTCTACGTTTTTGAATGCCAGCCCCATCTTTGGGCCCGTTCGCAGCCGTCGCCTTGGTCTCTCGCTCGGCGTCAACATGATGCCGGCCAGCGGCAAAATCTGCACGTTCGACTGCATTTACTGCGAAAACGGCCTCAACGCCGAGCGCCCCTGTCATGAGCCGTACAACACAGCTGCCATGGTACTCGACGCGCTCGAGGCAAAGCTGCGCGAGATGGCAGCCGAGGACGAGCTCCCCGATGTGATCACCTTCGCAGGCAACGGCGAGCCCACCGCCGCTCCGGAGTTTCCCCAGGCCATCGCCGGTGCCGTCGCGCTTCGCGACCAGCTGGCCCCAAACTCCAAGATTGCCGTGCTCTCCAACGGCACGCGCGCCGACCGCCCCGAGGTACACAATGCGCTCATGATGGTCGACGACAACATTCTTAAGCTCGATACCGTCGACCCGGCATTTATCCAGCTGCTCGACCAGCCTGTTGGCCCCTACGACGTCGAGCACCAGATTGAGACGTTCGCAAGCTTTGACGGTCACGTTATTATCCAGACGATCTTTTTGACCGGCGAGTATCAAGGCAAGCCCATTGACAACACCGGCGAGGAGTACGTTGCCCCCTGGCTCGCGGCGCTTGAGCGCATTCGCCCACAAGAAGCGACCATCTACACGGTGGCGCGCGAGACACCGGTCGCCGGCCTTGCCAAGGCAGCACCCGAGGTGCTCGACACGATCGCTGCACGCGTGCGCGCCCTCGGCATCCCCTGCCAGGTGAGCTACTAGCAAAACCGCGCAGCAGCCAGTGTCCGCCCTCCTGCTCCATCAGTTGCGGTGATATAGTTCCTGTTTATGCTGTTAAACCGCTTAAATCGGAACTATATCACCGCAACTTATATGGACGCGTGGGTGGGCTATACTAGCTGCGGATGAAAGGAAGTTAGCCATGTATGACAAAGGACCCGTTCCTGGCCGCAACGACGCTTGCTGGTGCGGCAGCGGCAAGAAATACAAGAAATGCCATAGCGCCTTTGATGAGCGCCTCGAGCGCTTGTGGGAAGAGGGCTGGGAGGTTCTGCCCCGCACGCTCTACAAGACGCCCGCCGACATCGAGGGCATCAAGCGCTCTGCCGCCATCAACGTGGGCGTGCTTGACTACGTAGGCGAGCACATCGCCGCGGGCATGACCACCAACCAGATCGACCAGATGATCTACGACTACACCGTCGAGCACGGTGGCACGCCGGCCGATCTCAACTACGAGGGCTATCCCAAGAGCGTGTGCACCTCAATCAACGACGTGGTCTGTCACGGTATCCCCTGCGATACGGATGTGCTGCACGAAGGCGACATCATCAACGTGGATTGCTCCACGATCTTGGACGGCTACTTTAGCGACTCGAGCCGCATGTTCTGCATCGGCGAGGTCTCTGCCGAGCGCCAACGCCTGGTCGACGCCACCCGCGCCAGCGTGGAGGCGGGTCTGGCGGCCGTCAAGCCATGGCTACCGCTGTCCGTTATGGCCGAAGCCGTGCAAAAGACCGTCGAGGACGCCGGCTTTAGCGTGGTGCGCGAGTACGGCGGACACGGCATTGGCAAGGAGTTCCACGAGGACCCGTTTGTGGGCTTTACCACCGAGGCACCCGATGTGGACACCATCATGGCCCCGGGCATGGTCTTTACCATCGAGCCCATGGTCAATGCCGGAGCGCCCGACATCAAGATTAGCAAGGGTGACGGTTGGTGTGTGCGCACCAAGGACGGCAGCGATTCGGCCCAGTGCGAGGTACAGCTCGTGGTGACCGAGGATGGTTACGAGCTGCTGAGCTGGTAGCTGTAGATATGCCGGGCTACGCGATGGATATGCTAACCATCGCGTAGCCCGGCGTTTTATTTGAACGTTTTGCCTGATAAAACATGCCAAAATAAATCTGTCCCCTTTTGGCAGGTTGGGCGGAGAGGACTGCTTGTGAACATCCTGGTTTTGTTGCCTGTCAACGACCGCCATCGCGCAATTCTTGAGTCGAGTGCTCCGGGCGAGGACTTTATCTACACGAGCTCCGACGCCGCCACACATGAACAGGTCGCCGATGCCGACGTGATCTTGGGCAACATTGACCCTGCCCTGCTTACCGCGTGCAAGCACCTCCAGCTGTTGCAATTGCAGACCGCCGGCTATGACGACTACCTTGCCGCCGGCACCGTACCAGCCGACGCCAAACTGTCTTGCTCGGTGGGCGCCTACGGTCAGGCCGTAAGCGAGCACATGTTTGCCATGGTTCTTTCTATGATGAAGCGCCTGCCCGGCTATCACGACTTGCAGCGCGAGCATCGCTGGGAGGATTTGGGGCCGGTTACCTCGCTTAAAAATGCCAACGTGCTGGTGCTGGGCGCAGGCGATATCGGCGGCCACTTTGCCACGCTCTGCCGCAGCATGGGCGCGCACGTCCGCGGCATCAAGCGCCATCCGCTCGTCTATCCCATTGTGTTTGAGGACATGGACGGCATGGACGCCCTGTCCGAGCGCCTGGCCGAGGCTGACATCGTCGCTTCCTTTATGCCCAGCACACCCGAGACTCGCGGCCTGGCGAACGCCGAGTTCTTCGCCGCGATGAAACCGGGCGCCTTCTTTGCCAACGGCGGCCGCGGCGACCTTGTGGTCGCCGACGACTTGGTTGCCGCCCTGGAGTCGGGTCATCTCGCCGGTGCCGCGGTCGACGTCACCGGCCCCGAGCCGCTGCCCGAGACAAGCCCACTGTGGGATGCGCCTAACATGCTCATTACGCCGCATATCTCGGGCTGGTTCCACTTGGAGGCTACGCTCGACAATGTGGTCGACATTGCCGCAGAGAATCTGCGTCACCTGCAAGCCGGCGAGACCCTGCGCTGTTGGATCGAACATTAGGGTTCCGCCGTTCTAACGAACGGCGGACCGGTCGACGCTACGCGCCGCCCAGAGCGACAATTTGTCATTCAAAAGGCAAGGCATGACCAGAAGGTCTATGCCTTGCCTTTTTCATGCCAACTTGTTCGCTCTGGACATCGCTCGCTGACGCTTGCTCAACCTGCGGTGTCATAACAATTCTGTCCAGCTGTTGGCTTTGCGGCATTTGCCCAGATAAAACCTGCATAATAAACCTGTCCCTTTTAGCAGGTTTTAGAGCTCCACGCTTTCGGCTCCGTTGATGGTTAGGTCGCGCTCGTAGAAGGCCGTGAGGGCGCGGATGGCGTACATCACGTCGCGCACGCCGCCGGTCTCGTAGCTCGAGTGCATGGCAAGCTGCGGCAGGCCCACGTCCACGGCATGCATGCTCGCCTGCATGTTCGACAGATTGCCCAGCGTAGAACCGCCAGCCATATCGCTCTTGTTGGCGAAGGCCTGCGTGGGCACGTCGGCGTCATCGCAAATAGCCTGGAACACCGCGCGGCTAAAGGCATCGGTACAGTAGTGCTGGTTGGCTGCCTCCTTGATGACGATGCCGCCGTTGAGCACAACCTGGTTGCGCGCATCGCACTTCTCGGCGTGGTTGGGGTGCACGGCATGTGCATTGTCGCAGCTCACGAGCATCGAGGCGGCAAGTGCGCGATGGTACGACTCGTCATCGAAGCCCAGCGACCCGTTGATGCGTCGCAACGCGTCGGCCAAGAAGGTCGACATGGCGCCCTGCTTGGTCTCGGAGCCAACCTCCTCGTTATCAAAGCAGCAGAAGACCGAGACGTCGTGCGCGTTCTCGGCACCCAAAAATGCCTGCAGCGAGGTGTAGGCGCAGGCCAGGTCGTCAAGCTTGGGCGTCGAGATAAACTCGTCGGCCCAGCCCCAAATGCGCGCATCCTGACGATTGACCAGGAACAGGTCGCGACCCAGGATCTGCTCGGGCTCAACGTCCAGTTCGTCGGCGATCAGAGCATCAAAGTCACCCTGCTTAAGGTCACCGGCGCTGATGAGCGGGCACAGGTCAACGGCTCGGTTGGGAGCAAAGCCCTCGTTAACGCCGCGGTTCATATGGATAGCAAGACTCGGAATGATAGCGACCTCGCGCTCGGTGGCAAGCAGGCGGCTCTCAATACGGTCGCCCTCGCGCACCAGTACGCGGCCCGCGAGCGCCAGCGGGCGATCGAACCAGGTGTAGTCGATCATGCCGCCGTAGGCCTCGGTGTTCAGGCGCAACGTCTCACCTGCGCCATCGAGCTCGGGCACAGCCTTGACCTTAAACGTCGGCGAATCGCTGTGCGACGCCGTCAGCTGAAAATGATAGTCGCCGGCAACGCCGTCCTCGCCCCACGTAGCAGCCAGGTCCTCGCCCACCTTAAAGGCAACGACGCTCGAGGTGTTGCGCTGCGTGTAATAACGCCCGCCCGGCTCGATGTCCCATGCCGCGTTCTCGGGCAGGTAGGTAAAGCCCGCCTCGTCGAGCTCGGCCATAATGGTCGCCGCCGTATGGAACATGCTGGGGCATGCCTCGATAAAGTCGATAAGGTCGTTGGCGGCCTCGATATCGTCGGCCGTCACGTGCGCGCGCTCGGGCGTTTCCTGATCCGTCATGCTCTCCCCTTTCGCTGGGTTGATGGTCCCCTCCAGCATACCCCGCCACGCCAGCGCCGCACTCTTCATTCCGTGCTTAATTCCGCGCCGCTCACCAACTTGAGCCATCATGCCCGCGTTCCTTTTGCGACAATTGCGCTAACAGGACGAGAGGAGCCGTCATGAAGCCACGTAACATTGCCATCACCTGCGGTGTCGCGGGAGTCGCCGTCGGCCTTGCCGCTGCCACCGGTATCGTTTATCACAAGCAAATCAAGTCCGCCGCGTCGCTCAAACGCTTGACCGGCTACGCGGATGGCTATGACCTGTACGCAATCGACATCGCCTACGACTACGATCTTGATCGCATCATCGCCGCTGGCGTGCGCGACGACCAGGCCTACATCGATGCCGTGGTGGCGCAGGTGCTGCCCGGTGTGCCGGTACATGTCCAGGCGCCCCAGTTTGCCTGCAGCGCTTTTGTCGCCGTAGATGCCGAAGGCCGCGTGCGCACCGGTCGCAATTACGACTTTAAGGACGACACCTCGGCGCTGCTGGTGCGCAATCACCCACGCGACGGCTATGCCTCCATCGGGTTTGCTGCCCTTAACAACCTGGGTGATAACACTCCGCTTGACTCCGTCGGCGGACGCGCCGCCGCACTCATGGGCCCGTTTGCCCAGCTCGACGGTGTTAACGAATGCGGCGTGTCCATTGCCGTACTCACTCTGGATTCCAAGCCCTGTGACCAGGACACGCAACGCCCCGTCATCAATACCTCGCTCGCCATCCGTCTGGTGCTCGACCGTGCCGCCACCACGCAAGAAGCTGTCGACCTGCTTTCCGCCTACGACATGCACGCCATGGCAGGACGCGATTACCACTTTTTTATCAACGACGCCGCCGGTGACGCGCGCGTAGTAGAGTGGGATCCGCGCGATCCGGACCGTGCTTTCAAAGCGACTCCTGTACGCCAGGTTACGAACTTCTACGCCTGCTATGGCGACGAAGTGCTGCCCAACCAAAAGAATGACGAGCTGGGCCATGGTAAAGAGCGCGCCGTCGCAATCGCCGATGTCCTCGACGCCCATGCCGGCGCCCAGGACGAAACGATTGCCTGGGAAGCCCTGCGAGCCGCAGCGCAAGAGCCCAATCCGGAAGACATCACCAGCAATACGCAATGGTCGGTTGTCTTTGACAATACCGAACCCGCCGCCGCCATTACGCTGCGCCGCCACTGGGGCAACGTCGATGCCTTCGCACTGTAAGGAGCCAGGCCCGTCGACCTTACGTTCCCTGACGTTGCTTACATTTCCATACGCTTGAGCTAACACGTTTACCCCCGTATCAACAGTGTGCGGGGGTAAACTTATGCGCATGTTATAACTTGCCCGGAAGGATTCATCATGCTCAGGATCGGTCTTCTTACCAGTGGCGGCGACTGCCAGGCGCTCAACGCCACCATGCGCGGCATCGTCAAAACGCTTATGACCAATAGCGAAGAGCCTATCGAGATTTATGGCTTTGAGGACGGCTATCAGGGCCTTATCTACAGCAGGTTCCGCGTCATGACGCCCGCCGATTTTAGCGGCATCCTCACCCGCGGCGGCACCATCCTGGGCACGAGCCGCACACCGTTCAAGCGTCTGGATACCCCCGAGGCCGATGGTGTCGAGAAGGTGCCGGCGATGGTCCACACCTATCATAAGCTGCAGCTCGACTGCCTGTTTATGCTGGGCGGTAACGGCTCCACCAAGACCGCCAACCGCCTGCGCGAAGAGGGCCTCAACGTTATCGCGCTGCCCAAGACCATCGATAACGACACCTGGGGCACCGAGCTGACGTTTGGCTTTACGAGCGCCATCGACGTCGCCACCAAGTGCATCGACGACATCCACACTACCGCCTCGAGTCACGGCCGCGTGTTTGTTATCGAGATCATGGGCCACAAGGTTGGCTGGATCCCGCTGTATGCCGGCGTCGCGGGCGGCGCGGATGTCATCTTGATTCCCGAGATCCCCTACGACATGGATAACGTCATCAAGACCATCGAGCATCGCATGGAGACCGGCAGCCGCTTTACCATCGTGGCCGTCGCCGAGGGCGCTATCTCCAAGGAGGACGCGGCGCTGTCCAAGAAGGAGTACAAGAAGAAGCTCGCCGAGCGTACGAGTCCGTCGATTGTCTACGACATCGCCAAGGAGATTGAGGCCAAGACCGGTCGCGAGACCCGCGTCGCCATCCCCGGTCACACGCAGCGCGGCGGCCAGCCCGACGCCCAAGACCGCATCTTTGCGACCCAGTGCGGCGTCGAGGCCGCGCTTGGCTGCCTGCGCGGCGAGTTTGGCTACATGATCGCTCTGCGCGACGGCAAGATGTGCCACATGCCGCTCGAGGATGTCGCCGGCAAGCTCAAGTATGTCGACCCCCAGAGCGATCTGGTGCGCGAGGCCAAGGCATTGGGCATCAGCTTCGGCGACGAATAGCCTCGGCCGAAATTCATCCCATCGGGCCCTCCGACCCCGCCCGACGTATTTCGATTTGGCTCCTCCCTTGACTCCGTCAAAGGTCGCCAATCGAAATCGTCGGGCGGGGTCGGAGGGCCCTGCGTTTACATACTCGCCGAGGTTATTCGTCTTCTTGCTGCGGGTGCCTGGTCTGAAATTAAGTTGCGGTGAAATAGTTCCTGCTTAGCCCGCAAATGGCTGAATTTAAGAACTATTCCACCGCAACTTTTGACCCGGGCTCTTAACTGTTGCGCGCACTGACATTTGTCACATAATTGCTGGTCATGATGGTTGCTACCGGTAGTTGCGGTAGGGTTGGGGCAGATTCTAACTAGAAATGGTGGTCGCTACCGGTTGTTCTCGGCATACTCGCCTCATTCCAATTCGACCACCAAACGAAAGGAACCACCATGGATCTTGCGATGGCGCAGCGGCTCGTTGATCGCCGCAAGGCTGCCGGGCTTTCTCAGGAGGCGCTTGCCGCCCAGCTGGGCGTGAGTCGTCAGGCTGTCAGTAAATGGGAGCGCAGCGAATCCTCGCCCGATACCGATAACCTTATTGCGCTCGCCGCGCTGTATGGCGTGTCACTGGATGAGCTGCTGTATGGGGAGGCGGCCAACAATGCCGACGATCTGGAGGACGGTAGCGCCAGCACCGAGACGGCGGATGTGGCTGGCGAGGCCGAGGATTCTGCCGAGAACGCCGATCGCAGCGATAAGCCACTTGTCGATGTTTCCCTCGCGCGCGGCATCCACGTTATTGATCCCAACAAAGGCGAAGAGGTTCATGTTGGCTGGAATGGCATCCATGTGGCTAACGAGCGCAAGGGTGAAGAGGTCCATGTGGGGCCGGGCGGATTGCATATCGATACGCTTGAGGACGATGGACATAGTGTGCATACCAATGACGACGGCACCGTCACCATCGACGGCGAGACGTTTTCCAGCTGGAAGGAAGCACACGACAAGCTCGACCATCATGGCAAGCATTTCCACACCAAGGTCGAACGTACATGGAACAAATTCCCCTTCCCCGTGCTTGTCGCCTTCGCCTATCTGGTGCTCGGCATTGTCTACGGCACATGGGCTACGGGACTCTTCCTCGTCTTTCTGATTCCCGTCTATTACGCGATTGGTGACTTTATCGATCGACGCCACTTATCTAAGCTAATCGATGTCGTCTATTCAGTCAGTGCCGAGGCATGGTTCCTCTACATGTGGCTCTACCTGGGGCAACCCCATCCCGCCTGGGTAATCCTCATCACCATCCCGGTCGTAAAAGCACTCATGCGTTGGTGCCGTAAACAATGGAAGCATCGCAAGCGAGCCTAAACCATCCCAGCCCGACAGCAGCACCCAACTAGTACTCCCCCGCCCATCCCTCCTAAGTTGCGGTGATATAGTTCCGGTTTTAGCCTTGAGTAGTCGAGTTTAGGAACTATTCCACCGCAACTTACGAATGATCGGAGCGGCTACAGCACAAGCGTCGGCGTTCGTTTGATGGTCCGCCACGAAAAGGAGCCATCTACTACGTTTAACTCGATGGGGCCAACCATGACCGCATTTTTCGAAAAGCGACAGGCCTTCTACCTGCGGTTTTATTTTTCGTTTTCCCGGCATGGTTGAGGGTATCCAATTAAACGTAGTAGATAGGCCCGTTTTGTGGCATACAACCCATTCAAGCCCAATCTCGAAGGCTAAAGAGCGCCTCTCATCCACGCCTGCGAGCGAAAAGCAAATAGAATGAAAGGCAAATGAAAAGCCCATTTGACGAGCGGAGGACATATGCGCGACGTAGCCGAAAGCGACTGGAAGCTGTTTAAGAAAATGCTTCCTCAATGGCAAGAACGTTATATGGAAAAGCTCATCGGCCAGTACGTTGAGATACTGAATGGCGGCAGCGAAGCGTCCAGTAGATTTTGGGCACTAGAAGAGAGCCTCAATAGAGACAAGCTGTCCTCAGGCGTAATTGCAAACAACATTCGCCGCAGCACAATGCACCGCGAGATAGCCAATTTGCTTATCGACAGCGTGATCACCCTTGACGACCTTGACGGTTTTACCGAGGACATTAAGAGCTATGCGCAACACTGGATTGGCCAGTAAGAGCACCGAACGACAAACATCCCCAGCAAAACGGGGCAAACGCCGGGCCACCTAATGGTTGTCCGGCGTTTGCCCAGATAAAACCTGCCAAAATAAACCTGTCCCTTTTTGGCAGGCTACTCGGCGCTCTTGAGGGCGCCGACCATGTCGATCTTATTGAGAGTTCGGTTGGTGGCGAGGTTGACGATAAACGTAAAGCCGAAGGACAGCACCACGGCAAGCACATAGCTCAGCGGCTCGACTTCAACGTCAAAGTACAGCGACGGCATCTGCAGGATGTACGTAAAGCTCTCGGCCAACGCACCACCCAGTGGAACGCCCAGCGCGGCACCAATCGCCGTCAAAATCAACGTCTCCTTGTTGACGTAGTGGTGTACCTCGCCGCGACGGAAACCAAGCACCTTGATGGTCGCCAGCTCGCGTTCGCGCTCCGAAATATTCGTATTAGACAGCGTAAACACCACCACAAACGATAGGCACGCCGCCATAAAGGTCACGAGCACCACGACGGAATTGATAATAGTGAAGTTCGCCTCAAAGTTCTCCCAATGCTCGGCCGTGCTCGAAATCGAAAGCCAGCCGTCACTCTTAAGCTTCTTGCTAAACGCAATCTGGTCGGCCGACAAACCCTTAAGCAACGCAAAGATGCCATTGAGGCGAACGCTTCGACCGAACGCGCGCTCATAGGTGCCCTGCGTCATGTAAAGCGTGTTGCCCAGATAGTTGAGCGAAATGTCGCTGACTTTGACCTTGGCTACGTTGAGTGACGAATCCTGGACGTGTGCTGTATCGCCCGGCTGAATCCCCAGCACCAGCTGTGAACTCTTGCTCAGGTACACATCTCCGTCACGCAAAGATAGCGGCTCTTTGGACTCATCCTCGAGACGCACGTAGTCGTCCAGGTCGCTCGTGCGGTCATCGGGCACCACGATCAGCTGCACGGTCTCGCTCTTGCCGCCAAATGTAAAGGTGACGTTGTCGGTCATAATCGGCAGCGTCGAAGTCACGGTCACGTTGGAATCATTGGCCGCGCTGCGCTCACCCAACGCCGCGCACGTCTGCGTAAAGTCATCGGGGTTGGCGACCGCCAGCAAGTCATAGCGCGTGATATGCCCGTACTGTTTGGACGAAAGCGCCACCGACGTGTCACGGATACCCATACCGCAGATCACAAGCGCGGTGCAACCCGCGATACCGAAGATGGTCATAAAGGCGCGCTTTTTATAGCGGAATAGGTTGCGTGCAGCGACCTTGTTCAAAAAGCCCATGCGGCGCCAGATAAAGCCGATGCGCTCGAGCAAGATGCGCGAGCCAGCGCGCGGGGCCTTGGGACGCATAAGCGAGGCCGGGGTCTCGGCCATCTCGTGGCGGCAGGCGATAATCGTGGCGCCCACCACGCCCACGGCAAACAGCGCCACCGAAACGATCGAGGACACGATGTCGTACGAAAGCAGCATCTGGGGCAGTGAGTACATGTCGTCGAACACCGTAAACAGGAACAGCGGCAGGCCCACAAATCCGATGATGTTGCCGAGCACGCCGCCGATCAGACAAGCCCACAGCGCATAGTCCACGTATTTGGACAGGATGCGTCCGCGCGAATAACCGAGTGCCTTATACAGGCCGATGAGCGTGCGCTCCTCCTCGACCATACGCGTGGCGGTGGTAAGGCTGATGAGCACGGCGACGATAAAGAAGATGAACGGGAACACCGTGGCGATGGCCTCAATTGACGAGCTGTCGCTCTCCACGCTCGAGTAGCTTGCGATGTTGCCGCGGTCCTGGATGTACCAGGTGCATTCGCCCAGATCGGAAAGCTCGGCGCGGGCATCGGCAAACTGTTGATCGGCGGCGGCGCGACGCTGATCCAGGTCGGCTTGCGCCTGCGCACGCTCGTCGCTGCCCTCGGCCATGCGATTGATGTTGTCCTGCTCAATCCCAAAGAGCATATTCGCCTGACGCTCAGCCGCGTCCAAGCTCGCCGGCGTGTCGACCGTCAGCTCCTGGGCGCGCGCCTTCTCACGCTCCTCGCGGATCTTCTCGATATTGCCCTTGACCTCATTGATCTTTGCCGCGTAGGAATCCGAATAGGAGTTGAGGCTCTTGGCTCCCTCGACGATCACGTGGACCGCGGAGTAGGAAGAAGATGTCGCGGCGTCCTCGCTCACATAGAACTTATAGTCCGCCGCCGAAGCAGCGCGAAAGGCGTTGACTGTCGAGTCAGAACTTACATCAGTGGGGTCGAGGACCTCAGCCGTAATGGTGTAATCGCCCGCGGCAAACTGGTCCTTGGCGCTTTGATTGGACGAGCTCGCGTCATTGGCGGCAAAACTCACCGTATCGCCGATTTTCTTGCCCGATGCCTTCAGGAACTTCGAAGTCACCGCGACCTCATCGGCGCTCTCGGGCAAATCGCCGTTCACGAGCACTGGCTGATCGATGTTCTCCTTGGAGAGACTTTGCACGACCACGCGCTCGCGCGTTGTGCCCACGGCGGTGTAGGCGGTCTCGGTGTAGATGCCCTCGGCCGTTTCGACGCCATCGACCTCTTGGATGGCGTCGAGATCATCGTCAGTCAGGCCATAGGTCGACTGCACGTTAATGTCATAGACATTTTGCTGGTCGAAGTAGGCGTCAACCGAATCGCACAGGTCCTCGCAACCCGCCTTAAGGCCGCACATCACGCTCACGCCGAGCGCGGTGATCACGACGATAGACAAGAAGCGTTTGAGGCTGCCGCGAATCGTGCGGTAGACACCGCGGCGAAACACCGTCGGCACCATATCGTTTGAGCTTTGGGCAGTGCGGTAGGTCGTAAAATCCTGCTCGCGCTCCGTGTTCCGCGCGTCGCGGCGTTGGCTGTTTTGGCGGTCCTGATCCATGGGCGCTACCACTCGATCGTCTCGATCGGCACGGGATTTTGCTGGACCGTCTCGCTCTCCACGCGACCGCTCTTAAAGCGAATCAGGCGATCGGCCATGGGCGCGAGCGCGGAGTTGTGCGTGATGATAATGACCGTAATGCCCTGCTTGCGGCAGGTGTCCTGCAGCAACTGCAAAATCTGCTTACCGGTTTTGTAGTCGAGTGCGCCCGTTGGCTCGTCGCACAGGAGCAGCTTGGGGTTCTTTGCCAGCGCGCGGGCGATGGACACACGCTGCTGCTCGCCACCCGAAAGCTGCGCCGGAAAGTTGCCCAGGCGCTCGCCCAGGCCAACCTGACGAAGCGTCTGCTCGGCATCGAGCGAATCGGGGCAGATCTGTGCCGCGAGTTCGACGTTCTCAAGCGCCGTCAGGTTGGGAACCAGATTGTAGAACTGAAAGACAAAGCCAACGTCGGCGCGGCGGTATTCCACAAGCTGTGCCTCGTTGGCAGCGCTCACGTCACGCCCATCCACCGTCACGGTGCCGGAGGTCGCCGTATCCATGCCGCCCAGAATGTTGAGCGCCGTGGTCTTGCCGGCACCAGAAGCACCCAAAATGATGGCGAGCTCGCCGCGCTCGACCGTAAAGCTCGCGCCGTCGAGTGCGTGAATGCGGGCGTCGCCCTCGCCGTATGCCTTGATGACGTCTTTGAATTCGATATAAGCCATCGATCGGTTCCCATCTGGTCGGATAACTCTTTAGTATTACCCATTTCGCACCGACCAAAAAGGGACAGGTTCATTTTGGCAGGTTTTAGAGGCGGACGGTGAAGGTGATCTGGTTGCCGTGGCCGCAGACAGAAGCGCTCCCACCATGGGCTTCGGCGATGGCACGCACCACGGATAGGCCCACGCCCGAGCCGCCCGTCTTGGAGCTGCGCGACACGTCCGCACGATAGAAGCGGTCGAACAATCGATCTAGGTCGCCTTCGGGCAGCTCGTCCACGGCGTTCGAAACGACAAGCTCGGCCGAACCTTTGCCTGCACCGCGTGAGACGGCACGCAGACTCAACTCAATTACACTGCCCTCACTCGCATAGCGCGTGGCGTTATCCAGCAGCAGCTCAACCACCTGCGCCACCGCTGCAGCATCGGCATGGGCCCGCACGCCACTCGCAATCAACGTCGACAGACGCTTGCCACGCGAAACCGCCACCGACTCAAACGGCGACGCCGCCTTGTCCACTGCCTCCGAAAGATCGATCGATATCATGGTAAAGCCCGCCGAACCCTCGTCCATGCGAACCAAAAACACCAGACGCTCCGTGAGCGCCGTCAACCGTGCAACCTGTTCGTGAATGCTCTGCGTCCACTCGCTCTCGCCGCTCTCAATTTCCTGCACCTCGTTAGCGGCATCAATCACGGCCAGCGGCGTCTTGATCTCGTGGCTTGCATCGGTAATAAAGCGCTTTTGCTTGCTGTAGCTCTCGACCATCGGTCGAATCACCGCGCCCGAGGCACCCGCCACAATTGCCAACACCGCCAGCCAGCCAATGCAACTGATCGCCACGCTCGCGCTCAAAAACGAATGAAAGCTTGCAAGCTCGCGTGAACAGTCGACGAACACATAGGTTGTCTCGTCGCCCTGAACCGTAACCGTATAGCGGTAGTTACCAGAAAAGCCCGAGGTCCAACCCTTGGAATATAGTCCTGCAGCGATGCGTGCAGCACGCTTGGCACCCACCGCGGCAATGCGCGCCGTGTTGACATCGGTCACCTGCCCACCGGCAATCGACACCGTAAAGTAGCGCGTGTCGAAGGGAGACTCCGCCGTCATACCTTCGAAGTGCCCGGTGCGCATGACCACCCTGTCACCGGCAGCGGTCTTACCGGCGCCCACATCCTCGCCGGGATCGGTCTTGGGCTCATCCGTCCAATCGATGCCGTCCTTGCCCGCCAAGATATAGTCCAGACGAGCGTCGGCCATCTTGCAGACATGTGAGTAGTTGACGATATTGATGCCGGCGATGATAAGCGTAAGCACGGCGGTCACGGCACCCATGGCAACCAGGATGAACTTACGACGCAGGCGACGTCCCATTGCGCTGGCAGCATCGGCGCGCCCCGGATTACCCGAGTCCGCGCCCATGCCGAGCTTTGCCGTCGTGCGCTTCCACCACGCACTCGCGCTCACGCCTATTCGCCCTCCTCAACAACCTCGAGCGAATAGCCCTGGTTGCGCGATGCACGGATGGCCACGTTGGCACCAAGCGCCGTCAGCTTTTTGCGCAGGTACGAGATGTAGACCCACACCACGTTGGCGCCTTCGGGCGCGTCCTCACCCCAAACCCCGAGCATCAGACGCTCGGTGGGCATGCGCGTGCCGGCGTTGCGCATAAAGAGCTCCATAAGCTGAAACTCACGATTGGCCAGGTGCTCCTCGCCCAAAGGGCCAACGAGCGTGCACGATGCCGTGTCGAGACGCACGTTGCCCACGCTGAGCGTCGTGGCGTCAATTGCCGTCGCGGCACGCGTCATGGCACGAATACGCGCAAGCAGCTCCTTGGCGGCAAACGGCTTGGTCAGGTAATCGTTGGCACCGGCATCCAGGCCCTCGACCTTATCGGACACCTCGCTTTTTGCCGTGAGCATAATGATGGGCAGACGCTTACCGGCGGCGCGTGTGCGCTTGAGCACCTCAATGCCATCCATGCCGGGCATCATGATGTCCAGGATTGCGGCGTCGTAATCGTTGGTGAGTAAATACTCGAGCGCCGTCAGGCCGTCGAGCGCGGTGTCGACCTCGTAGTCGCTATGTTGAAGAATCGCGGTAAGAGCGCGGGAGAGGCCGGGTTCGTCCTCGGCAAGCATCAGCTTCATAGTTGTTCCTTTGGCGCGCGGCTATACAGGTTTTGATACTGCCGATAATAGCGTACCGTCAACCGCCTTAGCGCAGCCTTAGCTGCTCAACCTGCGCGTTTTTAAATACGCAGGATATGGCTTAGCCAAACTTAAGGCGCACGTGTCGAGCGCTTTGACGCATGCCGAGCGCGAAGGGACAGTGACTCGTCCTTTCACGGCGTCCTAGTTATGCAAAGTGCTCGAGCGTTACTCCTCGTACGCGCCCTCAAGCCGAAGCAGCCACTCCTTGCGATCAAGCCCGCCGGCATATCCGTTGAGCGAACCATCGGCGGCAACCACGCGATGGCACGGCACAATAATCGAAATGGGATTACGCGCGACCGCGGCCCCCACGGCACGGGGAGACACAACGGGCACCTCGTTTCCCGGTACACGATGTCGAGCCGCAACACGCTGGGCGATCTCGCCATACGTGGCAACCTCGCCGCGCGGAATGGAAAGCAGCTCGTACCAAACTTCACGCTGAAACGCCGTACCGATCATATGCAACGGAGGCGTAAACCGAGGTTCCTGCCCTGCAAAATAAGCATTCAGCCAAGCCCAGGAACGCTCAAGCACCGAAGAGGCCGCGCCATTTGTCGGACTCACCGACGACATGCCACCAATACCTGAAACCGCATCGGCACCTTCGATATGCTCGACATCTTCTTTGAGAAGCGTGGAGCCAAAATGCTCCTGCCCCTCAAACCAAAGTCCCGTCAGACCGCGGCCATCAGCGGCAAGCAAGATTTCGCCCAAAGGCGAAGCAAACGTCGTCGTGACCACCAGCGGCTCCTTTCAAAACTCCGCAACATAATACCGCGAATTGTGCAGACAACCCCAATCGACCCCAAAGTCACCCTAGGCAGCAGGCGCGAACGCGCCGCAGCTGCCGGCCGCGCCCCACAGTCCCCCAAGGCGGCAGGCGCAAAGCGACGCGGCCGCCGCCGGGACCAGGGCCCGCAACGGCCACGTGCCCCCACATCAGCCCAGCGGCCCCAACCAACAACGGCCCCATCGCAGGCCGCTCGCAGCAGCGTCACCGCAGGCGGGGGCCGGGCTTAGCTTTCAAAACACTCCGCAGACCAGTGTGGCGCCTTGTCCGCAGCTCCGAAGGAGCAGGACAAGGCGCCACACATGGTCGAGGACGTTTTGAAAGCTAAGCCCGGCCCCCGCCGGACAGGTCACACTACTCGCAGAGCAGCTTAGCGATCTGGACGGCGTTGGTTGCCGCGCCCTTACGGATTTGGTCGCCGCAGCACCAGAAGGTGATGCCACGCGCGGCCTCGGGGTTCGAGATGTCGCGGCGTACGCGACCGACCCAAATCAGGTCCTGGTCGGAGGTGTCCATCGGCATGGGGAAGCGGTCGTGCGCATCCTCGGCGCTCATGTCGTCAACTAGCTTGACACCCGGAGCGGCAGCCAGCGCGGCACGGGCCTCTTCCACCGTGATGTCGCGCTCGAACTCAAGCGTGATGCTCTCGGAGTGCGAGCGCAGCACGGGCACGCGCACACAGGTGCAGTTCACGCGCAGCTCGGGCAGATGCATGATCTTGCGGCCCTCGTTTTGCAACTTCATCTCCTCGGAGGTAAAGCCCTCCTCCTTGACGCCGCCAATCTGCGGAATCAGGTTGCTCGCGAGCTGGGCGGCAAACGCGCGCGGCTCGGGAATCTCCTCGCCACGGCCCAGGGCGGCCAGCTGAGCCTCGAGCTCGGCCATACCGGGGGCGCCAGCACCCGAAGCCGCCTGGTACGTCGAGACGATCATGCGCTTCACGCCAGCGAGCTGATGCAGCGGCCACGTGGGAACCAGGCCGATAATGGTCGCGCAGTTGGGGTTGGCGATAAGGCCGTGATGCCACTTGATGTCGTCGGCATTGATCTCGGGCACAACCAGCGGCACCTCGGGATCCATGCGGAAGGCATGGCTGTTGTCGACCACGACGGCGCCGCGCTTGACGGCCTCGGGCAGTAGCTCCTTCGCGACGTCGTCGCCGGCAGCTCCAAGCACAATGTCACAGCCCTCAAAGGCCTCGGGACAAGCCTCTTCGATCACGATCTGCTCGCCACGGAACTCGACGGTCTTGCCCGCAGAACGCGCGCTCGCCAGCAGCTTGAGCTTGCCAACCGGGAACTCCTGCTCGTTTAGGCACTCGAGCATCTGGGTGCCCACGGCTCCCGTCGCGCCCAAAATAGCAACCGTGTACTGTTTCATGCTTCCCCCTTTAAAGGTTATGGCTTTTGCCCGCACGCCGAGCAGGCCGATTATTGTTGCCAGTGTATACAAGAACGGGGCAGGCACAAAACCCGCCCCGTCGAAACGAAACCGAAACGAAACGCCCCGCCGTAGATTTTTGAGGCAAGTCCCATAAATCTACTGGGATAGCAGCTACTTGTGGAGCGCGACCAGAGCGGAATCGGCCGGCGCGGGAGCCTCCAGGTCAGAGACCTTCACAATGCCGTTCTCATCGGAGAAGGCACGGTAAATGGTCCGAATCGCCAGGTCGAAGTCCTTCTCCTCCACACCGATGATGATGTTGATCTCGTCGCAGCTCTGCGAAATCATGCGCACGCTCACGCCGGCCTGACCAAGCATGCCAAACAGATGGCCCGAGATACCTGCGCGGCCGCGCAGGTTACGGCCGACGGTCGCGATGAGCGCCAAGCCCTCGACAACCTCGATCTCGAGCGGCTCGACCTCCTGCTGGATGTCACCCACGAGCGAGTACAGCGAATCGTGCACATCCTGCTCCTGCACCACGGCGCCAAAGCGGTCGACACCGGTGGGCATGTGCTCGACGGAAACGTCATAGCGTTCGAAGACCGAAAGCGCACGGCGCATAAAGCCGACGCGCGGCTTGGTGCGGTCGCGGGCGACGTTGATGGCAACAAAACCGCGCTTGCCGGTCACGCCGGTAATGATGGGCTCCGCCTCGCCCTCATCAGCCGTCTCGCTAATAATGGTGCCGGGGTCCTGCGGCGCATTGGTGTTCTTGATGACCAGCGGAATGCCCGCCTCGCGCACGGGGAACACGGCCTCCTCGTGCAGGACGCTTGCGCCCATGTACGAAAGCTCGCGCAGCTCCTCGTAGGTAACGCGCGCAATGGGCTGAGCCTCCGGAACAATACGCGGATCCGCAGAATAGAAACCCGAGACGTCGGTCCAGTTCTCGTAAAGGTCGGCGCCCAGGCACTTAGCCAAAATCGAGCCCGAGATATCGCCGCCGCCACGATCGAGCAGCTTGATCTGGCCCTCACGCGTCGCGCCGTAGAAACCGGGCATAACAAAGCCGCCCTGCTGACCGTACTCCTGCACCAGCTCGGAGGTGCGGTTCATGCTGAGCGTACCGTCGTGATGGAACGCAACGACCGTCGCGGCATCCAGGAACGGCAGGCCCAGGTACTCGGCCATCAGGCGAGCGGTGAAGTACTCACCGCGGCTCACGAGCTCCTCGGTGGAGTAACCGCCCGAGCGGGCGCGCTCGGCAAAGGCCGCGAACTCCTCGCGGATGGGATAGGTAAGCTCCAGCTCGTCAGCAATATCAAAATAGCGCTGGCCAATGTCCTCGAGCAACTCCTCGCACGACACGTGATACTTAACGTGCGCGTTAACCAGGTAGAGCAGGTCGGTCACCTTGGTGTCGCCCTTAAAGCGGCGACCGCAGGCAGAAACCACCACAAAACGGCGGGCAGGGTCGGCATCGACGATGGCCTTGATCTTCTTGAAGTGTTCGGCGTCGGCGACCGACGAGCCGCCAAACTTGGCAATCTTAATCATGGGCTGGAGGTTACCTTTCTAAAAGCCTCTGCGAACCTATTTTGCGTGCTCTGATACCATGGTTTCACCGATTGGGACCAAGGCATCCGAGGAGCAGTGTTATATGGGAACTTATCATAGTACACGAGGACGCACTTTATCGTGCTCAAGTAAGGTGGCAATCCGTACCGGCATCGCTCCCGACGGGGGTTTGTTTGTCTCGGACGAGCTCGGCACCCAGCAGGTCGATATCAGCTCGCTTGCAGCTAAATCGTACTTTGAAATCGCTCAAGATGTGTTGGGAATGTTACTGAATGATTACACGGCCGAAGAAATTTCGGCGTGTGTCGACGAGGCATACCGCGGCACGTTCGCGAGTGAAGAGGTTACGCCGCTCGTCAAACTCGACGCTGCGCCGGGTGTTGACGCCCCTCAGACCTATGTGATGGAACTCTTTGGCGGCCCTACAAGCGCCTTCAAGGACGTCGCCCTGCAGATGCTCCCCCGTCTGATGGCCCGCACTTCCGCCAAGGACGGCGGCGCCGAGCGCATCATGATCGTCACCGCCACGTCGGGCGACACCGGCAAGGCCGCACTCGCTGGTTTTGCCGACGCTCCGGGCACGGGCATTACCGTCTTTTATCCCGAAGGCAAAGTCAGCCGCGTGCAGAATCTGCAGATGTCCACGCAGGAGGGCGACAACGTCGCCGTCTGCGGCATCCGCGGCAACTTTGACGATGCCCAGAGTGCCGTCAAGCGCATCTTTGCCGATAAGGAGCTTGCCGAGCGTCTTGAGGCCGCCGGCACGGTGCTTTCGAGCGCCAACTCCATCAACGTCGGCCGTCTGGTGCCGCAGGTCGTCTACTACTTTGCCGCTTATGCGCAGCTGCTGCGCGCCGGCGCCATCGAGGCCGGCGACGCCGTGGAGTTCTGCGTACCGACCGGCAACTTTGGCGACATCCTGGCCGGCTACTATGCCAAGCGCATGGGTCTGCCCGTCGCCAAACTCGTCGTGGCCAGCGACAAGAACAACGTGCTCGCTGACTTCCTGACCACCGGCGTTTACGACCGTAACCGCCCGTTCTTCACGACCATCTCGCCGTCGATGGACATCCTTATTAGCTCCAACCTGGAGCGTATGCTTTATTTCCTGTCCGATGGCGACTGCGAACTCGTTGCCGGCCTTATGGAGCAGCTGGCACAGACTGGTCGCTATGAGGTGCCCGCCGAGCTGCTGGCCAAGATCCAGAGTGTGTTTGGCTGCGGCTGGGCCAGCGAGGACGAGGTCCGCGCTGCCATCAAGAACTGCTGGGATGCAAACGGCTATGTGATCGACCCGCACACCGCTTGCGGCTATCACGTCTTTGAAAAGGTCGCCCCCGCCGAGGGCGCGAAGGCCCGCGTGCTGCTTTCGACCGCCAGCCCCTACAAGTTCCCGCGCGCCTGCTGCGACGCCCTGGGGCTCGACGTTCCCGAGGACGACTTTGAGGCCATGCACGTGCTCGAGCAGGCAACCAACACGGTCGCCCCGGCACAGCTCGCCGAACTCGAGTCCAAACCCGTCCGCTTCGAAGACGTCTGCGACGTCGATGAGATGGCAATCTACGTCGAGTCTGCAGCAAAAAAGATGGCTACCAACTAAACCCCTTATTAAGCGCCGGCGAAAGCCGGCGCACCTTCTTTTTATTTAGCTTTCGGGATGATGACGAGCATGCGAGCGGGTCTGGCCGTTTAGTTCGTCGCGAGTTCCGCACGAGCCGGAAAGCACTTAATGTGCTTTCCGAGCGAGCCAGGACTGCCCGAGCAGCGAACTAAACGGTCAGACCCGCCCAGGAGGACCCACATGATCAAAATCACCGTCCCAGCAACCAGCGCCAACCTAGGCATCGGCTACGACACCCTCGGCATGGCCGTCAGCCTCTACTCGCACTTCACCTTCGAGCGCGCCGACAAACTCACCATCACGGGCTGCCCCGAGGAATTCCAAAACGAGAACAACCTGGTCTACGTGAGCTTTGTCGATGCACTGGCTGCATGGGGCGAGCCGGCTTTTCCCGTTGCCATCGACATTCAAACCGATGTGCCCGTCGCTCGCGGCCTGGGTTCCAGCTCCACCTGCGTTGTCGCCGGCATTATGGCCGCCGCCGCACTGACAGGCCACACCGTCGACCGCGCCGAGCTGGTTCGCATTGCCACCGAAGTCGAGGGCCATCCTGATAACGTCGCCCCCGCCATCCTGGGCGGCGCCGTCTGCTCCTTTACGCCGACCGATTCGCTCCCCCAGTGCCTGCGCTACGAGGTGAGCGATCGTCTGCGTTTTATTACCGTGATCCCGCCCTACGAGGTACACACGAGCGAGGCGCGCAAGGTCGTGCCGCAGGAGATTCCGCTCTCCACCGCCGTGTGGCAGATGGGCCGCATCGCCGGTATGACGCGCGGCCTGGAGACCGGCGACCTTGACCTGATTGCCGCCGCTAATGACGACCGCATTCAGGAGCCCTATCGTCGCCGCCTGATTCCCGACTACAACGCCGTGCGCGACACCTGCCTTAACGGCGGCGCCAAGACCATCTGGATCAGCGGTTCGGGCTCGACCCTCATGGCTGTAACCGACGACACCATCGTGGCAAAGTTCCTGCAGGTCAAGCTGCGTGAGCAGTTCCCTAAGTGTGATACGCACATTCTGACGTGCGACACGGAAGGCGCCCAGATCGAATACCTGTAGTCGCCGTCCTGTATACTCGCCGGTGAGGCCAGGGGCTTTGCCCCCAAATCGTCCTCGGACATGGCAGGACCCCCGCTGCGCACTTCGTGCGGCGGGGGTCCTGCCGTCCTGCAGAAAGATTTGGGGGCAAAGCCCCTGGCCTCCCCTATGTTAACTTCGCCGGCGGCGGCTACAGGGACCTACGCTCTGGAAAGTCGCCGGGCTGATGTTCTGCATTTTATTGATAGGAGCACTTATTAGAGGCAAGCCTCGGCGATGCGCTTTTTGAGTTCGTCGATGCCCACGCCGGTTTGGGAGCTTGTGATGATCACGTTTTCGGCCGGAACGTTGAGCTGCTTTTTGATGGCTGCTGCCTGGCGGGCCTGCTGGGTGCGGCTGAGCTTGTCGGCCTTGGTGAGGCAGACGATAAAGTTGAACTCGTTGCCCTGCAGGTAGTCGATCATGTCATGGTCGAGCTTACTGGGATCGTGGCGAATGTCCACCAGCGACACGACCAGGTTAAAGCTGCGCTCGGAGTCGAAGAAGTCGCCGATGAGCTCGGCCCAGCGGTCGCGCTCGGCCTTGGAGCGACGCGCGAAGCCGTAGCCCGGCAGGTCCACAAAGTGCACGTCGTCGGCCTCGAAGAAATTGATATTGCTCGTCTTGCCCGGCGTACTCGAAACCTTGACCAGGTTCTTGCGACCAAAGAGCTTGTTCATAATCGACGACTTGCCCACGTTGGAGCGGCCAACAAAGCTCACCTCGGGACAGGTGGACTCGGGGATCTGCGAAACCTTGCCGTAGCTGGCGACGAACTTGGCAAGCTGGTAGTTAATTGAATCGGCCATGGACACTCCTTGGTCGTAGGTTCTTACAAAACGGGCGTGCTATTGCGCGGCGGCGATACGACGAACGATGTCAAGCGTGATACCGCTCGCGGTGCGAGCGTACTCGTCCAGATCGAACTCGCGCTCGCAAAACGCGTCATATGCCTCGTCGCAATTATCGCTGATAGCGCGCAGCACCAGGCAATCGACACCATTCTTGGCCGAGATGTGCGCAATTGCCGCGCCCTCCATCTCGACGCAATCGGCATGCGTGGCCTCAATCGCAGCGTTACGCATGGCGTCACCCGTAACAAAGCGGTCACCCGTGGCGATAGTGCCACACAGGAACTGCTTGGGGTCCTTCTCCGCAGAATTCTCATCCGCCGAGGTATCCACAAATCCATGCTCGGCAAGCACGGCGGCGGCAACATCAACCAACGCCGGCGTCGAGGCAAACTCCTCGAGCCCCGGCGCGGACTCGGCGATGAGTGCCGTATCGGTATCCAGATAGCGCAGGCACTTGCCTATAACCACGTCGTTAATATGGAGTTTAGGGTTTAGGCCGCCCGCAATACCCGAAAACACAACGGCCTGCGGGGCGTATTTGCTGATGAGATGCTGCGTTGCGGCAGCGGCGTTCACGGTCCCCATGCCTGCCGTCGTGGCGACTACCGTCAGACCCGAAAGCCCACCGTTCACAACGGTCAAGCCCGCCTCCCGCGACCCATGCGCGCCACTCAGCTCTTCCTTAATCTGCGCAACCTCTTTTTCGAGTGCGCCTATGATCGCGATGGTTGCCATGCCATCCCCCAAATCCGTGCAAATTGCTTATCCACGGTATGGTACCAGCATTTTGGCTCAACCGTGTCAGCACCAAGCCGTTAGGCCAGTACAGCTCGGGTATCATAAAGGGGCAAAAATAGCTTGTTAGCCAATGGCCGACCTGAGCTCCGCACGGCGCTTTCTCATGCCGGCCATAACGGCGTTGCGCAGCTCGGGCATGCGCGCGGTATCCATCTGGGGCACGCCCTCAAGCTTATAGGGAATGCCCAGTTGCTCGTACTTGACGACACCCATCGTGTGATACGGCAGCATTTCCAGGCCCACCACGTTGTGCCATGGAGCGATGAGGCGACCGAGCTTCTCGCACTCCTCCACCGTGTCGGTAATGCCCGGCACCACCACGTGACGGATAACGACCTTGATCTTGCGACGTGCAAGCTCATCGCCAAACGCCAGGATGCGTGCGGGATCACAACCGGTCAGCTTTTTATGCTCGACCGGGTCGGCATGCTTGATATCGAGCAGTACCATGTCGGTCTCGTTGAGCACGGCATCAAACTTCTCGGGGTGCTGAGGGTCGAAGGCGTAGCCACAGCTATCCAGGCAGGTATGCACACGGCCATCGGGGTTGTTATGCATGGCATGAAACAGATCGGCCAAAAACTCAGGCTGCAGGAGAGGCTCGCCGCCGGACACCGTAATGCCACCGCTGCGATAGAACTCGTGGTTACTCTGGAACTCATCCATTAGGTGCTCGACGGTCACCATGGTGCCGCCGTTGACCGACCAGGTATCGGGATTGTGGCAATACGCGCAGCGCATGGGACAGCCCTGAACAAACACCACAAAGCGGATGCCAGGTCCGTCGACCGTTCCCATCGTCTCGATTGAATGCACGCGGCCCAGGGCAAACGCAGAGTCCTCGGGACGAGCGTCCACACCCTCAAGCGTCATTTCTGCCATTCGCGCTACCTTGCCTCTCCTTGGATGCAACCAATTAAAATGCCAGAGCCATTCTAGCCCATGCGTTTGCGTTTAAACGTCTCGGGCCAGAATGGCACGTTTTAATCTATCCCCCATCACCATGGATGGGAGCTACGTCGAGACGTCAGGCTGAAGAGCGCTCGCCTGCGGCCTTTACGCCTTGAGCGTGAGCACCGCACCGAAGGCGGTCGGGCCGCAATGGCTCGAGATGACGCCGCCGACTTGAGTCCAGGTAACGTCCTTAAAGCCCAGGTCATGCGCATAGACTTCCATGTCATCGCGCAGCTCCTGGGAAAGGCCCACCGAATACGCCAGGCCAATGTGCGAGTAGTCAATCTCGCCCTTCGCAACCATGTGGTCAATGAAGGCGCGGGCGCACTTGAGCATAGAACCGCGGAACTTCTTGGTCGCCACGAACTTACCGCCCGTCACCTCAATGCAGGGCTTAATCTTGAGCAGATGGGCGCCCAGGAACGCGACGTTGGACAAGCGACCGCCCGCCTTAAGGAAGGCAAGGTCCGTAGGAACAAAGCCCAGCAGCACGCGGTCCATGACGGAGTTCGCGAAGGCGAAGATCTCGTCGACGGTGGCATTGGGGTGAGTCTCGATGTATTTGGCGGTCTCGACGACAACGAGCGACTGCCCCACCGAGACAAAGCGCGTGTCCATGGAGTAGACGTAGTCGCGACCCTTGGCGGCGATCTTCGATGATTGATGCGAGCAGGTCGTGGCCTCGGAGTACGCAAGATGTAGAATGGTCGCATCGGGCTGCTCGGCATGGATACGATCGTACACGTGAGCAAAATCCGCAGGCGCGCAGCCACTGGTCTTGGGCATCACGCCAAACTCGTTGCAGCGTGAGTAAATCTCGAGCGGATCGATCGAACCGTCCTCGACGGTCTCGTCACCAATCGTGACATGCATGGGCACGCGCACGATGCCGTAGCGCTCGCAGAGCTCCGGCGTCACATCCGACCCAGACTCAACCACGATTACGTACTTGCCCATTATTATCACGACCCATCTCGACATTGGCTTTTCAATACATGGCACGCGCCGCCGCACTGTTGCACAACGGCGTCCAAGCGCCAAAGAGACGCCGCCCCTTGCACACAACAAAGGACAGCGTCTCCCTGGAAAACTCCGTGCTTATCTAGGATTCCACACGGTTTATTAAGGAGGGTTACTTATTCCGCAAACGGTCGCTATATGCGGTAAGCGGTAGTTGGCCGCGACAACTGCGACACATTCCGTCCAGCAAATCCAATCGTGCTCCACGCACGGTTAATGCACGAGGCGGTAGAAATTCATCGATGCCGCACCCTCGGCGTGCAGCTCCATCGCCGGAACCGCCGGCGAATAGGTACGGCTCGTAAGTGCCGCCTCGCCGCCATTTGCAAAAATCTCGACCATCGTAGTGTCCGAAAGCACGCGCAGGTCGCGAAGCTCGCTGAGCTCGATCGACCTCTGGTCGCGCCCATAGCCTTCGTCACCCATGTCGAGGGTAAGCATCCCGTCTGCATAGCGCACAAAGACACCCTTGCGGATTTCGAGCTCGATCACCTGGGCGCCCTCACAGGAAACCACAAGATCAAACAGGCGGCCCGGCTCCTCAACGGTTTCACCGCCTGTCGCGCGAACGCAGTCGCCGCGCATCTTCTCAATCTCGTGCGCCGGCTGCTGACAGAGCTTACCATCGCGTATGCTCAGCTCTCGCGGCACCGTCAACGCGCACTGCCACCCGCGCGCCACCGTCGGGTTTTCCGCCGTCGAATCGGGGCAACCCGACCATCCGATCATCAAACGCCGGCCTGCAGCATCCTCAAAGGACTGCGGAGCATAGAAATCAAAACCGGCATCGACCATCGGGGGCATGCCCTGCCCGGTGATCTTAAAACTCGGCGCCTCCCAATCGGCCTCGATAGGGAACCACACGCACTGATGCGGATTGCGGTAACGCCAACCATCGGCAGGCACACCCTGCGGGCAGCAAACGAGAATAAGCTCGCCATCAAGCTCAAACAGATCAGGGCACTCCCACATAAAGCCAAACTTCTCGCCCAGCTCAATGCGCGTCGCATAGCTCCAGACCCCTAAATCACGCGAAGTATAGACAAGCACGCAGCCACGGTCGTCTTTCGTACGAGCGCCCAGAACCATGTAGTAGATACCATCGTGCTCAAGGATCTTGGGGTCGCGCACGTGTGTACCGATATCGTCGGGGTAATCGACTGGTCCAACAGCCATGCGCTTCTCGCCCAATTCGTCGGGATTCTCGGCAACCATATGAATCTGGTTTTGCTCACGGCCCGTCAACACGTAGTCGTACTCATCGCGGTCAAAATGCTTGACGTTGCCGGTATAGAAGTAGTGAATCTTGCCATCACGTACAAAGGCAGAACCAGAATACGCTCCGCTCGAATCCAAATCGGAATCGGGGAACAGCACGGGGCCGTGATTCTCGTACGTCACAAAATCCTTTGTCGTCAGATGGTTCCAAAGCACTGGACCGCCATGCGCAGCATCGAACGGATCGTATTGATGATAGATGTGATACATATCACCAATCTGAACCAAACCGTTGGGGTCGTTGAGCCAGCCAAGCTCAGGCTCCACATGGAACAGAAGCCTATCGGGGTCGGACGCGATGCGAGCCGCCGTCTCATCCTGTCCGACACGCCACTGCTCATAGTCCGCGCGTGTCACCTTGTTTTTTTGATTTAACATCGCCGTTGACTTTCTCGTCTATGGGGAAGGACGCTCGACTCACACGAGTCGAACGCCCTTCCTCAAATGGACTTATCCTCAGATTACACTGAACGGCTCAACTAGAAGCTAACGTCGAAGCCAGCGCCAGCGCCCTCTTCATCGGTGGTCGGCACGCCCTTTGCCTTGTTGTAGGCAAAGATCAAGACGATCGGCACGATAAAGGCGATGAGATTGCCAGCCACATACCACACGAGGGTCTCGGGCGTGACGATGAGCAGGCCAAGCACGCCGGTCAGACCCTGACCGATAGCGCGCACCTCAAAGAGCTTGACGAAGGCACCGCCGCAGCCTGCACCGATGCATGCGCAGATGAACGGAATGATCGAATAGCGCATGTTTGCAGCAAAGATAGCGGGCTCGGAGATTCCGACCAGCGTCGGGATAAAGGACGACATGCAGATGTTGCGCTCTTTGGAGTGCTTCTTGTGAATGAGGTACATACCGATGGCGCCGCCGCCCTGGGCGATGATGGAAACCGACCAGATGGCCTGGATGTAGTTGAAGCCAGTCGTGGCAACAAGGTTTGCCTCGATACCCTGGATGAACTGATGCGTACCGGTAACGACGAGCGGCTGCAGGAACGCGGCGAAGACAAAGGCACCAAAGACGCCCATCCTGTTGTACAGGATATCGATTACGCCGGCGAGGACGTCACCGATCAGGTTGCCGAGCGGGCCGAACACGGTGAACAGGGCGACGTTAGCAAGAATCAGGGTAACGGTCGGGACAAAGACGAACGAAACGACCTCGGGGATGTACTTCTGGGCAATCTTTTCGACCTTGGCCATAAACCAGGCAGTCAGGATTGCAGGGAATACGCCGCCCTGGAAAGCAACCATGGGAATGGATAGCGGACCGAAGTTCCAATACTCAGCACCCGTCGGGTCCATAACGAACGTGTTGCGGTTCATAAGGCTCGGGTGAACCATGACGATACCGACGAGGATGCCCAGGATCGGGTTACCGCCAAAACGCTTGACCGCGCTGTACATAACCAGGACAGGCAGGTAGTCGAACGTGGTGGCGATAATGGCAAAGAAGCTTGCGAGGTTCTTGAGGAACTCGCTGTGATCGGCGAGGCTGCCTTCCATGCCAAAGAGGCCGTTGGCAACGATCAGCGACTTAAGGCCGATGATGATTGCAGCGCCGACGAAGGCGGGAATGATGGGGATAAAGATGTCCGAGAATACCTTGAGGACCGAGAAGAACTTGCCCTTCTTGTCCGCCTCAGCGCCCTTGACCTCGGAAGCACTGATCTCCTTAACGCCCGTCAGAGCCATAAACTCATCGTAAACCTTGTTGACGGTACCGGTACCGAAGATGATCATGAGCTGGCCGCTGTTGTACAGCACGCCCTTGACGCCATCGATGTTCTCGAGCTCGGCCTTGTTGTATTTGCTCGTATCCTTGAGCACCAGACGCAGACGGGTCACGCAATGCGTGGCGCCCTCGATGTTCTCCAGTCCGCCGACGTTGTCGACGACTTGCTGGGACACTGCCTTGTAGTCCATGTTCCTCTCCATTCCTTTTCTAAATCATAAAACGGTTCGTTGCCGCTACAGAGACGCGATCGTTGCGTTTGCGCACTTGAGCGCACCGTCGGTGACGGTAAGCGCCACACCCTGGCCCTGCTTGTTGCAGAAGCGAGCGTTGAGCGCAACATCATCGACAAAGATGGTCGCGATGTCGTCGTCGACGACCAGACGCACATGGTGAGTGCCCTCGCCCTTAAAGAACAACGGACGCTCGAGGCCCATGTTGTTGACCTGGAACCACGGGTACTGGGGAGCCGGCGTGAACTCGAGCTTGCCCTCGCGCAGGTTGGCGCGGAACTCATAGGCAAGACCGGTCTCGGCGTCCTCGGCGAACTTGACCGAGAAGCCGGCAGCGTTACCGCCGAGCTCAATGTCGGCATCGAGCAAGTAGGTGGAGCCGGCATCCGCGGCGAGCACCTGCTCGACCTTGCCCGACTCGCAGGAAAGCTCAAAGGTCTCGACTGCCTTAGCCTCGCCAAAGGCGCCAAGCATGCTGTCGGGGAGCTTGGTGCCGAGCGTTCCGTCGGCACGCTGAACGATCTCGAGGGGCATAAAGGTGCCACCCCATAGGTAAGAGCTGGGGTCGCCGCCCTCGTCACGCGTAGGAACCCAACCAAAGAGAACGCGACGCTCGCCATCGAATGCGGTGCGAGCGGCGTAGTACGCGCGGCCGTCGAAGGAGTCGTCAGCGGGGGTAATCCAAGGACCGTTGATGGACTTGGACATGCGGTAACGGGTCTTGTTGCCGTCGCTGTACTCGGAAAAGACGAGGTACCACCAGTCGCCCATCTTAAAGAGATCAGGCATCTCAAACATGGTGTACAGGCCCGGGTTCCACCAGTCGCCCTGGAACTCCCAGTTGGTCAGATCCTTGGAGGTGAACTTGACCAGGCGGCCGGTCATCAGACGCTTGTCCTCGCCCACACGCGTGCCGAGGATGAGCATGTACTCTTCGTTCTCCTCATCCCAAAGCACAAAGGGATCGCGCCAGTTGCGGTCATCGTAACCCTCCTGGGGCGGAAGCAGCGTCTCGGCGATGTTCTTCTCCCACTTGACGGCGTCGTCGCTCGTTGCGTGAAGAAGAACCTGCTTCATCAAACGTGCGCGGACCTTATCGCGATTGCAACCAGTGTAGAGCGCATGGTACTTGTCGCCCACCTTAAACACCGTGCCGGCATAAATGTACTGGTCGACTTCCTCGTCGCCGCCGCGCTCAAGGCTCTCGCCAAAGTCCTTGTAGTTGACGAAATCCTTGGTCGTAGCGAGTGCCCAGCCAAACGGCTCTCCGAAAGGTTCGGGGTTACGCGTGTCACGCTGATGATAGAGATAGAACGTGCCGTCCTCGCCGTACGGCATGATGTCGCCTACCCAAATTCCCTCAGGCTGGTAATACACCTTGTGCATCCGAGACTTCCTTTCCACGACATACTAACTCGGTACAATGGCAAGATATGTCAATCGTTTTCATATGTCAAACGTTTTCACACCAATACGTCTTTTCGCAGTTCCAGTCGTCGGCAAACGGTTGACATATGCCGGTGAACGGTCATCAGAGGCGTTTGAGGAATTCTTTTGGCACGGGATGAACTACGCGGTTTTGCCCTCAATGAGTTCAACGGGGAGCTTGATATTCGATTCGGGATTATCGCCGTTAATAAGAGCGATGATGGATTGCGCCGCGAGCTCTCCGATGCGATCGATATCTTGACGTACGGTTGTTAAGTCAGGCATAAACGTCATAGTTCGGCGGGCACCATCCGCGCCCACGACCTTAATATCGTCTGGAGCGCTCAAGCCGCGCTGCTTCATCACGTTGAGACAGATGGCCGCCATCGTATCGTCTCCCGCAAAGATGCCGTCAATATCGGGGTTCTCATCGAGGATCTTCGCAACGACCGCGCCCTTTTCGTCGTCGGGCTTAACGAACTCAACCTCACGGACAAGCGCGGACAAACCGGCCTGCTCAACAACATCGAGGTAGGCATCGGTACGCTTATTGGCAGGCATGCGCATGCGGCTATTGCTGCGCAGGCACAGGATACGCCTGCAGCCGTCATCAATCAGACGGCGCGTGGCGAGCTCGCCAATGCCATAGCTGTCACTTGCAATCTGGACAGAGCCCTCGCCAAGATCGCAGTCGATGCCAACCAGGCTCAAGCCCATCTCGGCATATGCCTCGGCACCGATATTGAGGGAGTTGACGATGACGCCGTCGACCATATTGCGGCGGAGCATGTCAATATAGGAACGCTCAAGATCGGGTCGATTGGCGCTGTTGCACAGCAACATCTTAAAGCCGTTTTCCGCTAACGTGCGCTCGACCGCCTGCACAACCTGAGCATGGAACGGGCTGCTCACAAAGGGAACGATCATACCGATAAGATTCAGGCGACCGTTGAGCATGGCACGGGCGATATCGTTGGGCGTATAGTTGATGCGCTCCATCGCCGCATGGACTTTATCGCGGGTTTCCTGGCTAATGTAGCCGCGGTTATTAAGCACGCGAGATACCGTAGTAGGCGAAACCCCCGCCACCGCTGCAACTTCCTTGATGCCAGGCTTAGCCGTATCCTTAGAACGGGCACTCTCGTGAGCCATAGCACCCTCCCCCATCAACATGTCATACGTTTACATACGAACAAAGCATACCCCAACAACAGCGGGAAGACGGTAACAGCACAAGTAAGTAAACGACTCATCCAAATAATTAGGAGAGTTCCGCCTAAAGGGTGACTACACAGGACCCCCGCCGGGGCTGTTTGGGCTACCTCCCAAAACATTCCGCAGGACGCAAAGAGGCTCGCCGCACGAAGTGCGCAGCGAGCCTCTTTGCATGTCCGAGGACACCAATTTAATTTAGCGTGGTTCCCTAAAGGACGACAACGCAGGAGACCCGGCAAGGCCGGGAGCACTTTGTCTCGCAAACATTCCGCAGCCGCGAAGCGGCGAGGACGTTTGAGAGGCAAAGTGCGTAGGCCTTACCGGGTCTCCGGTGGGAGTTGAGTCCCTTTAGAACTTGTCGTGGAAGGTACGCGCAATGACCTCGTCCTGCTGCTCCTTGGTGAGCGTGTGGAAGTTCACGGCATAGCCGGAAACGCGGATGGTCAGCTGCGGGTACTTCTCGGGGTGAGCCTGAGCGTCGAGCAGCGTCTCACGGTTGAAGACGTTGATGTTCAGGTGGTGGCCACCCTTCTCGGCGTAAGCGTCGAGCATGTGGACCAGGTTATCGGCCTGAGTCTCGGAAACTTCAGAAACCTTCATAATGTGTCTCCTTCGATTAATAGGCGCCGGCCGAAACCGGCGCACTAATCAGTAATCGTTATTGTTAGTATAGCACTAACAATAGTTACTCGCCCAGCTGATCAAGGTCGATATCGCCAAAGAACACCTGGTCCTCCTTGCCGAGCGCACTCGGGATGATGGAGAAGGTGTTGGAGATGCCGTCCTGAGCATCGCGGAACGGGAGCTTGGAAACCGAAGACAGCGAAGCGATGGCGCCGTGGCTATCGCGCTTGTGCATGGGGTTAGCACCCGGGGCGAACGGCTGGCCAGCCTTGCGGCCGTCGGGCGTGGAGCCGGTCTTCTTACCGTACACGACGTTGGAGGTAATGGTCAGAACCGAGGTCGTGGGCACGGAGTTGCGGTAGGTGTCGTTCATGCGGATGTACTCCATGAACTGGTGCACAACGTCGTGAGCAATCTGGTCGACGCGGTCGTCGTCGTTACCGTACTTGGGGAACTCGCCCTCGGTCTCGAAGTCGACGATGATGCCGTTCTCGTCACGGACGGGGTGAACCTTGGCGTACTTGATGGCGGACAGGGAGTCAGCCACGACGGAAAGGCCAGCGATGCCCGTAGCGAACCAGCGGTGCACGTGCTTGTCGTGCAGAGCCATCTGGATGCGCTCGTAGCAATACTTGTCGTGCATGTAGTGAATGATGTTCAGCGAGTTGACGTACACGCCAGCGAGCCACTTCATCATGTCGTTGTACTTGGCCACAACGTCGTCGTAATCGAGCGTATCGCCCTCGACGGCGCGATACTTGGGGCCGACCTGCTTCTTGGAGACCTCGTCAACACCGCCGTTGAGTGCGTAGAGCAGGCACTTGGCAAGGTTGGCGCGGGCGCCGAAGAACTGCATCTCCTTGCCGATGCGCATGGAGGACACGCAGCAGGCAATGCCGTAGTCGTCGCCGTGATAGACGCGCATGAGGTCGTCGTTCTCGTACTGGATCGAGGAGCTGGCGACGGAAGTCTTGGCGCAGAACTTCTTGAAGTTCTCGGGCAGACGGGTCGACCACAGAACGGTCATGTTGGGCTCGGGGCTGGTACCCATGTTCTCGAGCGTGTGCAGGTAGCGGTAGCTCATCTTGGTAACGAGCGTACGGCCGTCAACACCCATGCCGCCGATGGACTCGGTGACCCACTGCGGGTCGCCGGTGAACAGGGCCTGGTACTCGGGAGTACGGGCGAACTTGACCATGCGGAGCTTCATGATGAAGTGATCCACGAACTCCTGGATCTGCTCCTCGGTGAAGGTACCGTTGGCAAGGTCGCGCTCAGCATAGATGTCGATGAACGTAGAGGTACGGCCGATGGACATAGCGGCGCCGTTCTGCTCCTTGACGGCAGCAAGGTAGGCGAAGTACATCCACTGGATGGCCTCCTGCGTGTTGGTAGCAGGGTTGGAAATGTCGAAACCATAGGTCTCGGCCATCATCTTGAGCTCGCCGAGGGCGCGGATCTGCTCCTGCAGCTCCTCACGATCGCGGATGTTGTCGGCGGTCATGACCGTCGGGGTGGAAGCCTTCTGGGCCTCCTTGTCCTTGATCAGGTAGTCGACACCGTACAGGGCGACACGACGGTAGTCGCCGATGATGCGGCCGCGGCCATAGCCATCGGGCAGACCGGTGATGATGTGAGCCGAGCGGCAAGCACGCATCTCGGGGGTGTAAACATCGAAGACGCCGGCGTTGTGGGTCTTGCGCTCGAAGGTGTAGCGCTCGACAACGTTCTCGTCGACCTTGTAGCCGTGCTGGCTGGCGGCCTGGCAAGCGATGCGGATACCGCCGTTGACGTGCAGAGCGCGCTTGAGCGGCTTGTCGGTCTGGAGGCCGACGATGGTCTCCTTCTCGCGGTGGGCGTTATCGATGTAGCCAGCGGGGTGGCTCACGATACCCGTGACGGTCTTGGTGTCCATATCGAGGACACCACCCTGCTCGCGCTCCTTAAGCAGCAGGTCGAGAACCTCGCCCCACAGCTCCTTGGTACGCTCGGTCGGACCTACGAGGAACGACTCGTCGCCCTCGTAAGGGGTGTAGTTCTTCTGGATGAAGTCTCGGACGTCAACCTCTCCCGTCCAAATGCCTTCCTTGAAGCCTTCCCATGCCTCCTGCATTGTGTAACCACGCTCCTAGTTACGTGTAATGCGGCGCTCTCTCACACCGCTGCTTATTGAATTCTTGAATTTTCGGCTTGCACTACCGGCTTCTTCCGTTCTTCACCACATGTTGGTGCAGGGAAAAACGTTTGTCCACCTTGGAACTGCAACCCAAAACCCAAGATTTCACCCGTTTGAGAAGGATAACATAGCGACCCTCTCCATCTGGGCTGTTATATGTTTCTTTTTTTATATCATAAGGGCGTTTTTTACAAACCCGCAGGAAATGCGAGCGTGAACAACTACCGTTCACCGATTTGTTTAGTTTTTTCCTTGCCTTTGTACGACGTTCACTCTAGCTGTTATGCCAGCTTTAGCAGGGTAAAGTGCCTCTGAGTGGGCTTTAGGACGTGCTCAGAGATCTACCCCTAACTTTGCTGATACCGACGGTGTACGGAGGTCGCCTAAAGGTTGTTTTCTAGGCATGTCCCAAAATCTACCGTATAGGGTGCGCGTGCGGGGGTATCATCTTTCACCGAAAATAGTTTCTAGTGTTAGGGGTTTTCGGTGGAAGATACCGATTTCCGTGAACTTGGGCGTCAGCTCCTTACCGAGTTCGGCAGCATGCATCAGCGCATTTCGCGTTTTGCGGACAAAGCCCTCGGCGGCGAGATGGCCGTCATGCGCGCCCTCATACTCGCCGGCGGCTCGCTCACGCCAAGCGAACTCGCTGATCGCGCCTGGGTCTCGAGTGCCCGCATCGCCAATATCCTACGCGCTCTCGAAGCCAAGGGCTGGGTCGAGCGCGAGCACTCAAAGACCGACCGTCGTCGCGTACACGTCACGGTGACCGACAAAGGATTCCAGGATCTAGAAATCAAACGTCGGGAATTCGAGAACCGCACTGCGGCTTTCCTCGAGCAGCTCGGCGAAACAGATACCCAAGAGATGGTGCGTCTTCTAAGGCGTGCCAACGAAATTATCGACCGCAATCAAGAAAGGAGAGATGCCGAGTGAGGATTCTCAAGCTCTTTAAAAAGCATATCTTGGCACTGTTCGCAGCTATCGTACTTATCGTAATCAGCTGCAACGCCGATCTGGCACTGCCAACCTATATGAGCGATATCGTCGACGTGGGCGTGCAGCAAGGCGGCATTGCCTCGCCCGTGCCCGACACCATTCGCGCCGAATCGCTCGACGACCTCGAACTCTTTATGAGCGCCAAGAACACCAAGGCTGTGGAGGCCGTGTTTAGCAAGGCTGACAAAAACGGCATTCGAACGTACAGGGGCACCGAGGAAGAGCGTGCCGATGGAGGCAAGATTGCCGACATTATGAGCCTGCCCGAGACTGTCGTCCTTTCGCTCAACCAGGGCATCGACGCCAACTCCATGGGCGACATGATGGGCTCGTCCAGCGAGAAAAACGACAACGCTGCCCAGGCCATGCCAACCCCCGAGCAAATGGCAGCGATGACGCCCGAGCAGCTCGCCGAGATGCAGCAGAAGGCCGCAGCGGCGCAGAACATGCAAAAGCAGATTGATGCCGACGGCGGCAAAATCACTATGAAGAGCCTGCGCCTGGGTGTCGAGGGCGGTCTGGTAGACCAAAGCAAGCTCGTCGAGGGCGCCAACCAAATGGCGGACAAAATGGGCTCCATGTCGGGCTCCATCGTCACCCAGCGCGCCGTGAGCTATGTACAGGACGAGTACAAGGCACAGGGCATCGACCCCGCCGACGTGCAGAACGCCTACCTGAGCCGCATGGCGACCACGATGTTTGGACTGTGCCTCGTGTCGCTCGTCGCCACCATCCTGACCGGTGCCGTGGCTTCGCGCACCGCCTGCTCCATCGCCCGCGACCTGCGCCGCGAGACCTTCAACAAGGTTATGCACTTCTCGCCGGCCGAGGTGGGCAAGTTTAGCCAGGCCTCGCTCATCACCCGCTGCACCAACGACATTCAGCAGATCCAGATGGCCGCAACTCTGTTTATCCGCATGTGTCTGATGGCCCCCGTCATGGGCATCGTCGCCGTCATGCGCGTCCTGGCCAACCATACCGGCCTGGAGTGGACCATCGCCGTTGCCATCATCGCGGTCTCGGCCGTCGTCGGCGTGCTTATGGGCCTCACCATGCCCAAGTTCAAAAAGATGCAAAGCTTTGTTGACCGCGTGAACCTTACCGCCCGCGAGCTGCTCGACGGCCTTATGCCCATCCGCTCGTTCAACCGCGAGGAGCATGAGCTCGAGCGTTTCGACAAGGCATCACTCGACCTGATGACCACGCAGCTCTACACCAACCGCGCCATGAGCTTTATGATGCCGCTCATGATGCTCGTCATGAACTGCATCACCGTGCTTATCGTCTGGTTTGGCGCGCAGGGCGTGTCCGACGGCGTGATGCAGGTCGGCAACATGATGGCGTTTATCTCCTACACTATGCAGATCGTCATGGCGTTTATGATCCTCACCATGGTTTCGGTCATCCTGCCCCGTGCCGAGGTCGCAGCCGAGCGCGTAGATGAGGTCATCACCTGCCCCACGAGCATCAACGACCCCGCCTCGCCCAAACTGCCCGCGGCCAGCTCGCCGCGCGGTGAGCTCACCTTCCGCGACGTGAGCTTCCAGTACCCCGATGCCCGCGCCGATGTCATCAGCGGCGTGAACTTCACCACGCATGCCGGTCAGATGCTCGGCATCATTGGCTCCACGGGCTCGGGCAAGTCCACGCTCGTACAGCTGATTCCGCGCCTGTACGACGTCACGGGCGGCAGCATTTCGCTCGACGGCATCGACGTGCGCGACATGACCCTTTCCGAGCTGCGCCGCCGCATTGGTTACATCCCGCAGCAGGGGCGTCTGTTCTCGGGCACCGTCGAGAGCAACCTCAAGTTTGCCGGCGACATGGTGAGCGATGATGACATGCGCCAGGCCGCGCGCATCGCACAGGCCGAGGACTTTATCGCCGAGCGTGAGGGCGGTTACGACTCCCCCATCAGCCAGGGCGGCTCCAATGTTTCGGGTGGTCAGCGCCAGCGTCTGGCCATCGCCCGCGCCCTGGCCAAAAAGCCCGAGGTCGTGGTGTTCGATGACTCGTTTAGTGCCCTCGACTACAAGACCGACGCGCGCCTGCGCGAGGAGTTGGCCAAAAACGTCACCGACGCCGCGCTCGTGGTCGTGGCCCAGCGCATCGCGACCATCATGCACGCCGACCAGATCATCGTGCTCGACGACGGCCACGTAGTGGGCACCGGCACGCACGAGGAGCTGCTGCGCAGCTGCCCGGCGTACCTGGAGATCGCACAGTCGCAGCTTTCCGCCGAGGAGCTGGGGCTTACCCAAGAAGAAATTGCAGCCGTCATGGAAGGAGGCGAGCGCTAATGGCAGACGAGACCAAGACTCAGATTCCCAAGCCCACCCGCCAGCGTGGTCCCATGGGCCGCATGGGCGGCATGCGTCGCGGCGAAAAGGCCAAGGACTTTAAGGGCACCATGAGGCAGCTGCTCGGCTATATCGGCCAGCACAAGATTGCCGTGTTTGCCGCCGTCGCCTTTGCCGTGTGCTCGGTCATCTTTAACATTGTGGGACCCAAGGTGCTCGGCCAGGTTACGACCAAGCTGTTCGAAGGCCTGGTCGCCAAGGTCAACGGCACCGGCGACGTTGACTTTGACTGGATCGCCAAGACGCTCGGCTTTTTGCTCTGCCTGTATCTGGCGAGCTCTGTCTGCAGCCTGGTCCAGGGCTGGCTCATGACCGGCGTCACGCAAAAGATCTGCTACCGCATGCGCAAGGAAATCGCCGCCAAGATTGCCGTCGTGCCGATGAGTTACTTCAACGGCCACAGCAAGGGAGACGTACTCAGCCGCATCACCAACGACGTCGATACGCTGGGTCAGTCGCTCAACCAGAGCGTGACGCAGCTCATCACGTCGGTGACGCAGATTATCGGCGTGCTCGTCATGATGCTTTCGATCAGCCTGCCGCTTACCGGCGTCACCGTGCTCACGCTGCCGGCCGCCGCGATTATCTTGACCGTAATGATTCACTTCTCGCAGCCGTACTTCCGCGAGCAACAGCAGGTTCTGGGCACCGTCAACGGCATTATCGAAGAGGATTTTGCCGGCCAGAACGTTATTCAGGTGTTCGACCGCGCCGAGGCTTCGATCGAGGAGTTCGACCGTCAAAACGATCGCCTGTTTATTAGTGGCTGGCGCTCGCAGTTCCTGTCGGGCCTGATGATGCCGCTCATGAGCTTGGTGGGCAACATGGGCTACGTGGGCGTCGTCGTGGTGGGCGCACAACTCGCACTGACCGGCAATGCCACGCCCGGCGACATCCAGAGCTTTATCCAGTACGTTCGCAACTTTACGCAACCCGTGCAGCAACTGGGCAACGTAAGCAACACGATGCAGTCGATGGCAGCTGCCACCGAGCGCGTCTTTGAGTTCCTGGCCGCGCCCGAGGAGGAACAGAAGGCCGACGCGCAGATTCCCGAAAAGCGCCCCGGCCACGTGGAGTTTGACCATGTCAAGTTTGGCTACACGCCCGACAAGACCATCATCCACGACTTTAGCTGCGAGGCACAGCCCGGCCAGACCGTGGCCATCGTCGGCCCCACCGGCGCCGGCAAGACCACGCTCATTAAGCTGCTGCAGCGCTTTTACGATGTGGACGGCGGCTCGCTGCGCGTCGAGGGCATCGACGTGCGCGATTGGGACCGTGCGGCACTTCGCGGCGAGTTTGCCATGGTGCTGCAGGATACCTGGCTGTTTAACGGCACCATCCGCGAGAACATCCGCTACGGACGCCCCGATGCAAGCGATGCCGAGGTCGAGGCCGCTGCACGCGCCGCACGCTGCGATCACTTTATCCATACGCTCGCCGGCGGCTACGACTTTATGATCAACGAGGAGGGCACCAACCTGTCGCAGGGCCAGCGCCAGCTCGTGACCATCGCCCGTGCCATTTTGGCCGACCGCCCGGCGCTGATTCTGGACGAGGCGACCTCCAACGTCGATACCCGCACCGAGGAGCTTATTCAGCGCGCCATGGATGCGCTGATGCAGGGCCGTACCAGCTTTGTCATCGCGCACCGCCTGTCCACGATCCGCAACGCCGACGTAATCTTGGTAATTCGCGACGGCGACATCGTCGAGAAGGGCACACACGACGAGCTACTCGCCCAGGGTGGCTTCTACGCCGACCTGTATAACTCGCAGTTCGACGAGGCGGCGTAACAACCGGCGGCAAACAACCGCAATGCCCAGAAAACGGGGGCGCAGGACAACCTGCGCCCCCGTTTTTGCTCTGCGACCCTCAAACCGCCTCCCCTAGGACCTGATTGACAGCCCCTTCGAGGCCCCGTGGGCAAAAATGGCAAATATGAGTACTGTTACCCTTTTAGTAACAGCCAAAACAGCCCCAAATGCCGTTTTCACGGCTTACACGCGGGTGGCGCGCGTAGACGTGGTGTAAGAGCGTCCTGAGGTCCGTCGCTGCAAGCCC